>NZ_JAHBBD010000005.1 GCF_019331775.1 Bifidobacterium phasiani
GTCGATGCCCAAGCCGCACGCGCCCTCCCCCGCCGCCTTCGCGAAGAAGCCGCAGCGCCATGCGCCCAAGTCCGCGGCCGTCACCTACTCGCAGGCCGACGTCGAGGCGGCCGAGGCCTTCGGCCGCGTGGACGAGAACGGCACCGTGTTCGTGCGCGAGGGCGAGGCCGAGCGCGAGGTCGGGCAGTTCCCCGACGTCTCCAAGGACGAGGCGCTGGCGCTGTACGCCCGCCGCTACCTCGACCTCAAGGCCAAGCTCGACCTGTTCGCCAACCGTCTGAAGTCCGCGAACGTCAAGGCCCGCGAGATCGACGACACGTTGAAGACGCTGGCCGAGGAGACCGTCGAGCCGGCCGTCGTCGGCGACGTCGCCGCGCTCAAGGCGCAGTACGAGGAGCTGAAGACCGAGGCCGCCGCCAAGAAGGCCGCCATCGCCGAGGCACGCAAGGCCGCCGTCGCCAAGGCCGTCGAGGAGCGCACCGCGATCGTGGAGAAGGCCGAGGCCCTCGCCGCGTCGCTGGGCGACAACACGAACTGGCGTTCGACCGCGGACAAGTTCCGCGCCCTGTTCGACCAGTGGCAGGAGCACCAGCGCACCACGGTCCGCATCGACAAGGCGGACGCCGACGCCCTGTGGAAGCGCTTCTCCCAGGCCCGCACGACGTTCAACCAGGCCCGCCGCAAGTGGGCCCAGGCGCGCGACAACGAACGCAGCCAGGCCCGCGAGGCCAAGGAGGCGATCATCGCCGAGGCCAACGAAATCAAGGACTCCACCGCGTGGGGCGAGACCTCGCGCAGGTTCAACGAGCTCATGGACCGCTGGAAGAAGGCCGGCCGCGCGGGCCGCAACGAGGACGACGCCCTGTGGGCGCGCTTCCGCGAGGCCGCCGACACGTTCTTCAACGCGCGTCAGGCCGACCGCGACCAGATCAGCTCGACCGAGAAGGAGAACCTCGCCAAGAAGGAGGAGCTGCTCAAGAAGGCCGAGGCGCTGCTGCCGGTCGCCGACGAGGCCGCCGCGAAGAAGGCCCGCCAGGCGCTGGCCGCCATCCAGGAGGAGTGGGACCAGATCGGCTACGTGCCGCGCGACGCCATGCACCGCATCGAGGGCCGCCTCGACGCCATCGACCGTCAGATCAAGGCCGTCGAGGACGCGGCGTGGAAGCAGTCCGACCCGGAGGCCGACGCCCGCAAGTCGAGCTTCGAGGTGCAGCTGACCGCGCAGCTCGCCGAGCTGGAGCAGAAGATCGCCGCCGAGACCGACGCCGCGAAGAAGGCCGCGCTCGAGGCGGAGAAGGCCACCAAGGAGCAGTGGCTGAACGCGATCCACTGATCCGGGCCCGTCGTTCCCGTCACGATACGGCGGGACGACAACCGAAACGACTGGGGTGGACGGTTCTTCGGAACCGTCCACCCCAGTCGTTTCGGCGCGCCGTCATACGCTGCCGTCATACGGATTCCGGTCGCCCGGCTTCGGCCCGGCCGCTCGCCCCGGCTGCGGGAACGGCTTCCCCGGCGTTCGCGCCATATGCCGAGACGGCCGGAATACGCGATTGCGGACCGCGACGATGCGTCACGGTCCGCAATCACATGGACAATTCGGTCGCACACCCCGAGCACGCGCACGTCCCGGGGCGCGGTCTGCCACCGGCGGCTACGCCTCGGAAGCCCCCTCGGCGGGCGCCGGATCCGCACCGTCGGCCGGTTCCACGGCGCCGACCAGTTCGGTCTGCGGGGCCGCGGCGTCGGAGCCGGCATCGCCCTGCGGCGCATCCTCGAACCGCTCGCTGCGGAACGTGAACTCGCCGAGGATGCCCTCGCCCTCCGCGTCGACGATCACACGCTGCCCGTCCTCGAGCTCGCCCATCAGGATCTTCTCCGAGATGGCGTCCTCGATGTCGCGCTGGATCACACGGCGCAGCGGCCGGGCGCCGAGCAGCGGGTCGAAGCCCTTCTGCGCGAGCAGGTCCTTCGCGGCGTCGGTGAGCTCGAGCGACATGTGGCGGTCGAACAGCCGGTCGTTGAGCCTGGCCACGTCCAGGTCGACGATCTGGCGCACCTGCGGCTCGGTGAGCTGGCGGAACACGATGATGTCGTCCAGGCGGTTGAGGAACTCGGGGCGGAACTGCTGCTTGAGCTCGGTGCTCACCTGGTCCTTCATCCGCTGGTAGCTCGACTCGGTGTTCGCCCCCAGGCTGAAGCCGGTATTGGCCGACTTGGCGATGTTGCTCGACCCCAGGTTCGTGGTCAGGATGATGATCGTGTTCTTGAAGTCCACCTTGCGGCCCTGGCCGTCGGTCAGGTGGCCGTCGTCCAGCACCTGCAGCAGCGTGTTGAAGATGTCCGGGTGGGCCTTCTCGATCTCGTCGAACAGCACGACGGAGAACGGCTTGCGGCGCACCTTCTCGGTGAGCTCGCCGCCCTCCTCGTAGCCGACGTAGCCCGGGGGCGCGCCGAACAGCCTCGAGGCCGCGTACTTCTCGGAGAACTCCGACATGTCGACGCGGATCAGGGCGTCCTCGTCGTCGAACAGGAACTCGGCCAGCGCCTTGGCCAGCTCGGTCTTGCCCACGCCGGTCGGGCCGGCGAAGATGAACGAGCCGGACGGACGCTTGGGGTCCTTCAGGCCGACGCGCGTGCGGCGGATCGAGCGCGACAGGGCGGAGACCGCCTCGTCCTGCCCGATGATGCGCTTGTGCAGCTCGGTCTCCATGCCCAGCAGCTTCTTCGACTCGGCCTGCGTGAGCTTGAACACCGGGATGCCCGTGGACTGCGAGATCACCTGCGCGATCACGTCCTCGTCCACGACCATCTTGACGTCGGACTCGCCCTCGCGCCAGGCCTGCTCCTTCTCCTTGCGCTCCGACTCCAGCTTCTCCTGGCTGTCGCGCAGCTCGGCGGCCTTCTCGAAGTCCTGGTCCTTGATCGCCTGGTCCTTCTCGGCGGAGATCTTGGCGATCTTCGCGTCGAGCTCCTTGAGCTCCGGCGGGGCGGTCAGGCGCTTGATGCGCAGGCGCGCGCCGGCCTCGTCAATCAGGTCGATGGCCTTGTCCGGCAGGTTGCGGTCCTGGATGTACCGCGCCGACAGCTCGGCCGCGGACTGCAGCGCGCCGTCGGTGATCGTCACGCGATGGTGGTTCTCGTAGCGCGAGCGCAGCCCCTTGAGGATCTCGATGGTCTCCGCGATCGTCGGCTCGGCCACCTGGATCGGCTGGAAGCGGCGCTCCAGCGCGGCGTCCTTCTCGATGTACTTGCGGTACTCGTCGGTCGTGGTCGCGCCGATGGTCTGCAGCTCGCCGCGGGCCAGCATCGGCTTGAGCATGTCCGACGCGCCGAGCGCGCCGTCGGCCGAGCCGGCGCCGACGATCGTGTGGATCTCGTCGATGAACAGCACGATGTCGCCGCGGGTCTTGATCTCCTTGAGCACCTTCTTCAGGCGCTCCTCGAAGTCGCCGCGGTAGCGCGAACCGGCCACCATGGAGCCCAGGTCGAGCGAGTACACCTGCTTGCCCTTGAGCGTCTCGGGCACGTCGCCGGCCTGGATCTTCTGCGCGAGGCCCTCGACGACGGCGGTCTTGCCGACGCCGGGCTCGCCGATCAGCACCGGGTTGTTCTTGGTGCGCCGGGAGAGCACGACCATCACGCGCTCGATCTCGTTGGTGCGCCCGATGACCGGGTCGAGCTTGCCTTCGGCCGCCTCGGCCGTCAGGTTGCGGCCGAACTGGTCGAGGATCGCGGAGCCGGTCTGGCTGCGCTTGTCCTGCACGCCGCCGGCGTTCGCCAGATCGCCCTTGCCCTTGTCGCCGCCCGCGGAGCTGCCGCGGATCAGGTCAATGGTGGCGCTGCGCAGCTCGCCGAGGTCGACGTCCATCTTGATCAGCACCTGGGTGCCGACGCCCTCGCCCTCGCGGATCAGGCCCAGCAGGATGTGTTCGGTGCCGATGTAGCTGTGCCCGAGCTGCAGCGCCTCGCGCAGGCTCAGCTCAAGCACCTGCTTGGCATGCGGGGTAAAGGGGATGTGACCGTTGGGTGCGGCGCTTCCCTTGCCGATCATTTCCTCGACCTGCTTGCGGGTGTCGTCCAGCGTCACGCCCTTGGCGGCGAGCGCCTTGGCGGCGACGCCCTCTCCTTCTCGGATCAGGCCCAGCAGCAGGTGTTCGGTGCCGATGTAGTTGTGCTGGAGGGCTCGCGCCTCCTCCTGCGCCAACACGATCACGCGCCGCGCACGGTCGGTAAACCGTTCGAACATGCTTGTCCTTCCAATCTTGATGTCCACCCCACTTTACCGATTCGCGGTGACGTTTGCGCCGGACGCGGCGCGAATTGCGCTGTGAACGCAAAAGAAGCGGCTAAGCTGGTCTCATGGTCCGCAGGTGAGGAGGCCGATATGACAGGGAACGACAGGAACGGCGCAGGCGTCGGGGCCGACATCGTCGTCGGCGTGGACGGCTCCGACGAGTCGTTCTGCGCGCTGCGCTGGGCATTGCGGGAGGGCGCGGCCACCGGCCGCCAGGTCAACGCCGTGTTCGGGTGGACCCACTCCTGGGACATGGGTTCCGAGCCCGACGGCGACGAGGCGTGGGAGCGCATGCGCCGCGACATCGTGCAGCGGCTGCGAGACTGGGTCGACGCCGCCTGCGAGGGCTTCGACTTCGATCCGGGGAACCTGCGCCTGACGTCGGTGCACGCCTCGGGCACGTCGGCGCTGCTGCAGATCGGCGCGAACGCGCACCAGATCGTCGTGGGCCGCCGTTCGATGGGCCCGGTGCTGCGCTGGTTCATGGGCTCGCTGTCCGCCTCGCTCGCCGAGTCGGCGCAGGTGCCGGTGACCATCGTGCGCATCGCGGACGAGGAGCGCAGCGTGCAGGACGACATCGCCGAGGCGCTCGCGCCCGGCGCCTCGCATCCCCGCCGCGATGACGGGGCGGAGAACGACGGGCGGCCGCGGCCGGTGGTCGTCGGCGTGGACGGCTCCCCGACCTCCGCGCATGCGCTGGCGTTCGCCGCCGAGTTCGCGCAGGTCCACCGCATCCCGCTGCATGTGCTGTTCTGCTGGCAGATGCGCGACCTCGACGAGGTGCCCGGCTACGAGCATGCGATCGCGCCGGTCGGCGAGGGGCAGCGGCACGCCGAGCGGATCGTCGCGGACATGCTCGCGCAGGCGGGCGTCCCCGACGACGTCGAGGTGCACGCCCATGCCTTCCACATCCCCGCCGTCAAGGGGCTGATCAGCGCCTCGCGCTACGCCCGGCATCTGGTGGTCGGTTCGCGCGGCCTGCACGGGCTCGACGCGCACTTCCTCGGATCGGTGTCCAAGCAGGTGGTCAACTGCGCCGAGTGCACGGTCACCGTCGTGCACTGACGCCCGCCTCGGCGCGCCAGGCATGCGGCACGGCATACGAAACGGCCGTGCGTCCGCGCTTCTGCGGATGCACGGCCGTTTCCCGTAGATCGGCACACGGTCGGCCGGTCGGCTCCGAAGCGCCGGCCGGTCCGGGCCGCGCCGGCATCGGCGTGCCCGAATCGGCCGGCGCTTCCTCAGGCCGTGGCCTGTTCGTCCGTTGCCGTTGCCTCGGCGCTGTCGGTTTCGGCGGTTTCATCGGTTTCGGCGGGCGTTGCCTCCGGCGCCGGTTCCTGGGACTGCTCCCCCGCCGGCTCCCCGTCATCCGATGCGGTGGTGGTTGCATCGTCGGCTTGCGGTTCGGCCTCGGTCGCAATCGGTTCGCCGTCAACCGGCTCCCCGGCGTCGCCCTGACCGGTCTCGGCGGCCTCCGGCTGGGCGTCCTGCGTCTCGTCGGACGGCTCGTGAGCGTCGGCGGCGCCGTCCGCGTCACCCTCCACCGGCCGTTCGGTCGATGCGGTCTCGCCGTCGGTTCCGCCGTCGGCCATATCGCCGTCAGCCGGCTGTCCGACCGTCTCGGCCCCGCCGTCGGCCGTCTCGTCGTTCGGTACGGCCTTGTCATCGCCTGTGGCTTCGGTCGGTTCGGCGACCTCGTCGGCGAATTCCTCGGCGGCAGCGGCACCGTCCGCCGCATCGCCATCGCCGTCGGACCCGTCGTCCATGTCGAATTCGCCGCCCGTGGAGAGGTCCCCGGCGGCCGCGACACCGGGTTCCGTGCCGGCGCCATCGGACACCGAATCGGTCTCGGCATCGTCGGACGCGGAGCCGGACTCGGCCTCGCCATCGGCCTCGTTCCGGTCGTCATCGGTGCCCTCCGGGCCGTCGGATTGCGGGCCGTCGGATTCCGGGTCACTGGATTCCGAATCGCCAGGTTCCGAGTCGCCGGCGTCGGCATCGGCGCGGCCGTCGTCCGACCCGTCCGCGATGGACAGCGTCTCCTCGACCTCGGGCCCCTCGGCGTCGTCGTGCTCGGGCTCGTCGTCCTCGGCGGTCACGTTCGCGTCGATGTCCTCGTCGGTGGCCTCGTCCTCGTCGCGGTCGCGGCTGCGCTCGATGAGTTCGATCTCGGCGCTCTCCTCGCGCGGCGCCTGGGCGATGATGTCGATATGCAGGTCGTCGAACGCCGGCTTGGACTGCACCCACAGATGAGTCGGTTCGGGCGGCTCGATCTCGGAATGCTCGCCGCAGCCGTGGTCGAGCGAGACCACGCGGCCGTCGTCGGGGCTCCATTTGTTCGCGCACACGCCGAACAGCAGGTTGAGCTCGCCCTTCAGCGGCACGAAGAACCCGCAGGTCGAGCAGGTGTGGCCGGCCGCCGTCTTGGTCGACAGCGACTTCGGCCCGCGCGGCCCCTCGTACCAGCGCTTCGCGGTCTGCGAGCGGCCGAGCGGGCTCATCACGTGGCGGCGCGACAGGTCGAACTCCTCGACGGCGTCCGACACGTCCAGCACGGAGGTCGTGCCCCCGGCCTCATCCCCCGCCGCATCGCCTGCGGCGGCCTCGCCGCCCGCGGCGTCCGCGGTCTCGGCCATGCCGTCGGTCCCGCCGGCCCCGTCGCCCGGTTCCGCGGCGTCGGCGGCGTCGCCCGACCGGGCGCGTGCGCCGCCGCGGACCTGCATCGGGCGGGTCAGGTCGTCGTCCTCCTCCGGAGTGGCGCCGTCGGACCCGACCTCCGCCGGCTCGGTGCGCCGGAAGCCGCCCTCGAGCCGCGGATCGTCCGCCTCGGTGCCGATGGAATCGGTCACCGACAGGTCGGTGGGTTCCAGACGGTCCTTCCACGGCACCCACTGCGGCGGCAGCAGAGCGCCGTCGGCGGGCACCATCGAGGTCTCGTTCACCGTCCAGCGGTCCAGCTCCTCGTCGTGGTACAGGGTCACCGACCACTGCCACCCCTCGTAGCCGCGCTGCGCGGAGGCGAAACGGAAATCGGTCACGCCGTCGTCCAGCGCGATGGCGTCGACGAACTCCCCGACCAGGTCGGGGTCCTCGGCCGCGGCGCAGGCCACGGCCCTGGCGATCGTCTGCGGGTCCAGCATCGTATCCGGCATATGTCAGTCCTGTACGTCGAAATTGTCGGCCACCGCACGCAGCAGCGTGGCCAGTTTCTTGCTCTCCGCCGAGGAGGGGTAGCGGTGGCGGCGCAGGTCGTTGCCCGCGCCGTCCAGCAGCTTGATCAGGTCCTCGACGATGGCGGCCATGTCGTCCGGCTTCGGACGGGTGGCCTTGACCAGCGACGGCGCGGACGCGACCAGCTGCACGCCCATGGCCTGCGGCCCCCGCCGGCCGTCGACGACGGAATACTCCACCTTGGCGCCCTTGCGCAGCGTGGTCATGCCGGCCGGCAGGGCGGACGCGGGGAGGAACACGTCATGCCCCTCCTCGGTCATGATGAAGCCGTACCCCTTCTTCGCATCGAACCAACGCACTCGTCCGCTGGGCATGTCACACCTCTTCACTGTCCTCGACGCGGACCCTCGTGTCCGCGTGCTAATCCAAACCGAAGATATAGTCTAGCGTACAACCAGGTCGGTGCGCCCGTGGCGTGACGCCGCGGCTCAGCCCTTCGCCCGGCGGGAGCGCTTCTCGGCCTTCGCGGCCTTCGCCGGCTTGGGCGCACGGCCGGAGCCGTCGGTCTGGGCGCCCGGCCTCGGCTGCGGCTCCACGGGACCGATCGGCAGCACGACGGTGATGGTCAGGCCGCCGCCGGGCGTCTGCGATGCGCAGATGAACCCGCGGTGGGCCTTGACCACCGACAGCACGATGGCCATGCCCAGGCCGGTGCCGCCCTTCTGCCGGGCGCGCGAGGGGTCGGCGGTGTAGAAGCGTTCGAAGATGCGGGCGCGCGAGTCGTCCGGCACGCCGGGGCCATGGTCGACGATCTGGATGACGGCGTAGTTCATGCCGATCTGCATCGACTGGCCGACCTCGACGGCCTCCAGGAAGTGGCGGAACGACTGCTCGGTCGCCGGCATGCGCGCCAGCGATTCCGGTCCGATCGACGCGGTGAGCGTGCCCAGCCCCACCTCCACCGGCGAGTCCTCCGGGGTGTAGCGGTGGATGTTGCCCACGATGTTCGTCACGACCTGGCGCAGGCGCGAGGCGTCGCCGTTCAGCGTGATCGACGGCAGCGGCCCTTCGGCGTATGCCAGCCGCGCCGGGCCGCCGCCCGAGGTGTCCAGCGTCACGGTGCCGCAGCTGACGCCGCGCTCCGGGTCGAGGGCGTGCAGGTCGTCGGCCGCGTCGCTGACGATCGGGGTCAGGTGCATCTGCTGGGTGATGTCGATGCCGCGGCCCTCGTCCAGCCGCGCCAGCGACAGCAGGTCCTCGACCAGCACGGTCATGCGGGAGCTGGAGGCCTCGATGTGCGCGATCGACTCGTCGGCGCGCTCCAGCGCGCCGGGCATGTCGCGCTGCATCTTGTACAGCTCGGCGTATCCGTGGATGGCGGCCAGCGGCGTGCGCAGCTCGTGGCTGGCGTCGGAGACGAACTGCTTCATCTTGTCGGTCGTCTCCTGCTGCTCCCGGAAGCTCTGCTCGATGCGGGCGAGCATCGAGTTCAGCGAGGCCGACAGCGAGCCGATCTCCGTGTTCTCAGGCATCGCGGGGATGCGCTGCCTGAGGTCGCCCGCCGCGATCTTCGCCGCGGTCTTCTCGATGCGTTTGAGCGGCGCCAGCATGCCCTGCACGACCAGCATGCCGATGACCCCGCCGAGCAGGATGATCGCCGCGCCGGCCATGATGCAGTATCTGGTCAGCATCGAGACGGTGTCGAGCTGGTCGTTGAGCGACAGGCCGATGAACGCGATGTTGGTGAACTCGCCGTCCTCGTTGAGCACCTTCATCGCCACGACGCGCCACGGCGAGCGCGCGGCGGAGAGCGTGGCGCGGCTGGTCGTCGAGTCGCCCAGGAACACCCGCGCCTCGGTGGTGAACGGCTCGCCGAAGGTGATGCCGCCCATCGAGCCGTCCGCCGGCAGGATCGGCTCGGAGACGACGCCGCCGGAGAGCACCGGCTTGAGCGGCGTGGAGAGGATGTGCGCCTGGGTGTCGCGGATCTGCAGGTAGTAGTCGGTCATGCCCGCGGAGGTCTGGTCGCGGAAGGACTCGTTGATCAGGTCGATGTTGTTGACCACGAGCTGCGCCTGCTGGACGATCTGCGTGTCCACCTTCTCCAGCAGGTAGTTGCTCACCAGCTGGCGGATGGCGAACGAGATGCCGGCGATGCCGATGGTCAGCAGCACCAGCAGGCTCGCCACCAGCTTGGTGCTCAGCGAGATGGCGTCCCAGCGCCTGCGCAGCAGCGTACGCAGGACGCCGGCATGCCCCGGCTCCGCGGGGTCGCCGGGCGCGGCGGCCTGCGTCTCGTCGGCACCCGTCAAGGTCACGCCCCCTGGGTCTTCGGGGCGCGGATCATGTACCCGATGCCGCGCTTGGTCTCGATCAGCGGGGCCACCTTGTGCTTCTCGCCGTTCTCGTCGACGACCTCGATGCCGTCGACCTTCTTGCGCAGGTACGAGATGTACGATTCGACTATCGCCGCGTCGCCGCCCCAGTCGTACTGCCAGACGTGGTCGAGGATCTGCGTCTTGGACAGCACGCGGCCCTCGTTGTCCATCAGGTAGCGCAGCAGCTTGTATTCGGTCGGGCTCAGGTCGATCGACTGGCCGGCGCGGGACACGTCGTGCGAGTCCTCGTTGATCTCGAGGTCGCCGACGCGGATGATCGGGTCGTCCTCGACCTGCTCGCGCGTGCGGCGCAGGATCGCGCGGATGCGCGCCACGACCTCCTCGAGGCTGAACGGCTTGGTCACGTAGTCGTCGCCGCCCACGGTCAGGCCCATCACCTTGTCCTGCGTATCGTCGCGGGCGGTGAGGAACAGGACCGGCGCGTCGATGCCCTCCTGCCGGATACGGCGGGTCACGGTGAAGCCGTCGATATCCGGGAGCATGACATCGAGCACGATCAGGTCGGGCTGGGTCTTCTCGATGACCTCGATGGCCTCGGATCCGGAGGCGGCGGTCTCCACCTCGAATCCGGCGAAATGCAGGGAGGCGACGAGCAGCTCGCGGATGGACGGCTCGTCGTCCACGACAACGATGGATGCTTCAATGGGCTTACTCATGCTTACCAGCTTCACCCGCTTCGCTTGGGATTTCCTGAACGTTCGCTGACGGTTAAGCGTCAGCCCGCATGCCGGCCGCGCGACGAACGCCGGGACGGCCAGCCCGTTTGCCGCCGTTCGGACCGGCCGTGGTCCCGGGCTCCATCGGCATCGCCGTCCGTTCCACTATCCGAGACGGGCGCCTTAGGGAACCCGCCGTCCGCGACGTCCGCACCGTCGACCGGCGTCCCGATCGCGGGTCCGCCGAGACGCAGGTCGGGGACGCTCAGGTGCAGCTCCGGCACGGCCATGGCGGGGGCGGTCGCCCGCGCGTCGTCGTCTGCGGCGCCCGCGGCGTCGGCCCGCTCGGCCCGAGAGCCGAGGTCGGCGGGATCGTCGGAATCAGCGGCATCGGCGGAGCCGGCCGCTCCGGCATCGCCGGAGTCGCCGAAACCGGCCGCATCGGCATCGCCATCGGCGGCGTCGACGACGTCACCGGAACCGGCGACGGGAACGGCGGCGTCCTCCGCGCCGTCGGTACTGTCGGCTACGGCGACAGGACCATCGGCCGCCGACCACGGCGAGAACGTGACGTCCGCAGTCCCGTCATCCGTGAGACCGCCCCAGGTCGGCTCGTCCGGCGCGGCGTCCGCGGCGGAGGACGCATCCGACGAGGACGCATCGGACCCGCGGTCCGGCTCCTCCCCCGTCTCCGGATCCTCCGTCGACGGCGCCGACGGCTCCCCGGCGCGACCGGACCGCCGGCCGCGAGACCTCCCGTGGCGCTTGGGCCTGCGACGCCGTCCGAGCACGACGATGACGACGATGACGGCCACGATGAGCACGGCCACGCCCGCGACGATGCCGACGACCAGGGGCGACCATGTGTGCGAGGTCTGTTCGATGGTCGCGATGGCGTCCATCATCGCGATGGCCGATCCCGACCAGTTCGGGGTGTCGCCCTCGATGAGCGGGTCCAGCGCCGCCTGCGACAGCTCGTCCACCGTCTCCTGGTTGCGCAGCCAGGCGTCGGAGTTCGACGAGACGGCGACGACCAGACTGCCGTCGTGCGAGGCCACGGCGAGCAGCACCGTGTTGGGGTCGGGTTCGGTGGAGTCCAGCACGTCGCGCGCCCAGGTCTCGGGCTCGTCGTCGGTGGCGAACGAGGCGAGGTACAGCAGGCGCACCGAGACCCCGGTCCGCTCCAGCGTGTCGGCGATCGCGTCGGTGACGGCGGACACGTCCGATCCCAGCAGGTTCTCCGTGTCGGTGATCGAGCTGGTGATGGTCACCTCGCCGCCCGAGGTGCCGCCCTCCACGGAATCTCCATCATCGGCATGGGAGACCGGGGTTATCCACAACGACAGCGCCACGATCACGCAAACGGCGGCATACAGCCATTTCAGCGCCGCGCGCACGCGGTTTCCCGGCGCCGTGCGGGAACAATCGGGCTGGCCTTCGACCACATGGCCCGTTTTCCCGTACGCACTGCTCACATCTGACATACCCTCCACCTTACCGGGCGGCGATGTCATCGACAGGCCGACCCGCGAACAACGACCACACCCATACGGAAGGGAGCATCATGGCACAGTATCAGGTCGATTCGGAGCGCATCCAGTCCTCGGGGGCGGCGGTGGCGTCCTCGATCGCCCAGATCCGGCAGGCGGTGAACGGCATGTACGCCAATCTCAACGCCCTGCAGGACGCGTGGCACGGCTCGGCGGCCACGCAGTTCGCGTCGGCCGCGGCGCAGTGGCGCGCGGCGCAGCAGCAGATGGAGGCGTCGCTGGAGTCCATCCAGAACGCGCTGTCCCAGGCCTCCGCGGTGTACGCCGACGCAGAGATGCAGGCCTCGCGCCTGTTCGCGGCGGGCTGACGCGCGGCGGCGCCGACGCGGCGGCGGCATCGACACGGCACCGGCCGCCATAACGGCAAGGGTCCCGCCCCGCCTGCGCGGGATGGGACCCTTGGATGCTCACGTCATGCGGGACTGGGCCCGCGATGTCGTCAGTAGCCCATGTCGGGGTTGGCCGGGGCGGCCGCCGGCGGCTCCGGCTTGTTCGCCACGACGGCCTCGGTGGTCAGGAACAGGCCGGCGATGGAGGCGGCGTTCTGCAGCGCGGAACGGGTCACCTTGACCGGGTCGGTCACGCCGGCGGCCATGAGGTCCTCGTAGGTGTCGGTGGCGGCGTTGAAGCCCTGGCCCTCCGGCAGCTCGCGGACCTTGTTGAAGACCACGTCGCCGGACACGCCGGAGTTCTCGGCGATCTGCTTGATCGGAGCCTCGATGGCGCGGAACACGATGGCCGCGCCGGTGGCCTCCTCGCCGGTCAGCGAGGTGACGGCCTCGTCGGTCTCGGCCTTCTTGGCGGCCTGGACGAGGGCGACGCCGCCGCCGGGCAGCAGGCCCTCCTCGATGGCGGCCTTGGCGTTGCGCACGGCGTCCTCGATGCGGTGCTTGCGCTCCTTGGCCTCGACCTCGGTCGCGGCGCCGACCTTGATGACGGCCACGCCGCCGGCCAGCTTGGCCAGGCGCTCCTGCAGCTTCTCGCGGTCGTAGTCGGAGTCGGTGTTCTCGATCTCGGCGCGGATCTGGGCCACGCGGGCGGCCACGTCGGCGGCGGAGCCGGAGCCGGAGACGATGGTGGTCTCGTCCTTGGAGACGATGACCTTCTTGGCGGAGCCGAGCACGGACATGTCGATGGAGTCGAGCTTCAGGCCCAGCTCGTCGGACACCACCTGGGCGCCGGTGAGGATGGCCATGTCCTGCAGCATCGCCTTGCGGCGGTCGCCGAAGCCCGGGGCCTTGACGGCGCAGGAGTTGAAGGTGCCGCGGATCTTGTTCAGGATCAGGGTCGGCAGCGCCTCGCCGTCGACGTCCTCGGCGATGATCAGCAGCGGCTTGCCGGTCTTCATCACCAGCTCGGCGATGTGGACCACGTCCTGCTGGCTGGAGACCTTGCCGGAGGTCAGCAGGATGTACGGATCCTCGAGCACCGCGGTCTGGTCCTCGGCGTTGGTCACGAAGTACGGGGCGATGTAGCCCTTGTCGAAGCGCATGCCCTCGGTGAACTCCAGGTCCAGGCCGAAGCGGTTGTTGTCCTCGACGGTCACGACGCCGTCCTGGCCGACCTTGTCCAGGGCCTCGGCGATCTTCTCGCCGACCTCGGGATCGGCGGCGGAGATCGTGGCGGTGGCGGCGATCTGCTCCTTGGTCTCCACGTCCTTGGCGGCGGCGACGAGCTCCTTGACGATCACGTCGGTGGCCTTCTCGATGCCGCGGCGCAGCGCGATCGGGTTCGAGCCGGCGACCACGTTCTTCAGGCCCTCATGCACGAGGGACTGGGCCAGCACGGTGGCGGTGGTGGTGCCGTCGCCCGCGACGTCGTCGGTCTTCTTGGCGACTTCCTTGACCAGTTCGGCGCCGATGCGCTCATACGGGTCCTCAAGCTCGATCTCCTTGGCGATGGAGACGCCGTCGTTGGTGATGGTCGGGGCGCCGTAGGTCTTGTCGAGCACGACGTTGCGGCCCTTCGGGCCCAGCGTGACCTTGACGGTGTCCGCGAGCTTGTCGAGGCCCGCGAGCATGCCCTGGCGGGCTTCCTCGTTGTATGCGATGATCTTTGCCATTGTTCCTCCACATATGGCTACACGGTACTGGTTTCCACCCGCAGGCCCGACAGGCGACGACCAGCCGTCAGCTGCCGGCTATCACTCTCAGGTCCCGAGTGCTAATTGGGAGATTAGCACTCTCGGCGTCCGAGTGCCAACACGGCCCGGCGATTGCGCTCTTGGCAAGAATCGCCGGCGCGCGGGAATGCCGCGGAACGGGCCTTCAACCCTCGACCTTGACGACGCTGGTGGCCTGCATGCCCTTCGGCGTGCTGACGGCCTCGTACTCGACGACGTCGCCCTCGTCCAGCGTCCTGAAGCCGTCGGACTGGATGACCGAATAATGGACGAACACATCGGCGCCCCCGTCGTCGGGGTTGATGAATCCGTATCCCTTGCCCGCGCTGAAGAACTTCACGGTGCCCTTTGCCATAGGTCTTCGTTCCCTTCCCGCCGCGACGGCACCATATGGGGAACATCCGGAAAAGATGTGGAATTGGTACGCGCTCCCCCTGCCTCGCGACTACCCACATTGTAGTGGGTTCCGCGGCGAAAACCGAACAATCGGCCCCGACACGCGCGATCGCCGCCGACCGGACATGCCGGCGGCGGCGATCGCGCGTGCGTCGGGCGGCGCCTCGAGGCGCCGGGGGCGTCACTGCGCCGTGACGTACACCACGACGATGGGCGCCGCGATCGCGGTGGCCTGCTGCACGTCCGCGATGCCGAGCGTGGCGGCCACGTTCTGCGCCGTGGCCAGGTCGGTCTCGTTCTGGTACCACACCACGTTGGCGGCCGGCAGCGTGCCGCCGGACGGGTTGGCCGCCACGACGTCGGTGTACCCGACGCCCTGGAGCACGCCCTGCTGCTGGGCGGCGTAGCCGTTCACGCCGGTCGCGTTGATCACGCGGATGCCGGTCGCGTAGTTCACCGCCTGCTCGGCGGCCGCGCCCTGGTCCGCATCGGCCTGCGGGTCGGTCTGCCCGGTGTTGTCCGGGCTCGCCGCATCGTCGCCGGCGGTCTGGTCGTCCGCGGCCTGGTCGTCGGCCGCCTGGTCGTCCGGGGTCTGGTCGTCGCTCGTCTGGTCATCCGACGCATTACCGTCGTCGCCGTCGTCGCGGGATTGAGAAGTCTGGGACTGCCACGGCCACGGGATGTTGGACAGCTCGCCGGACATCGCCCCCCATGCCAGCAGGCCCGCGAGCGCCGCGACGACGACCACCGCCACGAACGGGGCGATCCTGGCCGCGAGCGAACGCCTGCCGCGGTGGACGCCCACCGGGCCGGCCGGCGGGTTGTCGAACGCATCCCTCTGATACGACTCGTAGCTTTCCTTGTCGCTGTGCGCCATCAGAACATTCCTTCCGTGTACACTCCATACATGAGTGTAGCCGCCACCGCGGTCAGACCACCCGCTCGGCGCGCTGGGTGGGCCGCGCGGCCCGCCGGCGGCGCGCGAGGACGGGGCGGGGCCTAGAGTACATGGTATGAACTCATCGCATGTCAAACCGCTCGCCGAACTCGTCGACCCCGGCTGGGCCGCCGCGCTGGCCGACGTCGAGCCGGACGTCCACCGCATGGGCGACTTCCTGCGCGGCGAGCTGGCCGCCGGCCGCCGCTACCTGCCCGCAAGCCGCAACATCCTGCGCGCGTTCACGATCCCCTTCGACTCGATCAAGGTGCTGATCGTCGGCCAGGACCCCTACCCCACGCCGGGGCATCCCGTGGGCCTGAGCTTCTGCGTGGCCCCCGACGTCCACCCGCTGCCCAAGAGCCTGGTCAACATCTACCGCGAGCTGTGCGACGACCTGCACGTGCCGATGCCCGCCAACGGCGACCTGACGCCGTGGACCCGGCAGGGCGTGATGCTGCTCAACAGGTGCCTGACCGTGCAGGCGGGCCGCCCGAACAGCCACCAGGGCAAGGGCTGGGAGCACATCACCGACGCGGCCATCGGCGCGCTGAACGCCCGGGTCGACGAGCACGGCCGGCCCAGGCCGCTGGTCGCCATTCTCTGGGGGCGTAACGCGCAGACCCTCGAGCCGCTGCTGACCAACGCCGCCATCATCAAATCCCCCCACCCCAGCCCGCTGTCGGCATCCCGGGGATTCTTCGGGTCCCGGCCGTTCTCCCGCGCCAACGAGGCGCTGGCGGCCATGGGGGCGACGCCGGTGGACTGGTCCCTTCCCCCGGCCGATGCTCCGCGGTAACGGCTACAATGTAGCGCACGCAAGACCATAGGGCCCGGACCGCTCCGGACACGACCGATCGGAAGAGAACACCATGCCGCTATTCCCCCAACGTCCGCAACCGCCGGTGACCACGCCGCCCGCCGCCTCGCCCGCCGAGCCGGCGCTGCCGGGCGAGGACGTCAGGCGGGCCCGGCAGCTCGCCGAGCTCATCCGCGCGCGCTTCGCGCAGACGCTCGTCGGCCAGGACGACCTGCGCGAGTCGCTGATCGTGACCCTCGTCGCCGGCGGCCACATCCTGATCGAATCGGTGCCGGGCCTGGCCAAGACCACCGCCGCGCAGACGCTGGCGACCTCGGTATCGGGCACGTTCAAGCGCGTGCAGTGCACCCCCGACCTCATGCCCTCCGACCTGGTGGGCACGCAGGTCTACGACTTCGCCTCGCAGCGCTTCACCACGCAGATCGGGCCGATCCATGCGAACTTCGTGCTGCTCGACGAGATCAACCGCTCCAACGCCAAGACCCAGTCCGCGATGCTGGAGGCCATGGCCGAGGGCGCCACGACGATCGGCGGCCAGCGCATCGCGCTGCCCAGGCCGTTCATGGTGATCGCCACGCAGAACCCCATCGAGGAGGAGGGCACGTTCAACCTGCCCGAGGCGCAGATGGACCGCTTCATGATGAAGGCGGTGATGACCTATCCGACCGCCGACGAGGAGCGCCGCATGCTGGCCATGCTCACCCGCCGCGGCTCCGACGTCGTCGACCCCGACGCGCTCGGCCGCGACGTGCTCTCGATCGCCGACGTCGAATTCCTGCGCGGCGCGGCGCGGCGCGTGCACGTCTCCGACGCGATCATGCGCTACGCGGTCGATCTGGCCGCCACCTCGCGCGGCGCCGGCTCGCACCCGCTGCAGGGCCTGTCCGCGCTGGTCCGCCTCGGCGCCAGCCCCCGCGCCTCGATCGCGCTGGTGCGCATCGGCCAGGCCAACGCGCTGCTCTCCGGCCGCGACTACGTGATCCCCGAGGACGTCAAGGCCTTCGTCCACGAGGTGCTGCGCCACCGCATCGTGCTCACCTTCGAGGCCCTGGCCGACGGCGTGTCCACCGACCAGGTGGTCGATTCGATCGTCCAGGCGGTCCCCGTCCCATGATCCCGCGCCTCCACGCCGACGACCCGGTCCGCCGCAGGATCGAGGCCCTCGGCACCACGCTGACCCTGCCCACGGTGCGCAAGGCGCTGGGCGTGATCGAGGGCGAGCACGCCTCGCAGCGGCGCGGCGGCGTCGACGACATCATGGACATCCGCGTCTACGAGCCGGGTGACGAGGCCCGTCAGATCGACTGGCGCACCAGCGCCCGCGTGGGCCGCCCGATGGTGGTCCAGCGCGAGCGGGCCTCGACCAGCCGCGTCTGGCTGCTGCTCGACGTCGGCCGCGAGATGACCGGCGCGTGCCCGTCCGGGGAGCGGGCCTACGAGGTGGCGGCCAACGCGCTGCGCATGTTCGCGGCGCTGAGCCTGCGCCGTTCCGACGACATCTCGCTGGTGTTCGGCGACGCGGCGAGCATCACCCGCATCCCGTTCACCGGCGGCTTCGCGCAGTTCGGGCGCGCGCTGGACGACGCGCTGGACCGGCCGTGGGCCAATCCGCGCAACATCGACGCGCTGCTGGACTACGCCCGCCGCATCGGCGACCGGCAGGCGCTCGTCGTGCTGGCCACCGACGAGCACGCCGTGCAGGAGCGCCATCTGCGCGCCATCCGGCGCATCGCCCGCACCCACCCGATGGTGTTCATCGACGTGGCCACCCTCAACCCCTTCGAGCCGCGGGCCGCGGGCCGCGTGCTGGACGGCGCCGGCGACCGGCGCGTCCCCGCGTTCCTGATCGACCGCAGGGCCGCCGACGAGGTCGCCACGCACCGCGCCTACATGGCAGCAGCGCTGGAACGCGAGCTGACGCGGTGCGGCTCCCGGATCATCCGCGCCTCCTCCAGCGAGCTCATGTTCGACGCGTTCGTGCGCATGGTCTCGCTGGCGTTGTCCCGCTCGACGCGCAACCAGCTGCGGGCGGCGCCCGCGATCGCATTGCGGGAGGCGCGATGACCACGACGATCCCCTGGACGCCGCAAGCCGGCGCCGCATCGGCCCTGGACTCCTCGGACCTGACCACGGTCGGCCGGTCCGATCTGACGACGCCGCTGCTGATCGTGCTGGCCGTATGCCTGCTGCTGGCCGTCGCGGCGATCGTCGCCGCGGCGCTGCTGTCACGCCCCCGCCGCTCGCCGAGGACCGCCCGCCCGCGCGGCGCGCACCGCGACGGGTCGGACCGCGGGGCGTGGCGGGCCCGCGTCGACGAGGTGGTGGCGCGCTACCATGACGGCGCCCTCGACCGCGAGGAGGCGTTCGCCCGGCTGGCCGCCGTCGCGCGCGACTACGCCTCGTCGGCCAGCGGCAGGGACATGTCCGCCCACACGCTCGACGACCTGCGCCACGTGCCGCGCGACCCGGGCAACCGCCGCGGCCTGGACCTGCTCCGGCAGACGATCGCGGCCCTGTACCCGGCCGAGTTCGCCGACGCGGGCGCCAACGCCCAGGCGCGCGAGACCTCGGTCGAGCAGGCGGCCGAGTGGGTGTCCGCTCTGATGGAAAGGTGGCGCTGATGCCGGTATCCTGGCAATGGCCGTGGGCCGCGGCGATCGTGGCGGCGCTCGCGCTCGCCGCGGTCGCGCTCGCGCTGGCGCTCTCCCGCCGGCGCCGTTCGCGGGGCGATCGCGTGTTCAGCCTCGGCGACGACCTGAACACCGAGCGGGCCTCGACGCTGTTCCGCCGGTGGCGCGCGCTCAGCCGCCTCGCCGTGGCGCTACTGGTCGCGGCGCTGGCGCTCGCCGGCGCGCTGGCGGCCCGCCCCTCCCGGGTGGCCTCCGGCGAGGAGCGCTCCAGCACGCGCGACATCGTGCTGTGCCTGGACGTGTCCGGTTCGGCGCTGCCCTACGACCGGCAGGTGATCGACACCTACCTCGAGCTGGTGGACAGCTTCGCCGGCGAGCGCATCGGGCTGAGCATCTTCAATTCGACCTCGCGCACCGTGTTCCCCCTGACCGACGACTACGACCTGGTCACCGAGCAGCTGCGGACCGCGCACGAGATCCTGGGCGGCGTCGAGTCGCAGGACGACATCGACGCGATGAGCGACGAGGACTACCAGCGGATCGCCGACTGGCTGGAGGGCACGCAGAACCGGACCAACGCGACGTCGCTGATCGGCGACGGCCTGGTCAGCTGCGCGGCCATGCTGCCGGGATTCGCCTACGGCGCGTCCGACGCCGGCTCGCAGCGCCCCGCGTCCATCGTGCTGGCCACCGACAACGTCGTCTCCGGCGAGCCGACGTACACGCTGGAGCAGGCGCTCGAGCTCACGGACGCCGCCGGCATCGACGTCGACGGCCTGTACTCCGGCCCGCAGGAGAGCGAGGGCGACGACGAGGCCGTGGGCATGCGCGCGCTGATCGAATCGCGCGGCGGCGTGTTCCTCACACAGACCGACGACGCCAGCGTCGAGGACCTGGTGCGTGAGATCAACCGGCGTCAGGCCGCCGAGGACGAGGGGGCGGCGCAGTCCGCGCTGGTGGATGCGCCGGGCTGGTGGACGCTCGCTCTGGCGGTGGTGATGGCCGCTTGGCTGGTGGTGGCCTGGAGGTTGCGGCGATGAACGGACTGACGCTCTCCCCTGCGCTCGGATGGCCGGTCGGCGGCGCCGTCGCCGCGGCGATGGCCGCGCTCGCGGTGCTGTGCGTGGTGCTGCATGTGCGCCGGCGCGGCTCCGGCGACGAGACGGTCTGGGCGTGCACGCGGCGCTGCGCGCTGTGCCTGGTGACGGCGCTGATGGTGCTGACGCCGTGCGTCGTGACCACGACGACCAGCACGGCCGTGAACGCGACGGATGTGGTGATCGCGGTCGACGTGACCGGCTCGATGGCCGTGCAGGACGCCCGGTACGGCTCCGACGAGGCGGTCAGCCGGCTCGACGCCGCCAGACGCGCGGTGCACGACCTGACCGACATGTACCCGGACGCGAGCTTCGCGGCGCTGCGCTTCGGCGCGTCGGGAACGCTCGACGTGCCGCTGACCCCCGACGAGCTGGCGATCGGCACCTGGGCGGACACGCTGACGACCGAGGCGACGTCCGTGTCCGCGGGCTCCAGCCTCGACGCGCCGCTCGACCAGCTGCTGACCACGCTGCGCGCGATGGACGAGCAGCATCCCGACGACGCGATCGTGCTGTACGTCATCACCGACGGCGAGCAGACCTCGAACCGGACGCGGCGCACGTTCTCGACGCTGCGCGGCTACGTCGACGACGCGTTCGCCATCGGCGTCGGCTCCGAGGAGGGAGGCCCCGTCCCGACCGTCTCCGACGGGCTGGACGGACAGGACGACGGCGGCTGGGTGACCGATCCCGAGACCGGCGAGCCGGGCGTCTCGGCGATGGACGCGCAGACGCTGGCCGACATCGCCGACGAGATGGGCGGCGCCTATGTGGCGATGGACGCCTCGCACACCATGGCCCAGGCCATGTCGCAGCGGGCGTCGGACCAGTGGCGGCTCGGCAGCGGCGAGCGCGAGCGCACGCGGCTGACGCCGGTGGTCTGGCCGCTGGCCATCGTCGCGGCGGCGCTGCTGGTCGCCGAGATCGGATGCTGGCTGGCGACGTCAAGGAGGCTGCTATGAGCGCGAACGCATCGAGGACGCGGGCACGGGAGGCGAGGCCGGGCGCGGCGGCGCGGACGGCGCGGACCGCCCGCGCGCCGCTCGCTGTGCGCATCGCGCTCGCCGTCGCCGCGGCGCTGCTGCTGGCGGCCGCCGCCGTCGCCGCGGTGAACCTGTACGCCGTGTACACGTTCAACCAGGCGACGGCGAGCCTGAACGCCAACATCGCCGCCGCGTCCGACGACGCCACCGACCTGCAGATGCTGCAGATCCGGCAGCAGCAGACCGACGCGCAGTTCGAGGACGCCGGCGCGTTCGGATTCCTGCTGCTGCCGCAGGTGCGTTCGGACATCGAGCACAACGCCGCCGCGTCGAGCCTGCTCACCGAACGCACCATCCAGGAGGTCGAGCTCCAGCACGACGGCGGGGATTCCGCCGACGCCGCGGCCGTCGGCGTCGAGGACGCCGGGCGGGGCGACGACGCGAAGCAGGGCGGCGGGCTGACCGAGGAGCAGCGCCGGCAGGTCGAGGAGCTGCTCCAGGCCAACCAGCCGGCGACCTCCGACCAGTCCGCGACCGATGACGGGCAGAGTGCCGACAACGGCGACGGCGACGAACAGACCTCCACGACCAAGCCGTGGTGAGGCCGGGCGCGTCGGAACCGGGGCCGTCGTGGCGTCGTCCGGCAGCCCCCTGTTCCGATCGGTGAGACCGGGACGGATCGGCGCCGTCGGCTCGGACCGGAGGCCCCGGTCCGGCACGCACGGCTCCGTCGCACGCGGCCGCCGTCGGGACCACGGCCGCGACACGCCGTGATTGTGGATAACCCTTTCCGTTCGACCACAACGCCCGCCGCGCTGGACGCGGGTTCCCGGCATCGCGTTCCATGGAGCCATGGGCATTGCGATCAACACCACCAGCTTGCTGGCGGCGTCGGCGGGGACGACGCCGCCCGGCGCGGGACAGACGGGGGCCGGGTCCCAGACGCCGCAACCGGCCCTCCACCAACCCTGCCGGTGCGCGCAGGCGGCGCGGGACGGCTACGGGACGCTTGCCGGTCTGGCGCGCACGGCGCGCTCGGACGCCGATGCGCTCGCGGGGGCGGTGCGGCTGTGCGCGGGGCTGGACTGGACGGGCGCGGCGGCGAATCTGTGCCGTGAGCGCCTGGACGAGATCGGCCGGGCAGCCGCGGCGCTGGCCGACCAGGCCGAGGGCACGGCGCGCATCGCGGCGATGGCCGGGGGTGCGGCATGAGATGGGTGGTGTCCTCGCAGGTGGTCGGAGGCCGGGCGTATGCGACGGCGTCGATCGAGGAGAGCGCCGCGGCGGCCGCGGCGCTCAACGAGCAGGCCGGCGCGTGGCGGGCGCTGGCCGTGTCCTTCGCCGCGGCGCCGCTGACGCTGCAGGGGCAGCGCGCGGGCGCGGCGTTGTGCCCGGCGATGACCTCGGGAACGTCCGGCGTCCACCCCGATGCGGGCGGCGGCGTGCATGTAGCGCTGCCGTACGAACGGCTGCGTGAGCGTTGCGAGGACCACGCGCGCGTCTGCCGGGACGTCGCCGGGCAGGCCGAGCATGCCGCCGAACTGCTGATCAGGGCGTATTCGCTGTATTCCGAGGCCGAGCTGACCACCACGCGCCTGGTCGACGAGCTCGTCCAGTTCGCCACGGCCGCCTTTCCCGGTCATGTCGCGCTGGCCGCCGGCTCGCTCGCCGTGGGCGGCGCGATCGGCGGGTCGCTCGCCGAAGGCGGTCCGAACGGCATGTATGCGCTCGAGGCCACGGCCTGGGCGCACGAGGGGCTGATGGCGGGGTTCGCCGCGCTGGTCGGCGGCGTCGGCCCCGTGCGCGGGCTGCGATCCACCGACGAGGTGAACGGCGCCGCGACCGGCGTGGCCCGGGTGACCGCGCCGCTGTACGCGCTGGTGCAGGGCGACACGCTGACGGTCAGGCAGGTGGAGTCGCGCACGGACGTGGTGCGCGAGGCCCATTCGGTGGCCGACGCGCTGGAGAACCTGCGCCGGCTCGGCGAGGAGCGGCTGGGCAAGATCGATCTGGACAGCGGCCTGGAGCACGGCACCATCGCGATCCAGGAGTACCGGGCCGCCGACGGGTCCTCGTCGTGGCTGGTCACGATCCCGGGCACCGACGGCAAGCCGGATTCGCCGTTCGGATGGCCGCAGAACGTCGAGCTGATGAGCGACGACGGCGAGCGCCGGATGCATGCGGCCAGCGCACGCATGGTGGTGGAGGCGATGGAGCGCGCCGGCATCGGCGCCGACGAGCCGGTGGCGCTGGTCGGCCACTCGCAGGGCGGCATCGTCGCCGCGGCCATCGCCTCGGACATGGCGGACCGGTTCGCCATCGACCATGTGGTCACGGCAGGCTCGCCGGTCGCGAACCATCCGATCCCGGACCGGACCTGGGTGACCAGCGTGGAGGTCGGGGACGAGCTGGTCGCCGCGCTCGACGGCGCGCCGAACCCGGCGAGCGACACGTGGCTCACCGTGCGCGGCGAGGTCGCGGCGGTCGGCGACGGCGACGTGGCGCCGACCGTGACGCAGGACGGCGCCTGCGTGCCCGGGACGGGCGCCGGCGAGGCCCGTCCGTTCGCCTGGGCGAACGTCGCGGATTCGCAGGGCGACAAGCAGATCTCGCACTGGCTGAAGTACCATCAGGCCGCGTACCGGCACGCCACCGACCTCGGCTCCCCCGCGCTGGACCGCCATGAGGAGCATTTCCGGGACGTCATCGACGGGAAGCTGGTGGCGACCACCTACTGGCAGGGCCGCATGGTCGACGCCCGGACGCTGGCGCCCGGCGCGCCGCCCGGAATGACGGGCGTCGCGGATGCGATCGGAGGCGGACGATGACGCGCGGGCGCGGTGCGGCACGGCCATGCGGGGCCGCACCAGCCGTCCCGCCGCGGCCCCGAGACCGGACTCGGGACGGCCGGGGCCGGTCAGACGCCGCCGTCATCCTGTTCCGCGCCCGCGTCCAGGTCCAGGGTGACCGACAGCGTCGGGCCCTCGCCGATCTCGGCCCGCAGCCCCATGCCCATCGCCGCGGCGAGGGACTGCGCCACCGACAGTCCCAGGCCGCTGCCGTTGCCGCTGCGCGCGTCGTCGGCCTGGTAGAAGCGGCGGAACATGTGCGCGACGTCCAGCCGCCGGGCCGTGTCGCCGTCGATGGGGTTCGTGAACGTCACCGCCATGCCCCGCTGCGTGATGTCCGGCGCTCCGGCGCCGTAGCGCAGCGCGTTGGTCACCAGGTTCTCGACGATGCGCCCCAGCGCCGCGCGGTCCGCGTCGACGCTCAGGGATTCGTCCGCGAAGCGCACCGTCGGCTCCCACCCACGTTCCTCGAACTCGGGGTAGTGGCCGAGCAGGATCTGCGCCAGCAGCGGATGCACCGCCACGGGTTCGACGACAGGCTGCCGGTCGGGGTCGTTGGCGCGGGCGTAGGCGAACAGCTGGTCGAGCAGCATCCGCATGTCACCCAGGCGGGTCAGGGCCGATTCGAGGTGGCGCGATATCTCCGCCATGTCCCCTTGGGGCGTGCCGACGGCGACGGAACCGGAACGCACGCCGTCCAACGCCAGCTGGATGTGGCCCTGGGCGCCCATCAACGGGGTGCGCACGTCGTGGGCCAGCGCCGACAGGTCGCGTTGGAACTCCGCGGTGCGGCGCATGGCCTCGACGCGCTCGTTCTGGATCGCATCGAGCTGGTCGTTGATCGCGCCGGCGAGCCGGGCCGGTGCCTCGCCGGGCGCGGCCACGGTCAGGCGCGCGTTGCTGCCCGCCGGCCGGCGGCGCAGGAAGTCCGCCATGCGGCGCATCTCGCCCGCGGCCAGGGCCGCCACGGCGCATCCGCCGACGATGCACCCGACCAGTGCCGCGATCACCCATGCCATATGTCCATCCCGTCCTTGATTCCACGACCGCGGCGCGCCGTCGGCGGGCGCGGGCCGCTGGCGCCCGGACCGTCCCGCCCCGGCACGGAGCCGGCCCGACGCCGCCGGTCCGGTCCGACGCCGCCGGATGCGTGCGGCCATCCGTCAAGCCGACAGTGTACCGGAAGCCGACGGCGCACCAGGCGGGGCGGCCCGGACGGGCGGACCGGCATGGATGCGCCGCGGTCGGTCCCGGACCGCCGCGTGCGCCGGCCCGGTCCCCCGGCGCCGGGCGCCACGGCGGCGCCATTCCGGCCCTCCCCGCCGTTGCCGGGCGTCACGGCGCCGCACGTCACGGCCCCGCCGTCAGCAGGGGTCGCGCCGGCAGACGACCAGCAGCGTCACCGCCCAGCACACCGCCAGCCATCCCAGGAAGCACGCCGCGGCGTGCGCCCAGACCGGCATGCCCAGGTCGACGACGCCGGCGGTCAGGAACGAGCGCACCCCCTCGGGCAGCACGTCCGAGCACAGCGAGCGGGTGTCCTCGAGCATGTTCATGTTGCTGATCGGCAGCCATGCCGCAAGCCGTTGGATCCAGCCGTACCGCTCCGGCGCCATGCCCGCCAGCCCGGTCAGCACGCCGCCGACCAACTGGAAGCCCACGGCGACGGCCGTGGCGCACGAGGCGACCCGGCTGCCGGTGACCAGCGCCACCGTCGCGGCGATGACGGCGTCACGGTGACGCCGAGCACCAGCAGCACGACGAACCCCAGCCACGCCAGCGCCGGTTCGGCGGATTCGTAGCGGAACCCCAGCGCGGCGAAGGTGATCTCCAGCGCCACGACCGACAGCAGCGAGTACCACAGGGCCAGCAGCGCGGTCAGCGCCATCTTCTCGACGACGTACCGGCGGCGGCCGATGCCCGACGAGAACAGGTTCTTCGCCAGCCCGCTCTCGCGGTCCTCGCCGACGGCCAGCGCGGCGACGACGCTGACCACGCCGGCGACCAGGCCGCCGCGGAACATGCTCGAATAGGTCAGCATCGCGGAATGGCTGGGCAGCGTGCGGGCCACGGCCGCGGTGATGTCGCCGTCGATGGCGCCGTCATAGCCGCCGACGAAGGTGATCACGCCGGCCAGCAGGCCCGCCGAGCACACCACCAGCATCAGGGAGCCGACCCAGAGCTTGCGGCCGTGGATCAGCCGGTACACGTCGGAGCGCAGCAGATTGAGCATCGTCCGGCCCTCCCCTCAGCACACGTCGCGCCGGCGGTTGGCCAGCAGCGTCACGGCCACGGCGGCCGCGATCCATCCGATGAAGCAGACCAGCGCGTGCGTCCACGCCGACATGCCGGCGTCCGGCAGCGCGGCGGCGCCCTGCGAGGCGGACGAGGTCAGCCCCAGCAGCGGCGCCGCGTCGTTGATCCGCCCCAGGTTCACCGTCGGCAGCCAGGAGACGGCCTGCGCGATCCAGCCGAAGCGTTCGCCCAGCAGCTGGGCCAGTCCGGTCAGCACGGAGCCCATCGCGCCGCCGCCGATGCAGATGGCGAGCGAGACGCCGGCCACCTTGCTGCGCACGACGCTGTGCACCGCCGCGACCGTCAGCGTCACCGCGACGACGCCCAGGGTGTTCAGGCCGACCAGCCGGCCGTAGCGCCACAGCGGTTCGGCGCCGACGACGCGCACGCCGGCCGCGGCGAACGCGGCCTCGGTGGAGGCGACGACGACCAGCGAATACCAGACCGCCAACAGCGCGGCGAGCGCGAGGTACGACGCATGGTAGGCGACGCGGCCGTGGCCGCCCGCGAGCTCGGCGCGGACGAAGCCGCGCTCGAAGTCCTCCGCATGGACCAGCACCGCGACCACCGAAACGAGCATGCCGGCCGTGCCGCCCTGGAACAGCCCCATGAGCACCAGCAGGCACGAGTGGTTGGGCGCCGTCCGGCTGGAGAAGATGTCGAGGACGGCCGCGTCGGCCGAATCCGGCGCGACGCTCGAATACCGGCCGCCGTCCACCGTGACCTGCAGGCCGCCGACGCCCGCCGAGCCGTCGGCCCGCAGCGTCCCGACCATCAGGCTCATCAGCGTCACGACGCCGAAGCACGCCGCCACGATCAGGGCGGTGCCGACCCATAGCTTGCGGCCGTGCACCAGACGGTACACGCCGGATCGCAGCAGCCTGGTCATCGCCGGCCCCCTTCCATCAGCGCGACGAAGTACTCCTCCATGTCCCGCGACTGCGTCGACAGCTCCAGCACCTCCTGGCCGCCGTCGTGCAGGACCGCGGAGACGCGGGCGGGCTCGAAGCCCCCGGAGACGACGATCGAGCCGTCGGGCTCGGCGGCGAGGCGCACGCCGTCGCCGAGGACGGCGTCCTCGAACAGCGCCAGCGTGCGGGTCGGGTCGGCGGTGCGCACGCGCAGGCTGTCGCCGCACTCGCGCTGCACCTGCTCGGCGGTCATCTGGCGGACCATCCGGCCCTCGGCGATGACGCCGTAGTGCGTGCACATGCGCTCCAGCTGGTCGAGCACATGCGAGCTGATGACGATGGTGATGCCGCGCGTGCGGTTGAGCTGCACCAGATAATTGCGCATGGCGCGCGCCCCTTCGGGGTCCAGCCCGTTGAGCGGCTCGTCGAGCAGCAGCAGGTCGGGGCCGCCGAGCAGCGCCATCGCCAGGCCCAGCCGCTGCTTCATGCCCAGGGAGAACCCCTTGGCCGGCTTGCGGCCCGTGTCGGCCAGTCCGACCTGGCCGAGCAGGTCGGCGCAGGCCTTGCGCGGCTCGGGCACGCCCAGGGCCAGCGCCAGGGCCATCATCGTGTGCATCGCGCTCATGTTCGGCAGGATGCCCGGGTTCTCGATCAGCACGCCGACGCGCTGCACCGCGGGGCGGACACGGCCCGCGCCGCGGCGGGCCGCATGCGCGCGCACCGGCCGGCCGAACACCTCGATGTCGCCCTCGGTCGGCGTCGCCAGGCCGGCGATCATCTTCATCACCGTGGACTTGCCGGCGCCGTTCCTGCCGACGAACCCGTAGATCGCTCCCTGGGGCACGCTCATCCTCAGGTCGTCGACGGCGCGTTTGCCGGAGTAGACCTTGCTCACCCCGGACGTGCTCACCACATCCATATCCGCTCCTTGGTCTCGTTGCCTCGCGCGGCCCGTCCCAAGCGGGCCGCGCCGGGCAGGTCCCGGCCCGTCCGGTCCCACCCTACGGAACGGTTCTTGCCCGACCCTCACGCAAATCTTGCGAATTCGTGACGTTCGGCGGCCGGCACGCGCCGCGGGCCCGCCGCCGTTCAGCGCGGCACCGCGAGCTTGAGACCCAGCCCCCACACCGTGCGGATGTACCCCTCGGTCCCGGTCGGCCTGAGCTTGGCCCGGATCTTGGAGATGTGCGCGGTCACGGTGTTGTCGTCGACCACGTACGGCTCGCCCCAGCACAACTCGTACACCTGCTGCCTGGTGAACACCGTGTCCGGGTGCTCCAGCAGCAGCTCCACGATCGCGAACTCGATGTTGGTCAGCGTCACCGGCTCGCCGTCGACGAGGAACGAGTGCGCCTCGACGTCCATCGTCCAGCGCCCCGCCACAAGCACATTGTGCCGTGTGGAGGGTGCGCCGCCACCCGTCGATGCACCGGCTCCCACATGCACATTGTGCCGTGGGGAGAGCCCACCGCCGCCGGCCGCGGCATCGCCGGCCGTATCCGCATCCCCGCCGCCCCGTCCGGCGCCCAGCCCGCGCCCGCGCAGCTGCGCCTCGACGCGGGCGGACAGCTCGTTGAGGTCGAACGGCTTGACCAGATAGTCGTCGGCGCCCATCCGCAGCAGCGCGACGCGGTCGTCGACCGAGCCCCGCGCGGAGATCACGATGATCGGCGCGCCGGCGCCGGACGCGCGCAGGCCGGCGACCAGCTCCTCGCCGCGGACCCCGGGCAGCATCAGGTCGGTGACTACCAACCCGTACGGCTCCCCCGCCGCCGCGGCGAGATCCAGCGCCATCCGCGCCTCCGACCCGGAATACGCCGGCACGCACGCGTATCCGCGCCTGGTCAGCTGCGTGCACACCACCTCGTTGATGTCGGCGTCGTCCTCCACCACGAGAATCCTCGTTCCGCCCATACGCTCCCCTCCCTGTCCACACCCCGGCCGCGTCCGCCGGTTCGTGGGGTGCAAGTACTCTGGTAGGCATGAAGCTTACCGAAATCTCCCCCGCAATCGCACTCACCTCCCTCGACGGCCGCTACCACCGACAGACGGCCGCGCTCGTCGAACACATGAGCGAACCCGCGCTGAACCGCGAGCGCATGCGCGTCGAGGTCGAATGGATGATCCTGCTGGCCAACGGCTTCGACGGCAACGGCAACCGCCCGATCGTCGAGGGCGTCGAGCCGCTGACCGAGGCCGAGCAGGCCTACCTGCGCGCGATCCCCGAGGACTTCGGCGCCGAGGGCATCGCCGAGCACGCCGACATCGAGTCGGTGACCCACCACGACGTCAAGGCCGTCGAATACTACATCGACCGCCGCCTGGAGACCGCCGCCGACGCGCTCGGCGAGGGCACCCAGCTGCCGCGGCTGAAGACGCTGGTGCATTTCGCCTGCACCTCCGAGGACATCAACAACCTGTCCATCGCGCGCTGCGTGAAGAACGCCGTCGAGCAGGTGTGGCTGCCGGCCGCGCAGGCCGTCGTCGACCATCTGGCCGCCAAGGCCGACGAGTACCGCGACAAGGCGCTGCTCAGCCTGACGCACGGCCAGCCCGCCACGCCGACGACCCTCGGCAAGGAGCTCGCCGTCTACGCGTACCGCCTGGGCCGCCAGCTCAAACATGTGCGCGCCCAGGAGTACCTGGGCAAGATCAACGGCGCCACCGGCACCTTCGGCGCCCACCTGGCCGCCTGCCCCGACGTCGACTGGATGGCCGTCTCCCGCGAGTTCGTGACCGGCCGCATGGGCCTGACGTGGAACCCGCTGACCACGCAGATCGAGTCGCACGACTGGCAGGCCGAGCTGTACGGCACGATCAGCCATACGAACCGCATCCTGCACAACCTCGCCGTCGACGTGTGGATGTACATCTCGCGCGGCGTGTTCGCGCAGGAGCCCGTCAAGGGGGCCACCGGCTCGTCCACGATGCCGCACAAGGTCAACCCGATCCGATTCGAGAACGCGGAGGCGAACCTGGAGCTGTCCTGCTCGCTGCTGGACACGCTGTCCGCCACGCTGGTGGAGTCGCGCTGGCAGCGCGACCTGACCGACTCGACCACGCAGCGCAACATCGGCTCGGCGCTCGGCTACTCGCTGCTGGCGCTGGACAACCTGCTCGGCGGCCTGAAGTCCATCCACCCCAACGACATCGTGATCAAGCGCGAGCTGGACTCGAACTGGGAGGTGCTCGGCGAGCCGATCCAGACCGCGATGCGCGCCTGCGAGCTGCGCGGCCTGCCCGGCATGGACAACCCGTACGAGAAGGTCAAGGAGCTGATGCGCGGCCATGAGATCAGCCGCGACGACGTCGAGCGGTTCATCGACGGCCTCGCCTTCGACGAGGCGACCACAGCCCGGCTCAAGGCCCTGACCCCCGCCACCTACACCGGCGTGGCGTCCCGACTGGTGGACTTCGACCGCTGAGCGAGCACGGTGACCCGATGGTCGAGAACATCGTGACCGCCGGCGGCTCCCCCGACCCCGACGAGCGGATCGCCCCGGCGACGGTCGGCCAGGACGACGGCGACGGGCGGCGGCCCGACGTCGCGGACGGGTCCGGGACCGCCGCCGGGTCCGTCGCGGCCGCCCCCGGTTCCCCGGACTCGCCCGCGACGGACCCGGACGAGCCGAGCAGACCGGTCGAGCCGATCGAGCCGGCCGAACCGGACAGATCCGCGCCCCCGGTCTCCACCGCGACGTCCGCGTCCGCGACGGACGCGCCGGATACGCGCGGCGACGTGCACATCGAGGACGTGCCGCCGCGGCGTACGCGCGACTTCGGCGACCTGGCCCACGCGGCCGGGTCGCTGGTGCTGGCCGTGGCCATGCTGCTCGTGGCGGTGTACCTGCGCGGCATGACCGCCGGCGTGGAATCGGACGCGCACACCGCCGGGCAGGCCATCGGCTGGCTGATGGACGTGCCGGCGTCGCTGCTGCAGCAGATCGCGACGATCGCCATCGTCGCATGCGTGCTGTTCCAGCTGCTGGTCAGCCGCGAGTGGGTCCAGTCCGCGATCTCGCTGATCGCCATGTTCGGCGGGTACGCGGCGGTGTGGGGCGTCTCCGCCATCATCACGCACGTCGGGTTCCAGCCGCTGGTCCTCGGTCTGTCGTCCCCGGCCGCGACCGGCGGCACCGGGCTGCTGCCCGACTTCTACGCCGGGTTCGCCGCGTTCCTGACGGCCGCCGGTCCGCGGCGCATGCGCTCGTCGGTCAAATGGGGCTGGAACGCGCTGTACGTGCTCGCCGTGCTGCTGGTGGTGCTGTCGTGGAACTCGGTGCCCGGCGTGCTCGTCTCGTTCGCCGTCGGCCGCATCGTCGGCATGACGGTCCGATTCGCCACCGGCACGCAGAACAAGGGCGCCTGGGGCAGACAGCTCGTGCAGGCGCTGGAGACCATCGGGCTGGAGGCGACCTCGCTGGTCCGCCGCCCCGAGGCGCACGGCGAATCCGGCGTGCTGCGCACCACGCTGGACGACGACCTCGCGGAGAACTCCCGCATCTACGACATGGTCGACCGCTACGGCCGACGGTTCACGGTGTCGGTGATCGACGGGCAGTCGCACAACGCCGGATACCTCAACCAGCTGTGGCAGTGGCTGCGCCTGACCGGCGTCACCACGCGGCGCGACCGCTCCGTCTCGGACGCGGTGCACCACCACTTCACGATGCTGCTGGCCATGGGCCACATCGGCCTGGCCGCGCCGCGGCCGTACGGCATCGTCGACTGCGGCGAGTCCGCCGTCCTCGTGCTGGACGCCGACTCGACCGCGATGGAGTGCAACCTCAACACGCTGACCGAGGACGACGCGGCGGCGCTGATGCGCTACCTCGACGTGGCGCACCGCCGCGGGCTCTCGCACCACCGCATCACCCCCGACACGCTGGGACGGCTGGCCATCGGCACCCCGGTGATCGCGGGCTGGCAGAACGGCGACTGCACCAGCACCGCCGCCAACCTGGCGATCGACAAGGTGCAGCTGCTGACGCTGCTGTCGATGCTCATCGGCGTCGAGCCCGCCGTGCGCGCCGCACGCCGGGTGTGGGGCGACGACGCGCTGGTCGGGCTGGTGCCGTTCGTGCAGAAGGCCGCGATCCCGGCCGGCACGCGCGCGCTGAACCCGTGGGGCAGGCAGCTGCTCGACGAGGTGCGCGACGCGCTGCGCGCCCTGGCGCCCCAGGAGGTGTCCGAGGCGATGGAGCCGGTCAAGCTCTCGCGGTTCAGCGTCAAGTCCTTCCTGATGATCGTGCTGCTCATCGTGGCCGTGTCGGTGGTCATCACCCAGCTGCGGCCCGACGAGGTGATCGACGCGATCTCGAACGCGAACCCGGGCATGGCGCTGCTGTGCGTCCTGTGCGGCCTGGTCGCGTGGCTGGGGTCGGCCCTGACGCTCGGGGTGTTCATGGACCGCGACAGGCGCAGCAACCTGGGGGTGTTCATGGCCCAGGCCGCGTCCGGCTTCACGGCCGTCTCGATGCCCGCCGGCGTCGGACCGGCGTTCGTGAACCTGCAGTTCCTGCGCAAGAGCGGCTACCGCAGCACCCGGGCCACGGCGATCATGAGCGCCGTGTGGGCCATCCAGGGCGGCACGACGATCCTGCTGCTGCTCGTCATCGGCGTGTTCACCGGACGCAACATGCTCTCAGGCATGATCCCGACGAACACATTGGTCATCGCCATCGCGGCGGTCGCGCTCGTCGTCTCCGTGGCGATGGCCATACCGCCGGTGCGTCGGCTCGTCGCCGAGCGCTACCTGCCCATCGTCAAGGCGTACGCCCGCCAGCTGGTCAACGTGCTCACCCAGCCGAAGGAGCTCGCCATCGGCTTCGCCGGCGCCCTGGTGCTCAACCTGGTCACCGGGCTGGGCTTCTGGGCGGCGCTGATGGCGTTCGGCTACCCCACCAACCCGATCGAGACGACGTTCGTGTTCCTGCTGGCGAACACCCTGGGCTCCGCGGTGCCCACGCCGGGCGGCCTGGGCGCCGTGGAGGCGGCGCTGACGTTCGCGTTCACCTCGGTCGGCGTGCCCGCCGCCGTGGCGCTGTCCGCGACGCTGGTCTACCGCGTGGCCTTCTACTGGCTGCGCATCCCGATGGGCGCGCTGGCGATGAAGTGGCTCGATCGGCACAACCTGTTCTGAAAAGTTCCCCTTTTCCGGCAAAGTGTGGTGCAATCCCTAGAAAAATGCGGAAATCGCCAGTTTTCTGCGCTATTATCGGTATGAACGTTGGGTGACGCACAATCGCGTCGCCCCCTGACTCAAGAAGGATGCTGTATGGCGTACAACAAGTCTGATCTCGTGTCGAAGATCGCTCAGAAGTCGAACCTGACCAAGGCTCAGGCTGAGGCCGCGGTCAACGCGTTCCAGGATGTGTTCGTCGAGGCCATGGAGTCCGGCGAGGGCCTGAAGCTCACCGGCCTGTTCTCCGCCGAGCGCGTCAAGCGCGCTGAGCGCACCGGTCGCAACCCGCGCACCGGCGAGACCATCAAGATCCCCGCCTCCTACGGCGTTCGCATCTCCGCCGGCTCCCTGCTGAAGAAGGCCGTCACCAAGTAAGATCGGTTCCGATCCGAACGTGCACGCCCCCGAACCCCCACGGTTCGGGGGCGTTTCCTTTTGCCGGAGGGATGGCCGTCGTCCGGCCCGGCCGGCGCCGGCGCCGGCCGGGCCGCCGGATCAGCTTGCCGGGCCGCCGTCGGCCGTTCGGCACAGCGCGTCGAGCAGCGCGGCGAACTCCGGCGTGGGTTCGGCGTCGAACGGGTCGATCATCGCGGCCTCGCGCCTCACCGGCGTGGTCAGGGCCACATGCGTCCAGTCGCACGAATAGCGGGCGCCGGCCGCCTCGGCCGTGCGCACGAACAGCCCGCGCAGCGCGGCGCGCGTGTCCCGCGGCGGCGCGCCCAGCGACTCCTCGACGCCCCGGGCGTCGACCAGCCGCAGCATCGCGCCGCGACGGACCAGCGTCTCGTACACCGTGCCGTTGGCCACGTCGTGGTAGTCCATGTCGATCTGCTCCAGCCGCGCCAGCGGAACGTCCGGGCGCCGCGCGCGCAGCGCGTCGACCAGACGCTTCTTGGCCACCCAGTCGACGCGGTCGGCCAGCCGGTCGAGCCGTCCGGCCGACAGGTCGTCCAGCACCCGCGCCCACAGGTCGCGCACCCGGCGGGACCGCCCGACCGGCATCGAGGCGGCGACCCGGTCGCCGTGCCGGTCGAGGAACGCGTCGACCACGCTCAGGTACCGGTACTGCAGCTCCAATGGGGTCACGGCGCCCCCGCCCCCGTGCATGCCGAAGGCCTGCGGGTCGGCCAGGCGCAGGCGCGCCTCGCGGCCGCCGGTCAGGTCGCGGCTGACCGCGCGGTTCGCGGCGTTCGGGTCGGCCAGCGCGCAGCCCTCCAGTCCGGAGGGCTCGCCGCTCCGGGCGGCGTGCTCGATCGCGCACAGCACCAGATGCGTGGTCGCCAGCTTCATCGCGGTGGCGAACTGCGACCGGTTCGAGTCGCCGATGATCACATGCAGGCGCCGGTACGAGTCGGGGTCGGCATGCGGTTCGTCGCGCGTGTTCACCATCGGGCGGGCGCGCGTCGTGGCCGACGACACCGCCTCGTCCAGGAAGTCGGCGCGCTGGGTGACGCGGAAGCCGTCGGGCGTCACGCGCCCGGCCCCGGTGAACGGCTGGCGCGTGATCAGGAACGGCAGCAGCTCGCGCTCGATGGTCTCCAGCGGCACGTAGCGGCGGACCAGGTAGTTCTCGTGGCAGCCGAAGGAGTGCCCCGCCGAGTCGGCGTTGTTCTTGTACACGTGGATGGTGGCGCGCCCGCCGTACGCGGCGCGCAGCCGCTCCTGCGCCTGCAGCGCGAGCCGGCGCATCACCGCCTCGCCGGCGAGGTCCTGCGCGAGCGCGTCGAGCGGGTCGCGCGCCTCGGCGGTCGCGTACTCGGGGTGCGAGCCGACGTCGAGGTACAGCCGCGAGCCGTTCGGCAGATAGGTGTTCGTCGACCTGGCGCGCGAGACGACGGGCCGGAACATGGTCATCGCGACCTGGCCGGCGTCGCACGGCCGGTCGGCGCCGGTCACGCTGACGCCGTACTCGGTCTCGATGCCGAAGATGCGGTCGAAGCCGTGCGCCTTGTCGGACTGCGCCGCGCACTCCGGCCCGGCGCCGCCGGTCGGATGGGTGCCGCTGTCGCGCAGCTGGGGCATCACTCGCCGCCTTTTTGCACGAAGCTGCTCACGTATTCCTGCGCGTTGGCCTCCAGCGTGGTCTCGATGTCGTCCAGCACCGCGTCGAGCAGGTCGATCTGCTCGTCGGCCGCCGCGTTCGCGACGACGGCGGACTCCTCCTGCGCCTCGTCCTGCTGCGAGGGGAACGCCTGTGCGAATTCCTGGGGCATGTCCGCCGTCCTTTCCGCTACCGTGCCGAGAACTCGGTCAGATACGGCCGCAGTTCGTTGATGATGATGCCGTTCGAGGCGACCACGTCGTTCTCGCGCCGCCAATGGATCTGCTCGCCGTCCCACTGGCGCAGCTTGCCCTGGGACTCCCAGAGCACCACGGCGCCCGCGGACACCGCCGGGATGTCCCAGGTGTGCAGGTGCGGCTCGAAGTACGCGTCGTAGGTGCCGTCCGCGACCTTGCACAGGTCCAGCGAGACCGGGCCGACGCGCTTGATGTCCGCGGGCAGCCCGGAGATCGCGGAGACGACCTTGAGCGCGCGCATCGACTCCTCCGGCACGTACGACATGCCGAAGCTGACGACCGAGCCGTCCAGCGAGGGCGTCGTGGAGGGCATGATCTTCTCGCGCTTGTCGCCGATCGGGGTCTTGCGGATGCGGATCGCGCCCTGGCCGCGCGCGGCGATGTAGGTCATGTCCAGCGCCGGGGCGTGCACCACGCCGAGAATCGGCTGGGCCGAGCACTCCTCGTTGAACTCGAACAGCGAGATCGTGATCCCCCATTCGGGCATGTTGCGGATGAAGTTGATGGCGCCGTCGATGTGGCCGACGCACCAGTAGCGCTGGCCCGGGTGGCACTGCTCCGGGCGGTCGTGCCAGAAGCCGTCGAACGGCTCCAGCGACCGCAGGCGGCCGCGCATGAAGTCGACGAGCTTGTCGTTGACGTCGAGGTCGAACTGGGTCGATTCCTTGGGTACCTTGAGCCGCTGCAGGCGGCGCGGCGCCGTCTGCTCGCTGAGCACGTGCCTGCCGGCATCCTGCGCAATGCGCGTCGCCTCCAACGCCAGCTGCTGCAATTCCATCGTCTGTTCCTATCCGTCACGCGCCGCCTTGCTGTCCCTGCGGCGCTCCTCAACCTTCGAATATGTCCGCTGCCCCGATTCTACCCGCGGGGCATGATGTTCCCCGCCAGCGCACGCAGCAGGCCGGCGGCGTCGCGCGATTCCTCCACCAGGCCGCCGCACCGCCCCCTGCCGAACGCCAGCGGGTCGGAGACATCGAGCGTAAGCAGACCCTGGGACGAGGACGGGTCGCGCGCCGTCAGCTGCGTCCACGAGACGGCGACCATCTGCTCCGGGTAGCGCGCGACCAGCCGGGCGCGCAGCCACGCGCGCGTGGCCTCCGGGGCCTGGACGGCCGCGCGTTCCAGCGCCGCGTCGTCGTCCAGCCGCTCGGTGGAGCCGGCGAGCCTGGCGAACACCGAGCGCTGAGGGTCGAGCGCGGCCCACGACAGGTCGAGCGCCGCGATGCGCGCGTCCCGCCACCCGGGCACGGCGCCGGCCATGCCCGAGCGCGTCCCGGCGCCGCCGGCCGGATGCGCCTTGCGGCGGCACCGCTCCAGCAGCTGCCATTTGTACAGCCATTCCACGCGCGAGGCCTGCTCGCGCATCCCCAGGCGCGTCTCGTCGTCGGCGTGGCGGATCGCGGCCACGTCCAGCAGCGCGCGCCCCCACATCGCCATCACGCGGCGGGTCGAATCGTCGGGCCACCGCGGCTCGCCGTGGCTGTCGACGCCGTGGATGGCGGCGGCCGCCTCGTACACGGCGCCGCGCAGCCGCACCTGCATGTTCCACGCGTCCGTCCGGCCGCCCGACTCGAGCTCCAGCGGCTCGGCCAGCGTCAGGTCGTGCGAGACCGCGTGCATCGCCGCGACCGGGTCGGCGAGCGCCAGCCCGTCGGCCAGGGCGTCCAGGTCGACGCCCGCCTGCCCGCCGTGCTCCAGCAGCCACAGCACCATGCTGGTCGTGCCGAGCTTGAGCAGCTGCGGCACGTCCATGCGGTTCGCGTCGCCGACGATGACGTGCAGGCGGCGGTGCCCGGCGGTGCCGTGCGGCTCGTCGCGCGTGTTGACGATCGGCCGGTCGAAGGTGGTCTGCAGCCCGACGCGCATGTGCACGTAGTCGGCTCGCTGGCTGAGCTGGAAGCCCGGCGTCTCGCCGCGCTCCCCGATGCCGACGCGCCCCGATCCGGCGTAGATCTGACGGCTGACCAGATGCGGGGTCAGCAGCGCGACGACGCGCTCGAAGGGCACCGAGCGCAGCATCGTGTAGTTCTCGTGGGTCCCCCAGCTGGCGCCCTTGCCGTCCACGTTGTTGCGGTGCAGCTCGACGGGCCCCTCCCCGTCCCCGCCGGCGCGGCGGGCGGCGCGCCGCATGATGAGGTCGCCGGCGTGGTCGTAGCGCACCGCGTCGAACGGGTCGTCGGTCTCGGGGGCCGCGTACTCGGGGTGCGCGTGGTCGACGTACACGCGGCCGCCGTTCGGCGCGATGACGTTGACGATGTCGGCCTGCGGCGCGTCGGTGAGCATGTCGGGGCGCGCGGCGGCCCGTTCGAGCCGGTGGCCGCGCGCGTCGTTGACCGGGTCCTCGCCGCGGTAGTCCCAGCGGATGTGCGAGGAGCGCGGGTCGGCGGCCGCGGCGACCACGTCGAACGACAGCCGCACCGGGTTGTAGCGCCCCGCCCCGCGCCTCGACACCGCGTATTCGGTCTCCGTGCCCATGACGCGCCGTACGCTCATCCTCGCTCCTCCTTACGTCTCGTCGCCTTGCGTCCGTATGCCGCCGCCACGCCGCCCGGCCGCCCATGCGGCCGCGGCCGTTCAGCCCTCCGCGGACGCCGGGCGGATGCGGGTGGCCGTGCCGGCGTCCAGCCCGGTGATGCGCGACCACTGGGCCGGGTCGGCGTCCAGGATCGAGTCGACGGTCTCGCGGAACTCGTCCTCCGCGGCCCGCGCCAGCATGTCGACGCCGATCGCCACGTCGGCGCCGGTCTCGATGGATGCCTTCACCGCGCGCGTCTTTGCGCGGTCGACGATGTTCTTCAGCATCGCGCCGGAGACGACGTCGGCCAGGTGCACCGCGCGCCACCGGCCGCGCTCGTCGCACACGTCGCACACGTGGCGCCGCTCGTCGCGCGCGTAGATGTCGCGCACCAGCACGCCGACCAGCGCGTCGGCGTCCACGCCGCGCTCCAGCGGCAGGTCGTCGGTCAGGTAGTGCCGGACGATCTGGCCGGCCTGCTCGACGTCCGGCCGGTCCACGCGGATCTTCACGTCGAGCCGCCCGGGGCGCAGCACGGCCGGGTCGATCATGTCGATGCGGTTCGACGCGCCGATCACCATGACGTTGTCCAGCCGCTCGACGCCGTCGAGCTCGGCGAGGAACTGCGGCACGATGGTCGTCTCCACGTCGCTGGAGACGCCGGAGCCGCGCGTGCGCAGCAGCGAGTCCATCTCGTCGATGAACACGATGACCGGACAGCCCTCCGCCGCGCGCTCGCGGGCGCGGGCGAAGATCATGCGCACCAGGCGCTCGGACTCGCCGACGAACTTGTTCAGCAGCTCGGGGCCCTTGACCGACAGGAACACCCCGCCCCCGCCGCTGCCCTCGGACAGCATGTGCGCGACGGCCTTGGCGATCAGCGTCTTGCCGTTGCCCGGGGGCCCGTACAGCAGCACGCCCTTGGGCGGCTGCAAATCGTAGCGCTCGAACAGGCGCCGGTGCAGGAACGGCAGCTGGACCGCGTCGCGGATGCGTTCGATCTGCCCGTCGAGGCCGCCGATGTCCGCGAAGGTCACGTCCGGGGTCTCCTCGAGCACCAGGTCGGCGTCGTCCTCGCCGGGCAGCAGCTCCAGCGCCAGGCGCGCCGACGGGTCGACGACGACGCGGTCGGAGGACTCGATCCGCGTGTGCGCCAGCGCCGTGGAGCGCCGCACCAGCGTGACGGCGCCGCCGCCGTCGCGCACGATCAGCCGGCCGTCGTCCAGCGTCTGCGCGACGATGCGCACCGGGCCGACCGTGTCGACGTCGCGCTGACCGACCAGCACCATGTTCTCGTTGAGCATCACCGTGCGGCCGGCCTCGAGCCGGGCCGCGTTGACCGAGGGGGCCACCGGCACGACCATGCGCCGGGTCCCGGCGATCACCTCGGCGTCGGCGTAGCGCACGCCGTCGCCGTCGACCCCGCTGGAGTCCACGCGCACCATCGTCGCGAAGGTCAGCGGCGGGCGCGCGATCCGGGAGAGCTGGGACTTGGCCCGGGTCAGCTCCCTGCCCGCGCGGTTCAGCGCCTCGGCGAGCGCATGGTTCTTGGCCATCAGCCGGTCGTTGAGCGCCGCGAGGTCCTCGTCGCCGCCCGCCGCCGTCACCGCGTCATCTGCCGTCATCGCCGTCCTTTCGTCCCGCCATCAGGTTACGCGCCCAGCGCGCGACGCACACGACGATGACCACGATGAAGACGACGATGACCACGTTCTCGAACATGTCGAGCACGCCGAGGATCGAGCACCACTGGTCGCCCAGCAGGTAGCCGGCGCTGACCAGGACGGTGTTCCACACCGCCGAGCCCAGCAGCGTCCAGCCGGTGAACGCCGGGAAGTTCATCTGGTTGAAGCCCGCGGGGATCGAGATCAGCGAGCGCACCACGGGGATGACGCGGCCGATGAGCACCGACCAGGTGCCGTACCGGGTGAACCAGCGGTTGGCCTTGTCGACGTCGCCGCGGCTGACGCCGGGGATCCTGTCGGCGGCGCGCTGGATGCGGTGCAGGCCCACCCACCGGGCGATGCCGTACAGCACCCAGGCGCCGGCCACGGAGCCGGCCGTCGCCCAGACGATCGCCTCGACCAGCCCCAGGTTGCCGCGCGCGGCGGTGAACCCGGCCAGCGGCAGGATGACCTCGCTGGGGATCGGCGGGAAGATGGATTCCAGGGCGATGGCCAGGGCGACGCCGACGCCGCCGACCGTCTCCATCACGGAGACCAGCCACGAGGTGATGGCGCCGATGATCCCGTCGCTGTTGGTCTCGCACAGCGGGGCCGCGGCCGCGATAAGGGAAACATGCATACCGGCCATTGTCCCAGTGATTTCCGACAATCGGTGCTATGTCCGAAGAAACTTTGCAACCCCTTGACGCGCCCACGCTCGATGCGCCGGGACTGCTGGTCATGGATGTGGACTCCACGCTGATCGACGAGGAGGTCATCGACCTGCTCGGCGATCAGGCCGGGGTCGGCGCGCAGGTGGCCGCGGTGACCGCCCGCGCGATGGCCGGCGAGCTCGACTTCGCTCAGGCGCTGCGCGAGCGCGTGGGGCTGCTGGCCGGACTGCCCGAATCGGTGTTCGACCGGGTGCGCCGGTCGGCGCACTTCACCCGCGGCGCGCTGGAGCTCATCGACGCGCTGCATCGGCACGGCTGGAAGGTGGGCGTGGTCTCCGGCGGCTTCCACGAGGTGGTGGACGGCCTGGCCGCCGAGGCGGGCATCGACCACCGGCTGGCGAACCGCCTGGAGGTGGCGGACGGCCGGCTGACCGGCCGGGTGTCCGGGCCGATCGTCACGCGCGTGATGAAGCGCGACGCGCTGCTGGCGTGGGCCCGGGCCGACGGCGTGCCGATGGCGCAGACCGTGGCCCTGGGCGACGGCGCGAACGACATCCCGATGATCCTGGAGGCGGGGCTGGGCGTGGCGTTCTGCGCCAAGCCCGCGGTCCGCCGGGCCGCGCCGCATGCGATCGACCGGCGCGACCTGACGCTGGTGCTCGACCTGCTGCGCTGAGCGCCGCCGGCGCGGGGGACGGCCGCAGCACGTCCGAGCGGCCGCGTCGCATCCGAGCGGCCGCGGCGCGGGTCGGCGGCGATACGCGCGGTCAGTCGCAGTACGCGGCCTCGCCCAGGCGCGCGCCGCGCGCCCAGTCGGCCGCGTTCATGGCCTTCTTGCCCTGCGCCTTGACCTCGAGCAGCTCCAGGGGGTCGCTTGCGGTGCCCACCCATACGTGCTTCTTGTCCGCGCACAGCCGGCCCGGCGCCAGGCCGGCCGGCGCCGCGGGGTCGTTCCCGGCGGGCCGGGCCGCGAGGATGTGCAGCACGCTCGGGTCCCGGTCCCCGTCCTCCTGCGTGTGCAGCCGGCACCAGGCGCCGGGGTGCGGGGTGCAGGCGCGGATCTGGCGGTCGGCGGCGAACGCGGGCACGTCGAAGCGCACGTGCGCGTCCTCGACCTCGATCTTGCGGGCGATCTCGTAGGCGCCCTGCGGCTGGTCCACCGGGATGATCTCCCCGTCGGCCATGCCCTGCAGCGAGGCGGCCAGCAGGTGCGAGCCGTCCTCGGCCAGGCGGCCCAGCAGCTCGCCGGCGGTCTCGTGCTCGCCGACGGAGACGGTGGACTGCGCGAGGATGGGGCCGGAATCCATGCCCTTGGTGATGCGGAACACGGTCGCGCCGGTCACGCTCTCGCCGGCCCAGATCGCGCGCTGGACGGGCGCCGCGCCGCGCCACTGCGGCAGCAGCGAGAAGTGCAGGTTGTACCAGCCCAGCGGCAGCGCATCGAGCACGTCCTGCTTGAGGATCCTGCCGTAAGCGACCACGGCGGCGGCCTCGGCCCCGGTGGCGGCCAGCTCGTCGACGAAGGTGTCCTCGGAGGGGTCGGATTCGATCACCGGCAGCCCCAGTTCGAGGGCGGCGGTCTTGACCGGGCTGGGCGCGATCCGGCGGCCTCGGCCGGTGGGCGCGTCGGGGCGGGTCAGCACCGCCACCACGTCGAAGTGCTCGGTGTCGGCCGCCAGCGCGCGCAGCGAGGGCACGGCCACCTCGGGCGTGCCGGCAAACAGTACTCTCAGCATCGTTCCGCTCCTTTCGCGCCCCGGTCCGGGGCGCCGTCTGGACTGAGCCTACGCTACCCCCGGCGCCGAAGACACGCAACGCGCGGCCCCGTGCGCCGGCGCCGCCCCGGGCGGCCCGGGGCGTCAGCGCAGCGCCGGGATCGCGACGCCCATCGAGATCAGCAGCTCGCGCAGCCGGCGCGGGTCGCGGAAGCGGATGCCGCGGATGCCGGCCTCGTTCGCGCCGACGATGTTCATCGCCTTGTCGTCGATGAACACGGCGGACGCGGCGTCCACGCCGAAGCGCCCGAGCGCCAGCTCGTAGATGTCGCGGTGCGGCTTGCGCATCCCCACGTAGCCGGAGACCACCTTGTCGTCGAGCCCGCGCAGGATCGCGCACTGCTCCTCGGCGATCGGGTACAGCGTCCTCTCCCAGTTCGACAGACCCCACACGCCGACGCCCGCGGCCTTGAGGTCGTCGACGAGCACGCGCGCCCCGGGCACCGGGCCGACCAGCGAATCCTGGAAGTTCGCCAGGTAGTACGTGAGGATATCGGCCCACCGGTCGCCGTGGGTGGCGCGCATCCACGCGATCGCCTCCTCGTGCGTGGCGCCGGCGTCCATCATGTCGTTGGCGTCGTAGAACCCCGAGACGTCGTTGTCGAGGAACGCCTCGGCGGTGTCCTCGCCGTAGCGCGGCACGAGCACCGCGCCGGGCTCCCAGTAGATCAGCACGTTGCCGAAGTCGAAGATCACGTGCTCCACCGGCCTGCCGACGGCCTGCGCGGCGGGCCCCTCGGCCACCAGCACGTCGTAGTCCATCTGCGGTTCGCCGGGCCAGCCCTTCATGGCGTCCTCCTGTCGTCGTCCCGTCCGCGGCCGGTCGCCGCGGATCCCGGTTCCATCGAACCACGCCGCGCCGACGTCCGGGCCCCGCCGGCCGCGCCGGCGCCCGGAGCGCCGTGGCCACGGGCGCGCACGGACCTCAGATCAGATCCTTGGGGTCGAGCTGGAAGCGCAGCTCCCCCGGCTCGCGGGCGGCGACGTGCCGGGCGACCTCGGCGCGCAGCCGGACGGCCAGCTCGGCGCGCCGCGACTGCGGCACGCGCACCACGGCCTTGACGCGGTCGCGCGTCACCTCCAGCTCGCGCGCGTCGACGGTGCGCGGCTGCGCGATCGGCACCGGCCCCAGCACCGCCGGCACCGTGCCGGCGGCCGTGCTCACCTCGGCCCAATCGCCGCCCAGCGCGCCGATGCGCCGCAGCAGGCCGCCCACGGCGTCGCGCCGCCCCCAGACGCATGCGGCGGCGAGCGCCGGCGGCAGGCCGACCTCGGCGCGCTCCTGCAGCTCGCGCGCGGCGAGCACCGTGCCGTCCCACAGCATCAGCGACTGCGCGATGAGCGGGTCGGTCTCCCCGATCAGCAGGGCCTGTCCGCCGCGGGAGCGCGGCGCGCACATCGCGACCACGCGCATCCACGCGGTCAGCGCGTCGACGCGGGCGTCCACCCCCGGCGCGTACAGGCTGGTCCAGGCGTCCAGCATCGCCACGGCGCGGTACTCCGAACCGCCCGGCCCCTCGCCGCGCACCCGCGGTTCGGCGCCCGGCGTCGCGATGACGATCATCGGCGCGCAGGCCACGTCCTCGACGACGCCGCGCGGCTGGCTCGGGCTCGACAGCACGACGGGCACGTTGCGGAACAGCCCCTGCAGCTCGCGCGCCGTGCCGGCCGCGCCGACGCGGACCACACGCATGCGCTCGCCCCCGCAGCCCGGGCACGACCAGCCGACGGCCGCCTTGCCGCACCACAGGCAGCGCGGGGCGTCGTCCCCGGTCCGGCGCAGCGGGCCGGAGCATCGCGGGCAGCGGGCCTGGCGGTGGCACGCCGCGCAGCTCAGCGCCTCGCCGACCCCGTCCTGCGGGATGGACAGCAGGACCGGCCCGCCCTCCAGCGCCTTGGTCAGGATCGAGACCGCGGTGTGCGGCACGCGCGCGCCGATGCTGGGGTCGGCCAGGCGGGCGAGCTCCTCGCGGTTGAGCCAGCGCACCCAGGGGGTGCGTTCCTTGGCCACCGCGGGCAGCGGACGGATCGGCGTGGAGAACCCGCCGACCGGCGTCTGCACGGTGTGGTTGCCGCCGGTCTCCCACTGGCTGATCGGGCTGCGGGCGTTCGCCATCGCGACGAACACCCCGTCGTGCGCCTTGGCGCGCAGCCGCAGCACGCCGCGGGCGTTCGCGTACGGCATCATGCCGTCGGCGTTCTGGTAGGCCGCGTCGTCGACGATCGCGAACAGCGCGGGGCCGGCGACCGGCGCGTACATCGCCGCGCGGGTGCCGATGACGCAGCGCACCTGCCCGGCCACGACGGCCAGGTAGGCGCGGTAGCGCTCGGCCGCCGGCATCGCGGCGGTCAGGATCGCCACGTCGCCCTCGTAGCCGCCGTTCGCCGAGCCGGAGGGCTCGAAGATCCGCAGGCCGGCCAGCCGCATCGCGTCCGCCAGGTCGCCGATCTCGCGTGAGCCGGGCAGCACGAACACCGCCGAGCCTCCGGCCGACAGCCGGGTGGTCGCCATCCATGCGGCGAGCGCGCACCATTCCCCGGCCCCGGGCAGCGGGTCGACGACGAATGCCTTGAAGCCCGACCCGTGCAGCGCGTCGTCGAGCAGATGGAGGTTACCGTAGCAGGCCGGCAGTCGGTCGAAGCGTTCGCGCAGCTCGCGGCGGCGCGCCTGATCGCGGCGGGCGTCGGCCTGGCGGCGCGCGTCGCCGGATGCGGCCGCGGCGTCGCCGGGCCGGTCAGCCCCGGGCTCGGCGGCGGTCCGGGCGTCGCCGCCGGGGCGGGCCGGTCCGCCCCGGCGGCGCGGGAACGAGGCGACCAGCCGCTGCTCCTGCTCGATGCGGGCGACGCGCGGCGGCACCGCCATGCGCAGGATGTTGGCCCGGGTGCCCCCGTAGGCGTCGGCGATCAGGCCGATGTCCTCGCGCATCGCCGCGGGCACGAGGACCTCCGGGCTGACGACGCGCTCGATGTAGCGCAGCGACGACGACGGCGTGTCGCTGCGCTCGGCGCGCTCCCAGACCACGCCGTTGACGCGCTGGCCGCCGAAGCGCACGCGCACCGGCACGCCCGGACGCGCCGCCTCGGACTGGCGTTCGTCGACCAGGTAGTCGAAGGTGCGCCCCAGATGGGTGGCCTGCACGTCGAGCACGACGCGGGCGATCGGCAGGTCGGACGCCGGGGTGCGGCGCGCGGGTTCGCGACGGCGGCGCCTGCGCGGCGCAAGGCCGTCAAGCGCCAGCTGTTCGGCGTCCGATGCACTCATGGGGTACAGATTAGCCCATGCGGGCCGCGGTTCAGTGCAGCGGCCACCACGGACGCAGCGGATAGGTGTCCGTGCCGTTCGCCGGGTCGGGCTTGACGCACAGGTACTGGTGGATCTGGATGTTGTTGCGCTCGAAGTTCAGCGCGCATCCGGCCATGTACAGGCCCCACAGGCGCGCCTTCGGCTCGCCGACCATCGCCACGGCCTCGTCCCAGTGCTCGACGAGGTTGCGGTTCCAGTGGTGCAGGGTCATCGCGTAGTGCTGGCGCAGGTTCTCCTCGTGGATCACCTCGAAGCCGGTGTCGTGGATCTTGGTCTCGATCTCGCCCGGGGAGGCCAGCTGGCCGTCCGGGAAGATGTAGCGGTCGATGAACTCGCCGGCGGACTTGCCGACGTACGAGTTCGTGCGGGTGATCTGGTGGTTGAGCAGCATGCCGTTCGGCTTGAGCTTGTCGAAGATCTCCTGGAAGTACATCGGGTAGTGCTTGACGCCGACATGCTCCATCATGCCCAGCGAGCAGATGCCGTCGAAGTCGCCCTCGGGCACGTCGCGGTAGTCCATCAGGCGGATCTCGGCCAGGTCCTCCAGCCCCTCGCGCCGGATCCACTCCCGGCCCCATTCGACCTGCGGCTCGGACAGCGTGACGCCGAGCACGTGGATGCCGCGCCTGGCGGCCGCGATCTCCATCGAGCCCCAGCCGCAGCCGATGTCGAGCAGGCGGTCGCCGGGCTTGAGCGCCAGCTTGTCGAGGACCAGCTCGAGCTTGGCCCGCTGCGCGTCCTCCAGCGAGGTCTGCGGGCCGTCGAACACCGCGCAGGTGTAGGTCATCGACGGGCCCAGGAACATCGCGTAGAACTCGTTCGACTGGTCGTAGTGGTAGCTCACCGTCGCCGCGTCGCCGGCCTTGGTGTGCGGCAGCAGTCCCTCGCGGATGCGCCGGGCGCGGCTCGGCCCCTCGATGCTCGGCGGCTCGGGGCGCCGGATGCCGTGGGAGGCGACGGCGGCGAGCGCCTTGGCGATGCCGGCCGCGCTCGGCTTGCGGGTGTAGGGCTTAAGGTCGGTGAGCATCCGGAACACGTCGTACGGGTCGCCGGGCACCAGCTGCGGCGAGCCGATGTCGCCCTGCAGGTAGGCGCGGGCCAGGCCCAGCTCGCCCATGTCGTTCACCATGTAGTACACGGCGCGCGAGTTGTTGACGGTGATCGTCAGCGGGGCGTCCTCCGGCCCGAACGACGACCCGTCGAACGCCGTGACGCGCAGCGGCGCCTCCGGCCTGACGAACAACTGGATCATTTCGGCGACGGTCATCTGCGCCATGTCAACCTCCCATCGACTCTGATTATCCATGCTGTAGCCTACTCGCCTTTGTTACGGCGAATCGCCCGCGTTTTCCCCTCGGCGCAAGCGCGGGCCCCGGATAGACGAAACCGGTCCGGCTGACGGTCGGGGCTCCCCGGCCGCCGGTCGGACCGGCCATGCGCGGCGCCGCGCGGCGCTTCCGCTGCGGTTAGCCGATCGCGGCCCGCAGCTGCTCGACGCGGTCGGTGCGCTCCCAGGTGAAGTCGGCGTCCTCGCGGCCGAAGTGGCCGTACGCCGAGGTCTTCGCGTAGATCGGCCGCAGCAGGTCCAGCTCGTCGATGATCGCCGCCGGCCGCAGGTCGAACACGCGGCGCACCGCGGCCTGGATCTGCTCGCGGGTCACGCCGATCTCGGTGCCGTAGGTCTCCACGTTGACGCTCACCGGGTCGGCCACGCCGATCGCGTAGGCGACCTGCACCTCGACCTTGTGCGCCAGGCCTGCGGCGACGATGTTCTTCGCCACCCAGCGCGCCGCGTAGGCGGCCGAGCGGTCGACCTTGCTCGGGTCCTTGCCGGAGAACGCGCCGCCGCCGTGGTGCGCGGCGCCGCCGTAGGTGTCCACGATGATCTTGCGGCCGGTCAGCCCGGCGTCGGCCGCGGGGCCGCCGAGCACGAACGAGCCGGTGGGATTGACCAGCAGGCGGTACGCGTCGTGGCGCACGGCCTCGCCGCACACCTCGTCCAGCACCGGCTCGACGACGTGCTCGCGCAGCTGCTCGAGCAGCCAGTCGTGCGTCGCCTCGGGGTCGTGCTGCGTCGAGACCAGCACGGTGTCCACGCGCACCGGGCGGTCGTGTTCGTCGTATTCGATCGTGACCTGGGTCTTGCCGTCCGGGCGCAGATGCGGCACGACGCCCTGCTTGCGCACCTGCGCGAGCCGGTACGCCAGCCGGTGGGCCAGATGGATCGGCATCGGCATCAGCACGTCGGTCTCGTCGCACGCGTAGCCGAACATCACGCCCTGGTCGCCGGCGCCCTGCGCCTCGTAGCGCTCCTCGCGCGAGGCCCGCGACTCGTGCTCGCGGTCCAGCCTCGCGACGCCCTGGTTGATCTCCGGGCTCTGCTCGGTCAGCGAGACGAGTACGCCGCACGAATCGGCGTCCAGGCCGATCCGCGAGCTCGTGTAGCCGATGCCGCGCACCACGGAGCGCACGATGCTCTGGATGTCGCTGTACCCCTCGCTGGTCACCTCGCCGAACACGAAGAACTGGCCGGTCGTGGCGGAGGTCTCGACCGCGACGTGCGAATGCGGGTCCTGCCGCAGCATGTCGTCGAGAATCGCGTCCGAAATCTGGTCGCAGACCTTGTCGGGATGCCCCTCGGTCACCGACTCGGCTGAAATAAGGCGTGGCTCCATGAATCCCTCGCTGTTCCTCCGCCGTCTTGCCGCGGGCGGGTGCGGGCGCCGGCCGGCAGGCCGCCGCTGGACGTCCAACGTACTACGCCCCGGGCGAATATCGCTGCACGAGAACATCGTGCGGACATTCGCCCGGGGCGTGTCGGGTGCGCGGATCATCCGGACTGGACGATTAGTTGCCTTCGTTCAGGTCGTCCTCGCCCAGGGTCTCCTCGAGCAGGCCGTTGTCGATCTCGCGGAACGCGATGGACAGCGGCTTCTCCTGGTTCTGGTACTCGACCAGCGGGCCGACGTTCTGCAGCAGGCCCTCGTTGAGCTGGGTGAAGTAGGAGTTGATCTGGCGGGCGCGCTTCGCGGCGAAGATGGCCAGCGCGTACTTGGAGTCGGCATGCTCCATCAGATCGTCGATGGGCGGGTCAGCAAGTCCCTGCGGGGTCGGTTCGGTACCGAAAGCCATAGTGAAATCTCCGAATCATGAGTGGTACGTCGTTCCAATCTTCTCAGTATAGCCCACGGGCCCGATGTGTCGGGCGCTTCGCCGTGGGCGGCATCGCCCGGCCGGACGCGGGGGTTCGGGGCAGGGCCGGGCGGGTCACATCGTGGACCGGACGCACGCCCTGTCCGCTCGGACCATTTGAATGGATGGTATGAAAATGCGTTCCGAAAAACTCATGAAAGAGCGCACCTTCGCCGGTGCGCGCGCCCTGTACCGAGCCGCCGGCGTCGATGCCAAGGACTTCGGCAAGCCCATCGTCGCGATCGCCAACTCGTTCACCGAGTTCGTGCCCGGCCACGTGCACCTGCAGGAGGTGGGCCGCATCGTCGCCGACGCGGTCAAGGCCGCCGGCGGCATCCCCCGCGAGTTCAACACGATCGCCGTGGACGACGGCATCGCGATGGGCCACACCGGCATGCTCTACTCGCTGCCGAGCCGCGACATCATCGCCGACGCCATCGAGTATTCGGTCAACGCGCACTGCGCCGACGCGCTGGTGTGCATCTCGAACTGCGACAAGGTCACCCCGGGCATGCTCATGGCCGCGCTGCGCATGAACATCCCGACCATCTTCGTCTCCGGCGGCCCGATGGAGGCCGGCACCACCGTGCTGCCCGACGGCACCGTCAAGAACAACACCGACCTGATCGACGTGATGTACGCCACCGCCGACGACAGCGTCTCCGAGGAGGACCTGCTCGCGTACGAGAAGTCCGTGTGCCCGACCTGCGGCTCCTGCGCCGGCATGTTCACCGCGAACTCGATGAACTGCCTGACCGAGGCGATGGGCCTGGCCCTACCCGGCAACGGCACGACGCTCGCCTCGCACGCCTACCGCAGGGAGCTGTTCGAGAAGGCCGGCCGCACGATCGTCGACCTGGCGAACCGCTACTACCACGAGGACGACGACTCCGTGCTGCCGCGCTCGATCGCGACCAAGCACGCCTTCGAGAACGCGATGACGATGGACGTGGCGATGGGCGGCTCGACCAACACCGTGCTGCACATCCTCGCCGCCGCCCAGTCCGCCGACGTGGACTTCACGCTCGACGACATCGAGCGCATCAGCCACACCGTGCCGTGCATCTGCAAGGCCAGCCCGTCCGGCGAGTGGGAGATCTCCGACGTGCACCGCGCCGGCGGCATCACCGGCATCCTCGGCGAGCTCGACCGCGCCGGCAAGCTGCACCGCGACGTCCACTCGGTCGACTACCCGTCGCTGGAGGCCAAGCTCGACGCGTGGGACATCATGCGCGACACCTGCACCGAGGAGGCCCGCCGTCTGTTCCTCGCCGCCCCGGGCCACATCGTCTCCCCCAAGCCGTTCACCCACGAGACGCTGTTCGACTCGCTCGACACCGACCGCGTCAACGGCGCGATCCACGACATCGACCACCCGGCGGTGACCGAGGGCGGCCTCGCGGTGCTGCGCGGCAATCTCGCGCCCGACGGCTGCGTGGTCAAGACGGCGGGCGTGCCCAAGGAGATCTGGAAGTTCCACGGCCCGGCGCTGGTCGTCGAGTCGCAGGAGCAGGCCATCGAGGTCATCCTCAACGACACGCTCAAGCCCGGCCAGGCGCTGGTCATCCGCTACGAGGGTCCGAAGGGCGGCCCGGGCATGCAGGAGATGCTGTACCCGACCTCGTTCGTCAAGGGCAAGGGCATCGGCAAGCAGGTCGCGCTGATCACCGACGGCCGCTACTCCGGCGGCTCCTCCGGCCTGTCCATCGGCCACGTGGCCCCCGAGGCCGCGAACAAGGGGCCGATCGCGCTGATCAAGGACGGCGACATGATCGACATCGACATCCCCAACCGCACGATCAACGTGGAGCTGAGCGACGAGGAGCTCGCCCAACGCCGCGCCGAGATCGAGGCCGGCGACGGCTACGTGGCGCACCGCGACCGCAAGGTCAGCCAGGCGCTCAAGGCGTACGCCGCCTTCGCCCGCTCGGCGGACAAGGGTGCGACCCGCGACCCCGAGCTGATCAACAAGCTCAGCGGATTGGCCTGACGGACGGGCACCCAGGCATACGTTACGGCAGGGGCCCTGCGACGGTGGTATGTCGCAGGGCCCCTGCCGTAACGTATTGATCGGCGCCGTTCGGATACCGCCGGACGGCGCCGGCGTCATGCGTCGATGCCGTACTCTTCGGCGATCACCCGCCACAGTTCGGCGGCCGCCTGGTCGACGTCGGCGTTGACGATGGTCACGTCGAACTCCGGCTCCGCGGCCAGCTCGACCCTGGCGGTCTGCAGGCGGCGTTCGCGCTGCTCCTCGGTCTCGGTGCCGCGGCCGACCAGCCGGCGCACCAGCTCGTCGAAGCTCGGCGGCGCGAGGAACACCGAGACGACCTCCAGGCCCAGCTCGGCGGCGCGTTCGCGCACGCGGCGGGCGCCCTGCAGGTCAATCTCGAGGATCGTGGGGACGTTGCGCGCCAGATGGTCGAGCACCGGCTGCAGCGGCGTGCCGTAGCGCGCCATGCCGTGCACGACCGCGGTCTCCAGGAACCGCCCGTCGCGTTCGTCGGCGAGGAACCGCTCCTCGCTGACGAACCAGTAGTTCACGCCGTCGCGCTCGCCCGGGCGCGGGTCGCGCGTGGTGGCGGAGACCGACAGCCAGATCTCGGGGTGGTCGGCGCGCAGCCTGGCCTCGACCGTCCCCTTGCCGACGCCGGCCGGGCCGGTGAGCACGATCAGGCGCCCGCCCGTGCGCGTGGCCGGGGCGGACTCGTTCATGGCGTCGTTCGCCGCGCCGGTGACCGATGCGTTCACAGCAGCTCGCCCTCCTCCGTGGCCTCCATCAGCGCCTGGCGCACGTCCAGCGCGATGGCCTCGGTGGCCTGCGACAGGGACGCGATGTCCGGGCCGTGGGCCGCGATGAACCGGGACACCGTGACCAGCACGTTGCCCTTGGTGCCCTTGAACACGGTGCGCAGGTCCTTGGCCTCGGCGCCCTGCCAGCCGTAGCCCGGGGAGAGGATCGGGCCGGTGAACTTCGAGGGCTCGACGCCGCTCTGGTCCATCCACTGGCCGATCGTCGCGCCGATGATCAGGCCGACGGAGCCCATGCCCTCGATGCCGTTGTTGAACTTCTGGGCGGTGTGCGCGATGCCGTAGGCCACCGTGCGGCCCTTGTACTCGCCGCTCTGGCGGATCGCGGTCTGCATGCTGGCGCCCTCGGGGTTCGAGGTCAGCGAGGCCACGAACACGCCGCGGCTGTTGTTCAGCGCGTCGTTGATCACGCCCTGCAGCGAGCGCGCGCCGTAGTACGGCAGCAGCGTGATCGCGTCGGCGAGCAACGGCGCGCCCGGCTTGAAGTAGGCGTCGGCGATGGCCGAGATCGTCGTGGGCAGGCCGCCGTGCAGGCAGTCGACGATGGTGATGATGCCCATCTGCCGAGCCGCGTACAGCACGCGCTCCAGCGCCGCGTAGCCCTTCGAGCCGTACCGCTCGAACATCGGCGCCTGGAACTTCACCGCCGCGGCGCGGCCGTTCGCCGCCTGCAGCATGCGCATCGCGAACAGCTCGGCGCCCTCGGCGTCGACGTCGTACCCCCAGTCGGTGAGGAGCTTGCGATGCGGGTCGATGCCCACGCACAACGGACCGTACTTGTCCATCGAGTTCTTCAGCCGCAGGCCGAAGTCCGACCTGCGCAACTGCATCTCTTCGCTGCTGACGTTCTCGGCCATCGTCAGTCACGACCTTTCCATGGCGAACAGCTGCTGGGAATGTTCCTGAATGCTCATGATCTGGTAGTCGTCGCTCCTCACGGCCTCGATGGCCATCAGCACGGCGGAGAACTCGGTCATCGTCGTGAACTGCGGCACGTCGGCGGCGATGGCCGCCGAGCGGATGGCGTAGCCGTCGGAACGGGAGCCGCGCGAGTTGGGCGTGTTGAGGATCATGTCGATCCGGCCCTCCTCGATCAGGTCGACGACGTTCTTGCCGATGCTGCCCGCCGCCCGCTTGACCGTGACCGGCTCGTCGGGGTCGGAGTCCATGCGCAGGCTGATCTTGTCGACGATCTTCGAGTCGATGCCGTAGCGGCGCAGCACCGAGGCGGTGCCCTCGGTGGCCCAGATCGTGAAGCCGAGCTCGACCAGGCGCACCGCCATCAGCGGCAGCTGGCGCTTGTCGGCGTCGTTCACGGACACGAACACGTTGCCGCCGGTCGGCAGGCCGCCCTCGTAGGCGGCGAGCTGGCTCTTGGCGAAGGCGTGCGGGAAGTCGCGGTCGAAGCCCATGACCTCGCCGGTCGAGCGCATCTCGGGGCCGAGCAGCACGTCGACGGTCTTGCCCACCGGGGTGCGGAAGCGCTTGAACGGCAGGACGGACTCCTTGACGGCCACCTGCTGGCCGGGGTGGATCGTGCCGCCGTCGCCCTCGGGCAGCAGCAGCCCGTTCTCGCGCTGCTGGCGGATCGTCTCGCCGGCCATGATGCGCGCGGCGGCCTTGGCCAGCGCCACGCCGGTGGCCTTCGAGGCGAACGGCACGGTGCGCGAGGCGCGCGGGTTGGCCTCGATGACGTACAGCGTGTTCGCCATGAACGCGTACTGCACGTTGATCAGGCCCTGCACGCCGCAGCCCTTGGCGATGGCGTACGTGCCCTCGCGCAGGCGGCGGATCTGGTCGTCGGACAGCGTCGAGGGGGGCAGGGTGCAGGCCGCGTCGCCGGAGTGGACGCCGGCCTCCTCGACATGCTCCATGATGCCGCCGATGTACAGCTCCTCGCCGTCGAACAGCGCGTCGACGTCCACCTCGATGGCGTCCTGCAGGAACTTGTCGATCAGCAGCGGCGAGGGCAGGCGGCCCGAGACCACGGTGTCGGCGCGGGCCTCCGCGAGCGCGCGTTCGACGTACTTGCACAGCTGCGCGTCGTCGTAGACGATCTCCATGCCGCGGCCGCCGAGCACGTAGCTCGGGCGCACCAGCACCGGGTAGCCGATCGAGTGGGCGGCCTCGCGCGCCTCGTCCAGGCTCAGCGCGGTGCCGTAGCGCGGCGCGTTCATATGCGCCTTGCGCAGCACCTCGCCGAACAGCTCGCGGTTCTCCGCCAGGTCGATGGACTCCGGCGTGGTGCCCAGGATCGGCACGCCGGCGGCCTTCAGGCGGGCCGCCAGCGACAGCGGCGTCTGGCCGCCGAGCTGGACGATGACGCCCTTGACCGGGCCCATCCGCTTCTCGGCCTCGTAGATCTCGAGCACGTCCTCGAAGGTCAGCGGCTCGAAGTACAGGCGGTCGGACATGTCGTAGTCGGTCGACACGGTCTCCGGGTTGCAGTTGACCATGATCGTGTCGTAGTCCTTGCCGAGCTCCTGCACCGCGTGCACGCAGGTGTAGTCGAACTCGATGCCCTGGCCGATGCGGTTCGGGCCGGAGCCCAGGATGATCACGGCCTCGCGGTCGCGGCGGCGCAGCTCGCTCTCGTCGGCGTAGCAGGAGTAGTAGTACGGGGTGACCGCGTCGAACTCGGCCGCGCAGGTGTCGACCGTCTTGTACACCGGCCGCAGGCCGAACGCCCAGCGCAGCTCGCGAACGACGTTCTCGCCCTCGTCGCCCAGGCCGCGCAGGTGGGCGATCTGCAGGTCGGACAGGCCGGCCTGCTTGGCCTTCTTCAGCAGGCGGCGGTCCAGGACCTCGGCGGCCCGCACCTCGTGCGCGGTCCGGTCGATCAGCGTGAACTGGCGCAGGAACCACGGGTCGATCTTCGTGGCGGCGAACAGCTGCTCGATCGTGGCGCCGCCCCAGATGGCGCGCATGATCTGCAGGTAGCGGTCCTCGGTCGGCACCCTCATCGCCTCGAGCAGCTCGGCGACCTCGGCCTCGTCGGGGCGTTCGCCGTCCCAGCTGAAGCCCATGTGGCGCTTGTCGATCGAGCGCATGGCCTTGCCGAGCGACTCCTGGAAGCTGCCGCCGAGCGCCATCGCCTCGCCGACGGACTTCATCGAGGTGGTCAGGCGCGGGTCGGCGCCCGGGAACTTCTCGAACGCGAAGCGCGGCACCTTGGTGACCACGTAGTCGATGGTCGGCTCGAAGCTGGCCGGGGTCGACTGGGTGATGTCGTTGCGGATCTCGTCGAGCGTGTAGCCGAGGGCCAGCTTGGTCGCGATCTTGGCGATCGGGAAGCCGGTGGCCTTCGAGGCGAGGGCCGAGGAGCGCGAGACGCGCGGGTTCATCTCGATGACGATGATGCGGCCGGTCTCGGGGTGCACGGCGAACTGGATGTTGCACCCGCCGGTGTCGACGCCCACGCCGCGGATGATGGCGATGCCGATGTCGCGCAGCTTCTGGTACTCGCGGTCGGTCAGCGTGAACACGGGGGCCACGGTGATCGAGTCGCCGGTGTGCACGCCCACCGGATCGACGTTCTCGATCGGGCAGACGACCACGACGTTGTCGTTCTTGTCGCGCATCAGCTCGAGCTCGAATTCCTTCCAGCCCTCGATGCCCTCCTCCAGCAGCACCTCGTCGGTCGGCGAGTAGTGCAGGCCGGCGCCGGCGATGCGGTGCAGCTCCTCCTCGTCGTGCGCGATGCCGGAGCCCAGGCCGCCCATCGTGAAGCTCGGGCGCACCACGATCGGGAAGCCGAGCTCAGCGGCGATGCGGTCGACCTCCTCCATCGAATGCGCGATCTCGGAGCGCGCCGACTCGGCGCCGGCCTGCTCGACGACCTGCTTGAACAGCTCGCGGTCCTCGCCGCGGTCGATGGCCTCCAGCGAGGCGCCGATCAGCTCGACGCCGTACTTCTTGAGCACGCCGGCCTCGCCGAGCGCCATCGCGGCGTTCAGCGCGGTCTGGCCGCCCAGCGTCGGCAGCAGCGCGTCCGGGCGCTCCTTGGCGATGATCTGCTCGAGGATCGGGGTGGCGATCGGCTCGATGTACGTGGCGTCCGCCATCTCCGGATCGGTCATGATGGTGGCCGGGTTCGAGTTGACGAGGATGACCCTGATGCCCTCCTCGCGCAGCACGCGGCAGGCCTGGGTGCCCGAGTAGTCGAACTCGGCGGCCTGGCCGATCACGATCGGGCCGGAGCCGATGACCATGACGGACTTGATGTCGGTGCGCTTAGGCATTGCGGGCCTCCTCCTTGGTGGTACGCATGAGATCAACGAAACGGTCGAACAGATAGGAGGCGTCGTGCGGGCCGGCGGCCGCCTCCGGATGGTACTGCACGGAGAACGCGGGGATGTCCATGCACTGCAGGCCCTCGACCACATCGTCGTTCAGGTCGATGTGGGAGACGAACACGCGGCCGTACCGGCCGTCGCCGTACGGGGCCGGCACCGGGCCGCCGATCGGCGCGTCGACGGCGAAGCCGTGGTTGTGCGCGGTGACCTCGATCTTGCCGGTGGTCATGTCCTTGACCGGCTGGTTGATGCCGCGGTGGCCGAACTTGAGCTTGTAGGTGCCGAAGCCGAGCGCGCGGCCCAGCAGCTGGTTGCCGAAGCAGATGCCGAAGAACGGGTAGCCCGCGTCGAGCACGCGGCGCAGCAGCTCGACCTCGGGGTCGGCCTGCTCGGGGTCGCCCGGGCCGTTGGAGAAGAACACGCCGTCGGGGTCGAGCGCCTGCAGCTCGTCGAACGTGATGGTGGAGGGCACGACGTGCACGCGGCAGCCGCGCTCGGCCATGCGGTGCGGGGTCATCGCCTTGATGCCCAGGTCGACGGCGGCCACGGTGAACAGCGGCTCCCTGCCCTCGAACTCGCCGCACGGCTCGATCGTGTACGTCCGCTCCGTGCTCACCTCGTCGTACAGGCTCAGGCCCTTCATCTGCGGGGTGGCGCGGACCGCGTCGAGCAGGTCGTCGATGGTGCGCAGGCGGCCGTTGGCGTCCGCCAGGCCGTCGCCGGAGAAGATGCCTGCGCGCATCACGCCCGCGGAGCGCAGGTGGCGGACGAGCTTGCGCGTGTCGATGCGGCTGATGCCGACGATGCCGTTGGCGACCAGGTCGTCGTCCAGGCTGCCGGTGGCCCGCCAGTTGCTCACGTTCGGGCTGGGTTCGCGCACGACGTAGCCGGCGACCCAGATACGGGAGGATTCCGGATCCTCGCCGTTGATTCCGGTGTCCCCGATGTGCGGGAACGTCTGCACCACGATCTGACGGTCGTAGCTGGGATCGGTCAGTGTCTCCTGGTAGCCGGTCATGCCGGTCGCGAAGACGATCTCGCCGCTCGTCGAGCCGCGTGCGCCGTAGGGCTCCCCCACATACACCTGTCCGTCCTCAAGCACAAGAACGGCATCGTCGAAGGAAAACGCCACGGTTTCGGAATCGGTCTGGTTCACCAAAACCCCCTTAATCCTTGGGTCGAATCTAACCCCATAGGATATCGGCCGGTTAGGACTCGCCGCCGGCCGAAATCCTCGAAAAATCAATCGTTTTCTACGGACTCGCCGGACTGGGCGCCAAGGCCGCCCCCGGTGTCCTCCCGCTCGGCGTCCGGCTCGGACGCATCGGACGGGTCGGACGCCTCAATCGGGCCGTCCGCAGCCCCGTCGTCGGAGCCGCCGGTGCCATCCGCATCGGCGGATTCGCCCGACGGTTCGGACGCGGCTGCCTCCTTGGCCGAGCACACCGCGCTCAGCAGGCCGTGGATGAACGACGGGGCGTCGTCGTCGCACAGCGTCTTGGCCAGTCCCAGCGCCTCGTCGATGGCCACCTTGTCGGGCACATCGTCGTTGAACAGGATCTCCCAGGCGGCGATGCGCAGGATGTTGCGGTCGACCACGCCCATGCGGCGGACCTTCCAGCGGTTGGAGTGCGCGTCGAGCGTGCGGTCGATCTCGCGACGGTGGCCGGCCACGCCGCGCACGATCTCGATCGCGTAATCGGGAAGCGGGGTCTGCGCGCCGGGGACGGCGATGCGCTCAGCAAGAAGGGACAGGATGTCCTGTCCCTTCTCGTCCGCTTCGTACAACGTGTTCAGAGCCCTCTTGCGGGCGGTGGAACGTGCCATGAAGCTCTCGGTTTCCCTTCGGCGTCAGTTGTTCTCACGGCCGAGGTAGGAGCCGTCGCGGGTGTCGACCTTGACCTTCTCGCCCTCGCCGATGAACAGCGGGACCTGGATCTCGGCGCCGGTCTCCACGGTGGCGGGCTTGGTGCCGGCGTTGGAGCGGTTGCCCTGCAGGCCGGGCTCGGTGTGGGTGATGGTCAGCACCACGGAGGCCGGCAGCTCGACGGACAGCGGGGTGCCGTCGTGGAAGCTCACGATGCAGTCGGTGCCCTCGAGCAGGTACTTGCTCTGGTCGCCGACCAGGGTCTTCGGGATGTAGATCTGGTCGTAGGTGGTCATGTCCATGAAGACGTAGTTGTCGCCGTCCTCGTAGGAGTACTGCAGGGTGCGGTTGTCGACGGTCTCGAACTCCATCTTCATGCCCGCGTTGAAGGTCTTGTCGACGATCTTGCCGGACAGCACGTTCTTGATGGTGGTGCGCACGAAGGCCGGGCCCTTGCCGGGCTTGACGTGCTGGAACTTGATGACGGTCCACAGCTGGCCGTCCAGGTTCAGGACGGATCCGTTCTTGATGTCGTTGGTAGTCTGTGCCACGGTATTCACCTATTCACTCGATGGTTTCTTGGCAAGGTTCAAAATAAGCCTCGCCTATTATGCCACCATCCCTATACAGCGCGCGGGGTCATGGGTCGCGCGGACCGCACCCGGCCGACGGGCGGGCGATGCGATGCGTGCGGATTGCACTTGGCCGGGCGGCCGACCACACGGACGATGCGGCGCGCGGATCGGTGACGGGTATGCCGCGAGGCTCATGACGTCCGCGCCCCATCCCATGCCCCAGAAAGCGAACCGTGCAATATGCGCATCGGCAATGATGCCCATGACCCCCGTGGTACGGTGCCTCCGCACGTGCCAATACACCGTACCGTACCGCGGTACGGTACGGTGCGACTCGGATGCGGCGTGTCGGCATAATGTACCGCGAGGCCCGCTTCCGTGGCCCGCGGACGACCGATTCGGGGTGTGCAATCGACGCCGTCGACCAAGCTCCAAGTAGCATGCCACTGAGCTGCCCCTCCCCAACAAACAGCATGACCTGACGATACGCCGTCGTTTCAATGCGTGCATTGTGCCCCCTCCCCCCAACAAGCAGCATGACCACTGAGCTGCTCCCCCAACAAGCGACTTGCGTTGAGTCCCTTGGGCGTAGAGCCGAAGCGGCCGGCACCGAATCTCCGTGCGGGCGGGCGCCCGCCCGCACCCGGCGTCGACCATCGCCGAACAATGCGGGAGCGCATACGCCAACGGGTGCCTGCTCGCGCCCGGCGTCGACGCCTGCGAGGACGGGCCTGAGCGTCAGAGGGGGGGGGATGGACCGGACGACCGTGACACACCCGACACACCCGGATAGGGCCCACGTTTCTTTATCTAGCCTCCACGCTTCGATCCCTAACCTGCGTTTTCCTTGCTTACCCCCGATCCGCGCCGTGCGGCGATCCGCGCCGCACCGCGTAACGACCGGCGCCGCAATCCCCCCCCCATATACGACGCATCCCCCTGGGCACAGGTCCCAGGGGGATGCGTCTATCGCGCTAGTTCAAGCGTGTCGGATGCCCGCCGATGAAAATCAGGCGAGGATCTTGGTGACACGGCCCGAGCCGACGGTGTGGCCACCCTCACGCACGGCGAAGGTCAGGCCCTCCTCCATGGCGATCGGCTGGATCAGCTCGACGGTGAAGGTCGCGTGATCGCCCGGCTGGACCATCTCGACGCCCTCCGGCAGAGCGATGACGCCGGTGACGTCGGTGGTGCGGAAGTAGAACTGCGGACGGTAGTTCGAGAAGAACGGCGAGTGACGGCCGCCCTCGTCCTTGGTCAGGACGTAGACCTCGGCCTCGAACTTGGTGTGCGGGGTCACCGAACCCGGCTTGGCCACGACCTGGCCGCGCTCGACGTCGGTGCGGTTGATGCCACGCAGCAGCAGACCGGTGTTGTCGCCGGCCTCGCACTCGTCCATCTGCTTGTGGAAGGTCTCGATGGAGGTGACGGTGGTGCTCTGGGTCGGGCGGATGCCGACGATCTCGACCGGGGTGTTGATCGGCAGCTTGCCGCGCTCGACACGGCCGGTCACCACGGTGCCACGGCCGGAGATGGTGAAGACGTCCTCGATCGGCATCAGGAACGGCTTGTCCAGGTCGTGGACCGGGGTCGGGATGTAGTCGTCGACGGCCTGCATGAGCTCCTTGACGGCGTCGACCCACTTGTCGTGGTCCGGGGCGTCGTCGTGCAGCGCGCCGTAGGCGGACACGTGGATGACCGGGCAGTCGCGATCGAAGCCGTTCTCGTCGAGCAGGTCACGGACCTCCTCCTCGACCAGCTCGATGAGCTCCTCGTCGTCGACCATGTCGCACTTGTTCAGGGCGACCAGGATCTTCGGAACGCCGACCTGACGGGCGAGCAGCACGTGCTCGCGGGTCTGGGCCATCGGGCCGTCGGTGGCGGCCACAACGAGGATGGCGCCATCCATCTGGGCGGCACCGGTGATCATGTTCTTCACGAAGTCGGCGTGGCCCGGGCAGTCGACGTGAGCGTAGTGGCGCTTCTCGGTCTGGTACTCGATGTGCGCGATGTTGATGGTGATACCACGCTGCTGCTCCTCCGGAGCGGCGTCGATCTGGTTGAAGTCGTACGCCGGGTTGACATCCGGGTACTCCTCGTGCAGCACCTTGGAGATGGCCGCGGTCAGGGTCGTCTTGCCGTGATCGACGTGGCCGATGGTACCAATGTTAACGTGCGGCTTAGTACGCTCGTACTTTGCTTTTGCCATGGTGTGTTGTCCTCCTGGACGTTCTCGTAGTACTCCCCGGGCTTCTGGCCCGAGGCACTCGCTACATTGTACTGGGTTGCTGGGTTGTGTGCCACCGTGGTGCCCTGAACCCAGTCAGCGCTACAAGATACTAGCGCTGACTGGAGACAGATCGCGCCCTCGGCGGCACCGTGTGTCACTCGCCGCGCTGGGCCTTGATGATCTCGTCGGAGATCGCCTTCGGGACCTCGGCGTAGGAGTCCATCTGCATGGTGAACATCGCGCGGCCCTGGGTCTTCGAGCGCAGGTCGCCGATGTAGCCGAACATCTCGCTCAGCGGGACCTTGGCGTCGATGACCTTGACGCCGGTGGCGTCGGTCATCGACTGGATGGCGCCACGACGGGCGTTCAGATCGCCCATGACGTCGCCCATGTACTCCTCCGGCGTGCGGACCTCGACGGCCATGATCGGCTCGAGGATGACCGGGTTGGCCTTCGGGGCGGCCTCCTTGAAGCACATGGAGCCCGCGATCTTGAAGGCCATCTCCGAGGAGTCGACGTCGTGGGTCTGGCCGTCGGTGACGGTCGCCTTGACGCCCACGACCGGGAAGCCGGCGAGCACGCCGGACTCCATGGCCTCCTGCACGCCCGCATCGATCGAAGGAATGAATTCCTTGGTGATGTGGCCGCCGGTGACCTCGTTGTGGAACTCGTAGGTCTCGCCGTTCGTGGTGTCGAGCGGCTCGAAGTTCATCAGCACCTTCGCGAACTGGCCGGAACCGCCGGTCTGCTTCTTGTGCGTGTACTCCTGGTTCATCACCGGCTTGCGGATGGTCTCGCGGTACGCGACCTGCGGCTTGCCGACGTTGCACTCGACCTTGAACTCGCGACGCAGACGGTCGACGATGATGTCGAGCTGCAGCTCGCCCATGCCGGAGATCAGCGTCTGGCCGGACTCCTCGTCGGTCTTGACCTGGAAGGTCGGATCCTCGTCGGAGAGCTTGGCCAGCGCGATGCCCATCTTCTCCTGGTCGCCCTTGGTCTTCGGCTCCACGGCCACCTCGATGACCGGGTCCGGGAAGGTCATGGACTCCAGCGAGATCGGGGCCTTCTCGTCGCACAGCGTGTCGCCGGTGGAGACGTTCTTCAGGCCCACGAAGGTGTAGATGTTGCCGGCCGAAGCGCCGTCGACCGGGTTCTCCTTGTCGGCGTGCATCTGGAAGATCTTGCCGACGCGCTCCTTCTTGCCCTTGGTGGAGTCGAGCACGTTGTCGCCGGGCTTGACGGCGCCGGAGTACACGCGCACGAACACGAGCTTGCCGTAGAACGGGTGGGTCGAGATCTTGAACACGAGGGCCGAGAACGGATCGTCGACGACCGGCTTGCGGTCGATCTCGATGGACTCGTCCTTCGGGTCGAAGCCGACGATGGAGGGCACGTCCTCCGGGCTCGGCAGGAAGTCGACCACGGCGTCCAGCATCGGCTGCACGCCCTTGTCCTTGAACGCGGAGCCGCACAGCACCGGGTACGCCTCGCGGGCGATGGTCAGCTTGCGGATGCCGGCGCGGATCTCGTCCTCGCTCAGCTCGCCGGACTCGAGGTACTTCTCGAGCAGCTCCTCGTCGGACTCGGCGACCATGTCGAGCAGCTCGGAACGATACTGCTCGGCCTTGTCCTGCAGGTCGGCCGGGATGTCGACGGTGTCGTAGTGGGCGCCCATGTCGTCCTTGACGTCGTTCCAGACGTAGGCCTTCATGCGGATCAGGTCGACGACGCCGACGAAGTCGTTCTCGGCGCCGATCGGCAGCTCGACGACCAGCGGGGTCGCGCCCAGCTTGTCCTTGATGGTCTGGACCGAGTAGTAGAAGTCGGCGCCGAGCTTGTCCATCTTGTTGATGAAGCAGATGCGCGGGACGCCGTACTTGTCGGCCTGACGCCACACGGTCTCGGACTGGGGCTCCACGCCCTCCTTGCCGTCGAAGACGGCGACCGCACCGTCGAGCACGCGCAGCGAGCGCTCGACCTCGGCGGTGAAGTCCACGTGGCCCGGGGTATCGATGATGTTGATCTGATACTTGTCGCCGGTGTCGTGGGTCTGACGGTTCCAGAAGCAGGTGGTCGCGGCGGACTGGATCGTGATGCCGCGCTCCTGCTCCTGAGCCATGAAGTCCATCGTCGAGGCGCCGTCGTGGGTCTCGCCGATCTTGTAGTTCTTGCCGGTGTAGTACAGGATACGCTCGGTGGTGGTGGTCTTACCGGCATCGATGTGGGCCATGATGCCGATGTTGCGGACCTTGTTCAGGTCAGTGAGCACGTCTTGTGCCATGAGTGTTTTCCTTAGCTCTCGTAGTCGAGTGATTACCAGCGGTAATGAGCGAAGGCCTTGTTCGCCTCCGCCATCTTATGAGTATCCTCGCGGCGCTTGACAGAGGCGCCCAGGCCGTTGGAGGCGTCGAGGATCTCGTTGGCAAGACGCTCGGCCATCGTCTTCTCGCGGCGGGCGCGCGAGAAGTCGGTCAGCCAGCGCAGCGACAGCGTGTTCGCGCGGGCCGGCTTGACCTCGACCGGGACCTGGTAGGTCGCGCCGCCGACTCGGCGGGAGCGGACCTCGAGGCTCGGGCGGATGTTGTCCAGGGCGCGCTTGAGAACGGCGACCGGCTCCTGGTCGGTCTTCTCCTTGACCATGTCGAGCGCGGAGTAGACGATGTCCTCGGCGATCGACTTCTTGCCGTCGAGGAGGATCTTGTTGATGAGCTGGGCCACGACGGTCGAGCCGTAGATCGGATCGGGCAGCAGCTGGTGCTTCTTGGAGGGTCCTTTACGTGACATGTCTCTTACTTCGCCTTCTTTGCTCCATACAGGGAACGACCCTGCTTGCGGTCCTTGACGCCCTGGGTATCGAGTGCGCCGCGCACGATGTGGTAGCGCACGCCCGGCAGATCCTTGACACGGCCGCCGCGCACGAGCACGATGGAGTGCTCCTGCAGGTTGTGGCCCTCGCCCGGGATGTAGGCGGTGACCTCGATGCCCGAGCTCAGGCGCACACGGGCGACCTTACGCAGAGCCGAGTTCGGCTTCTTCGGGGTGGTGGTATACACACGGGTGCACACGCCGCGGCGCAGCGGGCTGCCCTTCAGGGCCAAAGTCTTCGACTTCTTCGGCTTGGCCTGACGTCCCTTACGGACGAGCTGTTCAATCGTAGGCAACTGAATTCTCCGATTCGTTGGTTGTTCTTCCTGTGGGGTCGCCGCACTGCGCCCACACTTTTCCCCGAATCGGAAAAGATACAGCCCAGTCCACCGGCCCGATGGCCCTCCGCCCTCCTGCCGCCGCATTACTGCGCGCAATCTCACGGGCTCGGGGATATCCCACTGCGCACGCCTGTCACATAAGGCATGCCAATGGCACACACGAATATTCAGCATACCATACGCCTGGACAAGTCGGCCCGCGGCGCGCCTCGGTCCAGTCGCATCGCATGGCGCGGCGCGTCGGACGCTCGTCGCAGGAACCGCACGGCGCCGGGACGCCGGAACGTCCATCACGACGCCCGCCGGCGTCGGTACGGCCTGATGCCCGAAAGGGGCTCTTCCGGTTTTGGCGTGTAGGTGGAGGGTGTAAGGGCCGCGTTGTTTTATTGGTTGTGTGAATGGAAAATCGAATAAGACAACGCGGCTTGGTATCGAGTGTACCGCGTTCGATGGTCGCGTGCTGCTCGGGTTGGACGTGTTGGGGCTGATCCCGGTGTCCCAGCGTCGCGTGGATCGGGGCGACCGGGGCGGGGTATGGCTGGTCGGGTGCGAGCCGGAGACCGACGTGTCGGCCCGGTCGTGCCGCGCGTGCGGCGGCGTGGCGCGCGTCAGGTCTTCGTGGACGCGCCGGCTGGTGCATGTGCCGGTGGGCCAGTGCTCGACGCATCTGCTGGTGCGGGTGCGCCGCTACGAGTGCCGGTACTGCACGCGGCGGTGGACGGACGATCTGCGCCGCGCCGCCCCGGACGGCGGGGCGATGACGGAGGCGGCCGCGTGGTGGGCGGTCGCGGAGGTCGTGTTGAAGTCGAAGAGCGTCCTGGCGTGCGCGCGCGACCTGCATTGCTCGTGGGACATGGTCAATCAGGCGGTCCTGGACAGGGGGCTGGAGCATCTGATCGGCGACGAGCGCCGGTTCGACGGGGTGCGGATGCTGGGCGTGGACGAGCACGCGTGGCGGCATACGCCCCGCGGCAGCCGGTACGTGACCGTGGTCGTGGACCTGACCCCGAGAAAAGACGGGCGGCCCGCCAGGCTTCTGGACGTGGTCGAGGGCAGGAGCGAGAAGGCGTTCGCAGACTGGCTCGCCGCGCGGCCGGAATCGTTCCGGGAGAACGTGCAGGTCGTGGCGATGGACGCGTTCGCCGGGTACAAGAAGGCCGCCGCCCGCCAGGCGCCCCACGCGGTCGAGGTCCTCGACCCGTTCCACATGGTCCAGCTCGCCGGCCAGAAGGTCACCAAGGTCAGATGCCGGCTCCAGCGGGAGGCCACCGGACGGCGGGGCACCAGACGCGATCCGCTCTACCAGTGCCGCAGAATCCTGCTGAAGACCGAATCGCTGCGCACCGACAGGCAGAGGGAAAAGACCGACGAGCTCCTGTCGGACCCGGCCAACGGCCCGCTGCGCCTCGCGCACGGCGCCTACCGGAAGATCATCGCCTGCTACGCGCACCCCGACAAAAGGAAGGGACGCGGCATGATGGCCGAGCTGATCGAGTCCCTCGCCGCCCCCGGCGCCTGCAAAGGCTGCCCCGAACTCGCCGTCCTGGGACGCACCATGAAGAAACGCATGAAGGACATCCTCGCCTTCTTCGACTGGGACAACAGCGCCAACGGCCCCACCGAGGCCATCAACGGCAGACTCGAGACCCTACGGGGCATCGCCCTCGGCTTCACCAACCTCGGCAACTACATCACCCGCAGCCTCCTGCACACCGGAGGCTTCAAACAAGCCATCCAACCCCACCTCCTCCGATAACCCACCTACACGCCAAAACCGGAAGAGCCCCGAAAGGGCCGCGCGGGTGAGGAACGTCCATCGCGACGCCCGCCAGCGTCGGTTTTGGTTGGTAAACAACAAGGCGACTGCGTTTTAGCGGACGCTGGGCGATCCCCAACGTCGGTTCGGTAGCACACGTGCCGCCGCAAGTGCTACGGAACCGACGCCGGGATGGGAGACGGCCGGGCAGAAGACGACACCCGGACGAAAAACGACAACGAACGGGAAACGGCAACCGGGCACGGAGGCGGTCGCAACGCCGAGGAACCCGGCGGGGCCGGCGGCGCGGACGGCATCGCCCCGGCCGGAAGACGGCCGAATCGCCGAAAACCCGGGAACGGCACCGGCACCGGCTGGAATGAATAACCCGCCAGACACCCCGACACCACCGAATGCCCGCCACCGGACACACAATCTGGCCTATAACCCCAGGCCCGGCGGGGCCGGCGAGTCCGAAAACGCGGAAGGCCCCGCACCGAGATGCGGGGCCTACCGACCGTGGGGTGGATAACGCGACTCGAACGCGCGACCTGCTGAACCACAATCAGCTGCTCTACCGGCTGAGCTATATCCACCATGTGTGTGTCCGGCGTACCGGATTCGCACAACAGATGGATACTATACATGATTTTTTGGACATAGCCTATTCGGCGCGTCGTGACCCCGGCATGATCTCCCGAAAACCGCGGAATTCCAGTCCCCTGCCACACGACACGCCAACGCGCGGTCCGACCGGCATGACACGCCGGCGCGGAGCCCGACCGGAACCGGCCATGTCGTCGCGCGCCCGACGCGACCGTCATCATCGGCCTTGATTCCGCCCCCCCTATCGCCATGTCGACGCATGCCCGACACGAACCGGCATGTCCGCCGAGGCCGCTTCGGTTCGCATGGGGCCGCACCAGCGGAGGCGGCGGCGGTGCAGGCTGGCGGGGAGCCGCTTCGGTTCGCATGGGGTACACCGCCCCACCCCGACGCGGCCCGTGGACGTCGGGGTCGCGGCGGTTTGGAATATGCGCGGATGGATGATAATTGACGCGGCCCGTGGATGTCGGGATCGCGGCCTTCCGAGCAACGCCATGCCGGCGCGCACCCGGCGCGGCCGCTAGACGAAGCGCGTCAGGTCGAGCGTGCGGACCGCCCGGGCCGGGTTGCCCACCACGACCTCGCCGTCCTCTACGTCGCGCGTCACCACCGCGCAGGCGCCCACGATCGCATGCCGTCCGACGCGCACGCCGGGCAGCACAGTCGCGCCGGCGCCGATCCACGCGCCCTCCTCGATGCGGATGGGCCGGCAGGTGAGCACCATCCGGTCGTACGGGTCGTGGTTGTTGGTGATGAGCTGCACGTTCGCGGCGATCTGCACGTCGTCGCCGATCTCGATCCCGCCGCGCGCCATCGCGAGCAGGTTGGCGTTGATCACGACGCCGCGGCCGACGACGATGCGGTCGAGGCAGGTCCCCCGGATCGGCGCCGCGACCGTGCTGCCCTCGCCCAGGCGGTCGCCGAAGATCGCGCGCAGCGCCGCGTCGTATTCGGGCGTGCCGGGCATCGCGTGGTCGAGCTCGAACATGAGCCGCGACAGGCGCTCGGCCTGGGCGCGTTCCTCCGGAGTCGCGGTCCGGATGTCGTATCTGGTCTCCTCACACTGCATGGCGTCTCCTTCCGTCCCGGTTGCGCGCGTCCATGGTAACGCCGCCGTCCGCGTCCGGGGCCGTCTGCCGCCGTCTGCCGGACCGGCCGAGCAACCTGCGCGCCGCCGCCAGCTCCCGGGCCCGGACGTCTCCGCACCGGACGCGATGAGCAAAAGCGAACATGCGGCCGCCACCCATGTTCGTTTCCGTTCATCTCATGTTTTCTTGAAAACACCTCTCCCGATTGGGTTTTGCGACATTCCGAAGACTTTCCATGTGCGCATGATCGCGTATAATGAAAGTGGAGGCCGGAGTTACGGTCGGGCGGAACAGCCACCAGGCGGTAACGAAGCGTCACCCGTCGGGATGCACGCAACGCCTCCAATAAAAACTTCAGACGAGCGCCGCGCACGGCACAGCGATGGAGCATGCGGCAGACGGCAAGGAGGCCGTGGGGCGCGGCGGTGAGGTAACAGAGGAACAGTGGCGATGATTGACAACGATTCGCGCAGGGCGGCGCGAAGCACGAGGGTACGATGATCACCTCCTTCCCCGGAGACGGCCCCGGAACCGTAAGATCGGTTCCGGGGCCGCCTCACGTCCGGGGCCGGTCCGGACACACGGTCCCGGATTCCGGGGCGCAGGCGCCGTGGCCGGCGGAATCGGACTAGACTGCGTTGCGGCACCACCACGCGGTGCCGTCACACCGTCTCACGGAGGATTTCCCATGCTGTCATTCGAGAACGACTACTGCTGCGGCGCCCACCCGGCGATCCTCGAGCGCCTCGCCGCCGCCAACGCCACGCAGTTCCCCGGCTACGGCTCCGACGAGGTCTGCGAGTCGGCCAAGGCGAGGATCCGCGAGGCCTGCGGCGCGCCCGACGCCGACGTCTGGTTCCTGGTCGGCGGCACGCAGACCAACCAGACCGTCATCGACGCCGTCACCCCCGCGTACGCCGGCGTCGTCGCGGCCGACACCGGGCACGTCAACGTGCACGAGGCCGGCGCCATCGAGGCCACCGGGCACAAGGTGCTGACGCTGCCCCACCACGACGGCAAGATCGACCCGGCCGAGCTGGACCGGTACTGCGCCACGTTCTACGCGGACGGCAACTACGAGCACATGGTCTTCCCCGGCACCGTGTACGTCTCGCACCCCACCGAATACGGCACGCTGTACACGCTCGACGAGCTCACGGCGCTGCGCGAGGTCTGCGACCGCTACGGCATGCCGCTGTTCCTGGACGGCGCCCGCCTCGGCTACGGCCTGACCGCCCCGGGCACCGACGTGACGCTGCGCGACATCGCCCGGCTGACCGACGTGTTCTACATCGGCGGCACCAAGGTCGGCGCGCTGTTCGGCGAGGCCGTGGTGTTCACGCACGGCAACGCGCCGAGGCACTTCCTCACGCTGATCAAGCGGCACGGCGCCCTGCTGGCCAAGGGCTGGCTGCTCGGGCTGCAGTTCGACACGCTGTTCGACGGCGGGCTGTACCTCGACATCGCCCGCCACGCCAACGACGCGGCGGCCCGCATCCGCGACGTGCTGCGCGAACGCGGCTACACGCTGACGATGGACACCCCGACCAACCAGATCTTCATCACGATGGACAACGACGTCGCGGCGCGCCTGCAGGAGCACGTGCGGCTCGGGTTCATGGAGAAGGCGGACGACACGCACACCGTCATGCGCATCTGCACCAGCTGGTCGACCACCGACGAGCAGGTCGACGAGCTGATCGCCCTGCTGTAGCGGCGCACGCCACGCCACGCCGCATCACGCCGCGGTCAGCTCATGGCCGCGCGCATCGGCGATGGCCTCGCGCTCCATCGCCACGAACCGCCGCACGCTCTCCTCGACCGAGTAATGCTCCCTGGTGTGCTCGGCGTAGCGCGCGCCCCACGCATTGAGCTCGCCCGGGTGGTCGAGCCACCAGTCGATGCGGTCGGCGAGCGCCTGCGCGTCGCCCACCGGGAACAGCGACTCCTCGCGCAGCGCGAAGTGCCCGGCGGCGCTCAGCGGCGAGGACGCGATGATCGGCACGAGCCCGCTGGCCATGCCCTCCAGCACGCTCACCGATTCGAGGTCGGCGATCGAGGGATGCACGAACAGGTCGGCCGAGCGCAGCAGCGCCGGCATCTCGGCGTTGCGGTGGAACCCGATCGAGGCCGGGCGCGGCAGCAGGCGCGCCGCCTCGCGCTGCAGCCTGCGCTTCAGCGGACCGGTGCCGGCGATGGTCAGCTGGATGTCGTCGGCGTGCCGGCTCAGCGCCACGGCCCGGATCAGCGTGATCTGGTCCTTCTCGTTGCTCAGGCGGCCGGACGCGATGATGCGGATCGGCCAGTCCGGCGGCTCGTCGCCGGGGCGCTGCCGCTTGGCCGTGAACCGCGGCTCGTAGCCGTTCGAGATCACGTGCAGCTTGGACGTGTAGCCGTGCGAGCGCAGCAGCTCGGCCCCCAGCTCGGTGGGGACGTGCACGTGCCCGACGTTGCGGTACAGCCAGTGGCGGAACAGCCAGTAGATGAACGAGTCGATGCCCGGCACGTACTTCAGCGGGCCGGCGGAGTACGTGATGTTCTCCGGCTGCACGTGGTAGCCGGCGGTCACCGGCACGCCCATCTGCCGGGCGACCCGGCAGGCGTGCTGCCCGAAGCGGAACGGCGTGTAGATGTGCACGACGTCCGCCCCGAGGAACGCCGCGCGGAACAGCGTGTCGCTGGGCTCGGCGAACTGCATCTGCTGCTTCCTGGCCACCCAGCTCACCAGCGGGACGTGGTTGACCTTCGCCGGGAAGTCCGGCGCCCCGATGCCCACCAGCCGGATCCGGTGCCCCTGCCGTTCGAGTTCCCGCGCCCACTGCAACGCCGAGTTGGATGTGCCGTTGCCCCGGTTGCCCGACGTGTCGACCACCATCGCGATGGTGAGCGGATCCTCCACCTTCACCTTGTTCTCTTGCATGTCATCATGGTACCGCCGCCCCGGAATGCGGCCGCTCCTCCCCCGGGATGATTGCCCGCGGCGCCGCGGGCCGCCCGCTATCGCCCGCCGATGGCACAATGTGTGGTATGGCTCAGAACACGACTGCTTCCCTTGACGATTCCCTCGACGCCCCGCGCCCGGCCGACGGCGCCTGCCCCCTGGACGACCGCCCGCTGGGCACCCCCCTCGGCGAGCGCCGGACCCGCGTGCTCTTCCTGGGCTCCGGCGAGCTCGGCAAGGAGGTGGTGATCGAGCTGATGCGCCTGGGCGCGTGGGTGTGCGCGGCCGACTCGTACGCGGGGGCCCCGGCCCAGCAGGTGGCGCACGAGTCGCGCGTGCTCGACATGGCGAACGCCGCCGAGCTGCGCGCGCTGTTCGACGAGGTCCGCCCGGACATCATCGTGCCGGAGGTCGAGGCGATCGCGACCTCGGAGCTGGCCGGGGCGGCCGCCCGCGGCGCGCAGGTGGTGCCGAGCGCCGAGATCGCGGCCATCTGCATGGACCGCGAGCGGCTGCGCGTGCTCGCCCACGAGGAGCTGGGGCTGCCGACGACCCCGTACCGCTTCGCCGGCACGCCGGAGGAGCTGCGCGCCGGGGCGTCGGCCGTGGGCTACCCGTGCGTGGTCAAGCCGGTGATGAGCTCGTCCGGCCACGGCCAGTCCGTGGTGCGTTCCGCCGACGGCATCGACGCCGCGTGGACCGAGGCCCAGCGGGGGCGCCGCGCCGCGGACGAGGGCGACGTCTCCCGCGTGATCGTGGAGGCGCTGGCGCCGCTGGACTACGAGCTGACCGTGCTGACCGTCAGCTCGTCGGCCGGGATCGTCACCTGCGCGCCGATCGGGCAGCGCCAGGAGGGCGGCGACTACCGCGAGTCGTGGCAGCCGGCGGCCACCGACGGGGCCGTGGCCGAGCGGGCCCGCGAGCTCGCCCGCGCCGCCGTCGAGGGGCTGGTCGCCAAGGCCCGGGCGACCGGCGAGCGCGGCTGGGGCGTGTTCGGCGTGGAGCTGTTCGTGCTGACCGACGGCACCGTGCTGTTCAACGAGGTCTCCCCGCGCCCGCACGACACCGGCATGGTGACGATGGCCTCGCAGAGGCTCAGCGAGTTCGCGCTGCACGCCCGCGCGATCCTGGGCATGCCGGTCACGCCGGGGCACGTGGCCCTGTCGCTGCCGCAGGGCGCGGCGGCGGCCAGCCACGCGATCGTGGTCGAGGGCGACGGGCAGGCGGTGTTCGGCGGCACGGCCGCCGCCCTGGCGGAGCCGGGGACCGACCTGCGCATCTTCGCCAAGCCCGGGGTGCACGGCCACCGGCGCATGGCCGTCGCGCTGGCGGTCGGCGGGGACCCCGACGACGCCCGCGCCCGGGCCGCGCGCGTCGCGGACGCGCTGCGCGTCGACGTGCGCTAGGCGCTCGGGTGCCCCCTCCCGCCGCCGGGGCGCCGCCGCACGGCGTGTGTCGGGATGTATCCGGCGGTTGGTAGCCTGTTGCCCGTAAGTTCATCCCCTGATATGCCGCGGATTGTCGCGGTTTCGGAAGGCGAGTCATGGAGAAACTGGAGAAGCTCTACGAGGGCAAGGCCAAGAAGCTGTACGCGACCGACGACCCGGACGTGCTCTGGGTCGAGTACATGAACCAGGCGACCGCCGGCAACGGCGAGAAGAAGGCCCAGATCGAAGGCAAGGGGGCTCTGAACAACCGCATCACCGCCGTGGTCTTCGACCTGCTCAGGGCCCGCGGCGTGGACAGCCACTTCGTGCGCCGCATCTCCGAGACCGAGCAGCTGGTGCGCAAGATGAACATGTACCCGCTGGAGATCATCATGCGCAACACCGCGGCCGGCTCGTTCGCCAAGCGCTACGGCGTCGAGGAGGGCACCGAGCTGAACAAGCCGATCCTGGAGTTCTGCCTGAAGTCCGACGAGCTGGGCGATCCGTTCATCAACGAGGACGGCATCGTGGCCCTCGGCCTGGCCGACGAGGACGAGGTCGCCGAGATCTCCCGCCAGGCCCGCGCCGTGAACGCCGCGCTGACCGACATCTTCGCGAGGATCGACGTGCGCCTGGTCGACTTCAAGATCGAGGAGGGCCGCACCTCGGACGGCGCGATCCTGCTCGCCGACGAGATCACCCCGGACACCTGCCGTTTGTGGGACCTCAAGGACCGCAGCGGCCGGATCGAGCACCTCGACAAGGACCTGTTCCGCCGCGACCTGGGCAACATCATCCCGGCCTACGAGGAGATCCACGACCGCCTGACGGCGCTCGCCAAGGCCGAGGGCCTGGACGAGGCCGAGTGACCTTCGGGCCCGCATCCGACGGCTCAGCCGGGTGCGGGCCTTCGCAATACCGACCCATCCCGCATCATCCGCATCATCCAGCACCATCAGCAAGGAGTGAACCAACCGTGGTCTTTCGCGTGTACGTGGAGAAGAAGCCCGGATTCGACGTCGAGGCGCAGCAGCTCGGCGACGAGCTGACGACGATCCTCGGCATCGGCGGTCTCGACGCCGTGCGCATCGTGAACCGGTACGACGCCGAGGGCATCAGCCGCGAGCTGTTCGAGCAGGCGACGCCGACCGTGTTCAGCGAGCCGCAGGTCGACGTCGTCGGCGCGGACCTGCCCGACTTCGGCGACGCGACGGTGTTCGCCGTCGAGTACCTGCCCGGCCAGTTCGACCAGCGCGCCGAATCGGCCAGCGAATGCATCCAGCTCATCAGCCAGGGCGAGCGCCCCACGGTGCGCTCCGCGAAGGTGTACGCGCTCTCCGGCTCGCTGAGCGAGGCCGACGTCGAGGCCATCAAGCACTACGTCATCAACCCGGTGGAGGCGCGCGAGGCGTCGCTTCAGCCGCGCGACACGCTGCGCATGGAGGTCGCCATGCCGGGCAAGGTCGAGCTCGTCGCCGGGTTCGACGAGCTCGACGACGCCGGACTGCAGGCGTTCATCGACGGGCGCGGCCTGGCGATGGACCTGGCCGACGCCCGGTTCTGCCAGGAGTACTTCCGCGCCGAGGGCCGCGAGCCGTCGATCACCGAGATCAGGGTCATCGACACCTACTGGTCCGACCACTGCCGCCACACCACCTTCGGCACGCGGCTGGAGCACATCGAGATCGACGACGCCGTGGTCCGCGCCGCCTTCGACCGCTACCTGGCGATGCGCCGCGAGCTCGGCCGCGACGACCGGCCGGTCACGCTGATGGACATGGGCACGATCGGCGCGAAGTGGCTCAAGGCCAACGGCGTGCTGAAGAACCTCGACGAATCCGACGAAATCAACGCCTGCACGGTCAAGGTCAGGGTCGACGTCGACGGCGAGGACCAGGACTGGCTGTTCCTGTTCAAGAACGAGACGCACAACCACCCCACCGAGATCGAGCCGTTCGGCGGCGCGGCCACCTGCATCGGCGGCTGCATCCGCGATCCGCTGTCGGGCCGCTCCTACGTGTACCAGGCGATGCGCGTCACCGGCGCGGCCGACCCGACCGTCCCGGTCTCCCAGACCCTGGAGGGCAAGCTGCCCCAGCGCAAGCTCGTGACCACCGCGGCGGCCGGCTACTCCTCGTACGGCAACCAGATCGGCCTGGCCACCGGCCAGGTCGACGAGATCTACCATCCCGGCTACGTCGCCAAGCGCATGGAGGTCGGCGCGGTCGTCGGCGCGACGCCGGCCGACCACGTGCGCCGCGAGGAGCCGGCGCCCGGCGACCGGATCATCCTGCTGGGCGGGCGCACCGGCCGCGACGGCATCGGCGGCGCCACCGGCGCGTCGAAGTCGCAGAACGTCGAAAGCCTGGAGGACTGCGGCGCCGAGGTGCAGAAGGGCAACGCGCCGATCGAGCGCAAGCTGCAGCGCCTGTTCCGCCGCGGCGACGCCTGCCGGCTGATCAAGCGCTGCAACGACTTCGGCGCCGGCGGCGTGTCCGTGGCCACCGGCGAGATCGCCGACGGCCTGGACATCGATCTGGACACCGTGCCCAAGAAGTACGAGGGCCTCGACGGCACCGAGCTGGCGATCTCCGAGTCGCAGGAGCGCATGGCCGTGGCCATCGCCGCCGACGACGTGGACGAGTTCCTCGGCTACGCGCGCGAGGAGAACCTCGAGGCGACCGTGATCGCGACCGTCACCGAGGCCAAGCGCCTGCGCATGACCTGGAACGGCGACGTGATCGTCGACCTGTCGCGCGAGTTCCTCAACTCGAACGGCGCGCCGAAGCACATGGACGTGCACGTCACGTCCGGCGCGGGCTACGAGACGCCGTGGATGTCCGGCACGCTGGCCGAGCGCATGCACGCGCTGGTCACCGACCTGAACGTGGCCTCGAACAAGGGCCTGTCCGAGCGCTTCGACTCGACGATCGGCGCGGCCACCGTGCTCATGCCGTTCGGCGGGCGCCGTCAGCTGACCCCGAACAAGGCGATGGTGGCGAAGTTCCCGGTGTTCGGCGAGACCACCACCGCCTCCGCGATGGCGTGGGGCTTCAACCCGTACATCTCCGAGCGCAACCAGTTCACCGGCGCCTACCTGGCCGTGGTCGAGTCGCTGGCCAAGCTCGTGGCGGCCGGCTTCGAGCACGAGAAGGCGTACTTGAGCTTCCAGGAGTACTTCGGCAAGCTCAAGGACGTCCCCGAACGCTGGGGCAAGCCGATGGCCTCGGTGCTCGGCGCCCTGATGGCCCAGGCCGACCTGGGCGTCGGCGCGATCGGCGGCAAGGACTCGATGAGCGGCAGCTTCGAGGACCTCGACGTGCCGCCGACGCTGATCTCCTTCGCCGTGGCGGTCGGCGACATGCGCCGCGCCACCTCCCCCGAGTTCAAGAGGGCCGGGCACCGCGTCGTGCGCATCGCGCCGCGCTACCTCGCCGACGGGCTGACCCCCGACAAGGACGGCCTGCTCGCCGCGATGACGATGGTCGAATACCTCACCGACTTTCACGACGCCGTCGCCGTGTCCACGCCGGGCTACGGCGCGACCGCCGAGACGCTGTTCACGATGACGGTCGGCAACGGCATCGGCGTGCGGCTCGACCCCTCGATCAAGATCGACGACCTGTTCACGCCGGCGTACGGCTCGTTCATCGTCGAGCTCGCCGACGACGCCGAGCTGCCCAAGGTCACCAACCTCGTCGAAGTCGGCCAGATCGGCGTGACCACCGAGGAGTACGTGTTCGAGGCGTGCGGCGAGAAACTCGACCTCGACGCGCTGCAGGACGCCTGGGAGGGCGGCATCGAATCGGTGTTCCCGTACCGCAGCGCGAAGGACGACGCCGCGGCGCACGCCCCGGTCGAGACCGTCTCGTTCGAGGCGCCGGCCAAGACCGTGTACACGGGCGCCGGCGTCGCCAGGCCGCACGTCGTCATCCCGGTGTTCCCGGGCAACAACTGCGAGTACGACTCCGCCGCCGCGTTCGAGCGCGCCGGCGCCGACGTGACCACGCTGGTGATCAACAACCTCACCCCCGCGGCCGTCGCCGAGTCCACGCAGGCGCTGGTCGACGAGATCCGCCGCAGCCAGATCGTCATGATCCCGGGCGGCTTCTCCGGCGGCGACGAGCCGGACGGCTCGGCGAAGTTCATCACCGCGTTCTTCCGCGCGCCCGCGGTCACCGACGCGGTGCGCGACCTGCTGAAGAACCGCGACGGCCTGATGCTCGGCATCTGCAACGGCTTCCAGGCGCTGATCAAGCTCGGCCTGGTGCCGTTCGGCGACATCGTGCCGATGACCGCCGACTGCCCGACGCTGACCTTCAACACGATCGGCCGCCACCAGAGCCGCCTGGTGCGCACGCGCGTGGCCTCGAACCTCTCCCCGTGGCTGGCCAGGACCTCGGTCGGCGACGTGCACACCGTGGCCATCTCGCACGGCGAGGGCCGCTTCGTCGCCTCCGACGAGACGCTCGCGCGGCTCAAGGCCAACGGCCAGATCGCCACGCAGTACGTGGGCGAGGACGGCGTGCCGTCGATGGACCTGGCGGTCAACCCGAACGGCTCGCTGCTCGCCGTCGAGGGCATCACCAGCCCAGACGGCCGCGTGTTCGGCAAGATGGGCCATTCGGAGCGTTCCGGCGCCGGACTGTACGTCAACGTGCCGGGCGACAAGTACCAGCCGATCTTCGAGGCCGGCGTGGAGTACTTCGCCGCCTGACACGCGTCTGACGGCGCTCTCCCGCGTCGCCGCCGACGGCTGACAGCGATAGAAACCGTGCATCTCAGGGCTCTGAGATGCACGGTTTCCGTTATGGGTACCGCGATATATGCGCGGGTGACGGCATGACGACGGGCGCAGAATCCGGCGATGCCCGTCCATGAGAAAACGTACGTTTGAATGCTCCCGAATGTACGTTTTCCATTGCGGGACGCGACGCGACATGCCGGAGCGTCGGGTGCGGCGGTCAGGATGCCATGTGTTTGGCGTATGGCTCGTATGTGACAATGACATTTGCGTCTGGTTGGCGATGCCCGTAGTACTGGAGTCAGACCGACGCCCGGTGACGGTGCGCGGAATTTCCACTGACGAACAGGAGTACCGATGGCCGACAAGCCGTATGTCATCTGCCACATGATGGCGTCCGTCGACGGCCGCATCGACTGCGGCATGACGATCAAGCTGCGCGGCAACGACGAATACTATGCGACCCTGGATGCGTTGGACGCGCCGACCCGCGTAAGCGGCCGCGTCACCGCGCGGACGGAAATGGCGCTGTCGGGCGAGTTCCGCAGCGAGGGCGAGGCGCTGGGCGCCGCCGGTTTCGGCAGAGCCGCTGCCGCCGACGGTTACAACATCGTGGTGGACACCAAGGGCACGCTGCTGTGGCCCGATCAGTCGGGCAATCCGATGCCGCTGCTGGTACTGACCAGCGAGCAGGTCGGAAAGGACTATCTGGCATATCTGGACGAGCGCCATATCTCGTGGATCGCCTGCGGCGACGGGCATATCGACCTCGTGCGCGCCTGCGAGATTCTGGCCGACGAGTTCGGCGTGGAGCGTATGGCGGTCGTCGGCGGCGGCCATATCAACGCCGGGTTCCTCGATGCCGGTCTGCTGAATGAGGTGAGCGTGCTGATCGGCCCCGGCATCGACGGACGCGGCGGCATGGTGTCAGTGTTCGACGGCCTGCCGATGGACCGTGAACCCATCGCCCTCAAGCTGGAATCGGTCACCCCGTACGACGACGGCGCCGTCTGGCTGCGCTATTCGCTGTGATTCGACGAGTCGATATGCGCGTGGCCCGGGATTGCCCGGGCCACAGTGCGGCTTCCCGCGCGCCGTTCGAACCCGACAATCAGAATTCGTATCTTGTCCCGTGCGACAACAACAGACCGTCGGTCAACTCTATGCGCAGGATTATGGTGTTCTCGTCGTCGAGATCGGCATGTCCGTTATCGATCCATCCGGCGAAGACCGTCTTCAGCCGTTCGGCAACCGTCCGGTTCTCCTCTTTCCCGAAATATCCCAGATCCACGCCTTTCCCATGTGCGGTAAACCATTCTCCCGATACCGCAACGGTAGGATTGCGTCTGATGTGCTGCATCTTGTTTGAATGCACATGCGTAATGACATAGAACGCACCGTTTTCATAATATGCATTCACGCTTCGCACGTAGGGCACGCCATCGACAGCCGTCGCCAATGCGATGACCGTATCCTTGCCGAAACGTTCGATCATTACCCGTTCGGCTTCATGACTCAATGTCCCCATCGTTACCCCCTTGCTCCGACTTCCGCGTCGCGATACTCCGTCGCATCGTCGGCTTTCGATGTATCGCATGCGTAACGCGCAACCAATGACGAACCGGACAGCGCACCGCATAGTGAACAGCCTATACGTAACACGCATAGACGGTATATCGTTCCCGGCATTGTACAGGCATAGTCAGGGCACCTACGATGAAGGTGTCCATCCGACGCGGCGGTGCCGCACCCGCCCCATGCATGCGATGCCACGCACGACGTCGGTCCGCCGGAGAACCCGGCGCATGCGGCGATACGTCGGCGGGTGCAAGACTTCGCCCGTTGGCAGGTCAGCGGCGCGATCATATGAAAGGACGATTGGCGATGAGCACGATGTTGGTAACGTATTTTACGGCTTCGGGCACGACCCGCACGGTGGCCGAGCATCTGGCCAAAGCGGCCGGGGCGGATATCGCGGAACTGGTTCCGGCGCAGCCGTATACGGCGGCCGACCTGAACTGGACCGACCACGCGAGCCGCTGCGTGCGCGAGCACGAGGACCCCTCGATCCGCCCGCAGATCGCCGACGCGCCGGACGTCTCCGGCTACGACGCGGTGTTCGTCGGCTACCCGCTGTGGTGGGAGCAGGCGCCGAACATCATCCGCACCTTCCTGGAGGGGCAGGACTTCTCCGGCAAAACCGTGGTGACCTTCGCGACCTCGTCGACGAGCGTCCGCGGCGCGGACGGCGAGCACCTGCACCGATGCTGCTCGCCCGACACAAACTGGAAGGCGGGCCGGCGGCTGACCCCGCGCGACAGCGAGGCGGGCCTGGCCCGGTGGGTCAGGGGCCTCGGCCTGTGACCCCGACGGGCCGCTAGGCGGCGACCCACCCCTCGTCGAGGCCGTCGACCGGCGTGTTGGCGGCCTCGACCCGCGCCTCGTTGCGGCTGGCGGTCTCGGCGATGATGGCCTCGTAGCCGGTGAGCGCCGCGAACGGCATGAACTGCGCGGCCCGGTTCAGCCGCGACATCGGCGGATGCCTGCGCGAGCGGTGGTGCGGCAGGTCGATGATGTCGTCGTACCGGTGCGTCGGCTCAAGCGGCATGGGCGCCTCCCTTCAATGGACGGGCGAAACGACGGATCATGCGGCGTGGCCTCCGATCTGCGCGTTGCGCGCGATGCCGGTGGCGCCCTGTTCGAGATCCATCCCCTTGATCACGGCGTTCCGCCCGAACTTGCGTTTGATGTCGAGCACGGCGCGCTGCACCTCGTGGTCGCGGCGGTCCGCGCGCTCCGTCGCCTCGCGGGCGCGCGCCTCCCCCTCGGCGTCGGCGAACAGGTCGGGCTGCTCGTAGCGCGGGGCCTGCGGCCTCGCCCCGGCCGGCGCAAGGTCGTCCGCCACCACGGTGATGCGTCGGACCAGCAGATCGGGATCCACCAGCCGGTCGAACAGCTCCGCCATCGCCCCGCGGATCCGCGACGCCGAATCCGTCGGCGCGCCCAGCGACTGCGAACCGCTGACGGGCTTGGGCACCCGCCTCCCGTAACGGTCGGCGGCGACCGGTCCGGCGTAGCGCCGCGCCGCCCGCTCGCGCGCCGCCCGCTGCTGCGGCGGCAGCGGCCCGCAATCGGTGCGCGACGGATCCAGACTGCCCGCGTCGTACCCGACGCCCAGCGCCACGCGCCCGGCGACCAGCCCCTGCTCGACCAGTTCCAGGGCGAGCGCATCCGCCATCTCGCGCGTGATCAGTCGCGCGGTCGCCCAGGGCGTCGCGCCGGAGAGCACCTGCCCCGAGCTGATGCTGTGCCCCTCGGGCCGGTACGCCTTGATGTCGGCGATCGTGCAGGGCTCCCACCCCCAGGCGTGGTCGATGAGCAGCTCGGCGTTGACGCCGAACATCCGGTACAGCAAATCCTCGTTGTAGTAGTCCCGCGGCCCGCCCAGCGAGCAGCGGGCGATGTCGCCCATCGTCATCAGCCCCTGGGCCTCGAGCCTGGAGGCGTAGCCGCGGCCGACCCGCCAGAAGTCGGTGAGCGGACGGTGCCCCCACAGCATCCGCCGGTACGACATCTCGTCGAGCTGCGCGACGCGCACGCCGTCCCGATCGGCGGGGATGTGCTTGGCCACGATGTCCATCGCGACCTTGGCCAGGTACAGGTTCGTGCCGATGCCCGCGGTGGCGGTGATGCCGGTGCCGCGGTAGATGTCGCGCACGATCGCCGCCGCCATCTCGCGCGGGGTCATGCCGCGCGCCCGCAGGTACCGCGTGGCGTCCAGGAACACCTCGTCGACGGAGTACACGTGGATGTCCTCCGCGGCGGCGTACCGCAGGTAGATCTCGTAGATGCGCGCGCTCTGCCGCAGGTAGTGCGACATGCGCGGCTTGGCTACCACCATGCCGGCCTCGAGCCCCGGATCGGACGCCAGCGCGCCGGCGTCCGAGGAACGCCCCGAGAACCGCCGGCCGGGGGCCCGCGGCAACCGCTCCGCGTTGACCTCGCGCAGCCTCTGACGCGCCTCGAACAGCCGGCACCGCCCCGGCAGCCCGTACGCCTTGAGCGACGGGGAGACGGCCAGGCAGATCGTCTTGTCCGTGCGCGACTCGTCGGCCACGACCAGATGCGTGGTCAGCGGGTCGAGCCCGCGCTCGACGCACTCCACCGAGGCGTAGAACGACTTGAGGTCGACCGCGATGCATGCCCTCCCTTCCACCGCGACCCCCTTTCCGCCGTTCCGATGCATCCGCCGGCGACGCCGAGAGGGCGGCCGCCGTGCGATACAGCATAGCAGACGATTCGAACATATGTACGAACCGCGCGTCACGCCCGGCGGACGGCGACGCAAACGCCGTGCGTCCCGGCGATCCGAGGCGCACGGCGCACATTGCCGAACCCGCAGACATCCCGCGGGGATTGCGGGCGACCGCCGGACACGGGGCTCCACGGAAGGCCGGGACGCCGCCCCGGGCCGCGGCCCCGCCGGTCCGGCCCCCTGCACGGGCCCGATCCGCCGCCCGGCATCCGGCGCGGGACGTCCGTCAGCCGGCGAACTCCCGTTCGCAGATGCGGGCCACCTCGGCCACGCAGGCCTCGGCGATGATCCGGCCGCGCTCGGCGCTCGACCCGCGCGGGTCGGCCAGGCCGCCGTAGGCCGGCACGTCGCCGTCGCGCACCGGGTAGCGCACGTACGGCCGGGCCTCGACCGCCTCCTCGTAGACCACGCGGTCCATGTGCACCAGCTCGGGCGCGTAGTGCAGCATCAGCGAGGTCTCGGTGACCGCGGCGTGCTCCAGGGCCCATCCGGGGAACGCCAGACCGTCGAACACGCGGTCGACCACGTCCTGCGGCAGCGGGTCCCACCAGTTCGTCTCGACGATGGTGGCCGCGCCGCCGGTCTCCCGGGTGACCAGGTCGATCGCCTCCACGACGAACGCCTCGTTCTCGAAATGCGCGTTCATCACCACGATCTTCGTGAACCCGTCGTCGATGATCTCACGCAGCACGTCGTGCATCTGCGCGACGACCGTGGCCCCGTTCATGTCGATCGTCCCCGGGAACAGCGGCCCGCCGCCGGACAGCGGCTTCGACTTGTACCCGTAGGCCATGACCGGCATCACCGTGCCGTCCACCGCCGCGGCGAGGTCGGCCGCCAGCCGGTCGGCCAGCAGCGCGTCCACGCACATCGGCAGGTGCCGGCTGTGCTGCTCGGTCGAGCCCACCGGCACGATCACCGGCCGGTCGCGCCGGGCCGCGAACTCGGGCCAGGTCATCTCGTCCATGCGATAGCAATCCGTCATATCCGTTCCTTTCGTTTCCGAACAGCCCCCGTCGTCGCGACACCGGGGCTAGATGTCGGCCAGTTCCCTGTCGGAGTGCTCGTGCGAGCAGATCATCGCGACCAGCGCGACCGCGGCGACCGCGACCATGTACCACGCCGGGGCCATGGCCGAGCCCGTCGCCCAGATCAGCCATGTGGCGATGAACGGCGCGGTGCCGCCGAACACCGCGTTGGCCAGGTTGAAGCTGACCGCGAACCCCGTGAACCGCACGCCGGTCGGGAACGTCTCGGTCAGGTAGCTCGACAGCGTGCCGTCGTTGGCGGTCAGCGCCGCGCACAGCGCGAGCTCGACCAGCAGCACCGGCCAGAACAGCCCGGTGTTCAGGATCACGAACGCCGGCACCGTCAGCGCGATGAACGCCACGCAGGCGCCGATCAGCACCTTCCTGCGCCCGAAGGCGTCGGAGACGCGCCCCATGGCGAAGACCAGCAGCACGTACAGCACCAGGCACACGGACGTGATGGCCGAGGACCGGCTCGCCTCCATGCCCACGGTCTCCGACAGGTAGGTGGGCAGGTAGGTCAGCACCGTGTAGAAGCCGACGGCGTTGAGCATGCTGGCGCCGAAGCTGATGACGAGCTCCTTGGCGTGGTATCGGAACAGCGTGCGCAGCGGCGACGAGGCCTTCGCCCGCGAATCGCCGGCCGCCGCGCCGCCCTTGGCCTCCAGCGCCTTGGTCATGCGCTCGTACACGGGCGAATCCGCCAGGTTGGTGCGGATGTAGTGCACGATCAGGCCGAGCGGCCCGGCCAGCAGGAAGGGGATGCGCCATCCCCAGCCGACCAGCGCGGCCTCGCCCAGGTTCGCGCTCATCACGCTGGCGATCGTGGAGCCGGCCAGCAGGCCGATCGCGGTCGAGGCCGGGATCAGCGAGCAGTAGAAGCCGCGCCGTGAGGCGGGCGCGTACTCGCCGAGGAACGTCGCCGCGCCCGCGTACTCGCCGGACGCCGAGAAGCTCTGCACCATGCGCAGGAGCAGCAGCAGGGCCGGCGCGGCCAGGCCGACGGCCGCGTACGGGGGCAGGCAGCCGATCAGGAACGAGGCGCCGGACATCAGGACGATCGACACCGACAGCGCGCCCTTGCGGCCCTTCCTGTCGCCGTAGTCGCCCCAGAACAGCGCCCCGACCGGGCGCAGCACGAACGACAGCGCGAACACGCCGAAGGTCTGCATCAGGGCCACGGTCCGGTCGGAGGACGGGAAGAACACCTGGGCGATCGTCGTGGCGAAGTACGAGTACGACGCGTAGTCGAACCATTCGATGAAGTTCCCCAGGAACGACGACGCGGCCACCTTGCGGACCATCGACCGCTCCTCGCTGACGGGGCCGCCGCCCGCGGCGCGCACCCTGGCGGGCAATTGCATTTCGTAGCTCATCGGACACACCTTTCCATTCCACCGGGCGGACCCGGCGCTGCTCGGTACAGCTGCGACGAACTATCCGCCGTCCGGTTTACGCGGCCATGAACCGACGGTTACGGGCGGCGCGGCGGCGACTGGACATTGTGCACATCGCTCACTGCGGGGGCGTGCGGCCGCGGGCCAGGGCGAGTTTCGCCGCGAACAGCATCAGCGGCCACACCTCGACGTCGTCGCGGGCCGTCAGCGTCAGCCGGCTCACTTTGTCCAGCCGGTTGTACAGCGTCTGCCGGCGGATGCCGAGCCGGGCGCACGCCTCGGTCTTGTTGTCGGCGACGTCGAAGCACGCCGCCAGCGTGGCCGTCAGCGACGGATCCCCGAGCACGCCGCCGGGCAGCATCAGCGGGCACAGCATCGCGCAGGCCTCGGGCATCGAGTCGCAGGCCGCGAACCGCGTCAGCGCCAGCGCGGCCGCGCGCGTCACGGACCCCGGCCGCGCGTCGGCGGAGCGCAGCGCCCAGTCGACCATGCCGGCGGCGTTCACCAGCGCCCTCGCATCGGGGGCGGCCTGCCCGGCCACGACCCAGACGCCGTGGCGACGCGCCACGTCGGCGAGCCGGCGGCGGCACAGGGACTCGAACACGGCGCCGGCGCCGGCCGCGCCGATCCCGTCCGCGCCGTCCGCGCAGGCTTCACCGTCCATGCCGCCCGCACCCGCCGCACCGCCCGCATGCCCCGCATCGCCCGCGACGGTCGCGCCGCCTTCCGCCCGCGACGCCAGCAGCCCCATGACGGCGCCGCCGCGCAGCGCCAGCGACACGGCCCCGATCCCCCGCGCGCACTCCCGCAGCGAGGCGACGACGCCGGCGCAGTCGCGCAGCGTACGCAACGCCACGGCGAACGGCATGACGGCGGCGCCCTCGGCCACCCCGACCGCCCTCAGCATCGTCGCCGCGTCCCGGGCCTCGGCGTCGGCGGCGCACACCCCGTCGCCGGGCCCGCGCAGCAGCCGGGCGACCATGGCGACGCCGACGTCCGCCCGCACCACGCGGGGCACGCACGCCTCCACGCACCGGCGCACCGCCGCGAGCGACTCGGCGTCGAACAGCCGGAGGCGCTGCGTCAGCTCGATGCTGGCCAGCGGGTTGCCGTTGCGCTCCACCGCCATCGTCACCGTCCCATCGCCGCCCTCCGGCGAAGCGGAATCGGACTGGCCGGCGACCGGACCCGACGAGGCCAGCGGGGTGCCGTCCGCCGCGACCATCGTCGCGCCCTCGCCCAGCAGGTCGGACAGCGCGGCGACGACGTCCCGGGGCGTCGCCGCGCCGGCCAGCGCGCGGCGCAGGTCGCTGGACAGAACGTCCACATGGGAGCGGTAGGTCAGCCGCTCGCGCACGATCGCCGTGTTGATCGACTGGCACAGGTCGACGAACGGCTGCCTGGCGTACAGGCCGACGACCGGCAGCGCGCGTTCGTCGGCGCGGCGGCGCATGGCCTCGGGCACCCGGCGGACGCCCTGCACCAGCTCGATGACGACGCCGCCGGCCCGGGCGTCGGCCAGCGCGTCGACGTACCGGACGATCTCGGCGTCGGTCATATGCGCCAGTAGCGCGCTGCCCTCGATGATCAGCAGCTCGCCGCCCGACAGGAACGAGGCGACGTCGTACCGCTCGTTCGTGTAGGCCCACCGCACCGTGCGGCCCAGCCCGTCGCGGCCCGCCTCCACCACGGGCTCGGCCCTACGCAGCACCTCGTCCCGCAACACATCGCGCATCGTCACCGTCATACACATCGTCCATTTCCGCCGCCGCGCGGCTCACCCGCGCGTTACGCGGCCGCAAATCTCGGCGCCGATACTAGCCAGCGCACATTACGGGACGTTGTGCTGCCGGTTACGGGCGGCGACATGCAGAAAGGAACGATCATGAGGACGCTATTCACCAACGCGCGCGTCGACGGCACGGGCCGCACGCTGGACCTGCTCGTGGAGGACGGCGCGTTCGCCCGCATCGGCGAGCGCCTGTCGGAGGCACTGCCAGCGCAGGGGATGGACCTCGCCGGCGTGGAGACGGTGGACCTCGGCGGGCGGCTGGTGTGCCCGCCGTTCTGCGACACGCACCTGCACCTGGACTACGTGTTCACGGCCCGCAAGCCGGGCGCGACGAACGAGTCCGGCACGCTGTTCGAGGGCATCCGGCGCTGGAGCGAGACGAAGTCCGACCTGAGCGTCGAGGAGGTCAAGGAGCGCGCCAGGCGGGCGGTGGCGATGGAGCTGCGCCACGGCGTGCAGTTCATCCGCACCCACGCGGACGTGACCGACCCGAGGCTCGTCTCCCTCAGGGCGCTGCTGGAGCTGCGCGAGGAGCTGCGCGACCTGGTGACCATCCAGATCGTCTCGTTCCCGCAGGAGGGCATGTACTCCTACCGCGGCCCGTCGGGCGAGTCCGGCGCCGACCTGGTCGAGGAGGGGCTGCGCATGGGCGCCGACTGCGTGGGCGGCATCCCGCACTACGAGATGTGCCGGGAGTTCGGCGAACGCTCGATGCACACCGTGGTCGACCTCGCCGTGAAATACGGCCGGCTCATCGACGTGCACTGCGACGAGACCGACGATCCGAACTCGCGGTTCGTCGAGCTGCTCGCCGCGCTCGCTCACCGCGAGGGCATCGGCGAGCTGACCACGGCGAGCCACACCTGCTCGCTCGGCTCGGCGGACGACAGCTACTTCTTCCACCTGACCAAGCTGCTCAGGGCCGCGCGGATCAACTTCGCGTGCGCGCCGACCGAGAACCTGTACCTGCAGGGCCGGCAGGACACCTACCCCAAGCGCCGCGGCATCACCCGGGTCAAGGAGCTCTCCGACAACGGCGTCAACGTCTCGCTGGGCCAGGACTCGATGCAGGACCCGTGGTATCCGCTCGGCAACGGCAACATGATGATCATCCTCGACTATCTGCTGCATCTGTCGCAGATGATGAGCTTCGCCGAGCTGGACGACGCGCTGCGGTTCGCCACCGTCAACGGCGCGACCACGATGCGGCTGGGCGACGGCTACGGCATCGCCGAGGGGCGGCCGGCGAACTTCATCGTGCTCGACGCCGACGGCCCGTTCGACGCCGTGTACCGGCGGGCCGACGTGATCCGATCGGTGCGCGCCGGCCGGACGCTGTTCACCGCCACGACCACGGTGCGCTCCGACGTCGCTCCGCTCACGCTCGCGTAGGACGCGCCGCACGGGGGAGCCGCACGGGTCGGGACCGCGCGGCTCCCCCTCGTCCGATTCGCCGGGGACCCCGCGCGGGGCACGCCACGGCCCGGGATGTAGCCCTTGATTGCTATCGTTGTTCTGTAACGCTCCACGCCGACAAGGAGGCATCAGGCTTGTCCGCCGAACTTGAAGACATCCACGAGGAATGCGGCATCTTTGGCGTCTGGGGGCATCCGGACGCGGCCAGGCTCACGTACTTCGGCCTGCACGCCCTGCAGCACCGCGGCCAGGAGGGCGCCGGCATCGTCTCCAACGACCACGGCCGCCTCATCGGGCACCGCGGTCTGGGACTGCTCACCCAGGTCTTCTCCGACGAACGGGAGATCACACGGCTCAAGGGCGACCGCGCGATCGGCCACGTCCGCTACGCCACCGCCGGCTCCGGGTCCACCGACAACATCCAGCCGTTCATCTTCCGCTTCTCCGAGGGCGGCGACATGGCGCTGGCCCACAACGGCAACCTGACCAACTGCCTGACGCTGCGGCGCGAGCTCGAGTCCCAGGGCGCGATCTTCCGCTCGAACTCCGACACCGAGGTGCTCATGCACCTGATCCGCCGCTCCGAGCAGCCCACGTTCATGGACAGGCTCAAGGAGGCGCTCAACACCGTCCACGGCGGCTTCGCCTACCTGCTGATGACCGAGAACGCGATGATCGGCGCGCTCGACCGCAACGGCTTCCGCCCGCTGTCGCTGGGACGCATGACCAACGGCGCCTACGTGCTCGCCTCGGAGACCTGCGCGCTCGACATCGTCGGCGCCGAGCTGATCCGCGACATCCGCCCCGGCGAGATCGTGGTCGTCGACGACCACGGCTACCGCATCGACACCTACACCGACCAGACGCAGCTGGCGATCTGCTCGATGGAGTTCATCTACTTCGCCCGCCCCGACTCCAACATCTACGGCGTCAACGTGCACTCCGCGCGCAAGCGCATGGGCGCGCGCCTGGCGCAGGAGTCCCCCGTCGACGCCGACATGGTCGTCGCCGTGCCGAACTCCTCGCTGTCGGCCGCCTCCGGCTACTCCGAGGCCGCCGGGCTGCCCAACGAGATGGGCCTGATCAAGAACCAGTACGTCGCCCGCACGTTCATCCAGCCGACGCAGGAGCTGCGCGAGCAGGGCGTGCGCATGAAGCTCGCCGCCGTCCGCGGCGTCGTCAAGGGCAAGCGCGTCATCGTCGTCGACGACTCGATCGTCCGCGGCACCACGTCGCGCCGCCTGGTCCAGCTGCTGCGCGAGGCCGGCGCCTCCGAGGTGCACATGCGCATCTCCTCGCCGCCGCTGAAGTACCCCTGCTTCTACGGCATCGACATCTCCACGACCAAGGAGCTGATCGCCGCCCGCAAGTCCGTCGAGGAGATCCGCGGGTTCATCGGCGCCGACTCGCTGGCCTTCCTCAGCCTCGACGGCCTGATCGAGTCGATCGGGCTGAACGCCGACGCGCCGTACGGCGGCCTGTGCGTCGCCTACTTCAACGGCGACTACCCCACCGCGCTCGACGACTACGAGCGGGACTTCCTCGCCTCGCTCAGCGCCGAGGACCGCGTGCGCATCCCCAAGTTCGCGCTCGACGACAGCGACTACGAGGGCAACGAGTTCTCCTGCCAGCAGGGGCTCAAGCCCGGCGAATGGCCACCGCAGGACTGACGCCGCAGCCGACGAACCCAACGAACCCATCGCAGCAAGCCGGCGAGGCCGGAGATCCAAGAAAGGGAAATCATGCCCAAAGCCTATGAGAATGCAGGAGTCAGCGTTGAGGCCGGCTACGAGGTCGTCAAGCGCATCAAGTCGCATGTGGCGCGCACGAGCCGACCGGGCGTCGTCGGCGGCATCGGCGGGTTCGGCGGCCTGTTCGACCTCGCCTCGCTCGGCTACCGCGAGCCGGTGCTGATCTCCGGCACCGACGGCGTCGGCACCAAGCTGGTCGTCGCCAAGATGGCGAACCGGCACGACACGATCGGCGTGGACTGCGTGGCGATGTGCGTCAACGACATCGCCGCCCAGGGCGCCGAGCCGCTGTTCTTCCTCGACTACATCGCCTGCGGCAAGAACGACCCGGCCCTGCTGGAGCAGGTCGTCGCCGGCGTGGCCGACGGCTGCGTCCAGGCCGGCGCCGGCCTGATCGGCGGCGAGACCGCGGAGATGCCCGGCATGTACGACGAGGACGAGTACGACCTGGCCGGCTTCGCGGTCGGCGTGGCGGAGCGCTCGGCCATCGTCGACGGCTCCGGCATCGCCGAGGGCGACGCGCTGATCGGCCTGCCCTCCTCGGGCGTGCACTCCAACGGCTTCTCGCTGGTGCGCAAGGCGCTGTTCGAGCAGGCCGGCTACGGCGTCGACGACACGCTCGACGAGCTGGGCGGCGCGACGCTCGGCGAGACGCTGCTGACCCCGACCCGCATCTACGTCAAGGCCCTGCGCCCGCTGTTCCGGGCCGGCGTGGTCAAGGGCGTCGCGCACATCACCGGCGGCGGGTTCATCGAGAACATCCCGCGCATGATCCCCGACGGCCTGGCCGTGCGCATCGACCTCGGCTCCTGGCCGGCGCTGCCGATCTTCGACGTGATCGAGCGCGCCGGACAGGTCGACCACATGGAGATGTTCAACATCTTCAACATGGGCCTGGGCATGGTGCTCGCCGTCGACGCCGCGCGCGCCGACGAGACGGTGGCCATGCTGGCCGAGCACGGCGAGCCCGCCTACCGCATCGGCTCCGTCATCGCCAAGGCGTCCGACGACGTCGAGTTCGTCTGATCACGGTCCCGTCCAGCGGAACGCAACAATCCAGGAGGTAGCAATGAAGGTTCTGGTCATCGGATCGGGCGCCCGCGAGCATGCGATCGCCCATGCGCTGATGCGCGGCGGCAGCGTCGAGGAGGTCACCGTGGCCCCCGGCAACCCCGGCATGGAGCTCGACGGCATCCGCACCACCAGGATCGACCCGTCGAACCATGCGGCGATGATCGATTTCGTGAAGAACAACGGGTACGACTGGGTGTTCGTCGGCCCCGAGGTCCCGCTGATCGAAGGCATCGTCGACGCCTTCGCCGAGGCCGGCATCAAGGCCTTCGGCCCGAGCAGGGCGGCCGCGCAGATCGAGGGCTCGAAGGACTTCGCCAAGCGCCTGATGGCGCGCCACGGCATCCCCACCGCGCAGTACCGCACGTTCGACGAGCTCGACCCGGCGCAGGCCTACGTGCGCGAGCACGGCGCGCCGATCGTCATCAAGGCCGACGGCCTGGCCGCCGGCAAGGGCGTCACCGTGGCGATGGACGAGGCGACCGCGCTCGAGGCGCTGGAGGACATCTTCGTCGACCACCGCTTCGGCTCGGCCGGCGCCAAGGTCGTGATCGAGGACTTCCTGGAGGGCCAGGAGTTCTCGCTGATGAGCTTCGTCAACGGCACCGACTTCTGGCCGATGCCGATCTCTCAGGACCACAAGCGCGCCTACGACGGCGACATGGGCCCGAACACCGGCGGCATGGGCGCCTACAGCCCGGTGCCGCAGATCGGCCGCGACGTGGTCGACGCCGCGATCGAGACGATCGTGCGCCCGACCGTCGAGGCGATGGCCGCCGAGGGCACGCCGTTCACCGGCATCCTGTACGCCGGGCTCATCGCCACCGCGGACGGCCCGAAGGTCATCGAGTTCAACGCGCGCTTCGGCGACCCGGAGACCGAGGTCGTGCTGCCCAAGCTCACCAGCGACCTCGGCGCCGCCATCGACGCGATCCTCAACGGCGGCGAGCCGGAGTTCGCCTGGGACGAGGAGCGCGCCACGCTCGGCGTCGTGCTCGCCTCCGACGGCTACCCCGGCAACGTCGTCAAGGGCGCCGCGGTGCCCGAAATCCCGGTCGACGGCGACAGCCACGTCTACTACGCGGGCGTGTCCGCCGCCGAGCACGGCGGGCTGATGGCCTCCTCCGGCCGCGTGCTGCTCGTGCAGGCCACGGCCGACGACATCAGGGCCGCGCAGGAGAAGGTGTACGGCATCGTCGACGCGCTCGACACCACCGGCATGTTCTACCGCCACGACATCGGTGCGAAGGCGCTGGCCGAGGCCGCGGCGCAGGAGTAGCGGCGCGGAGGCCCGGCGGTTCTTCCGCATGGGCACGCCGGGCACGGCATACGGCAGTGGGCCCGAACCGAAGTATTCCGGTTCGGGCTCACTGCCGTATGAGCCCCAGTCCGCCCGGGTCCGCTATCCGAGCCTGCCGATCACCTTGATCAGAAACTGCCGGAAGTCGTTGAACGGCGGGTAGACGAACCACAGCGTGTCCGGGAACATCGGCTTGCTGACCACCGTCTTCTTGTGGCTGAAGATGCGGAAGCCCTCCTTGCCGTGGTAGGCGCCCATGCCCGATTCGCCGGTGCCGCCGAACGGCAGCCGGCTGGAGATCAGGTGGCCCAGCGGCAGCGAGTAGCCGAGCGCGCCGGCGTTGACGTCGCGCTCGAACATCGCGCGGGTCCTGCGGTCGCGCGAGAACACGTAGGCGGCCAGCGGGCGGCTGCGTTCGTTGATGAAGCCGACCGCCGCGGCCGCGTCGTCGACCACGAGGATCGGCAGGATCGGGCCGAAGATCTCCTCGCCCATCACCGGGGCGTCGGGCGAGGTGCCGAACAGCACGGTGGGCGCGATGTACCGGTCGTCGCGGTCGGTGCGACCGCCGCACACGATCTGCCCGGCCGGGTCGTCGCCGTCGCCCTCCTGCGGCAGCAGCCGGGAGAGCCGGTCGAAATGCCGCTCGTTGATGATGCGGGCGAAGCTGCGCGAGGCCTGCGGCTCCTCGCCGTAGAACTCGCCGACGGCCACGGCGATGCGTTCGGCGAGCACCTGCGCGATGTCGGGCGTGGCCAGCACGTAGTCGGGCGCCACGCAGGTCTGCCCGGCGTTGGTGAACTTGCCCCAGGCGATGCGCCGCGCCGCGGTCGCCAGGTTCACGGTGCCGTCGACGTAGCACGGTGACTTGCCGCCCAGCTCCAGCGTGACCGGCGTCAGGTGCTCGGAGGCGGCCTTCATCACGATGCGGCCCACGCGCCCGCCGCCGGTGTAGAAGATGTGGTCGAACCGCTCGGCCAGCAGGTCGGTCGTCTCCTGGGGGCCGCCCTGCACCACGGCGATGGCGCTGGTGTCCATGTACCGCTCGATCAGCTCGGCGGTCAGCTGCGAGATGTGCGGCGAGAGCTCGGAGGGCTTCAGGCAGATCGCGTTGCCGGCGGCGATCGCGTCGACCATCGGCTCGAGCGAGAGCAGCACCGGATAGTTCCACGGCGAGATGATGAGCACCACGCCCTTCGGCTCGTTGATCGTCCAGCCGAACGCCGGCTGCAGCAGCCAGTGCATCGGCTTGGGGTGGCGGGCCGACCACAGGCGCATGCGCCGGCGGACGAACCTCGCCTCGTTGAGCACCAGGTCGATCTCCATGAGCAGCGTCTCGGCCGCCGGCTTGCCCAGGTCCGCGGCCACCGCGTCGACGATGGCCTGGCGGTTCTCGACGAGCATGCGCCGCAGCGCGTTGAGCTGCCCGCGCCGCCACGACAGCGGCTTGGTGACGCCGGCCTCGAAGGTCTCCCGCAGCCGGCCGACTACCTCGTGGGTCATGTCGTCCTCCCTTCCATGACGGCCGTCAGCGGCGGCCCGTGAAGTGGTCCATGCCCTCGTTCAGGCCGAAGACGCCGTAGATCGGGTCGGCGATCTTCGGCGGCAGCGCGGCCACCAGTCCGGCGACGGCCGCGAACGGCGGCATGATGAGCCGCTCGCGCCCCTTGGCGACGGCCTCGACGATCCGGTCGGTGACCTTCTCCTCCTTGAGGATGGGCAGCAGCAGCGGGAACTTGGTCGTCACGCCCTCGAACATGCCGGTGTCGATGTAGTACGGGCACACGACGAGCGTGCGGATGTGCGAGCCGGCCTTCTTGAGCTCGGCGCGCAGCGAGTTGGTGAAGCCGACGGCGGCGAACTTGCTGGCCGCGTAGTCGGTCTGCCGGGCCACGGCCACGATGCCGGCCGCCGAAGCGACGGTGACGACCGCGGCGCGGCGCTGGCGTTTGAGCTCCGGCAGGAACGCCTTGGTGGTCCAGAACAGGCTGAGCACGTTCACCTCGAAGGTGCGCCGGATCTGCCGTTCGGTGAGTTCCTCGAACGGCGCGCCGGAGACCACGCCGGCGTTGTTGATGAGCACGTTGACCTTGCCGAGCGCGGCGACGGTGTCGGCCGCGGTCTGCCGCACCGCCGTGCTGTCGGTGACGTCGACGGTGAAGGCGACGGCCCTGGGATGGGCCGGGTCGGCGCCGACCTGAGCGTTGGCCATGTCCGCGGTCGTGCGCGCGGCCTCGGCGTCGATGTCCCAGACGGCGACGGAGCCGCCCTCCTCCACGATGCGCAGCGCCATCAGGCGGCCGATGCCGGAACCGGCGCCGGTGACCACCACGCTGGCGCCTTCATAATACTGATGAGGTTTCATGTCAGCTCCTTTGCCAGACGAATCGAAGGAAATGCAACGATGCCGACCGGCATGCCGGTCGGCATCATCCCTGCCATCCATCGTAGCGCGGAACGGCGTGTTCCGGCGGCTTTCTACCGCGTTGGCGCGTCCATGAACCCGGTGTCCCTGAGGTAGTTGGAGCCGGCGGTGACGTCGTACTGGATGAGCAGGTAGTCCTCCAGCAGCTGCCGGGTCTGCTCGTCCATGTCGCTCTCCGCCATCGGGTCGCCGTCGGCGTCCAGGTAGATCGACTGGCCCTCGGGGATGCGGTCCCAGCCCTGGATGTTGTTGACGACCGGCGGCTCCATCGCCGAGACGTGCTCGTGCATCTGCGTGAGGAACGCGAGGAACGGCGAGACCTTGGCGTTCATGTGCTCCGCGGCCTGGGCGATGAAGAAGTTCGGCGACGTGTAGTCGCTGTCGTCGTTCTTCGCGCCGCTGCCCGCGGACGCCTGGTTCGACCAGATGAAATAGTCGGTCAGGTGCAGCGCGAGCGAGTTGTCGTCGTCCTCGCTGGCGGTCGAGTAGATGCCGGGCAGGTGGTCGCCGTAGAAGACGACGGTGACCGGCTTGTCCAGCTGGTCGAGCTCGTCGAGGAAGTCCTTGGTGGCCTCGTCGCTGATCGAGACGCCCTTGGCGTACGTCTCGATCGACTCGGTCTCGTCCTCGCCCAGCGGCTGGGAGGGGTCGGTGCTCTCCACCGTGAAGTCGTTGTCCCGGTACCAGTCGTTGTACGGCATGTGGTTCTGCATCGTGATGATCTGGATGAACTGGTTCGCGTCGGTGGACTCGATCTCCTCCAGGGCGCTGCGATAGGTCGCCTCGTCGGACACGTACGGCGAATCGTCGATCGTGTCCTGGTGGGCGATGATATCCTCGCCCTCCAGCGTGTAGAAGTGCGAGAACCCGAACTTCTCGTAGTTCGTCGCGCGCGAGTACATCGACGGCTCGTACGGGTGGAAGCCGATCGAGTTCTCGGCCGCGCCCCACATCTGGTTGACGGTCGGGGTCCAGTGCTGGCTCGGCACGAGCTGCTGGTACGGGCTGGTCAGCGACGAGTCGAAGTTCGCCATGCTCATGCCGCTCAGCCCCATGTACTCGAGATTCGCCGTGCCGCCGCCGTAGCCGGAGGACAGCATCAGGCCGCTGGTCGTGTTCTCCTTGATCTCGCGGACGTTCGGCATCGCGTCCTGGTTGAGCTCGAGGCCGGGCACGCGCGAGGGGTCGGAGAACGATTCGGAGAGCACGAACACCACCGTGCTCTCGTCCAGGTACTCGGAACGGGTCTCGTTGATGGCGTCGGCCGCCTGCCGGTAGCGCGCGGCGACCTCCTGCATCGTCTCCTCGCTGTAGTCCTCCGGCTCGTCCATGACCTTGGGGTTGAGCTGGCGCACGAACGCGACGACCGGACCGTTGCGCTGCGCGTCGTACACCGAATCCCACATCGACGGGGTGTCGCCGAGCGCGGACGAGACGGCGTTGGCCCACGAGCCGACGGTGCCCACCTGCATGGCGTACAGGCCGAACAGCATGCCCGGGCACAGGATCAGCAGCAGGCGGACGATCGCGTTCATCGCCGGGTTGGCGGTGCGGATCATCCGGCCGTGGCGGCCGTCGATGCGGTCGAGGACCACGAACAGCGCGACGAACACGGCGAACACCGCGACCGCGCCGAGGACGGCCCACTGCCACCCGGCGGGCATGAAGCTCATCAGGTTGCCGGTGTTCGACCCCAGGAAGCTCAGGTCCGAGGGCAGGATGGCCTCGTACCGGATGCCGACCTTGAAGTGCTCGATCACCGAGATGATCAGCGCGAGCGCGAGCACCACCGGCGTGGCCACCCAGAAGCGGTTGCACGCCATCAGCACGATGAGGTAGACGATGCCCACCAGCAGCATGTTGAGGATCAGCACGAAGTTGGCGTGTGTGAACATCTTGGCGATCATGTCGCCCAGGCCGACCAGCGGGCTGGACAGCTCGATGCGCGTGCTGTCCATCGTCACGCCCCACTGCAGGATGGCCACCGCCGCGAAGTCGAACACGACGAACAGCAGGGCGTACAGCCATCCGGGGAACGGCCTGCGTTGCTTTGCCTTGGATTGGGGTGTCCGTGTGATGCTCAATTCCTCGATCACGTTCCCTTCAGTCGATTCGCTCATAGTGCACTTCATCTGCCGCGCGGCGTCCTTTCCTCACGCATACGGTCACCATTGTGCGCGACCATGCTGGGAAGGGCCCCGTCGGCCCCGTCTTTCTTTACGATTGTTGCCAAAACACCAAGATAATAGCCGGTCGCGCGGCCATGCCCCCTTGCATGCCCTGATTTTTCCCTGAGCCGGCATCGGCCGACCGGCCCGCGCGGCCGATGCCGGCTACCGGCAGTCCGGGCACAGGCCGAACACCTCGACCGTGTGCGACTGGACGGTGAAGCCGTGCGCGTCCGCCACGCCGCGCAGCCACGACTCGCTCGGCGGCTCGATCTCCACCGTCCTGCCGCAGCGCACGCAGACCAGATGGTGGTGGTGCCCGTCGTCGCCGCACAGGCGGAACAGCTGCTGGCCGTCGAGGCGGATCGTGTCCGCCTGCCCGGAATCGGCGAGCGCGTTGAGCTGGCGGTAGACCGTGGCCAGGCCGATGTGCATGCCGTGCTCCTCCAGCAGCCGGTGCAGGTCCTGCGCCGAGATGAACTCGTCGCAGCGGCGCAGCGCCTCGCGGATCGCGTCCTTCTGTCGGGTCTGCCGCTCGGCCATGTCCTGTCCCCTCCTCATACGGCGTCCCGTCGCCGGCGCCGGACGTCCGCGGCGATGTGCCGCGTGCCGGCGCCGACGGCGGGACCATGTTCGCGGCCGGCGGCTACCTCAGGTCGTCCCAGCAGCCGGTGGCCTCCAATGCCCGCGCCGCCGCGTCGGTGTCGTCGGCGAGCACGGTGATGTGCCCCATTTTACGGTCGTGCTTGACCTGGGCCTTGCCGTAGTCGTGCACGTTCCATTCGGGATGCCCGCCGATCAGCGCGCGCGTCGGGGCCACGTGCTGGCCGAGCACGTTGACCATCACCGCGGGGCTGAGCAGCCGGGGCTGCGGCAGCGGCCAGCCGGCGATGCCGCGGATGTGCGCGTCGAACTGGTCGATCGAGCACGCCTCGATCGTGTAGTGGCCGGAGTTGTGCGGGCGCGGCGCCAGCTCGTTGACCAGCACGCGGCCGTCACGGGTGACGAACAGCTCGATGGCCAGCGTGCCGGCGAGCCGGAAGCCGCCGGCGAGCGTGAGCGCCAGCTCGTGGGCCCGGGCCGCGACCTCGTCCGGCACCTCGGCGGGCGCGATGGTCATGTGCAGGATGTTGTTGCGGTGCACGTTGCGCACGATCGGGAACGTCACGTAGTGCTCGCCGTCGCCGGACACCAGGATCGAGGCCTCGAACGCGAAGTCCACGAACCCCTCGAGGATGGCCTGCGGGAAGTCGTCGTCCGGCCAGACGGCCGCGAGGTCGTCGGCGGAGCGCAGCACGATCTGCCCGTGGCCGTCATAGCCGCCCTCGCAGGTCTTGAGCACGGCCGGGTAGCCGAGCTCGGACAGCGCCGCGTCGAGTTCGGCCCGATTGCCCACCGCGCGCCACGGCGCGGTCTCGATGCCGTGGCGGTTGACGAAGCTCTTCTCCGCGATGCGGTTCTGCGTGACGCGCAGCAGGTCGGTGCCCTGCGGCACCGCGCACCGGCCCTCGCCGACGCCGCGCACCTCGTCGAGGGCGTCGGCGTCCACGTTCTCGAATTCGTAGGTGAGCACGTCGCTTTTGGCGGCGAGCTCGCGGATCGCGGCCTTGTCGTCGTAGTCGGCCACGATCTGGAAGTCGCCGACCTGCGCGGTCGGGCAATTAGGGGTCGGGTCGAGCACGCCGACGCGGAAGCCCATGTACTTGGCGGACAGCGCCATCATGCGGCCGAGCTGGCCACCGCCGACGATGCCGATCGTCGATCCGGGCATCAGGCGCGACACCGCGCCGCGGGTCTCGTCACACAAGCTGGGCATTGGATTCGGCCACCTTCTGCTTGAGTCCGTCGCGGTACGCCTGCAGCTTGTCGGCCAGCGCCTGGTCGGTGGTCGACAGGATGCTCACGGCGAGCAGGCCGGCGTTCGTCGCGCCGGAGTTGCCGATGGCCGTCGTGGCCACGGGGATGCCGCCGGGCATCTGCACGATCGACAGCAGCGAATCCCAGCCGGAGAGCGCGCGCGACTGGACCGGCACGCCGATCACCGGCAGCGTGGTCTGGGCCGCGACCATGCCGGGCAGGTGGGCGGCCCCGCCGGCGCCGGCGATGATGACCTTGAGGCCGTTGGCGCGGGCGTTGTGCGCGAACTCGGCCATGAGCTCGGGCGTGCGGTGCGCGGAGATCACCTGCTTGATGTAGGGGACCCCGAACTGGTCGAGCATCTCGCATGCGTGCTGCATCGTCGCCCAATCGCTCGCCGAGCCCATGATGACCGCGACCTGCGGCGTGTTGTCTGCCATAGAAACCTCCCGAAATCGAAGCCGTGCCGCGCATGGGCGGCGTCGGATACGTTCCCACTCTACCGTCGGGTTGCGTCAACCCGCATGGTTGCAGCCGTCCGGGCCGGTGTCCGGCGACCGGGCGGGACCGCGGCGCCCAATGCGAGCGGCGTCCGGCTTCGGCTCCGATGCGCCGCCGGAATATCGACGTGCGGCGTCCGCGTGGGCGGCGCGCCGGCCGCACAATGTGCGCCACGGCGGCGTCTGGGCAGGCGGCACCCGCGCAAGGCATGCCCGGCGCCCACGCGGAGTCGCGTCGGCGACGCCGAATCCGCCCGTCGGAACGGGAGCCGACCTCTCGCGGGCATCCGGCGGCCGGTCTCGGAGAGGCCGCTGACGGGGTTTCTTGGTTATCTGTAGACGATTTGGGGGTCTGCGGACACCCAATTGCGCTACGTGAGGCAGCCTGGACGCCCCACCCCGGGTAGCGGGCGCGGAATTCCGCCATCGATACTCCAGGTCTTCGGGAAAGGCTGCCTCGCGTAATGCAGATAGGTGTCTGCAGACCCCCAAATCCACTACAGCTAGTGCAGATAGAAGGCCTCCGGACTCACACGCGCAGCACCAGCTTGCCGAACACGTCGCCGGCGACCATGCGGGCGAAGGCGGCCGGCGCCTCGTCCAGCGCATAGACGGCGTCGATCGTCGGATGCAGGTCGGCATGCTCGACGAAACGCAGCAGGCGGCCGAAGTCCTCGCGCGTGCCCATCGTGACACCCTGCACGCGGATGTCCTGGAAGAACACGCGGGTCAGTTCGGCGCCCGGCTGGTCACCGGTGGTCGCGCCGCACACGGCGATCGTGCCGCCCGGGCGCACCGACCTGACCGAATGGCCCCACGTCGCCGCGCCGACCGATTCGATGACCGCGTCGACCTTGCGCGGCAGCCGCGCGCCGGGCTCGAACGCCGCGTCGGCGCCGAGCGCCAGCGCCCTGGCGCGCTTGCCCTCAGACCGGGAGGTGACGAACACCTCCAGCCCCGCCGCATGGGCCAGCTGGATCGCGGCGGTGGACACGCCGCCGCCGGCGCCCTGCACCAGGATCGTGTCGCCGGGCCTGACGTTCGCGGACGCGAACACCAGGGAGTAGGCGGTCAGCCAGCTCGTGCCGAGGGCCGCGGCCTCGTCCATGCTCAGGTTCGCCGGCTTGGCGAACACGTTCGCGCTCGGCACCGCGACCTTCTCCGCCATCGTGCCCGGGTAGCGCTCGGACAGGATCGAGCGGCGCTCGCCCGGCATCACGCCGGCGCCGTCCGTGCCGACGAACGTGTACAGCACGACCTCGCTGCCGGCCTTGAGCCCGTGTCTGCCGGGGATGTCCTCGTCGAGCACGCCGGCGGCGTCGGTCCCGAGGATCATCGGCGTCTGTTCGGCGGACAGGCCGACGCCCTGCAGGCTCCACACGTCATGGTGGTTCACCGTCACGGACGCGACGGACACCGTGGACCAGTACGGGCGGGGTTCCGGCTCGGGCATGTCGCCGACCTTCAGCACCGACAGGGGGTCATCGCGGTTGGTTCCTGCTGCGTATGCGGCCTTCATTGGCACTCCTTCGCTTGGTAACGGCTCATCCGGGGGTCGGTCGGGCGGCAGCGCCGAGCGGTCCCGTACCCCGTGCACATTGTGCGCGGGGAAAAGCGGCATCCGCCCGCATGATGCGCCGTCCGCAGCATCGCCCCTCAATGCACATTGTGCGCGGGGTGGGCGACCGGATGCCGCGCGGATGACTGCGGCCGAAGCAACCGCCCAACTGAATACCGCAATCCCAAGGAAGCCCGCAGCGCCCGATGCGCCGGCGAAGATGTGCGCAGAGAAAATGATGCCCGACCGCCGGTTTCGCCCCCATCCTCTCCTCCCGCGCACAATGTGCAGTTTCTCACGCTGAGTGGCCTTTTTCTTGGCCTCAGCGTGAGAAACTGCACATTGTGCGCGGGGGGATGCGGCGAAAAACCGCGGGGAGGGAGGATGGGCGCGAGATGCGGAGCGGGACGGCGGGCGACGCGCGGTACCCCGCGATGATACGGAGAACTCGCGCACATTTGCACCGGTGCGCGCGTTGCCGGCACCGGGTCGTTTAGAATTTCGCCGGTGAACAAGGAGGAAGGAGCACAAGGCATGAGCGGCGAACTGTTGGCACACATCGGATCCCCCGCCGACGTGAAGGCGCTCGACGCCGCCGACCTGCCGCAGCTGTGCGCCGAAATCCGCGCCGCGCTCGTCGCCTACGGGAAGTCCCACGGCGGGCACATCGGGTCGAACCTCGGCATCGTCGAGGCGACCGTCGCCCTGCACCGCGTGTTCGACTCGCCCCGCGACCGCATCGTCTTCGACGTCTCGCACCAAAGCTACGTGCACAAGATGCTGACCGGCCGCGCCCGCGCCTACCTCGACCCCGCGCTGGCCGACAGCGTCACCGGGTTCACGAACCCCGCCGAAAGCGAGCACGACCAGTTCGTGCTCGGCCACACCGGCACCTCGATCTCGCTGGCCTGCGGCCTGGCCAAGACGCGCGACCTGCTGGGCGGCCCCGGCGGGGCCGGCGGCGTGGGCAACGTCGTCGCCGTCATCGGGGACGGCGCGCTGAGCTCGGCCATCGCATTCGAGGGGCTCAACAACGCCGCCGAGCAGGGCGGCAACCTCATCATCGTGTTCAACGACAACGAGATGTCGATCGCCGAGGACTTCGGCGGCATGTACGGCCCGCTGGCCCGGCTGCGCGCGTCGGGCGGCACGGCGGAGCCGAACATCTTCCGCGCGTTCGGCCTGGACTACCGCTACGTGGAGCACGGCAACGACGTGGCCGCGCTGGTCGAGGCGTTCGAGCAGGTGCGCGACTGCGACCATCCGGTCGTCGTGCACATCCACACGCACAAGGGGCTCGGCCTCGACGCCGAGGACGCGGCCCACGGCATCCGCGACGGCAGATGCGAGGCCAACCACTGGCAGGACCCGTTCCGCGACGCCGCGCCGGAGCCGGGTCCGCGCAAGTACTACGGCGAGATGGCCATGGCCGCGCTGGAGTCCCGGTTCGCCGACGAGCCGGGACTGGTGGTCGTCTCCCCCGCCACGCCGGGGTCGAACGGCATCACGCGGGCGTTCCGCGAGCGTGCCGGCGCGCACTACGTGGACACCGGCATCGCCGAGGAGCATGCGGTGACCTTCGCCTCGGGCATCGCGAAGGCCGGCGGGCGGCCGGTCGTGGCGACGTCGGCCACGTTCTTCCAGCGCACCTTCGACGAGCTGCAGCAGGAGGTGGCGCTCAACCGCACGCCGGTCACGCTGCTGGTGTTCGCCGCGGGCGTCTCCGACGCCGACAACACGCATTCGGGCGCGTTCGACATCGCGATGATGGCGAACATCCCCGGTCTGGCCTGCCTGGCGCCGACCTGCCGCGACGACTTCCTGGACATGCTCGCCTGGTCGACGAGCGCGGCGAACCACGGTCCGGTGGCTATCCGCGTGCCGGGCGAGGCGGTGCTGGCGGCCGAGCGCGCCGGCGGATACCCCCGGCATCGGAACGCCGGGCGGACGCCGCACGCCGATGAGCCGGCCGCCGCCCCGGCGCCGGGCGCCGAACCGACAACCGGCCTCCGCTCGACGCCGCACGCCGCTCCGGCGCCGCAGACCGCCGATCCGACGGCCGGCTCCCGTTCGACGCCGCATACCGCCCCGGCACTGGACTCCCATACCACGCCCCGCACCGACGCGCAGGACGCGCAGAGCGCGCGGTTCGACGCCGGCACGCCGTGGGACCGCTATCTGATCGCGCACCGCGGCGCCGACGTCGCCGTCATCGGCCTGGGCGACGCCTATCCGCTCGCCGAGCGCGTCGCCGCGCTGCTGGCCGACGACGGGGACGCGCCGGTGGATGCCACGCTGGTCGATCCGCGCCGGTACGACCGGCTCGACGCCCCCACGCTCGACCGGCTCGCCGAGGATCACCGCGTCGTCGTCACCATCGAGGACGGCCAGCTGGACGGCGGCTGGGGCGAGCGGATCACCGCGTACTACGCGAACCGCGATGCCGTGGGCCGCGCCGCCGCGCCCGCCGCGGCCGGCCGCTCCGGTGGCGGGGACGGCGCACGCGGGCCGATTGTGCTCAACGTCGGCGCGGCCAAGGAGTTCACCGACCGCGTGCCGCTCGCCGAGCTGCACAGGCGCTACGGGATGGAGCCCGAGCGCATCGCCGCGCGCATCCGCGGCGCGATCGCGTCGTGCCGGTGATCACGCCGGCAGTCACGGCGTGCCGCTGATCGCGCCGCCGGTCACGTCGTGTTCCTGATCGCGTCCAGCGCGGGGATCCGCACGGCGCGGTTCGCGGGTTGGAACCCCGACAGCAGGCCGATCGCGGTGGAGAACGCGAGCGCGAACAGGTACAGCCACCACGGGATCACCGACACGCGCACGGCCTCCCCGCCGCCGACCAGGGCCGTGACGACGCCCCGCACGTCCACGCTTCCGAACGACACCAGGTTGATGGCCACGGACGCGACCGCGCTGATGACGCATCCGATGGCGCCGCCGATGAACCCGATGGCGCCGGCCTCGCCCAGGAACATGATGCGGATGTCGCGCACGGTGCAGCCCAGCGCCTTCATGATGCCGATCTCACGGGTGCGTTCGGTCACGGACATGACCATGGTGTTGGCGATGCCGATGGCCGCGACGAGCAGCGACACCGCGCCGATGCCGCCGAGGATCAGCTGGATGGCGCGCGACTGCTCCTCGAGGTTCTCGCGCATCTGACGCACCGACGAGGTGCCGAACCCCAGCGCGCGGATCTGGTCCTCCACCTCGCCCACCTGCGCCATGTCCGAGACCTTGACCAGCACCTGGTCGTAGGCGGAGGCGCGCGCGGACGAGGGGTCGGCGTCGCGGATGAGCCGCTTCAGGTCGTCGAGCGGCAGGATCACGCCGCTGGACGTGGCGCCGCCCTTGTTGTAGTCCTCCTCGAGGATGCCCACCGGCGTCAACGTGGTCTCCAGCGGGGCGCCCGCCCCCGTGTCGCCCGCCATCACGCCCTCGGACGACAGCAGGCCGTTGAACGAGGGGCCGGTGACCAGGGTGAGCGGCGTGTCCAGCGGGTCGAAGAACGGGTCGGGGTCGTCGGCGACCTCGCGGCACGTCCCGGTGGTCTCGTCGTACACGCACATGCCGCCGGAGCCGCGCGAATGGTAGCGCATGCTGTCCTCGCCGGCGCGGAACCGGTCCGTGAAATCGTAGGCGGTGTACTCGCCGAGCAGCGCCTCGCCGGGCCGCAGCGGGGCGCGCCCCTCCAGGAGCACGTACCCCATCGCGTCGAGCTGGGTGGTGTCGATGCCCATGACCTGCACGTAGTCGACGACGTAGCGGTCGCCGCCTCCCGTCTTCAGCGAGGCGGTGTACGGCATCGAGGCCATCGGCGTGACGCCCGCCACCTGCGGGATCGAGCGGAACTCCTCGACGGCCTTGTCGTCGAGCGCGGCCGGCTTGCCGTCGGCCCCGCCGCCGGCGCCCGAACCGCCCGTGTACACGGTGATGATGCTCAGGTCGCCCATCGACTCCAGCATGCGCTCGTTCTGCTCGTTGATGCCGGCGCCCAGGGACACCATCAGCACGATGGAGCAGCAGCCCACGACGACGCCGAGCACGGTCAGCACGGTGCGCGACTTGCGGCGCAGCAGGTTCTGCCGGCACAGCCGCAGGATGTCGGCGAACCTCATCGCCGCATCCCGTCGGCCCCGTCGGCGATGACCTGCGTCCGCTCGCCGTCGGCGGACGGGGCGCCGCCGGGCAGTGCCACCACGTCGCCGGACCCTGCCGGATCGCCGGAACGCGCCGCCGCATCGTCGTCGGACCGCGAGGGACCGCCGGACACGCCCGAACCATCGGACACGCCAGCGTCACCGGACGCGCCGCCATCCGCGCCGCCGGCCTCGGGGTCGCCGCCGTCCCAGTCGTCCCAGTCCTCGTCGTCCGCCCGACGGGCCGCATGCCGCGCGCGACGGCGGCGCACCGCCACCACGGCCAGCGCCACGGCCAGCGCGGCCAGCGCCGCTCCCCCGGCGATCCACGCCCACAGCGGCACCGCCGGCTCGGGCTCGGGCTCCAGGTCCATGCCCTCGTCGATGACGGGGACGCTCTCGTCGACGTTGAGCGTGATCGGGAAGTCGCGGGTCTTCGCCTCGCCGTTGGGGTCCTCGTAGCTGATGTGCAGCGTCGCGTTCACCTCGCCGGCGGCCAGCGGGGTGAACGCGAAGCCGACCGACCCGGTGCCGCCCGAGGCCACGTTGCCCAGGTACTGGCTGGACACGGCGCTTTCGATGCCCTCGCCCTCGATGCTGGCCTCGACGTTGGCGACGTCGGCCTTGCCCTTGTTCACGTAGGCCATCGTCACGGTGACCTCCTCGCCGGCGTACGCCGATTCGGGCAACACGGGGTCGTTGATCTGGAAGCGGTCGGGCTGGACCACCGGCACCGCGATCCTGATGTCGCTCGAACCGGTGCTGCGCACGCCGGCGTCCACGTATTCGTACCGGAAGCCCACCGTCACGGCGTGCGCGCCGCTGGCGGCGCTGCCCAGCGCCTGCATCGGCACGCTCTGGGTGAGCGAGTACCCGGCGTCGAGCCAGTCGACGTAGAACGTGTTGGTGCCGCCGGCGATCGAGAAGCTGTCGCCGCCGTCGACCGTGACCACCATGTTCTGCACCGCGACGCGGCCCATGTTCTGGAACGTGTAGCCCAGCGTGAAGTCGCCGCCGACCGTGGCCGGGGCGTCGCCGTAGGTGAAGTTGGTGATGATGACGTTCGGGACGGGCCCGGCCGTCGGCGCGACGGTGGCGGCGTCCGCCGCAGGGTCGTCGTCCGCGCGGGCGGGCGGCGCCGGCAGCAGCGCCAGGGCCAGCGCGAGTGCCGCCGCGATCAGCGCGGCCCATGCGGCCATGGCCGGCCCCGCCGCGCGGCGGGATGCACGATGCGTCATGATGGTGGTCCTTCCTCGGGTCCGGTTCAGTGGGTGTTCGGGGTGTCGTCGACGATGCGGCCGTCGAACAACGTCACGATGCGGTCCGCGTAGCGCGCCATGTGGTCGTCGTGCGTGACCAGCACGATGGTCTGGCGGTGCGCGTGCGCGAAGTCGCAGATCATCTCCATCACCTCGACCTTGGTCCTCGAATCGAGGTTGCCGGTCGGCTCGTCGGCGAACACGACCTGCGGGCCGGCGATGAAGGCGCGCGCGATGCCCACGCGCTGCTGCTGCCCGCCCGACATCTGCGCGGGGTAGTGGCCCATGCGCCCCTTGAGGCCCACGCGCTCCAGCATGGCCCGGGCGGCGCGCTCCCGCCGCTCCTTGGGCACGCCGCGGAACATCAGCGGCATCGCCACGTTCTCGACGGCGTTCAGCGTGGGCAGCAGGTTGTACGACTGGAACACGAAGCCCAGATGCCGCTGCCGGAACACCGCCAGCTCGCGTTCGCTCAGCGACGAGACCGGGACCCCGCCGATGCGCACCGCGCCGCGCGTCGGCTTCTCCAGGCCGGCCAGCTGGTTCAGCAGCGTCGACTTGCCCGATCCGGACTCGCCGTAGATGCAGCAGATCTGGCCGCGGGGCACGGCCAGGTCGATGCGCTCGAGCGCGACGACCGACTCGTCGCCCACCGGGTATTCCTTGCGCAGGCCGCGCACCTCGATCATCGGCCGGCGGCGCGCGCCGGGCCGCGGACCGCGGCGCACGCCGGAATCCATGGAGATGCGCGCGGGTTCCGCGGACCGCTGCGCGACATGTGGCAACGCCATCTGCCCCCCCTGTCTGCGCCGCCGTCGGCGCGCCCTCGTAGGTCGGGACGGCCCCGCCGGGACCGTATTCGAAAATGCGACAATGTTACCCGGAGTATACCGATATCGCCACGGCCGCGCCACCCCTAGGGGGATACCCTGACATCCGCGTGATTCCGGGCCCTGGCACGCAATCGGGCCACGGCCTGCGCCATTCCGCCGGTTTCGCCACGGGCGCAATCGCGACACGCAGGCGGCACCCCGAGCCGACGGAGAGGCGCGCCCGCGTCGCGCGCGATCGGCGCATATCGCGACCCATAGCATCCGGTTGCGCCGTGGGCGCAACGCCGGCCCGGACCGGTTGCATCGTGGCCCTTCCCGCCCGCGCGCGCCGCCGGCGGCGTAGCCTGTGCCCGGAAACGACGGACGACCGGGACAAGGAGACCCATGACGACGCATGACGCACCCGACCGCATGCTCACCCGCGACGTGGCGCTGGTGATGGCGGCCGCGTTCTGCTACATGGCCAGCAACATGATCGGCACCCCGCTGATGCCCGGCTACGCCGGCGAGCTCGGCGCCACCGGCACGGTGCTGGGCGTCGTCTCCGGCATGATGAGCTTCGTCTCGCTGTTCTGCCGCCCGATCGCCGGCAACCTCGCCGACCGGCTGAGCAAGCGGCTCATCGTCGGCGTCGGATCGGCGCTGTATCTGGTCTCGAGCCTCTGGTACGCCTTCGCCACGTCGCCGGGCTCGCTGATCGCCGCGCGCATGGTCAACGGCGTCGCGTTCGCCTGCTGCTCGGTGTGCCTGGCGACGTGGATGGCGACGCTGCTGCCGATCCGGCACATGGGCGCCGGCATGGGGCTGTACGGCACCGTCAACGCGCTGGCGATGGCGATCGGCCCGGCGATCGGCATCGAGGTGCAGCGGTTGGTCGGCTACCGGGCGACGTTCCTGATGTCGGCGGTGCTGGCGGTGGTGATGGTCGCGGCGGTGCTGCTGGTGCGCGACGGCGGGCGGCCGGTCGGGGCCGCGGCGCGCGGCGCGGCGGGCGACGGGGACGCGCGGACCGACGGCGCGCGGACCGCGGACGGCGGCGCGGAATCGGCGGTCCGGCGCGCAGGCCCGCCGCGCCGGCTGCTCGGCGCGGTCATCGAGCCGCGCGTGCTGCCGCTGGCGCTGGTGTTCATGCTGTTCGTCGCACCGTACTACGCGACGCAGTCGTTCGTCGTCGAATACGCGGCGGCGCGCGGCTTCCACGTCGCCGTGAGCCTGTTCTTCCCGCTGTACGCCCTCGCCCTGCTGATCCTGCGCATCACGCTGCGCGACCTGTTCGACCGCAAGTCGTTCCGGTTCTTCTTCGTCGCATGCTCGGCGTGCATGCTGGCCGCGCTGCTGTGCCTGGACCTGATGGCGAACAACGCCGTGCTGGTCGCCGCCGCGGTCCTGACGGCGTTCGGCTACGGCGTGATGAGCTCGGCCACGCAGTCGCAGGCGGTCATCATCGCCGGCCGCGCCCATGCCGGACTGGCCAACAGCACGTACTACGTGGGCATCGACCTGGGCATGACACTCGGCTCGCTGCTCGGCGGGTTCCTGTACGGCAACGTCGGCATCGAGTGGTTCTACCCGGTCCTCATGCTCTCGATGCCGCTGGCGTGGGTGATCTACATCGCCGCCGCGCACATCATCCATCCGGCGCACACGCGGCGGTAGCGGCGGCCCCGCGGCGCACGGGACGCCGGCGAGGCCAACCCGGCGGAAGGACGCTCGCGGACGGTCCCCGTTCGCGTGTATACTATGGGTGATTTGGCCCCGTAGCTCAGTTGGATAGAGCATGTGACTTCTAATCTCAAGGTCGGGAGTTCGAGCCTCCCCGGGGTCACTCGTTGTGTCGATTGTTCGTCGCGAGTGCCCGACATTGCCGGTTGCGTTGGTTGTTCGTCGCAAGTGCCCGACATTGCCGGTTGCGTTAATTGCCTATCGCGAATGCCCGGCATCGCCGGTTGCGTTGGTCGTCCGTCACGATGCCCGGCATTGCCGGTCAGTCCGCTTCGTCGGCGGGGCGGCCCCCTGGACGGGACAAGGCCTATGAACGGGACAGGCCCGCGGACGGGTCTGCTCCGTGAACGGGACGGGACCCGGACCCCGATGGCCGCCGGCGTCGGTTTTGGTTGATAAACAACGGGGCGACTGCGTTTTAGCAGACGCTGGGCGATCCCCAACGTCGGTTCGGTAGCACAGGTGCCGCCGCAAGTGCTACCGAACCGACCCGATGCCGATGCGCAACGGGCGGCACGGTAGCCATGATGCCGCAAATGCCACGGAGCCGACGCCCGGACGGAAGACAACAACCGGTACACGCGCGCCACACCCGGATACGCTCCATGCCGCCACGCCCCTCCTCGCCGTGCTGCGGCTTGTCCGCCATCCCCCGGCACCGCCGGGATGATCCCGACCGGGGTGACGCGGCGATGCGGTCCGCCTGTTATCGCCTGGCTCCGATTCATTCCGACGCATGGCGAGACGACAGGCCGCCGTTATCGCACGGCGCCGCTAGACTCGGGCGCCATGAGACTGATCGAGGCATGGAACGCCAACCCGGAGCGCGCCTACGCGCTGTTCGGCGCGTTCCCGGCGAACGAGCACGGGTTCGTCAACGATGCGTACGGCATGGACCGCGACGAGTTCGCGCGGTACCTGCGCCGGACCGAGGACATGCACGCCGGCCGCGACCTGCCGCCGGGGTACGCGCCCGCCACGAAGTACATCCTCGTCAACGACGAGGGCGAGTATGTGGGCATCGTCAACCTGCGGCACCGGCTCAACGACGCGCTGCGCGAGGGCGCCGGGCACATCGGCTACGGCATCGCGCCCGCATACCGCGGCCACGGCTACGCGACCGAGGGGCTGCGGCTGGCGCTGGCCATCGCCCGCGACGTCCACGGCATCGACGAGGCCTACCTGAGCGTCGACAAGGACAACCCCGCCTCGCTGGCCGTGCAGCGGCATTGCGGCGCGCGCATCGACCACGAGAACGACACCGAGTACTTCACCCGCATCGACACGACCGCATTGGACTGACCGCCGCGCTCCGGCGGCCGGACGGGTGTCGGAGCGCCGGACGGGGCGTCACCCGGCCGACACCCCGTCCGCATCCGCCGACGCCAGCCACCGGGCGACGAGGGGACGCAAGGCGTCGGGGTCGGACTGGACTGCGGAGCCGAGGACCGGCAGGCCGTCGCGCACGTCGCACCCCGGCAGCGCCCCGCGCAGCTCGTCCATCGTGCGGGCCAGCCCGCTGCCCTCGTTGGTGCAGAACGGCAGGATCGTCTTGCCGCGCAGGTCATGGCCGTCCAGGAACGTGCGCACCGGCATCGGCAGGGAGCCGCACCAGATCGGGTAGCCGAGCGCGATGCGGCCGGCGGCGGCGACGGCCCGTTCCGCGTCGAGGCCGTCCGGGGACACGGCCCGCAGCGCGATCCCGGGACGCGCCTGCGCCTCGAGCTCGTGCTGGATGAGCGACTTGGCCTCGTCGTAGCCGGCCGGATACGCCCGGTCCGGCACGATGCGCACCGACGCCGCGCCGGACTCCTCCGCCACGATGCGCGCCAGCTTCGCGGTGCTGCCCTCGTCGACGACGCCGACGTTGAAGTTCTCCCCGGGACGCGAGAAAAACACCACCAGCATACGGGACCTCCTTCGTCCGGACGGACGCCCGGCCGTGCGGCCGGACCGTCCGCCCCATCATACCCCCGACGCACCGCCGGAGCGGCCGCCGCCGCACGCCCGTCGCGCGGGACGCCGCGGCGCGGCCGCACGCCGGGGGCGCATGCGGCTAGGATGATGCCATGACCACTGCGCCTCGCCTGTACCGGCCGCTGCGGCTGGGGCATCTGACGCCGCTGGACGGCACGACCGTGCGCCCCGAGGATTCCTGCGACTCGGTCCGCATCGGCGTCGACGGCACCGTCGGGCTCCTGGACTGGTCCGGCTGCTCGTTCTTCAACTGCGCCATCGAGTCGATCGGCGCGACCCGTCTCGCCGCCTCGTCGGCGCGCTGCTCCGGCGTGCGCATCGAGGCCGTCACGGCGCCGCACGCCGCCTTCGACCAGGCCTCGCTGCTGTCGGCCGAGATCCGCGACTCCCGCTTCGGCGCGATGGAGGCGATGGAGGCGACGATGCACTCGCTGCTCGTCGAGCGCTGCCGCATCGACTACCTCAACCTGCGGATGGCCCGCTGCCGCGACGTGGTGTTCCGCGGCTGCCTGATCGGCGACTTCGACGCGGCCGACGCCCAGCTGGAGCGTGTCGCCTTCGAGGACTGCGAGATCCGCTCGCTGACGTTCCGCCACGCCCGGATCAGGGACGTGGACCTGCGCGGCGCGCGGCTCACGGAGATCCGCAACGCCGAGGCGCTGGCGGGCGTGACGATGACGCCCGGGCAGGTGGCCGACCTCGCCCAGGCCTTCGCCCGCCATCTCGGCGTCCGCATCGAGCAGGCCGAACGCTGACCGCGCCCCGACCACCGCTCCCGCCACGCGACATATGCAAAACCGCGCACCCCGTCACATGGGATGCGCGGTTCCGTGAACGCGGAAGGCGCCGGACCGGGCCGCTACCGCCAGCGCAGCAGCGAGGCCGCGTCGGCGTCCAGGTACCACAGGGTCCGCTCGGCGCCGGCGGCGTAGGAGCTGGGGGTGTGCGGATCGCACGCCGTGCCCAGCGCGCGGGCCGCGGCCTCGGCCTTGCCCCGCTTCGAGGCGACCATCCACACCTCGCGGCTGCGGCGGATGAACGGCACGGTCAGGCTCACGCGCAGCGGCGGCATCTTCGGCGAGCGGGCGACGCCCACCGTCCAGGTGCCGGGCTCGTCGATCCGCACCTCGTCGCGGTCGGGGAACAGCGAGGCGAAGTGGCCGTCCGGCCCGATGCCGAACATCGCGACGTCGAACGCGCCGTCCGGGCCAAGCTGCCCCTCCAGCTCGCGCCGATAGTCGGCGGCCGCGCGAGCCAGGATCGCGTCGTTCTCCGCGTCGTCCGCGGCGTCGGCGACCTCGCGGGGCCGGTCGTCGGCGGGCATCTCGTGCACGTTGGCCTCGGGCAGCAGACCGTCGGCGACCAGCGCGCCGAACCAGGCCTCGCGCGCCTGCCCGGCGTTGCGGTCGGGGTCGTCGGGCGTCACGAATCGTTCGTCGCCCCACCACAGGTGGACGCGGTCCCACGCCACCGCGGCGGCGAACGGGTGCCCGACCATCGCCTGCAGCACGGCGATGCCGTCGCTGCCGCCGGTCAGCGCCACGTCGAAGCGCGGCCGTTCGGCCAGCGTCTCCGCCATCGTGAGCAGCAGTCGCGCGGCGACGGCCTGATGCAGCGTGCCGCGGTCGGGGAAGGTGACGACGGTGCGTCGTGATGTCGGTTCGGATTCGGCCATGCATATTCCTTTCAGGACAATTTCGAATCAATGGGCGGCGAGGCCATGACGCGCGGCCCGCGGGCTCACTCGTGGTCGACGAGCGTCCAGCCCTGCTCGATCACCTCGGCGTACACCTCGTCCGGGTCGAGCCGGCGCAGCTCCTCGCTCAGGCAGTCCTCGGGGGTGCGCATCGGCATCGGCACGGTCTGCTCGAACTCGCCGGGCAGCGACACGGCCATGCGCTCGTTCTCGCGGTGCATGCCGAACTCGCCGTCCTCGCACACGAACGTCACGCCGGCCACGCCCTCGGCGTTCCCGTCGCGATCGATGACGACCGGCACGCCGAGCCTGAGCGCCAGCCACGAGCCGAGCAGCTCCACCGACAGGTGGCGGGGCTGGCCGAGCACGCGCACCGAGCGGATCGGGCTGGCGGGCCGCTCCTCGAGCAGCGAGGCGAGCGTGGCGCGCCACATCGTCAGGCGCGTCCACGACATGTCGATGTCCTTGTCGGTGTAGTGCGCGCGCAACGCGGTGAACGCGGCCTCCGGGTTCTGGGCGCGCATCGCGTCGGTGATGCGGCTGCGGGCCATCATGCCGATCGGGTCGGCGGACGGGTTCTCGGGGGCGCGGGTCGGCCACCAGGCCACGACCGGCGCGTCGGGCACGAGCAGCGGGATGACCAGCGTGTCCAGATGCCGCGTCAGCCCGCCGGTCGGCCGCAGCACGATGATCTCGCCGGCGCCGGCGTCCGCGCCGAAGCGCACCTGGGCGTCGAGCCGCGCGTCGTCGCCGACGTCGCGCCCCTCGGTGACGATGGCGATGACGCGGCACGGGTGCTCGCGGCTGGCGGCGTTCGCCGTGGCGAGCGAGTCCTCGAGGTTCGCGGCGTCGGTGCACACCAGCAGCGTGAGCACGCGGCCGAGCGCCGCCTCGCCGCGCCGCTCGTGCAGCTCGTCGATCTTGCTGGCGATGGCCGACGTGCTGGTGTCGGGAAGTTCAACGATCATGGCATCCTCCAGTGATGGCCGTCGCGGGCGAGCATCTCGTCGGCCTCGGCAGGCCCCCACGTGCCCGCGCGGTAGGGCTGCGGCTGGCCCAGCGTGGACCAGTACTCCTCGATCGGGTCGAGGATCCTCCAGGACAGGTCGACCTCCTCGGTGGTCGGGAACAGCGGCGGGTCGCCGAGCAGCACGTCGAGGATCAGGCGCTCGTAGGCCTCCGGCGACGACTCGGTGAACGAGCGGCCGTAGCTGAAGTCCATGCTCACGTCGCGCACCTCCATCGCGGTGCCCGGCACCTTCGCGCCGAAGCGCATCGTCACGCCCTCGTCGGGCTGGACGCGGATCACGACGGCGTTGGCGCCGAGCTCCCGGGTGGCGGTCGTCTCGAACGGCAGGTGCGGCGCGCGCTTGAACACGACCGCGATCTCGGTGACGCGCTTGCCCAGGCGCTTGCCGGTGCGCAGGTAGAACGGCACGCCGGCCCAGCGGCGGGTGTCGACGTCCAGGCGGATCGCCGCGTAGGTCTCGGTGGTCGAGGCCGGGTCGATGCCCTGCTCCTCCAGATAGCCGATGACCTTCTCGGCGCCCTGCCAGCCGGCCGCGTACTGGCCGCGGGCGGTGTGGGCGGCGAAGTCGTCGGGCAGGCGGACCGCGGAGAGCACCTTGGTCTTCTCGGCGGTCAGGTCGCCGGCGGCGAACGAGACCGGCTCCTCCATCGCGGTCAGCGCCATGAGCTGCAGCAGGTGGTTCTGGATCACGTCGCGCGCGGCGCCGATGCCGTCGTAGTAGCCGGCGCGCCCGCCGATGCCGATGTCCTCGGCCATCGTGATCTGCACATGGCTGACGTAGTTGGCGTTCCACACCGGCTCGAACATCGTGTTGGCGAAGCGCAGCGCCAGCAGGTTCTGCACGGTCTCCTTGCCCAGGTAGTGGTCGATGCGGAACACCGACTGCGGCTCGAAGACCTCGGAGACCACGCGGTCGAGCTCCTGGGCGCTCTTAAGGTCGTGGCCGAAGGGCTTCTCGATGATGACGCGGCGCCAGGCGCCCTCGCTGGAGCGCGCCAGGCCGCAGGCGGCGAGCTGGCGGGAGACCAGCGGGAAGTCGCGCGGCGGCACCGACATGTAGAACGCGTGGTTGCCGCGGGTGCCGCGGACGCGGTCGAGCTCGGAGACCGTGTCGGACAGTCGGGTGAAGGCCTCGGGGTCGTCGAACGTGCCGACGACGAAGCGCATGCCGTCGTGCAGCTGCCGGAACGTGCGCTCGTTGAACGGCGTGCGGCAGTGCTCGCGCACGTTCTGCTCGACGAAGCGGGCGAACTCCTCGTCGCTCCACTGGCGGCGGCCGAAGCCGACCAGCGCGAACCCGGCGGGCAGCAGGCCGCGGTTGGCCAGGTCGTACACGGCCGGCAGCAGCTTCTTCTTCGACAGGTCGCCGGTGACGCCGAAGATCACCAGCGAGCAGGGGCCCGCGATGCGCGGCAGGCGCAGGTCGCGCGGGTCGCGCAGCGGGTTGGTCCACGCCTCCTGGGGCGTGGCTGGGGTTGTTGCCATATCAGATCCTTACGATTCGGATGTCGGCCGGCGGCGCGGGGCCGGTGCCGCGCCGCGCCGCCGGCCGGGCGGCTGGTCAGGACTGCTTGATCTCCTCGCGGCCCTCCTCGGCCCACAGCGTGTGGAACACGCCGGGCTCGTCGACGCGGCCGTAGGTGTGGGCGCCGAAGTAGTCGCGCTGCGCCTGGATCAGCGCGGCGGGCAGACGGCGCGAGCGCAGGCCGTCGTAGTAGGCCAGCGACGAGGCGAACACCGGCACCGGGACGCCGGCCTGCGCGGCGCGGGCCACGACGCGGCGCCAGGAGTCCTGGGCGCCCTCGACGGCGGCCTTGAAGAACGGGTCGAACAGCAGCGAGCCGGGCTTGGTCCCGCCGGCGTAGGCGTCGGCGATGCGGTTGAGGAACCGCGCGCGGATGATGCAGCCGCCGCGCCAGATCTTGGCGACGGCGCCGAGGTCGATGTCCCAGCCGTGCTCGGCGGCGGCCTGTTCGATCTCGTTGAAGCCCTGCGCGTAGGCGACGATCTTCGAGGCGTACAGCGCCTGGCGCACGTCCTCGACGAAGGCGGCGCGGGCCTGCGGGTCGGCGGCGATCGGTGCGAGCACGGCGGCGGGCTCGGGGCCGGCCAGGGCCTTGTCCCGGGCCTCGGCGCGCAGCCCGGCCTGCGAGGACAGGCCGCGGGCGAACACGGCCTCGCCGATGCCGGTGACCGGCACGCCCAGCGACAGCGCGGTCTGCACGGTCCAGGTGCCGGTGCCCTTCATACCGGCGCGATCGACGACCACGTCGACGAACGGCTTGCCGGTCTTCGCGTCCTTGTGGCGCAGGATGTCGGCGGTGATCTCGATGAGGTAGGAGTTCAGGTCGCCCTCGTTCCAGGCGGCGAACACGTCGGCCAGCTCGTCGGCGGACATGCCCAGGCCGCGGCGCAGCAGGTCGTAGCTTTCGGAGATCAGCTGCATGTCGGAGTACTCGATGCCGTTGTGCACCATCTTGACGAAGTGGCCGGCGCCGTCGGTGCCGATGTGCGTGACGCACGGCTCGCCCTCGGCCTGCGCGGCGATCTGGCGGAAGATCGGGCCGAGGGTCTTCCACGACTCCTCGGTGCCGCCGGGCATCATCGACGGGCCTTTGAGCGCGCCCTCCTCGCCGCCGGAGACGCCGCAGCCGACGAAGTGCAGGCCGCGGGCGCGGATCGCCTTCTCGCGCCGGATCGTGTCCTCGTAGTAGGCGTTGCCGGCGTCCACGATGATGTCGCCGGGCTCCATCAGGTCGGCGAGCGCGTCGATCATCGCATCGGTGGGCGCGCCGGCCTTGACCATGATGATGGCCGTGCGCGGCCGGGTCAGGCTGGCCACGAATTCCTCGAGCGTGTCCGCCGGGACGAACGCGCCCTCGTCGCCGTGCTCGCGCATCAGCGTCTCGGTGCGCGCGTGGCTGCGGTTGAACACCGCCACCGTGTTGCCGTGGTGCGCGAGGTTGCGCGCCAGGCTGGCGCCCATCGCGGCCAGGCCGACGACGCCGATGTTGGCCTGCGGTTCGTTCGTGTGGTTGCTTTCCTGTGCCATGTTGCTGCCTTTCGCCAAGTTGAGCGAGGGTTATCAGTAGTGTATTCCCACCGGGTATGGTACTCGGGGGTGTGCGCCGTACGCCCATCGCGTACGCGTCCGGTCCCGCCGGCCGGCATGGACGGCGGGCCGGACAGCCCGCGCGCGGGCGCGGCGCCGGGTCCGCGGTCAGTCCACGACGACCAGCGTGACGCTGTACGCCGGGACGGGCACGGCGACGTGCACGTGCGGCGAGGACAGCCGGTACTCGCGCACGTCGTGGCGGACCCCGCCGCGCGGCGCACCGGTGTAGGCCAGCGAGCGCTTGGCCGAGGGCGGGCCGCAGAGCGTCTCCACGCGCAGGCGCGGCGCGCGGCCGGAACCCGAGCCCAGCGCCCGCAGCCCGGGCGCCACGTCGAGCGTGACGCGCACCGGCGCGTCGCCGACGTTGACGATCTTGACGCAGCGCCGCGAGCCCTCGTCGCCGGTGGCGCACACGAACAGCCGGCCGGCTCCCCCGTCCTCCCCCGTCACCGCGCACTCGTAGGCCGTCGTGCCCACGTTGGCCGAGAACAGCCGCTGCACCTCGTAGTTGACGGTCGGCGAGACGGTCGCCGGGTTGAACTCGATGAGGTTCTGCTCCCAGCCCTTGCCGGTGATGTGGGCGAGCAGCGGGGCGTACGAGGTCATGCGCACCACGTCGCTGTTGCGCTCGCACCCGGTCAGGAACGCGGCCTCGGCCAGGGCGGAGCGCCACCGGCAGGCCGTCTCGTAGGTCTGCGGCCGCGCGGCGAAGTAGCCGTTGGCCGAGTACTCGCCGAAGCACACGCCGGCGCCGTCGCGCGGGTAGTCGTCGAAGCGTCCGGCCTGCCGGACGAACCACTCGGGGGCGTGGTAGGAGTGCTCGTCGACGACGATCGCGTCGCCGGTCGCCGACCCGCGGGCGCCGACCCGCGCGGTTCCGGCGGTTCCGGAAGCCGCCGCGGTCCCGGACCCGGCGGCCCCGTCGGCCGCGGCGGCGGAGGCGTCGCGACCCTCGGCGTCCCCGACGACCCCGGTTCCGGAGGTCCCGACGGTTCCGGTCCCGTCGGCCGCGGCGGTTCCGGCCCCAGCGGCGTCCCCGGCCACGGAGGCCTCGGCGGCGACGGCCCGCGCGTGCTCCCAGGCGCGGCGCATCGGCAGGCGGAACGGGAACAGCCCCGCGCTCATCACGCACAGCATCGAGGGGTCCTTGGCGTGCACGGCCCGGCAGATCGCGTCGTACTTGTCGACGTAGTCGGGGCCGTGGTTCTCGTTGCCCACGCCGATCATGTCCAGGCCGAACGGCTCGGGGTGGCCCATCCGCGCCCGCACCCGCGCCCATGCGTCGGTCTCGGGGTCGCCGTTGGCGAAGTCGATCAGGTCGAGGTAGTCCTGCACGACCGCCTCGCGGAAATACGCCGAGTCGGTGGCGATGTGCCTGGGGTCGCGGTAGGGCGACTGGCAGGTGATGCCGGCGAACAGCGTGGGCAGCGGCCGGGCGCCCAGGTCCTCGCACAGGCAGAAGTACTCGTAGAACCCGATCTGGTAGCTCTGCGAGTAGCTGGATCCGTCGGCGGTGCGGAACGCCCACATGCTGTACTGCTGGCGGCGGGCCGGCAGCGCGCCGACCGTGTCCTTCCAGCGGTACTCGTTGCCCGGGGTCACGCCCTCGACGATGCAGCCGCCCGGGAAGCGCACGAACGACGGCCTGAGCGCGGCGATGGCCTCCACCAGGTCGCGGCGCAGGCGGCCGTGGCGCCACTTCGGGTCGCCCCGGCCCCAGTGGTCGGCGTCCATCAGCGACACGCAGTCGAGGTCCAGCGTCACCGGCCCGTGCTCTGCCCCGCCCGAGCCGCGGCGCACGACGCCGATGCGCAGCTTGCCGTAGTCGGTGGCCGCGCCCGTCAGCGTGCACGCCACGCGACTCCACCCGTCGCGCGCGAACGGGTCGTCGGGATCGGGGGCGGGACGCGCCTCGAGCACGTCGCTCAGCGGCAGACCGTAGCGGTCGACCACCGACACCAGCAGCGCGCACCCGCCCGCCACCGGCCGCACGTAGGCCGAGAACTCGTAGCGCCGCCCCGCCGCGACGGCCATCGCGCAGGCGTCGGCATGCTCGCCGCCGCCGTTGTACCCGAGGTTCTCGACACGCCCCGAATCCCCCTCCATCGTCAGTCTGGCGTACCGGCTGTTGTCGTGCAGCGGCGGCGCCGGGCAGTCGGTGGCCACGCTCCGGCCTCGCTCGCCGCGGATCCGGGTGCCGCAGCTGCGGGCCGCCACGCCGTCGAAGATCCAGAACCGCAGCGGGTCCGGCAGGGTGCGCCACCGCTCCTCGCCGCGCACGCGCAGGCCGTGGTGGTCCAGGTACACGCCGTCGAAGCTGTAGTTGTTCACCATGTTGGCGTTCAGCCCGCCGTCGGCGCCGAAGTTGATGTCCTCGAGGAACACGCCGTACAGCCGATCGCTCACCGGGTGCGTAGGGGCACCCACCGTCACCGTCACCATGGCACCATTATCCGGCATCCGCCCGCCGGGGCCGGCCGACGTCCACAATTCACCCGCTGTTCACCCGCGGTTCGGCCGCCCGGCCCCGTCGGCTCACCCGGCGGCGCTAGTCTGGGCCCGGCCGCCCGCCGGGGCGGATAGCAGAGGAGACGACGTGCACACTTCCACGGGGATCAGGGAACGCATCGACCACGTGTACCCCTCGCTGCGGCCGGCGGAACGGGCCGTCGCGCAATACGTGCGCGACCATCTGGCAGAGTCCGCCGAGCTGACCGTCGGCCAGCTGGCCGCGGCCGCGCACGTCAGCGAGCCGACGGTCATCCGGTTCTCACGCAAGCTGGGCTTCGGCGGCTACCGCGAGCTGCGCTACGTGCTGCGCCACCCGCAGGCGGAACGGCGCGCGACCTTCGACCCGCTGGAGGGCTTCGACCTCAACCCGTGGGACAGGCTCGAGGACGTGCCCGACAAGGCGGTGCACGGCACGGCGTCGCTGCTCGACGACCTGCTCGCCTCGCTCGACCGCAGGGAGTTCCGCAAGGCGGTGGCCTTGCTCGCGGGCGCCGACCTCATCGACGTCATCGGCGTGGAGAACTCGCTGGCGCCGGCCACCGACCTGTTCACCAAACTCAGCTACCTGGGGCTGCGCTGCCGGATGAACGCCGACGCCTACCTGCAGCAGATCGCCGCCGGGCACCTGTCCGGGGGCGACGTGGTCGTCGCGTTCTCCTACTCCGGCGCCTCGGCGGACACCGTCAAGGCGCTGCGGCTGGCCAAGTCGCGCGGCGCGCGCACGATCGCCGTCACCAACGCGCCGGGCTCGCCGATCTGCAACTGGGCGGACGTGGCCCTGCTCGCCGGGCGCGGCGAGCGCACCATCTACGGCAACGCCATCTTCTCGCGCGCCGCGCACGTCGTCATGGTCGACATGCTGTACATGGGCGTGATCCTCAGCGACTACGGGCGCTTCTCCACCGAACTCGACCGTTCGGGCCGCACCATCCAGGACCGCGGCTACAACGGCTGAGCGGGCACGGCCGGGGCCGCGCGAGCCCCGGCCGTGCCCCGGCGGGCCGTGGACGCGGCGCCCGGACGCGCCATGCCCGAATCCTTCGCGGGCGCCGCACCGCATCCGCCCGCCGCCTCGCCCGCGCCTCCCCGCGCCATTGGACGGACGCCGCGCCCGCCGGGCCGCGACTACAAGACTACGGCGCCGGCGCGTAGTTTTACGCGGAATTCACCGTCCTTTCCCCGAGCTTTCTTCCGGATCGTCCCGCCGGCGCCGGAGCCGGACGGACGATGGAATCACGGCCGACACCACGGCCCGCGCCGCAGACGACCCATCCGGCGCACAACCGAACACCGATCCCGGCCGGCGGCAAGGGCCGGCACCCATGCGGCGGACGACGGCCAGGAGCCGCGCCCGCGGAAGGCAGATACGAACCATGCTCGAACTGAAGAACGTCACCAAGTCGTTCGGGGACGCGCACGTCCTCAACGGCATCAGCCTGACCCTCGACAAGGGCCGGATCATGTCCATCCTCGGCCCCTCCGGCGGCGGCAAGACCACGCTGCTCAACATCATCCTCGGCATCACCGACGCCACCGGCGGGCGGATCCTCTTCGACGGCGAGGACCTGACGCACGTGCCGATGGAGAAGCGCGGCTTCAACATCGTGTTCCAGGACTACGCGCTGTTCCCGAACCTCAACGCCTACGAGAACATCACCTACGGCCTGAGGAACGACCCCGGCCTGTCCTCCCCCGGGGAGATCCGCGAGTTGATCGCGCTGCTGGGGCTGGAGGAGCACCTCGACAAGTCCATCGACGAGCTGTCCGGCGGCCAGAAGCAGCGCGTGGCGCTCGCCCGCACGCTGGTGATGAAGCCGCGGCTGCTCCTGCTCGACGAGCCGCTGTCCGCGCTCGACGGCGTCATCAAGGAGTCGATCAAGGCCAAGATCAGGCAGATCGTCGACCAGTACCACCTGACCACCATCATGGTCACGCACGACCCCGAGGAGGCGTGCACGATGAGCGACCGCGTGCTCATCCTCAACCAGGGCGCGATCGCGCAGTACGACACCCCGGAGAACATCATCGAGCATCCGGCCAGCGACTTCGTCCGCACCTTCATCCTCCACCAGCTGGAGGTCAAGCGCAACAACATCTATTCGCTGTTCGCCGACGGCCGGCCGGCGCACGGGGCGCCGGCCGCGCAGCCCGCCGGCCGCGCAGGCAAGGAGTGAGCCATGTCCGTCGAATCGATCCAGGCAGGCAAGCAGCTGCCCAACATCGCCCCGGAGATCGTCAACTACGAGCGCAGGCCGTCCAAGCCCCGGCAGACCGAGCTGTGGGCGCTGCTGGCCGTCGTCGCCGTCGCGTTCGCCGCGTTCCTCGTCGTGCCGATGGCGCTGGTCGTGATCCGCTCGTTCCAGACCGGCGACGGCGCGGCCACGCTGAGCAACTATGCGGCGATCCTGGCCCGGCCCGAGTTCGCGACCTCGGTGCTCAACTCGCTCAAGGTGGCGGGCGCCTCCGCGCTGGTCGCCGTGCTGCTGGCGTTCCTGCTCGCCTACACGGTCAACTGCACGAACGTGCCGAAGGGGCTGAAGAAGGCCATCACGCTGCTCACCCAGGTGCCGATGCTGCTGCCGACCATCACCTACGGCTTCGCCATCATCTACAGCTTCGGCAACCAGGGGCTGATCACCCGGCTGCTCGGCTTCCAGCCGTTCGACATCTACGGCTTCACCGGACTGCTCATCGGCTACGTCGTCTACACGCTGCCGACCTGCTTCCTGCTGATCAACAACAGCTTCCGGTTCGTCGACAAGAAGTTCGTCATCGTCTCGCACATCATGGGCGACAAGCCGTGGACGACGTTCCTGAACACGGTGCTGCGGCCGCTGGTCGGCACGCTCGCCGTCGCGTTCATCCAGGCGTTCTTCCTGGCGTTCACCGACTACGGCATCCCGACCTCGGTCGGCGGCACGTACGACGTGCTCGCGATGACGCTGTACAACCAGATGCTCGGCTCGATCCCGAACTTCAACCGCGGCGCCGTGATCGCCGTGTTCATGCTCGTCCCCTCGATCGCGTCGATCATCCTGATGACCGTGCTCGAGCGCTACTCGATCCGCTACGCCAAGGTCTCGCAGGTCGAGCTGCCCAAGGGCCCGCGGCGCGACTGGCTGTGCGGCGCCGGGTCGGTGCTCGCGCTGGCGTGCGTGCTCTCGCTGTTCGCGGTGATCCTCATCATCCCGTTCGTGGCCGAATGGCCGTTCGACACCTCGTTCACCTGGGAGCACATCACGCGGCTGTTCACCGACGGCTCGCTGAGCTCGGTGTACCTCAACTCGCTGTACGTGGCGGTGATGACCGCGATCGTCGGCTGCCTGTTCGCCTACGCGGCCGGCCTGGTGACCTCGCGCTCGAAGCTGCCGAATTGGGCCAAGCGCGTCGTCGACGCGATGAGCTCGGTGATCAACACCGTGCCGGGCATGGTGCTGGGCATCGCGTTCCTGTTCGCGTTCTCCGGCGGCTCGCTGCAGAACACGTTCTGGATCCTGATCGCCGCGAACGTGGTGCACTACTTCGCCACGCCGTACCAGATGATCAAGGACTCGCTGTCGAAGATGAACGGCTCGTGGGAGACCACGGCCAAGCTCATGGGCGACAGCTGGATCAAAACGATCGTACGCGTGGTCACGCCGAACGCGTGGCCCACGATCCTGCAGGTGTTCGGCTACTACTTCGTCAACGCGATGGTGACGATCTCCGCGGTCGTGTTCCTGACCGGCGCGCGCACGCAGGTCATCACCACCGAGATCTCCGTGCTGCAGCACCTGGCCGAGTTCGACCAGATCTTCGCGCTGTCGGTCCTGATCCTGGCGACCAACCTCGTCGTCAAGGGCGTGATCGCGCTGGCCACCCGCGAGCGCGGCCGGGCCACGGTGCGCGAGCGCGTCGTGCAGGTCGCCACCGCCGCGATGACGGTGCGCCGCGACGCCAGGCTGATCGCGCTGGAGCAGGCGTCGGTCACCGGCTCGCCGGACTTCCCGCTGCCGACCTCCGGCAACCGCCGCGGCCGGCGCATCTTCACGGGCACGCTCTCCGGCATCCTCGCCGTCATCCTCGTCGCCTTCGGCTTCGGCGCATTCTCCGGCACCGCCGCGGCCGACGGCCAGGTCGTCATCTACACGAACGCCGACGACGAGGCGGTGACCGCGTTCCAGCACGCGCTCGACGCGAACGGATTCGGGAACCGGTACGTCATCCAGAGCTTCGGTACCTCCGAGCTCGGCGGCAAGCTGCTCGCCGAGGGCCGCGCGCTGGAGGCCGACCTGATCACGATGAGCTCGTACTACATCGACTCGGCGCAGGAGCGCAACCACATGTTCGCCGACCTGACCGAGGTCGCCTCGCGGCCGCTCGGCGCCGACGGCAACTCCACCGCGCCTGTCTGGCGCCGGCCGACCACCGTGCAGGAAGGCGCGATCTTCTACAACACCACCGTGCTCGAGGACGAGGGGCTGCCGGTGCCGGAAAGCCTGGCCGACCTGGCCGACCCGATCTACGAGGGCCAGATCTCCGTGACCGACATGGAGGGTTCCTCGACCGGCTGGCTGATGGTCCAGGCCATCGCCGACGCGTACGGCACCGGCGAGCGCGGCCGCGAAATCCTGACCGGCATCTACCGCAACGCCGGACCGCACCTGCAGATGTCCGGATCCGGACCGCTGAACTCGGTGCGTTCGGGCGAGGTGGCGATCGGCTTCGGCCTGCGCCACCAGGCGGTCGCCGACAAGACCGAGGGGCTGCCGATCGACTACGTCGACCCCGAGGAGGGCAACTACTCGCTCACCGAATCGGTGGCGGTGCTCGACAAGGGCGACCGGACCAACCCGCTGGCGCAGAAGATGGCCGGGGTGATCGTCGACGAGGGCCGCGCCGAGCTGCTGGAGACCTACCCGGTGCCGCTGTACGCCGGAGAGACGGAGTCCGCCGACGGTTCGGCGAACCCGAAGGTCTTCCCGGATCCGCTGACCGTCGACCTGCTGCAGGAGCACCAGGACTTCTCCGAGGCCTGCAAACGCGCCGCGCAGGGCGACCGGTAGCCCCCCGCGGGCGGGTTCCGGCCCGCCCGTTCCCGGCCCGCACCCGGTTCGCATCCGGCCCGCACCCGACGGCCCGGGAAATGCAAGAACCGGCGGATTCTCACGTCGAGACCGCCGACGCCCGCGCCGGGGCGCAGGGATTCCCCGATTCCCGCGCCCCAAGATCGGCGGGACCAGCGGGACCGGCGAGAATGCCGGAAACACGCCGATAAACCACCACAGAACAGATCAGAAGAAAGGGTCAACCATGAACCGCGACTACAAGCTGCTCACCCCCGGACCGCTGACCACCACGCGCACGGTCAAGGAGGAGATGCTCTTCGACCACTGCACCTGGGACGACGACTACAAGGCCATCACCCAGAAGATCCGCGCCGACCTGCTCGAGCTGGCGCACTGCGACCCGTCCCGGTACACGGTCGTGCTGATGCAGGGCTCCGGCACCTTCGGCGTCGAAAGCGTGCTGACCAGCGTGATCGGCGCCGACGAGAAGGTGCTGCTGTGCACCAACGGCGCCTACGGCGACCGCCAGGTCAAGATCTGCGAGCACGCCGGCATCGATCATGTGCGGTACGCGGAGCCCTACGACCGCATCCCCGACGCCGCGCGCGTCGAACGGATCCTGGACGCCGACCCGTCGATCACGCATGTGTCGATGATCCATTCGGAGACGACCTCCGGCCTGCTCAACGACATCGAGTCGGTGGCCCGCGTCGCCAAGGAGCACGGCTGCACGATGATCGTCGACGCGATGAGCTCGTTCGGCGGCGTGGACATCCCGGTGGCCGACTGGGGCATCGACTTCATCGTCAGCTCGGCGAACAAGTGCATCCAGGGCGTGCCCGGATTCAGCTTCATCATCTGCGACAAGGCGAAGCTGGAGGCCGCCAGGGGCAAGGCGCGCAGCCTGTCGCTGGACCTGTGGGACCAGTGGAACACGCTGGAGAAGGACAACGGCAAGTGGCGCTACACCTCCCCAACCCACGTCGTGCTCGCGTTCAACAGGGCGCTCGACGAGATGAGGGAGGAGGGCGGCATCCCCGCCCGCTCGGCCCGCTACGCGCGCAACAACCGCATGCTCATCGCCCGCATGAAGGCGCTCGGCTTCGGCACGTTCCTCAAGGACCACCAGGGCCCGATCATCACGACCTTCACCTACCCGCAGGGCGCGGACTTCGATTTCGCCGACATGTACGCGTTCATCAAGGAGCGCGGCTACGCGATCTACCCGGGCAAGCTCACCGACGAGGAGACCTTCCGCCTGGGCAACATCGGCGAGATCTACCCCGACGACATCGTGCGCGTCACCGAACTGTTCGCGATGTACATGGCCGAGCGCGGGCTGCTCAAGCCCTGCGCCGGCACCGGCGACGTCGCCGAGGCGATCGCCGCGATGGACCGGGCCTCGCAGGCCATCTGACCGGCCGCATCCCGACCGGCCGCATCCCGACCGGCCGCAGACCGACCGGCCGCAGACCGACGAAGTCCGTGGCGGGGCGGGGCGCGATACCGTCCCCGCCCCGCCGCGGACCGGCGCACGGCCGCCACCAACCGCCACGGCGGACCACTGCCATCGCATGGCCGCACACGCCGCCGACAGCATCCCGACAAACCCGCTGTCGAGGGACACGACGCACCGCCCTTCGACGCAACCACCGACGAGATTCATCGCCGAGGGAAAAACCGCGGCGATGAATCTCGACAATAACCACCGGCGGAGTGCGCGATGCCGCCCCGCCACGGACCGAGGCCGCCCAGCCGGCGCACGCGCCGGACGCGCGGCCGCCACCAACCGACGCGACGGCCCACCGCCGCCGCATGGACTCACATACCGCCGGCAGCGACCGACCGCCGACGGCAACCAACCGGAGGATATATGATGACCAACCGTTTTGACGCCGTGATCTTCGACTGGGCCGGCACGACCGTGGACTACGGCTGCTTCGCCCCCGTGCAGGCGTTCATGGAGGCGTTCCGCGAGCACGGCGTCGAGCCGACGATGGACGAGACCCGCAAGCCGATGGGCATGCTCAAGCACGACCACATCGCCACGATGCTCGGCATGCCGCGCATCGCCCGCGCGTGGGAGGACGCGCACGGCGCCGCGCCGACCGACGCCGACGTGGACGCCGTCTACGAGCGCTTCGAGCCGAAGCTGCTGGGCATCCTCGACCGCTTCGCCGACCCGAAGCCCGGCGTGGTCGACGCGGTCGACGCGCTGCGCGCCGCCGGACTGAAGATAGGCTCGACGACCGGCTACACCGACGCGATGATGGCGATCGTCGCGCCGAAGGCCGCCGAGCTCGGCTACGCGCCCGACTACTGGATCAGCGCGGACGGCACCGAGGGCTACGGCCGGCCGTACCCGTACATGATCTTCCGCAACATGCAGGCGCTGCATCTGCAGGACGTGCGCCGCGTCGCCAAGGTCGGCGACACCATCTCCGACATCCGCGAGGGCAGGAACGCGGGCGTCTTCACCGTCGGCGTGACCGAGGGCAGCTCGCAGATGGGGCTGTCGCAGGCCGAGTTCGAGGCGCTCTCCCCCGCCGAGCGGGACCGCGAGCGCACGTCGGCGCGCGAGGCGTTCCTCGCCGCCGGCGCCGACGCGGTGATCGACACGATGGCCGAGCTGCCGGCGCTGCTGCTGGGCTGCTAGGCCGAGCTGCCGGCCGGACACATGACATGCGAGCGGCCCTGCGCGTCGGCGAGTCCGCCGCCGAACCATCCGACGGATATGCGCGGGCGCCCCGGGCGACGTACGCCCGGGGCGCCCGCTCCGTCATCGGTCCCGCCGCGACCGGCGCCGGTACAGCGCCACGCCGCCGCACACCACCGCGCATGCCGCGGCGATCGCCGCAATGATTCCGGCCATCACGCGCCTCCTTGTCGTCATGCCGGTCCCGTCGCCGGCGTCGCGTTCAGCATGGGGCGGGGATTTTGGCGGAATGCCTGCGATATGTCAGCGAATCGTAAGCCGGCGAACAGCGGGCCGATCCGCCCGGCCCGCCGTTCGGTCGGCCGCCCTCCGGCATCCGGCCCGCCTCGCCGGCATCGTGCTCCGCTCCGTCGATATCCTGCCCCGCCGGTTCCCGGTCCCTTGATATCCTTCCTTTTGCCGGCCTCCTGCCCTCCCGGCGTCTTTCCTTCCTTCGGGTTCCCACCGCCCCATGCCTTTCTCCGGCCCGCTCATGCCCATCCGGGCCGCCCCGGCCCTTCCGCGCCAAACCCCCGCGCACAATGTGCAGTTTTTCACGCTGAGCCGCCGATTTCGGGCTCTCAGCGTGAAAAACTGCACATTGTGCGCGGGGAGGTGAGGGATTAGGGATTCCGGGATTAGGGATTCCGGGATTAAAAATCCGGGATCAAGGATTCGGGATCCAGAATCGGGGGATCTGGGATAGGGGATCCGGTATTAGGGATCCGGGATTGGGAATCAGAGATTCCGGGGATTGGGATGATTGCTTGGGGTTAGGAGCCGGGATTAGAGATTAGAGGTTGGGCATCTTGATTTAAAAAAATGGGATGGATAGGGGCTAAGCGAATCAATGCTTGGGCTGATTGTCGTCGGGGGCGTCCCGCCCATCCGCCGAAGCGCCATGCGGCTGCGAGCGGCGCAGCCGGGCCTTCGCGTCCGCGACGCTTTCGCCGTCCTCGGTCAGGAAACGGTCCACGAAGGCATCCTCGACGGCCTCGTAACCGTCGACCACCGTGCGCTCGACGGTCTTATACCCGCCGACCACCGCACCCTCGACCGCCTTGTAGCCGCCGACCACCGCCTTCGCGATCTTCTTGTTCACGTTCACCAATGCCGATTTCGCCATGATTGCCTCCAAGGATTCTCTGTCATCTGGTCGTTATGGGATGGACGAACCGCCCGCGTCGGCGTCACAGCCGCAGCGCGTTGCCGACGAACGCCACCACCAGCGATACGGCCAGCACGCCCAGCATCCATGGCCGGACCATGCCCTCGTCCGCTCCCGCGTACGCCGCCGTCCGATGATGCCTCGCCATATCGCCCTCCGTTTCCGTCGAGTCCCGTATCGGTTGGACGCCCGCCCCGCAACGGGGCGGGCTGGTTCGTCGTCGCCTCGCGGCCGTTGCGGCTCGTCCGGCGACATGGCCCACGATAGAAACCCGACATTGGCGCTTCGTTGGCGAAATGTTGGCGAATCATGAACGCGGCGGCGGACCGGGGCTCCTGACGGCGTGCGGCGCGGCGGGCACGGCCCCAGCCTTCGCCGGGTCGTGCGCCCATAGCCCTGCGCAAGCGGCGGCGCCCCATGGCATGCGGAAACCGTGGGCGCGCGCCGCCGGCACGATACCCGGCAGGCCTCCGCGCACGCGCATGCGCAAGGGCCCCGGACATGCCGTCCGGGGCCCAACATAATCAGTGGAGGTTCTCCTTGAAGAACGCCTCGACCTCGTCGAAGGGGATGCGGTCGGTGCGGTCGTACAGGTCGATGTGCTCGGCGTCGTCCACGACGACCATCCGCTTCGGCTCCTTCGCCGCCTTGAACGCGTCGTCGCTGAAGAAGCGCGAGTGCGCGCGGTCGCCGACGATGAACATGATCGGCCGCGGCGAGATCTCGTCGATGTGCTCGAGCAGGCTGTAGTTCATGAACGCGAGGTCGCTGGTGGTCGTGAAACCGCCGCGCGCGTTCGGATGGTGGCCGCGGCGCACCGCGTAGAAGCGGAACCACTCGGCGTCCGGCTCCGGCATGTCGGCCGGCGGCTCGTCCAGCGGCTCCTCCGGGAACGACGGCACGTACTCCGGGTAGCCGTTCTCGGCGTCGACCCAGCGCTGGCGGGCCAGACGGTCCTTGGTCCGCGCGATCTGTTCGGCGTCCATGCCCAGGCGGGCGGCGACGGTCATGTCGTACATCGACGCGGTGACGACGGCCTTGATGCGCGGATCCATCGCGGCGGCGGACAGCGCGAAGCCGCCGGAGCCGCAGATGCCGAGCACGCCGATGCGCTCGCGGTCGACGAACGGCTGCAGGCCGAGGTAGTCGACGCCGGCGCTGAAGTTCTCGGTGAACAGGTCGGGCGAGGAGACGTTGCGCGGAAAACCTTCGGACTCGCCCATGTAGCACGGGTCGAAGGTGAGCACGACGAAGCCGCGCCGCGCCAGCTCGTTTGCGTACACGCACGGCCCCTGCTCCTTGACGCCGCCGTAGGGGGCGCCGACGATGATCGCGGGGTACCCGGCCTCGGCGTCGAGATCCTTCGCCGTGTACAGGTCGCCGGCCAGCCGCAGGCCGTAGCGATTCGGATAGAAGACGTGCCGGCGCTCGACGTGTTCGTCGAGCGGGGCGATGTAGTGGTTCTCGGATGTGACCATCATGGCTGTGTTCCTTTCGTTGCGCCGCCGGCCCTGCCCTGCCGGCCGCGGATACCGCACGGGCGGCATCCGCGGCGGGAGCCGTGTGCCACGGCTCGACGAGACCGGCGGAAAGCTTTATCATGATGGTAGAACCTAAAGTTAACTTCACCTCAAACGGGTGGACGGACGCGCGGCGTGTCACGGCACGGCGGCGGGAAGGGAGCGGACATGTACTACACCATCGGCGAGGTGGCCAACGCCACCGGCATCGCGATCTCGACGCTGCGCTACTACGACCGCGAGGGCATGTTCCCGGACATGGAGCGTTCGTCGGGCGGTATCCGCGTGTTCTCCGACAAGGAGCTCGGCACGCTCAAGGTCGTCGAGTGCCTGAAGCACGCCGGCATGTCGATCAAGGACATCAAGGAGTTCCTCGGCTGGTGTCAGGAGGGCGACGCCACGCTCCCCCAGCGTCGGAGGATGTTCCACGACCGGCTCGCCGAGGTCGAGCGGCAGATGGACGAGCTGCGCAACACGATGAACCTGCTGCGCTACAAGTGCTGGTACTACGACACCGCCGTCGCCGCCGGCACCGAGGACGCCGTGCGCGATCTGCCGGACGAGGACGTCCCCGAGGACCTGCGCGACTACCGGATCTAGCGGACGGCGTCGGCGGAACGCCGGGAGCCGCGGCGGGAATCATCGCTGCGGCGTCTCGTCGTCGACGTATTCGAGAATGTCGCCCGGCTGGCAGTCGAGCGCCTCGCATATCGCGGCGAGCGTCGAGAAGCGGATGGCGGTGACGTGGTTGTTCTTGATCTTCGACAGGTTCACGTTGGTGATGCCGACGCGGTCGGCGAGCCAGTTCAGGCTCCGGCCGCGTTCGACCATCATCCTGTCGAGCCGCAGGACGATCCTGCCCATCGTGTCACCTCCGCTCCTGCGCAGGCGAAGGCGGTCGCCTCGCCCACGTCCACACGCTACACCAGTCCGTCCATCTCGCGCTGCATCACGGCGACGTGGTCGAACACCGCCCCGAGCAGCAGGCAGAGCCCCGCGAAGACGACGACCACGGCCGTCCCGCCCAGCGTCAGAGACGCGGATACGCCGACCGTCAGCGCGACCGACTCCGCAACGAACGTGACGATGAGCGTCGCGACCAGCGCCGCGCCGATGCGCCGCAGTCTGGAGGCCAGCGGGGCATGGAGCGACCGGTCGTCGCCGGAACGGGACAGCCACTCGACCAGCTCGCCGCACATCCCCGCGGCCTCGTGGAACACCAAAGCCAGCAGCGCGTAGATGACCGCCGCGGCCAGTGCCGCCGTCACGGCCGCCGCCATGTCGAGGCCGCCTCCGCGCTGCAGCCGCAGACTCATGTCCATCACCTCGCCGGAAATGCCGATGTTCCAGCCGGTGCCGCCGAGAGCGCGAGTCGCGCCGTACCCGTCGGCGTCGACGGCGAACGCGTCGGGGTCCACGACCAACAGCATCAGGGCGACCAGGTTCAGCGCCGCCGCGACAGCGACGACGATCTCGGCGATGCGGGCGACCACGCCCGCGAACCGGCCCGCGCGTTCAAGCTTCCATGTCATGATGCAACCTCCTTGTCGCATCGATCCGATGGGATACACTTCCATCATCCAACGATGCTTATCGTTTGTCAATAAATCTTTAACGACAAACAAATAATCCAGAAAATGGCACGGCATACCCGCGGTACGGCCACCCCGCAGCCCGCTCAACTGCAGCCCGGCCGGACTGCCCCACGCGACGGAAATCCGCACAGGGCATGACGCAGCTCCATCCAACGGTCCACCCCGCACCGACGCAACCCGCTCCCGCGCGGCCGGACCAGAACCCCGCCGCGCAGCCGGCAAGCGGATGCGACCGCCGCCCCCCCCACCGCTCCAGACATCCCGACCGCCAGGCAACCCCATCAGGCAATTCCGCCGCCAGACACCCCGCGCACAATGTGCAGTTTTTCACGCTGAGCCGCCGATTTCTGGCTCTCAGCGTGAAAAACTGCACATTGTGCGCGGGGAGATGAGGGATCGGGAATCCTGGGATCAGGAATCCAAGAATCAGGAATCCCGGGATCGGGAATCCCCGGGATCGGGAATCCCGGGATCGGGGATGCGAGGATCGGGGATGCGGGCGCCGCCGGACGACCGCCCGAAGCGCGGCGGCGCCCGGCGCGGGGCCGCCGGCCTCTCAGCCGACGGTGTTGCCGTAGACCTGGGCCTGCAGATCCTTGCGCGCGGTCTCCATCTGCGTGATCTGGCCGAGCAGCGCGATCTTCTCCTCGCCGTCGGGCAGCTGCGCCATGCGCCGCTTGGCCGCGCCGATGCGCCGCATGAACCCCATGTCCAGCAGCCTGGCCAGCAGCTCGAAGGCGTACTGCTGCTCGGCCCTGGTCGCCGGGCGCAGCTGCACGGCCGCGGCGCCGCCCGACTCCCCCCGCGGCGCCTGCGCGTCGTCCCGCTCGGCAGCGGGCAGCGGCAGCGGCATCACGGCCAGCTCGTTGATCACCGGCTCCAGCAGAGGCCCGCCCGCCTTCGTGAGGTTGTGCATCCACAGCCCCTGCGGGGTGTCGGCGCTCGGCAGACCGCCGGCCGCGGCGATCGCCTGGAACAGCGAACGGAACACCGGCGTCATGAAGTTCGCCAGCGTCAGCTGCGCGAACCACGCCGGATCCACCGCGCGCGGCACCTGGATCAGCGTGGCCATGAACTGCTGCTCGCAGATGAACACCGCGTCGTCGATCCTGTGGTACGTCTGCTCGTTCGCGTCGCGCCGCTCCAGCGCCTTGCGCGCGGCCGGGTTCTCGTACGGGTTCCGCCCCGGCTCGCCGCGCGGCTCCGCGGCCTGCGCGCCCCCGCGTCGCCGCGGCGCGTAGGCGTCCTCGTCGCGCACGTTGAGCCGGCGGCGCGCGGAGGCGACCTCGCGGCGCATCACGTCCAGGTCCACGCCCACCCGCCGCGCCGCCTTGCGGGTGTACATGTCGTGCAGCGAACGGTCGCGGATCTGCGCGATCAGCGGCGCCACGGCCTTGACCGCGCCCATCTGCCCGGTCGTGTACTGCGTGTCGAAGCGGTCGATCGCCGCGTCGATCACGAAGTCGTACAGCGGCTTGGCCCGCTCGATCAGCGAGCGCACGGCCTCGTTGCCGCGCTCGATCCGCAGGTCGCAGGGGTCGAGGTTGTCGTCGGCCACGGCCACGAAGGTCTGGGTCAGGAACGCCGAATCCAGCCCGAAGGCGTGCAGCGCGGCCTTCTGCCCGGCCGCGTCGCCGTCGAAGGTGAACACGATGCGCGAGCTGAGCGCCTGCCCCTCGACCTTGAGCGGGCCGACGAGCTGGACGGCGCCCAGCGAGTCGTCGGCGATCAGCCGGCGGACGATCTTGGCGTGCTCGGCGCCGAACGCGGTGCCGCAGGTCGCCACCGCCGTGTCGATGCCGGCCAGGTGGCAGGCCATCACGTCGGTGTAGCCCTCGACGATGACCACCTGCCGCTTCTTGACGATGCTGGACTTGGCCAGGTCGATGCCGTAGAGCACCTGGTTCTTGCGGTACAGCTGCGTGTCCGGGGTGTTGATGTACTTCGCGGCGATCGCGTCGTCCTCGTACAGCTTGCGCGCGCCGAAGCCGAGCGTGCGCCCGGTCGAGTCGCGGATCGGCCAGGTCACGCGCCCGCGGAAGTAGTCGTACACGCCGCGCTGGCCCTGCCGCGCGAGCCCAGCGTCGAGCATCTCCTGCTGGGTGAAGCCCTTGTTCGCCAGGTGGCGCACGAGGTTGTCCCACCCCTGCGGCGCGTAGCCGCAGCCGAAGCGCTCGCAGTCGGCCTGGCTGAAGTTGCGCCCGCCCAGCAGCTTGCGGGCGGCGAGCGCCTCCTTGCTCATGATCTGCGAGACGAAGAAGCGCTGCGCCTCCTCGTTCGCCTCCAGCAGGCGCGTGCGCTTCGAGCCGGCGTGCTCGTCGCGCCGGGAGCCGGCCTCGTAGCGCAGCTCGATATGGTACCGGTCGGCGAGCAGCTCCACGGCCTCGCGGAAGTCGATGTTCTCGCGCTGCTCGACGTACCCGAAGACGTCGCCGCCCAGCCCGCAGCCGAAGCAGTGCCACACGCCCAGCGAGGGGCGCACCGAGAAGCTCGGCGTCTTCTCGTCGTGGAACGGGCACAGGCCCACGTAGGTGCCGGTCCCCGAAGGCTTCAGGGTGACGGATGCGGATACGATGTCGTACAGGTCCGCGGCCGCGCGCACCTTCTCCACGTCTTCCTTGAGTATCATGCCAGGCATACGGTTCAGATTACCGCGACCGGCGGGCGGCTCCCCTCCGCGTTCGCCCGGCGCCCCCGCCCACGGCCGCTGCCCCCGCGCGGGGACCGGGGACACGCCGTGCCGCTCAGCACAGGATCGAGTGCAGGGCGAGCGCCGAGTTGTCGGTAAGGCTGGCGACCTGGTCGACGACCACGCGCAGGCGCTCGTCGTCGTTGGTGGCCTCGTTCCAGTCCTGCAGGAACACGGGTTCGAGCGCGTCGCTCGGGCGCGGCGAGTCGGCCATCAGCACGTCCACCAGATCCTCGACGATCGCCAGCTCCTCCTGGTGCAGCGGCTCGCGCTCGCGCGGCGCCATCACGAAGTACACGGCGATGCCCTTGAGCGCCACGATCTCGTATTCGGTGTCGGGCGGGACGATGAGGTTCGCCGAGTAGCGCGACAGCGGGCCGCCGCCGTAGGTGGCGCGCGTCTCGCGCTCGACGGACCACGCGAACCGGCCGATCAGCGCGCTGGTGATGTTCTTGAGCTGCGCCAGCGCCTGCCGCGACCCGTTGAAGTGCACCGGGAACATGTTCTCGCGCTGCAGCCGGCGGAAGGCGGCGAGCAGCAGGTCAGGGTCCCAGCGCTCCCCGTACCACTGCCGGGTCAGCTCGATGATCCGGTCGAGCACGTGCGGGTCGGCGAGCACGATCGGGTTGAACGCGCCGGTGGCGATGGCGTCCTCCACGTCGTGCACCGAATAGGCGATGTCGTCGGCCAGGTCCATCACCTGGCACTCCATCGGCCTGGCGCCGACGGGCGCGCCGGCCTTCAGCCAGCGGAACACCTCCTCGTCGTCCGGGTAGACGCAGAACTTGACGCCGCGGCCCTGGGAGCCGCGCTCGACGGCCTCGGCGTACGTCCAGGGGTACTTCACGGCGGCGTCCAGCGAGGCGCGCGTGAGGTTGACGCCGGCCGGGCGGCCGTCGTCGTGGAACACCTTCGGCTCCAGGCGGGTGAGCAGGCGCAGGGTCTGCGCGTTGCCCTCGAACCCGCCGATGTTGCGCGCGATCTCGGCCAGCGCCCGTTCGCCGTTGTGGCCGAACGGCGGGTGGCCGAGGTCGTGGGCGAGGCACGCGCAGTCGACGACGTCCGGATCGCAGCCGAGCATCGCGGCGATCTGGCGGCCGATCTGGGCGACCTCGAGGGTGTGGGTCAGGCGTGTGCGCGCGAAGTCGTCGGTTCCGGCGACGAGCACCTGGCTTTTGGCTCCGAGGCGGCGCAGCGCGGACGAGTGGATGAGCCGGGCGCGGTCGCGCTCGAACGCGGTGCGCGACCTGGACTTCGGCGGTTCTGGCGCCCAGCGTTCCTCGTCGGACGCGGTGTAGCCCTCGCGCTCGGGCAGCCGCTCCCCCGCCGCCATCGTCATCGCCGCCTCCTTGACCGTGCCGTTGCTGATTCCAGAGTAGCAACAACGGCACGGTTCGCGGGCCGACGGGGCCGGTTCGCCCGGCATGGGCCCGACCGGCCGGCGCGGTTCCGGCCCCATCGGCATGGATCGACCGGCCGGCGCGCTGGCCGGCCGGCCCGGGTGTGGGTCAGTCGGACCCCAGCAGCGCGGCCGAATCGGTCACCTCGATCAGCGGCGAGAACAGGCGCATCGTGTTCAGCGCGAGCTCCTGGTTCTCCGGGGTGCTGCCGGCGCAGGCGTCGGCCACCAGCCGCACGCGCACGCCGTCGTCGGCCGCGGCGAGCGCGGTGAGCAGCACGCAGCAGTCGGTGGCCACGCCGCACAGCGCGATCTTCCTCGCGCCGCCGATCGCCTCCTTGAGCTCCGGGCACCACTTGCCGAACGTGGTCCGGGAGACCACCGGGTGGCCCTCGGCCAGCTCGGCGGTCTCGTCGGTGAAGTCGTACATCGGGTCGTCGGGGGCGACAAGGAACTGCGGCCAGTCCTTGAAGTAGTCGACCCACGCGTCCCGCGGCTCGTCCGGGGCGATGTAGCGCGTGTAGGCGACGCGCTCGCCGTATGCGGCTGCGAGCCTGCGGAACGGCCCGTCGGCGGCGTAGTACGTGCCGTCGGCGCACGCCCAGGTGGACCAGTCGCTCTGCGCGAACACCTTCTGCCGGTCGATGACGACCAGCCATTCGTCGTTGTCGATCATGATTGCCTCGTTTCCGTGGATGTCATTGCCTTGGATGTCGTTGCCTTGGATATGGCTTTCTCGCATGCTTCCGTCTCCGCCGTCCGCGGGGACCGGCATGCCGTGCACCGTCCGCGGGGACCGGCACGCCGCGCGCCCGTCCCGCGGCGCCGGCTCACCGCGCGTCGGCCGCGGGGACCGGCTCGTCGTTGGCGGGCAGCGCCTCCTGGCGGGCGATGTCGCCGCGCTGCAGGATCAGCGCGCCGACGAAGCCGACCACGAGCGCCACGAGCACGCCGAGGTTGGCCGAGGCCCACACGCCGTCCTTGCCGCCGAACAGGGCCAGGAAGTAGCCCTGCCAGGTCAGCCAGCCGGCGGCGGTGTTCACGACCAGGCCCCAGCCCAGGACCGTGCCGACGGCGAGGATCGCCAGCGCCTTGACGTTCCACTTGCCGTAGCGGCCGGCCGGGTTGTACAGGTCCACGGTGTCGTAGTCGCGCCTGCGCATGATCACGTCGGCCACGAACATGCCGGCCCACACGGCCATCGGCACGCCCAGCGTGGTCAGGAAGCCCTGGAACGGGCCGATGAACGTGTCGGAGAAGAACGTCACGTACACCACGCCAATCACGGTGAGCACGGCGGTGAGCGCGGCGGCCGCGGTGCGCGGCATCCTGATGCCGAACGACAGCAGCGCCAGGCCGTTGGAGTAGTTGTCCATGATCGCGCCGGACATCAGGCCCAGCACGGCCACGAGGGTGAAGGGCACCAGGTACCAGGTCGGCAGGATCGAGGCCATTGCGCCGACCGGGTCGAGCCCGACCTTCTCGGACAGGTCGGCGTTCGACACGGCGAGCAGCAGGCCGTAGAAGATCAGGAACACGTTGGCGATCGAGGCGCCGAAGGTGGTCCAGCCGACGATGCCGGCGTTCGAGGACTTGCGCGGCAGGTAGCGCGAGTAGTCGGCGGCGATGTTCACCCAGCCCAGGCCGAAGCCGGTCATCACGAAGAAGCAGCAGCCGAGCACGGCCGGCAGGTTGCCGGACGGCGCGGAGCCGATGGCCGACAGGTCGATGCGGCCCCAGCCCAGGATGAAGAACCCGACCGTCACGATGCCGGTGACGATGGTGATGACCTGCTGGCACTTCATGATCAGGTCGTAGCCGAAGATGCCGGCGACGACGACCAGGCCGACGACCACGACGGTCGAGACGATCTTCGGCGCGGCGCCGGTGCCCAGGCCGAGGGATTCGATCGTCGAGGACATGGCGAGCACGGCGGTGGTGGTCAGCGAGATCTCCCAGCCGAGTGTGGCGATCCACGACATGGCCGACGGGATCTTGGCGCCCTCGACGCCGAAGATCGCGCGGGTGAGCACCATGGTCGGCGCGTTGCCGCGCTTGCCGGCGATCGAGATGACGCCGACCAGCAGGAACGAGACGACCACGCCGATGACGGTGGCGGCCGTGGCCTGCCAGAACGAGATGCCGAAGCCCAGCGCCCAGGCGCCGTAGGACATGGCCAGCACCGAGATGTTGGCGGCGAACCACGGCCAGAACAGGCTGGCCGGGGTGCCCTTGCGCTCGGACTCGGCGACGACGTCGATGCCCTGTTCCTCGACGGCGAGCGCAGGGCCTTTGTCGGTTTCCTTGCTCATTGCTTCTCCTTAGTGGTTGGTTGGTGATGGTTCACAGTGTGTGCGGGCCGGCGTCCGTCGTCGGGCGCCCGTCTCGCATGGCGGTCAGCGGCCGGCGGCCAGCAGCCGCTCGACCTCCCGCCGCTCGGGGCAGGTCGCGGGGCCGCGCCGGGTCACGGCGATCGACGCGGCGGCGTTGGCGGCGCGCACGGCGTCGACGAGCGGCAGGCCGCGTGCCAGGCAGGCGCACAGCACGCCGGTGTGGCAGTCGCCGGCGCCGTTGGTGTCGACCGGCTCGACCGGGAAGCCCGGGACCGGCGTGCATGCGCCGTCGCAGACCCAGGCGCCGCCGGAGCCGACGCGGACGATCAGCGGCGCGCCGAGCGCGTCGGCGAGCGCGCGGTACGCTGCGGCGGCGCCGGTCTCGCCGTCCGCGGCCGCCGCATCGGCCCCGGCGTCCGCGCCGCCGCGTGCCCCGACGCCCAGCCGCGCCGCGAGCAGTCCGGCCTCGCGCTCGTTGCAGGTCCACACCGGCCGGTAGTCGACCAGCGTGCGCAGCGTCAGGTCGTCGGCCTGCGCCACCATCGGCGAGGCGTCGAACACGGCCGTCCACCGGTGGCCGGCGGTGCGGCGCAGGAACGCGAGCAGCGCCCGGGCCGTGGGGTGCACCAGCGTGTAGCCGCTGACGTAGAGCACGTCGTGCGCGTCCGGCTCGATGCCGGCGAACGCGTCGTCGGGGGCGTGCGCCTCCGCGCCCCGGGTCGAGACGAAGGTGCGTTCGGCGTGCGCGTCGGTCAGCGCGATGCAGAAGCCGTTGTCCTCGTCCTCCAGCCGCATGCCGACGTGCGCGATGCCGTCGCGTCGCAGCGCGTCCTCGATCATGGACGCCCACGGCCCGCGCCCGACGACGCCGCCGTGCCGGGCCTCGACGCCCATGCGCCGCACCGCGTGCATCATGTTGTAGCTGGCGCCGACCTGCGCCTGGCATCCGTCGGCGAACACGTCCTCGCCGGGCCGCGGCACGGCGTCCACGCGCATCGTCAGGTCGACGATGACCTGGCCGAGCGAGATCACCGCGGGCCCGCTCATCGCCCGGCCCCCGTGCGCAGGTCGACGAGCCGCGCGGCGAGAGCGTCGAGCCCGAGTCCGTTGACGCGCTCGACCAGTTCGCGGCGTTCGCGGCCGAAGGCGTCCGGCCCCAGGCAGGCGCCGATCATCGCGCCGGCCATCGCGGCGATGGTGTCGGTGTCGCCGCCGACCGAGGCCGCCAGGCACAGGGCGTCGAACGGTTCGGCGGCGTGCCGACGCGCGATCGCGAAGGCGGCGGGCACCGACTCGTTGGCCTCGACGCTGGTGCCGACCACCTCGCGCAGCCATCGCGCGAACTCGGCGTCGTCCAGCCGGCAGCCCTCGGACTCGACCCATTCGACCGCCATGCGCGTGCGCGCCAGCACCGACGCCTTGGCCGACCAGCAGCCCGACCGCTCGCGCCGTTCGGTCAGCACCAGCGCGCGGTGCACGGCGTCGGCGAGGTTGGCGCCCCCGACCCCGTAGCTGACGGCCGCGGCGACCAGCGTGGTGGCGTCGACGCCTTGGACGGTGTTGTGCGTCACGATGCAGGACCGGTACGCGGCGGCGGCGAGCCGCTCGCCGGGCGCGAAGGCGATGCCGACCGGCGCGGCGCGCATCGCCCCGCCGTTGGTGGTGCCGGTGCGGCCGGTGAGCTCCGGGGACACGCCCTCGCCGAGCGCCACCAGCGCGGCCTTGGTGGAGGGGCCGAGCAGGTCGAAGGAGCCCTTGGCCTTCATGTCGTCCTCCCAGCGCAGCAGGTCGTGCGCGTAGGCGAGCACGTCGAGCTCGCCGCCGTCCTCGATCAGCCGGCGGGCCAGCAGCAGCGCCTGTTCGGTGTCGTCGGTCACCGAGCCGGCGCGCATGCCCGGCGCGATGGGCTGCCAGTCGACCGCGTCGAGGAACCCGTGGATCGGCCCGCCGTAGGCCTGCCCGATCTGTTCGGCGGACATGCTCTGCGTGGGCATGCCCAGCGCGTCGCCCACCGCCAGGCCCGTCAGCGCGCCTCGCGCGCGGGCGAGCATCCCGGTGTGATCCGTGTCGTTCGTCATCACTGGCCTCCAATCGCGATATGCATGGTGAAATGGCTGGGGTCGAGGTACGAGCGGACGTACTCGACCAGGCTGCCGTCCGCGGCGTAGCTGCGCCGCTCCGACAGCAGGAACACCGTTTCGGCGGGCTTGCCGAGCGCCGCGCCCGCGGCCTCGCCCAACGCCTCGGCGGCGATGTCGACGACGCCGCCGGCCGGCGTCATCCCCGCCGCGCGCATCGTGCCCGACACCGACCCGCGCACCAGGCCGTGCTCCATCACCTCGCGCATCGCGCGGGTGGCGGGCAGGTACGAGGTCTCGTGCGAGATCGGCATCGAGCGGAACAGACGGCAGCGCACGATGCGGTAGAACATGTCGGCGGCCTGGGGCTCGTCGGCGAGCGCGTCCGGGCGGTCCACCAGGTCGCATGACAGCAGCCGGGTCGTGGTCGGCACGCCGGAGCGCACCGACGCGGTCGTCCAGCCGTCCGCGCCCTCGAGGTCGCGGCCGTGGAACGCCACGTAGCTGCCCGCCCCCGCCCGGGTCTCGATGAGGCGGCGGCGCTTGAGCCCCTCCAGCGCGCGCCGCACCGTGCCGCGCGACACCTGGTAGCGTTCGGAGAGCTCGGATTCGGACATGAGCTTGTCGCCGGGCTTGAACGTGCCGTCGGCGATCCGCGCGATGATCTCCTGTTCGAGCTGTTCGGTCCGGGTATAGCCGGGCATCGTCGCCTCCCTTCCTCAACATCGGTGTTGGTTGGATATCGACATTGTACAAGTTTGTACAGGTTTACACAAGTCGAGACATCGGACGGCGCATCGGCCGCGTCGGCCGCATACACGAAACGGGCCCGCCGGCGCAAGCGCGCGCCGGCGGGCCCGGGAACGATCGGTTCGGAGGACGCCGCGACCGCAGGCCTACAGCAGGGCGGCGGGGTCGAGCAGCCCCAGGTCCTCGCCGTCCAGCACGTCGCGCGCGTGCAGGTACAGCCGCGGGATGCGGTTGCGCAGGCAGGTGAAGATCTCGTAGCTGATGGTGTCCGCGGCGCGCGCCCAGTCGTCGGCGGTCGGCTCGCACGCCGCCTCGCCGCGGCCCGGACCGAACAGCACCACGGTGTCGCCCTCGCGCACGCCCATCCGGGCCGCGGAGCCGTGCAGATCCAGCACGAACTGGTCCATGCACACGCGCCCGCTCACGCGCATCAGCCTCGGCCCGTCCGCCGTCATCACGCGCACGGGGCCGCCGGGCTTGTCCATATGGCGGGCGCCCTCCACGTCGAACCCGGACGCCGAGCGGTGGATGCCGTCGGCGTAGCCGACCGGCACGATCGCGGTGCTGGTGGCCTCCTCGGTCAGGTAGGTGCGCCCGTAGGAGATGCCGTGCGCGGCGGAGACGTCCTTGACGGTGCCGAGCTGCGCCTGGAGCGTCATGGCCGGGCGGAGGCGGTACTTCGACGGCGTGCCCATCGCCGGGTCCGGCTCGTAGCCGTACAGGCCGATGCCGGGGCGCGTCAGCTCGAAGTGGATCTCCGGGCGGTCCAGCGTGGCGGCCGTGTTGGCCAGATGCCGGATCTCGGGCGGCAGCCCGGCCGCCTCCATCCGCGCGGTGAACGCGTTGAAGTGCTCGACCTGCCGCTCGGTGGAGGCCACGAACTCCGGCACGTCCGGGGCGTCGGCGACGGCCAGGTGGCTCCACTGGCCGACCACGCGCACCACGCCCTCGCGGGCGAGCGACGCCAGGGCGGCCAGCGCGTCGTCGAAGTTGGCCTCGGTGAAGCCGTTGCGTCCGAAGCCCGAATCCACCTTGACATGCACGCGGGCGACGCGGCCGGTGCGGCGCGCGGCCGACTCGACGGCGCCGATGCCGTCGAGCGAGCCGACCGACACGTCGATGTCGTTGGCGATCAGATCGTCGAGCGGCGCGGTCGGGCCGCTGTACATCCACGTCAGGATGCGGCAGCGCTCCGGCCCGATGCCCGCGCGGCGCAGGCGCAGCGCCTCGCGCGCCTGCGCGGTGCCCAGCCAGGTGGCGCCGCCGGCGAGGGCGGCGAGGGCGGCGGGGATCAGTCCGTGGCCGTAGGCGTCGGCCTTGACCACGCCCATGACCGCGGTGCCGGAGCCCGCTCCCCCGCACACCTCGACGAGATGGCGCATGTTGTCGTGCAGCGCGGCGAGGTCCACGATCGCCTGCGCCGGGTACTCGCGCAACGCCCGTTCGTAATTCGCCCTGCCCTGCTCGCTGGAGAACTCCCATGAGGGTGCCGCATTCAAAGTCATGGCCTCCATTGTGGCGCGCTCGCACGACGAACGGGCGCGGCGGGTCAGTGCATGGCGGTTCGGTGCGGCGATGCTCCCGTTGGCCCGGCCACGCGGCTGCCCGAACCGGACGCCGCACACAGCCGGACGAACCGGGCACCTCACCCGGCCGGCCCGGCCGGTCAGACCCCGCCGGACGCGGCGGCGTACGCCCGGACGGCGTGGACGGCCCGGCCGACCATGTCCTCGATGCCGCCCTCGACGCAGATCTCGACGCCGGGCTCGTCCGGCTGCAGCGGCTCGAGGATCGCGAACTGGCTGGGCAGCAGCGCCGGCGGCATGAAGTGCCCCCTGCGGGCCTTCAGCCGTTCGCCGATGAGCCCCTCGGAGCCGCACAGGTGGACGAAGTAGACGGGGACGTTCTCGCGCAGCACGTCGCGGTAGGCGCGCTTGAGCGCGGAGCTGGAGACCACGGTGTCGCGCCGGGCCGAGTCCTGCGCGATCATCCAGGAATTGATGGCGTGCAGCCACGGCCAGCGGTCCTCGTCGGAGAGCGGGACGCCGGCGCTCATCTTGTCGATGTTGGCCCGGGGGTGGAAGGCGTCGCCCTCCGCCATCTCATAGCCGAGGCGGTCGCGGATCGCCTCGGCCACCGTGGATTTGCCGCAGCCCGAAACCCCCATGACCACGATGTGCATGTGCATCGGCGTGCTCCTTTGCATGGTCGCGGCCGGCGCGTCCGGGCCGTCCGGCTCACCACTCGTGGCGCTGGTAGGCGATGCGCGTGGTGTCGGTCGGGCGGTCGAGCAGCTGGATCAGCCCGCAGCGCGCGAACCCGCAGGTCTCCAGCACGTGCTGCATGGCCTTGTTGTTGGGGTGGGTGTCGGCGCGCACGTTGCCGTAGTGCTTGAGCGTCCACCTGATGCAGTCGCGCGCGGCGTGGCGGACCAGCCCCGACGAGGCGATGCGGTGGATCGTCACGTACGCGGCGTCGTCCAGCCACGCGCCGTCGATGTGCCGGTAGGTCGGGTCCTCCCCCGGGCACAGCGCGAACTGCGCAAGGATGCGCTCGCGCCCGTCCTGCCGGTCCACCAACAGCATCGTGCGGTGGTTGGCGATGTCGTCGAGCACGACCTCCTCGCGGGGGAAGGTGGTGCCCCACTGGGTCGGATTGCCGCTGCGCGCCATCAGCTCGCGGGCGTGCGCGTAGTTCTTCCGGATCTGCGGGAGATCCTGCATCGTGGCATGACGGAACCGCCGCGTGGAGGTATTGTCGGTCACTTCGTTCTCCTCTGCACCCTGGCCAGTTACTGACCGACAAAGCTAGCACGGCGTCTCGTCTTACGCACGCCCCGGCCATGCACCGGGCGCGGAGGGGCCGCGCGCTCAGACCACCTTGCGCTCGAACGGGTCGGAGCTGATGCCCTTGGCCAGGATGTCGCGGCACCACTGCTTGGCCGTGAACAGGCTGTGGTCGCGGTAGTTGCCGCAGCTTTCGATGGTCGTCGCAGGCACGTCGTCCCACGTCGCCTCGTCCGCGATGAACTCGAGGGACTCCTTGAGCGCGCGGGCCACGTCCTCGGTGGAGTGCTCGCCCCAGGTGAGCAGGTGGAAGCCGGTGCGGCAGCCGAACGGCGAGCAGTCGATGTAGCCGGGGATGCGCTCGCGCAGCAGCACGGCGATCGTGTGCTCGATGGTGTGCAGGCCGCCGGTCGGGATCGCGTTCTCGTTCGGCTGGACCAGACGCAGGTCGTAGTTGGAGATCACGTCGCCGTTCGGGCCGGTCTGCGTGTCGATGTAGCGCACGTACGGCGCCTTCACCTTGGTGTGGTCGAGCTGGAAGCTCTCGACGACCGGCTTGTCCATGGATTCCTCCGCCATTTCGGCTCCTTCCCGTTAAGACCGTGATGCACTACCCATTATCGTCCGCACGGCGCGCGACGCGCGTCACGGTGCCGTCGCGGCGCCCGGCCGCACGCCATGCGCCGCATCCGGCATGCTTCCGCCGACGCGCTTCCACCGGCATGCCCGGCGCGCGCGTCATGCCCGGCCGCACGCCATGCGTCACGCCCCGGCCGCGCGCTCCCCGTCGCCGCGCCCCTCGCGCGCCATCCACTCCTCGCGCAGCAGGCCGTAGACGCACAGGTCGCTGCAGCGGCGCCGCTCGCCGACCCCGACCACGTGGCCGCGGCGCACCACGCCCTCGAGCGTGTAGCCGAGACGCTCGGCGACGGCCCGGCTGCGCCGGTTGTCCACGTCGTTGGTGATCTGCACACGCTGCATGCCCAGCTGCTCGAAGCACAGCTCCTCGATCGCCCTCACGCCGCGGGTCACCAGCCCGCGCCCCTCATACGCGGAGCCGATCCAGTACCCGATCTCGGCGCATCTGACGTCCTTGTCGACCCGCGCGATGCCGACCGAACCGACGATGCGCCCGTCCACGACGAGGGCGCCCATCAGCCCCGACAGCGAGGCCCACTGCTCGGCGAGCATCGCCATGGACCGGCGCTCGTCGTCGGCCGACCGGACGGAGTCCATCCACGGCAGCCACACACCGAAACGCTCGCGCTCCGAATCGAGCAGGGCGTAGATCTCCTCGGCGTCGAGCACCGTCACCGGGCGCAGCGACGCATGGTCGTCAAGCCGTATCGAAAACCACATGCCACCGACCATACACCATGCATGCCGTCCGTCGCCGAAGCCCGCCTACCGGAACTCGGCGATGGCCTTGAGGAACCGCTCGCCGTACTGGCGCAGCTTGTTCTCGCCGACGCCGTTGACCTCCAGGAACGCCTCGGGCGAGGCCGGCCGCCTCACGCACATGTCGCGCAGCGCCTTGTCGGAGAACACGATGTACGGCGGCTTGCCGATCTCCTGAGCGATGTCGCGGCGCAGCGCGCGCAGCCGTTCGAACAGCCGCTCGTCGTCGTCGGTGAACTCGGCCGCCTCCTGCGCGGCGACGGCCCCGCCCGCCGTGGCCCCGCCGGCGTACC
>NZ_JAHBBD010000050.1 GCF_019331775.1 Bifidobacterium phasiani
TGTCTTGTTTCGGCGGATGGTTGACGGGTGTCTTGGGGCATGGTTGACGCTTGTCCTGGGGCATGGTTGACGGTGGTGGTGTGGTTGTGTCATGGATACACAACGACAGCATCCCGGCGTGCACGCCGGTGGGAATGTTCCGGGAAAGCCGGCGGGAACGTCCGGCGTGGATGCCGGGTCGACGGCCGCGGCGCGCGGCGGGTTCCTGCGCAACAGGGCGATCGTCACGGCGGTCGACGGGGGCGAGCCGGTCTGCCGCGTGGCGGAGCGCTACGGGGTCAGCCGCCAGTGGGCGCACGAGCTGGTCCGCCGGTGGCGGCGGGAGGGCGAGGCGGGGCTGCTGCCGCGCCCGCGCGCCGCCCGCAGGATCGCCAACAGGACCGACCCGGCCCTCGCCGCCCGGATCGTCGCGCTGCGGGAGCGGCTGGCGGGCGAGGGCCTGGACGCGGGCGCGCGTTCGATCGCGGCCCGCCTGCACAGGGAGGGCGTGCGCCCTCCCGCGCCCTCCACGATCCACCGGATCCTGCGGGACGCGGGCCTGGTGGCCCCCGAGCCGAGGAAACGGCCCCGCTCCTCGTACGTGAGGTTCGAGGCCGGGCTGCCCAACGAGCTGTGGCAGTCGGACTTCACCCACTGGCCCCTGACGGCGGTATCGGACGCGCTCGTCCTGTCCTGGCTCGACGACCACTCCCGCTACCTGCTGTACACGCGCGCGTTCGCCTCGATCACCATGGGCACCGTCGAGGACTCGTTCCTCGACGCGTGCAGGGAGCACGGCGTCCCGGCGGGGATCCTGACGGACAACGGGACCGTGTACACCACCCGGCTCGTGGGCGCCGGGCCCGGGCACTTCCAGACCACGCTCGCCCTGATGGGCGTGCGCCAGCACAACGGCAGGCCCTACCACCCCCAGACCCAGGGCAAGATCGAACGCTGGCACCGCACCCTCAAGCAATGGCTGGCCGCCCGTCCCCTCGCCCCCTCGCTCGACGCGCTGAACGGGCAGCTGGACGAGTTCCGCCGCATATACAACGAGGAACGCCCCCACCGCGCCCTGGACCGCAGGACACCGGGCGAGGCGTACCGGGCACGCGACAAGGCGACCCCCGACCCCGAACTCGCCGCCCGCGCCCAGGCCGACGCCGGACGGCGCGGACCCCGGACGGGAGGGAAACCCCGGCACACGCCGGCCCACACCCACCAGGCCCCCGACGTCGACCTGCCCGCCAGGACCCGCAGGCTCGACGGCAACGGCACGGTGAAGACCCGGAACATCGCCGGCGCGCCCAGGACCTTCACCGCGGGCAGGGCCAACGCCGGACGCCCCGTCATCCTCGCCATCGACCACGGACAGGTCACCATCACCGACGCCGGGACCGGCGAGATCCTCGTCGACCAGCCACTCGACCCCACCCGCAACTACCAACCCATCATCCCCCACCCCAACCGTCAACCATGACCCAGGACAGAAGTAAACCATGCCCCAAGACACCCGACAACCATGCCCCAAGACATTACA
>NZ_JAHBBD010000051.1 GCF_019331775.1 Bifidobacterium phasiani
TGAACCGCACCCCGATTGTTGGACTGGAGAAATTCAGATTCGATGATCGGAGGTGCGGTTCTTGCGTATGCGGGAGGATCGGAGGAAGCGTTATGATGACGGGTTTCGGCGAGAGGCGTTGAGGCTGATCGAAACGGGTGTGGGCAAGGATGTCCTCGCCCGTCGGCTTGCGATGCCGGTGCAGACCGCGAGAAACTGGATCATGCTGTACAGGTCCGGCGGGGAGGAGGCGGTCATGGGTGCCACCGGCAGCAGGCGCTATGACTGGGAGACGAAGGTCGCCGCGGCGCGCGACCACGTCGAGGGCGGCCTGACGACGGCCGAGGTCATGGCCAAATACGGTGTGGCGAGCATCGCGTCGTTGCAACGCTGGTGTCGCGACTACCGGGCGGGAGGCGCGGGGGCGTTGAAGCCGAAGCCCAGGGGCAGGCCCAGGGGCGCGAGGTCCGGGCCGAAGCCGGAACCGACGCGCGAGCAGGAGCTCGCCGAGGAGGTCGCCTACCTCAGGGCGAAGGTCGCGTACCTGGAAAAAGTCCGGGCCCTGCGGGCGCGGAAGTCACGCGGCGTGAGCGGAGCACCATCGTGCGACGGCTCGCAGGGCAAGGGCACCGGCTCGGCCGGCTCCTGAGGATAGCCGGTCTGGCGAGGTCCACGTACTACCATCATCTGTCGCATCCGGAGCATGTGACGCGTCCCGACCTCGAGCCCATGGTGCGGGAGGTCTGGGCGCGCACGCCGAACGGGTGCGGCCACCGGCAGGTCCGCATGTGCCTGGCCCATGAGTTCGGGCAGAGGGTGTCGGCCAAGACCGTGCTCCGTGTCATGCGCCGCATGGGGCTCAGGTGCCGGATCCGCGCCGCCAACCCCTGGAGGGGGTACAACTCGTACAGGGGCGACCGAGGCGGGCGCGTGCCCGACCTGCTCAAGCGCGACTTCCACGCGGACAGGCCGTTCGCCAAACTCGGCACCGACGTCACGGAGTTCAAGGTCGCGGGCGGCAAGGCGTACCTCGCGCCCGTCTACGACATGGCGAGCAAGGAGATCGTCGCCTGGGACGTGAGCCGCAGCCCCGACCTCGGACAGCAGAAACGCCTGCTCGCCATGCTCGAGGCCAGACTGCCCGACGGGGCGAGCCCGATCCTGCACTCGGACATGGGATGGCAGTACCAGCACCCGTGGTGGAGGGAAAGGCTCAGGGAACTGAACATCCGCCAGTCCATGAGCCGCAAGGGCAACTGCCTGGACAACGCGGCGACCGAACAGGTGTTCGGTCACCTGAAGGACGAGTTCTACCGAGACCGGGAGTTCGACTCGTACGAGCAATTCGGACGCGAACTGGACGCGTACATCGTCCACTGGAACACCAAACGGCGCCAGATACGACTGGAGGGACACACCCCGGAGGAATACCGGAGCATGTCCCTCACAGCCTAGACCCTGTATCCTAATAAACAACGTCCAACAAACGGGACGCAGTTCA
>NZ_JAHBBD010000052.1 GCF_019331775.1 Bifidobacterium phasiani
GGTTTGTCTGAATCCTCCGGCGTGCAGGAGGCTTCTGGTGATGTAGTTGCCGAGGTTGGTGAAGCCGAGGGCGATGCCGCGCAGGTGTTCGAGCCTGCCGTTGATGGCCTCGGTGGGCCCGTTGCTGGAGAACGTGTGATCGAAGAAGGCCAGGACGTCGCCCAGGCGGCGTTTGAGGGTACGCGCCAGTGTCTTCAGCTCGCCGGGCGCGTTGGCGGGTCTGGCGTTGATGCTGTCGACGAGCTCGTGCATCATGCCGCGCGCCTTGCGTCGGTCGGGTTCGTCGTAGCAGGCGATGATCTTCTGGTAGGAGCCCCACATGACCTTCAGCGGCTCGTTGTCTTCGTTCCCGAACAGCCGGTCGAGCAGGGAGCGTTGCCGGTCGGTGAGGGTGGCGTGGGTCTTGAGCAGGATTCGGCGGGCCCGGTACAGCGGGTCCTGCTTCGTGCCGCGCCTGCCGGTGGCCTCGAGCTGGAGGCGTTGGCGGCATTGGGTGAGCTTGTCGCCGGCGAGCCTGACGACGTGGAACGGGTCGAGGACCTCCCTGGCATGGGGCACGGCCTTCCTGACAGCGTGCTTGTATCCGGCGAACGCGTCCATCGCCACGACCCGCACGTTCCTTCTGAACTCCTCGGAGCGGGAGGCGAGCCATCCGGCGAACGCCGCGCCGCTCCTGCCCTCGACCACGTCCAGGAGACGGGCCGGCCGCCCGTCCCGGCGGGGCGTCAGGTCCACGACCACGGTCACGTATCTGGAGCCCCGGGGCGTGTGCCGCCACACATGCTCATCCACGCCAATCACGGCGACTCCGTCCAAGCGGCGTTCGTCGTTGATCAGACGCGCCATGCCTTCGGACAGGACCGCGTCGTTCGCACAGTCCCACGAGCAGCCCAGCGTCATGGCCACGCTCCTGACGCTCATCGCGTCCAGCACCACGGAGGCGACCGCCCACCACACGGCCCGTTCCGTCAGCCGCCGCCCGTCCGCGGCCACGCGCGACAGGTCGTCCTCCCACGCGCCGCCGCACCCGCGGCATTCGTAACGCCGGCAGCGGACCAGCAGCCGGACCCCGGCCTTGCCCAGGGGCGTGTGGATGAACCGACGCCAACGAGAGCTGCGCACCGGCGAGGGACCCCCGCAATCCGGGCAAGACCTCGCCGGTTCAATGGGCTCGCAGCGGATCTCCCACACGCCGCCCCGGCCGCCACACGGCACATGACGCTGTGCCACGCCCCTCAATCCCAGAGAATCCAACCCCAACAACGCATCCCCGTCGAACCTGTTAAACTCGCGTACAGGCCGTGAGACATCTTCGGTTATCTTCTTCACAACCAACCATGATGCCCCACGGCTCTCCCATCACACACACGAAAACCGGAAGAGCC
>NZ_JAHBBD010000053.1 GCF_019331775.1 Bifidobacterium phasiani
GGTGCGGGTTTGTTTGGTCTGACGGTGGCGCAGCAGGCGGTGGAGCGTGCGGGCGCCAGGGTGGAGATCGTCGAGGTGCGCGACCATATCGGCGGCAACGCGTACTCGTACATGGACGAGGAGACCGGCGCGGAGATCCACAGGTACGGGGCGCACCTGTTCCACACGAGCAACAGGAGGGTGTGGGAGTACGTGAACCGGTTCACGGGGTTCACGGACTACGTGCACCGCGTGTACACGACCCACAACGGGGAGGTGTTCCCGCTGCCGACGAACCTGGGGACGATCAACCAGTTCTTCCGCGCGCACTACACGCCCGACCAGGCGCGGGCGCTGATCGCCGAGCAGGCCGGCGAGCTGGCGGGCAGGGACCCGGAGAACCTCAACGACAAGGGCATCAGCCTGATCGGCCGGCCCCTGTACGAGGCGTTCATCAAGAACTACACGGCCAAGCAGTGGCAGACCGACCCCAGCGAGCTGCCCGCCTCGATCATCAGCCGTCTGCCGGTGCGGTTCAACTACGACAACCGGTACTTCAAGGACACGTGGGAGGGCCTGCCGAGGGACGGGTACACGGCCTGGTTCGAGCGGATGATCGACGACCCGCGCATCCATGTGTCGCTGAACGTCGATTTCTTCGACGGGTCCCAGCCGTTCAACAAGGAGGCGCTGAACGAGGCCGGCGTGCCGGTGGTGTACACGGGCCCGGTGGACCGGTACTTCGACTACGCGCTGGGCGACCTGAAGTGGCGCACGGTGGACTTCAAGGAGGTCCGCTACGACGAGGCGGACCATTTCGGCTGCCCGGTGATGAACTTCGCGGACGCGGACGTGCCGTACACGCGCGCGATCGAGTTCAAGAACTTCAACCCGGAGCGCCGGGACCGGCAGAACCCGGGGCGCACGGTGGTGTGGGAGGAGTACAGCCGGTTCGCCGAGCGCGGCGACGAGCCGTACTACCCGATCAACACCGAGGCCGACAAGGAGCTGTACGCGCGCTACGTCGAGCTGGAGAAGGACGTGCCGAACACCGTGTTCGGCGGCCG
>NZ_JAHBBD010000054.1 GCF_019331775.1 Bifidobacterium phasiani
CGAGCTCGTCCTGGGTCAGGTCGTCGAAGCCGGTGCCCTTGGGCAGGTAGCGGCGGATCCGCCCGTTGCGGTTCTCGTTGCTGCCCCTCTGCCAGCTGGAATACGGGTCGGCGAAGTAGGCGGGCATGCCCAGGGCCTCGTCGACCAGCAGGTGGCAGGACGCCTCGCTCCCGTTGTCCCAGGTGCGGTCGACCCGCAGTTCGGGAGGGATCCGCCGGTAGATGTCGTACTCGGCCCGGGCCGTGGCCAAGGCGCTCTTGTCGGGGACGAGGCGGGCGAACAGCTTGCGGCTGGTGCGCTCGACCTGCGTGTCGATGCACGCGCGGGACGGGCGGGCGCCGACCACGGTGTCGGACTCCCAGTGCCCCGGCTCGCGCCTGGAGTCCGCCGCCTTGGGGCGCATCCCGATGGGCACGCGCATCGGGATGCGCGATCCCCTCACGCCGCGCCCCTTCCTCCTGGCGCGGCGGTGCCGGCCGCGCGGCAGGTACTGGCGCAGGTCCATGCCCCTCTGCGGTTTGGCGTAGATCCACTGGTACAGGCATTCGTGGCTGATCCTCATCTCCGGGTCGGCCGGGTACTCGACCTTCAGCCTGCCCTCGACCGGCAGGGGCGACCAGCCGCGGCGCAGCGCGTCCAGCACCCACGGGCGCAGCCGGTCCGAGTCCATGCGCCGGCGCTTGCGGGACGCGCGCCGGCGCCGGTCGGCCTTGCGCTGCGCGGTCAGCGCCGAGTAGAAAGGCCCGGACGTCCACGCCCCGCTCTTCAGCCGTTTCGGCCGGTACGGCCGGTACGACTCGTTCTCGTTGGACGCGAACCACAGGCCGCGTCTCAGCTCCCTGCTCACGGTCGACGGACTCCTGCCGATCGCCTCCGCCGTCCTCCTGACCCCGAGCCCCTGCTCGCAATGCAGTTTCTCGATCTCGACCCGCTCCAACGCCGACAGGTGGGAATACGATTGTGGCACGGTGCAACACCTTCCTTCCGGAACCCAGACACTTCCACACTAGGCAGGTGTTGCACTTTCAAATAGAAACCGGGC
>NZ_JAHBBD010000006.1 GCF_019331775.1 Bifidobacterium phasiani
CACTGGAACACCAAACGGCGCCAGATACGACTGGAGGGACACACCCCGGAGGAATACCGGAGCATGTCCCTCACAGCCTAGACCCTGTATCCTAATAAACAACGTCCAACAAACGGGACGCAGTTCAGACCGGCTCAGCGCCACCACATCGTCATGATGAAGCCCACCATGATGATGCCGAATGCGATGAGCAGGTTCCACGCGCCGATGCCCGGGATCGGGTAGTCGGAGGTGAGGTAGTACACCACCGCCCAGACCAGGCCGATGATCATCAGGACGCAGAACAGCGGCACGAACCAGCGCGGGTTCGACTTGGTGCCCTTGATGGACTCCTCCACGCGCTTGGTGTTCTCCGCCTGGCGCTGCATCATGCGCTGCATCTGCGGGGTCAGCATCGTCTTGTCGGCGGTGGCGTTGAGTACGGCCTCGACCTTGTCCATCGGCACGCCGTAGTCCTCGGCCTGCGGATCCGCGTCGCCGCCGGCGGCCTGGGCTTCGCCGTCGACGGCGGCCTGCCAGTCCTTCTGGTCTTCGTCGGTTTCGTGCAGCTCTTCGTCAGCCATCAGCATAGTCTCCATTCAATAGGCTAAAAGTCATCATAGTGGCTAGAATCGAAGACAGCTAACAGAGGGTCGAAAACATCCCGCTCCGGAGGAGATATGGCAAGACACACCGGCAAGCACGGCGTGCGTCGCACCTGGGTCGGCAGTGTCGCGGTCGTGGTCGTCGTGGCGTTGACCGTCTATCTGATGATGACGAACTTCCGTGTGAACCGCACCACGACGGTCTCCTCCGACACGGCCGACCTGATCGAGCAGCGCGTGGACCGCGCCGCCGAGCTGCAGGACGAGGTCAACGACCTCAGCTCGCGGATCGACACGCTCAACGAATTCGTCACCAAGGACACCGACAACGCCTCCGAGGACGCCGGTTCGGGCACGATGCTGCCGGAGGTGTGGGGCCCCGGCGTCACCGTCACGCTCGACGACTCCCCGCTGTGGGAGACGATGGTGGACGACTCCGGCTCGACCGCGAACATCAACGACTACGTGGTCCACCAGCAGGACGTGGAGGCCGTGGTCAACGCGCTGTGGGCGGGCGGCGCCGAGGCGATGATGATCCAGGACCAGCGCGTGCTGTTCAGCTCCGCGGTGATCTGCTCCGGCAACGTGCTGATGCTGCAGGGCCGCCAGTACTCGCCGCCGTTCACGGTGACGGCGATCGGCCCGGTCGATGGGCTGCTCGACGCGCTGGACGAATCCCAGGCCGTGAACACCTACAAGGAATATGTCAGTGCGTTCGGTCTAGGCTGGGACGTTGAGACATCCGACGACCTGCATTTCGAGGAGTCGGCCATGCTGCTCCAGCCGCTGCGCTATGCGTCGGCGAAGAGCCAGGACGAGGGGACGCAGGAATGAAACATGCTTCCAGCACCGGGCCCAGGAGCGCCGCCGGGCGCGCGCTCGCGACCTCCGAGCGCGGCGTCATGCGTTCGGTGCTCGGCGTCGTCATCGAGCTGCTGTTCACGCTGGCGGCCGTGTGCGCGCTGTACATCGTGTGGCAGATGTGGTGGACCGGCGTCGAGGCCGAGCACGCGCAGGTCGAGACCCGCCAGTCCGCCGACTGGGTGGATCCGGCGGCCGGCGGCGACGAGGTCGCGATCGCCCAGCCGCAGGAGGGCGATCCGCCGGTGCAGCCGGAAGGCGCCGCCGAGGGCGACCTGGTCGCGGAGATCTACATCCCGCGGTTCGGCGACCAGTGGGTGCGCAACATCGTGGAGGGCACGAGCCAGGAGCAGCTCAACCGCCACGGCATGGGCCACTATGAGACCTCGCAGATGCCCGGCGAGCTCGGCAACTTCGCGGTGGCCGGCCACCGCAACGGCTACGGGCAGCCGCTCGCCGACGTCGACCTGCTGCAGGAGGGCGACGCCATCGTCGTGCGCACGCAGGACTACTGGTACGTGTACCGCTACACTACTTTCACGATCGTCACGCCCGACCAGGTCGAGGTCGTGGCGGCGAACCCGGAGAATCCGGGCGCGGCGCCGACCAAGCGCATGATCACGCTGACCACCTGCGAGCCGAAGTACACGACCGCGACGAAGCGATGGATCAGCTACGGCGAGCTGGAGTACTGGGCCAGGGTCTCCGACGGCGTGCCCGCGGAGCTGACCAGCGTCGACGAGACGGGCGCCGTGCGCTTCATCAACAACGAACAGCCCTCGGTGGTCTCGCGGCTGGGGTCGTTGCAGCCGGTGGTGGTCGTCGCGCTGCTCGCCTACCTGGTGATCTTCATCGCGGCCGCGATCGTGTGGCGCTGGCCGGTGCTGCGCGAGATCCGCGAGGGTGCCCGCCCGAAGCCCGACGTGAGCATCTACGGCGGGCTGCTGCGCCACCAGCCCGGCGTGCTGCCGGTGCGCGTGCTGTTGCTGGCGCTGCTGCTGGTGGCCGCCGCCGCGGCGCTGCTGCAGTGGGGCTATCCGTGGCTGGCCGCGAACATACCGTTCCTGCAGGCCATGTCCAATTACGTGACCGTATAGCGGCTCAGACCGCGGCGGCGGGCGCCCGGAGCCGGCGCGCCCGCGGAACGATACGACAGGAGGACCGTGATGACCGATTCGGCGCGCATTCTGGTGGTGGACAACTACGATTCGTTCGTCTACACGATCGTCGGCTATCTGCAGACGCTCGGCGCGACGGTGGAGGTGGTGCGCAACGACGCCATCGACCCGTCCCGGCCGGGGCTGCTGGACGGCTACGACGGCGTGCTCGTCTCCCCCGGCCCGGGCGCCCCGGCGGACTCCGGCGCCAGCGAGGACGTGATCCGCCGCTGCGCCGCCGGGCGCACGCCGATGTTCGGCGTGTGCCTGGGCATGCAGGCGCTGGCGGAGGTGTACGGCTGCACGGTCGGCCATGCGCCGACGATCATGCACGGCAAGACCAGCCAGGTGGAGCATGTCGATGACGAGATCTTCGCCGGCGTGCCCAACCCGATGACCGCGACCCGCTACCACTCGCTGGCCGTGGATCCGGACTCCGTGCCGGACGAGATCGTGGTCACCGCCTGGACGCAGGGCGACCACATCGTGCAGGGCATCCGGCACCGCGACCTGCCGCTGTATGCGGTGCAGTTCCACCCGGAGTCGGTGATGACCGAGGGCGGCTACCGCCTGCTGGCGAACTGGCTGGCGGTGTGCGGCCAGACGAACGCCGTCGAGCGCTCGCTGGGATTGCGGCCCAAGGTGGCCGCGTAGGTCCGGTCCTGGGCGCTGTGCTGCCGGCGCCGGCAGCGGCGCCGGTGTTCTCATGACCGCCGTCGTGCGCGGCCGGAACGATGCCCGGCGGCGGTTTGCGGGCGCATGCGTTCGGTTCGCGGCCCACGCGGGGGCGTCGGGCCCGGGGCCCGGCAGGCGCGGGGTCGACCGGCCGGAACGCGATGGCGGGCCGCGGAATGGTTCCGCGGCCCGCCATCGTCATGCATGGGCATTGCCCGCGTGGCCGGGACCGGCCCGGATCCCGGCCACGCGGACCCGCTACTGCGAGTCGTCCGCCTTGTTGCCGTTCCCGTTGCCGTTGCCGGTGCCGGTGGTGCCGCCGTCGTCATCGCCCGAGCCCGGCGTCGTCGCCGCCTGCGTGGTGACGGTGATCGTCGAGCCGGCGTCGACCTGCTCGCCCATCGACGAGACGTCGGTGACGGTGGCGTAGTCGTCGTCCGGGCCGCTGACCGTGACGTTCAGCCCCAGCGCCGTCAGCTGCTGGCGCACGTACGACAGCGTCGTCGCACCGAGCGTGAAGCTCGGCACGGTCACCTGCTCGGGGCCGGTGGACACCCACACGGTCACCGAGGAGCCCCAGGCCACCACCTCGCCGGAGCCCGGCTCGATGCGCGTGACCGACCCCTCGGGCACGGTGCTGGAGGACTCGGTGCGCGTGTTGGTCAGCAGGCTGTTCTGGTTGAGCGTGCTGATGACGGCGTCCTGCGCCTGTCCGACCAGACCGTCCGGGATCTGCACCATGCCGGTGGCCACGATCAGCGTGACCAGCGTGCCCTCCTCGGCGGTCTCGCCGGCGGCCGGGTTGGTGCCGATGACCTGGTCGCGCTCGACGGTGCCGCTGTTCTGGCTGGTCACCGAGGTGTTGACCTTGAAGCCGGCGTCCTCGAGCATCTGCCGCGCCTCGTCCTGCGAACGGTTCGACACGTCGGGGATCGTCGTCGTGTCGGGGCCGTCGGAGAAGTAGCAGGTCACGGTCGAGCCGACCTCGACGGTCTCGCCGCTGTCCGGGTCGGAGCGCGTGAACGTGCCCTCCGGCTCGATCGACTCGGTGTCGGTCTCGCGTTCGAAGACGAGCCCGGCGTCCTCGATGGTCTTCCGGATCTGCGTCTCCGTCCACGACGCGTTGAGCTCGGGGACCGTGGTGGTCTGCGCGGCCGGCGTGCGCAGCACGAACCACCACACGCAGAACGCGGCCGCGGCCAGCACGATGACGGTCACGACCGAGGCGATGACGGTGTTGCGCTTGCGGCGCGCCTTGGCGGCCTCGGCGCGCTGCTCGGCGCGCGACTTGAGCTCGGCGCCCTGCGTGTTGGCGGGGATCTGCTCGAACTGGCCGGTCACCGGGTTGAACGCCTGCGTGGCGCCGGTCTCCGTCGGGTTCATCGCCACGGTGGCGGCGTCCTGCTCGGCCTGCTTGCGGGCCTTCATGTTCGTCAGGTCGGTGAGCGGGTTGAACGCGGCCGCCACCGGCACGCCGCCGTTCATGTACGTCAGGATGTCGTTCTTGAACTCCGCGGCCGTCGCGTAGCGGTTCTGGCGGTCCTTGGCCATCGCCTTCGCGCAGATCGAGTCCCACATCTTCGGCAGGCCGGGCACCACGGCGCTCGGCGGCGTGGCCACCTCGGAGACGTGCTGGTAGGCGATCGCCACGGCGGAGTCGCCGGTGAACGGCGGACGGCCCGTGAGCATCTCGTACAGCACGCAGCCGGCCGAGTACAGGTCGGAGCGCATGTCGACGGTCTCGCCGCGCGCCTGCTCCGGGGACAGGTACTGCGCGGTGCCGACCACGCCCTGCGACTGGGTCATCGTCGCGGCGGAGTCGTCGAGCGCGCGGGCGATGCCGAAGTCCATGACCTTGACCACGCCCTGCTCGGAGATCATGATGTTGCCGGGCTTGATGTCGCGGTGGATCACGCCCATGCGGTGCGAGTACTCGAGCGCGTTGAGCACGCCGAGCATCACCTGCTCGGCGTCGCGCTGGCTGAGCGCGCCGTTCGCCTTGATGATGTCGCGCAGCGTCTGGCCCTTGACGTACTCCATCACCAGGTACGGCAGGTGCTCGGTGACGCCGTTCTCGCGGGTGAACGCCTCCTCGCCCGAATCGTAGATGTTCACGATGTTCGGGTTGTTCATCTGCGCGACCGAATGCGCCTCGCGGCGGAAGCGGGACAGGAAGATCTGGTCGTTGGACAGCTCGGCGCGCATGATCTTGATCGCGACGGTGCGGCCAAGGCGCGTGTCGAGCCCCACGTAGACCTCGGCCATGCCCCCATGGCCGATGGACTGGCCCAGCTGGTAACGTCCGCCTGCCAGCGAGGTGGGCATGCTGCTGCTCATTGTTGTTCCCTCCCATTTCCCTGGGTCGGCGGGGTGGCGTTGCCGCCGACGGTGGAGCCATTGATGTGCGTCACATGCGGGCGCGGCGCCATCAGCGCCGAAAGCCGCACCACGGATTCGTTGACGTGCGGGGCGCTCATCACCCTGCGCGGCATGCGGCCCCCCGGCGCGACCGTGATCGTCTCGGCCTGCTGCGTCTGCTGGTCGAGCAGGCGGCGCTCGATCCTGGTCAGCGTGCGCGCGACCACGAGCGCGTCCTTCGGGCGGTCCAGCGGGTCCTTCTGCAGCATCGACATGACGAACTGCGACAGCTGCAGGTCCACCGTGTCGGGCAGCGGCGGCACCGGGTTGTTCACGTGCGCCGCGGCGATGTCGACCGGCGTGGCGCCGGTGAACGGGCGGTGGCCGCACAGGCCCTCGTAGGCGACGACGCCGAGCGAGTAGATGTCGGACTGCGGCGTGGCGTGCTTGCCCTGCGCCTGCTCGGGCGAGATGTACTGCGCGGTGCCGACGACCATGCCGTCCTGCGTGATCTGCTCCTGGTTGGTCGAGTAGGAGACGCCGAAGTCGGTGATCTTGACCTCGCCGGTGTCGGACACCATGATGTTGGCCGGCTTCACGTCGCGGTGGATGACCCCGTGCGAATGCGCGACGTACAGCCCGCGGGCCGTCTGCGCCAGGATCGGCAGCAGCTCGATCGGGTCCATCGCGCCCTTCTCGTGGTAGCGGTCGGCCAGCGACTTGCTGGGCACGTACTCCATGATGAGGAACCCGATGCCGTCGTGCTCGTAGTACTCGAACAGCGCGGCGATGTTCGGGTGCGCGAGGTTCGCCGAGTTGTGCGCCTCGGCGCGCAGCCGGCGCAGCTTGGCCTCGGAGTCGCCGGCGTCGCTGCGCAGCGCCTTGATGGCGACCGGGCGGCCGAGCTGGATGTCGTAGCCCTTCCAGACCTCGCCCATGCCGCCCTGGGCCAGCCTGCTGTCGAGGCGGTAGCGGCGGTGGATGAGCTGTCCCGCGATGAGTCTCATTGCTGCAACGCCTCCCTCATGATCTGGTTCATGATCGGCCCCGCCGCCGAAGCGCCGTAGGTGTTGACATTGTGGACCACGACGGAGACGGCGATCTGCGGGTCGTCGGCCGGGGCGAACCCGATCACCCAGGCGTCGTTGGCCTCGTTGTTCTCGCCGATCTGCGCGGTGCCGGTCTTCGCGGCCACGGACACGCCGTCGATCTGCAGGTTCGGCGCGTCGTAGGTGACCACCGACTCCATCATCTGCGTGAGCTTGTCGGCCGTGTCCTCGCCGAACACGCGGGTCAGCGTCTGCGGGCGCGTCTCGGCGATCACCGACAGGTCGCTGGCGCGCACGCGGTCCACCAGCGTCGGCTGCATGATCGTGCCGTCGTTGGCGACCGCCATCGCGACCAGCAGGTTCTGCAGCGGGGTGGACAGCACGTCGCCCTGGCCGATCGAGGCCAGCGCCAGCCGGTCGTCGCCGAGCGACCCGGGGAACTGCGAGGCCACCGCCTCGGTCGGCGTGCCGGTCGCCGTCGTGCCGTCGACGCGGATCGGCGAGCCGTAGCCGAACTTCTCGGCCATCTCGCGCAGCGTGTCGGCGCCCAGCGCGACGCCGAGCTGCGCGAACGCGGTGTTCGACGAGTAGGTGAGCGCGTCGTTCAGCGTCATCGTCCCGTTGGTGCCGTCGCCGGCGGAGGTGGCGTTGGTCAGCGCGGTCTCGGTGCCGGGCAGCGTGTAGCTGGCGCCGGCGGGGATCTGGGTGTCGATGTCGTAGTCGCCGCTTTCCAGCGCGGCGGCGGCCACGATGACCTTGAACGTCGATCCGGGCGGGTACAGCTGCGAGGTCGCGCGGTTCAGCATCGGGTTCGACTCGTCGGTCGCCAGCTGGGTGTAGGCGTCGTTGGCCTGCGTGCCGTCGTGCGTCGCCAGCTGGTTCGGGTCGTAGCTCGGGGTGCTGACCATCGCCAGGATGCGGCCGGTGGACGGCTCGCTGACGACCACCGAACCCTCGTAGCCGTCGAGCAGCTGGTAGGCGAGCGTCTGCAGCCCGGTGTCGATCGAGGTCTCGATCGAGGCGCCCTGGTTCTCCGAGCCGGTGAGCAGCGAGCGGAACTGCTGCCAGATCATCGAGCTGGCCTGGCCGTTGAGCTGCTCGTTGCGCGACGCCTCGATGCCGCGGTCCGCCGTGTGCGTGATCGAGAAGAAGCCGGTCACCGGCGCGTACACCGGACCGTTGCTGTAGGAGCGCTGGTAGGAGAACGAGTCGTTGACCGGGTCGGACTGCGCGAGCACCGTGCCGTCCGAGGCCAGGATCGCGCCGCGCGGCGCGCCGAGCGCCTGGTACAGCGCGCGGGAGTTGCGCGAGTCGGCGTTGAGCCGGTCGGCGAACACCGCCGAGATCGCGCTGGACGACAGCGCGAGGACCACGAACAGCACGACGACGGCGGTGAAGACCTGACGCAGGGACTTGTTCATGCCGCACCTCCCGTCACCGAACGGGGCCTGGCGATGGCCTGGGTCCTGGCCTCGCGCTCCTTGAGCTCGCGCTCGCGCAGCACCGCCAGCGCCTCGTACTGGAAGGTGTCGGTGCTGATCTCCGGTTCGGGCTTGTTCGCCGCGTTCGAGATGACGATGAGCAGCGCCGCGAGCAGGTAGTTCGCGATCAGCGAGGAGCCGCCGGCCGCCATGTAGGGCATCGTCAGGCCGGTCAGCGGGATGACCAGCGTGTTGCCGCCGGCGACCGTGAACACCTGGAAGGCCATCGTGAACACCAGGCCGCAGGCGAGCAGCTTGCCGAAGCCGTCCTTGATCTTCAGGGCCGTGAGCAGGCCCGAGCCGATGACCAGCAGGTACAGCATCAGCACCGCCAGGACGCCGACCAGGCCCATCTCCTCGCCGACCGAGTCGAAGATGAAGTCGGAGTTCGCGAACGGCGTGATGGTCGGGTGGCCCTGGCCCAGGCCGGTGCCGACCATGCCGCCCGAGGCCATGCCGAACACGCCGTTCACCGGCTGGTACGAGCCGCCGTAGTCGGCGTAGTACACGTCGTCGTCGAAGGCGTGCAGCCAGGCGTCGAGGCGCGCGTTGGCGTGGCCGAAGATGCCGAACAGCGCCACCGCGCCGACGGCGCCGGCGATGCCGCCGATCACCAGCCAGCTGGTGCGGCCGGTGGCCACGTACAGCATCGAGACGAACATCGCGAAGAACATCAGGCCGGTGCCCAGGTCGCGCTGCACGATGAGCACGAGCATCGACACGGCCCAGATCACCGCGATCGGCCCGAGGTCGCGGATGCGCGGCAGCTGCAGGCCGAGCACCTTCCTGCCGCCGACCGCGAGCTGGTCGCGGTGGTCGAACAGGTACGCGGCGAAGAAGAACGCGAGGAACAGCTTGGCGAACTCGCTGGGCTGGATCGTGCCCAGGCCGAAGACGTTGAGCCAGATGCGCGCGCCGTACTGCTCCACGCCGAGGCCCGGGATCATCGGCGACAGCAGCAGCGCCAGGCCGATCACCATGCTCACGTACGAGAAGCGGCGCAGAATGCGGTAGTCCTGCAGGAACACGACGATCAGCCCGCACGCCACCAGCGCCAGGCACAGCCAGACCAGCTGGCGGAACCCGACCGAGGTGTCCATCGACTGGTCGATGCGTGAGATCATCACGGTGCCGATGGAGGTGAGCATGAGCACGCACGGCAGGATCGACTGGCCGGCGTAGGGCTGGAACCTGACGATCAGGCCCCACAGCGCCAGGTAGAGCACGCCCGTCAGCGCGAGCATGCCCGCGTACTGCATCGGGAATCCGCCGGTGGTGCGCTCGAACATCTGGAAGAACGCGAGGAAGCTGATCGCCATCGCGAGCAGCAGCAGGCCGATCTGGCGCAGGCGTGTCCGCATCATCGCGCGTCACCGCCCTCCGCGTCCGACTGCCGGGCGTCCGACTGCTGGGCGTCCGCGTCGGACTGCCGCGCGTCGGACGCGTCGCCGTCGTCGGCCCCGTCGGAGCCCGTCGACCGGTCGGAGCCGGAGTCCGCGCCGGAACCCGAGCCGGACGACGAGCCGGAGGATCCGTGCGCGCCGCCCTCCAGCTCGAGCATCTGCTCCTCGATCAGCGTGGCGTGCTCGCGGGCCTGGTCCAGGCTGTCCACCAGGATGCCCTGCTCCACCTGCGTCCGCCAGGATTCCGGCAGATCGTCGAGGCGGATGTCGGTCTGCTCGACCTCGTGCGAGAGCTCGAAGCCGAACAGGTTCGTGGGCACGCCCTGGTAGATGGCGACCACGTCGCCGCTTTCGCCCAGATAGTACTTGCTTTGGCTCCAGGCGTACGCGAGGAACGTGCCGCAGGCCAGCGCGACCAGCAGGGCGACGACCCCGCACACGATGGCGATGAACGCTCGGCGGCTCTTCTTGCGCGACGCCTGCTGCTGCTCGGCCTGCTCGTCGCGGATGGCCCTGGCGACCTCGGGGTCGTTCGGATCGGCCGAAAGCCGGCCGTCCTGCTTCTGCACGATCGGGATCTCGCCGGTGTCCGGCTCCTTCAGGTCGCCGTTCTCCTCGCGGACCGCCGAGGGCTGCGCGACGCGCGGCGCCTCCTGGGGGCGGGTCTCCTGCGTCAGCGCCGCCGCGCGCTGCGCCGGCGAGTCCTTGCCGTCGCGCAGGGCGGGCGCCGACGAGACCGGCTCGTGGACGATGTCGGCGATCGGCTCCAGGCTGGCGCTCGCCGCGCCGCCGACCAGCGGGGTCTGGTGCGGCAGGTCGAACGCGTTCGCGTCCAGCGCGAGCGTGGCGTCGGCGACGACCACGGTGACGTTGTCGGTGCTGCCGGCGTTCAGCGCCATCGCCACCAGCCGCTGGGCGCACTCCCCCTGGTCGGTGACGCCCGACAGCGTCTCCTCCAGCGTGGAGTCCTCCAGCACGCCGCTCAGGCCGTCCGAGCACAGCAGCCAGCGGTCCGTCGGGTGCGCGGCGCAGATGGCGATGTCCGGGCGCGGGTCGATGTCGAAGTCGCCCAGCACGCGCATCACGACGTTGCGCTGCGGGTGGTTGCGCGCCTCGGCCTCGCTGATGCGGCCCGTGTCGATGAGGTGCTGCACGTAGCTATGGTCCTGCGTCATGCGCGTGAGCTTGCCGTCGCGCAGCAGGTACGCGCGCGAGTCGCCGATGTGGGCCAGCACCCACCAGCTGCCGACCAGCGCGACGGCCGTCACCGTCGTGCCCATGCCGGCGAGCTTGCGCTCGCGCTTGGCCTTGCCGACGATCGCGTCGTGCGCGGCCATGACCGAGGTCTCCAGCATGGTCGAGACGGTGCGGACGTCCGCATCCGCGTCGTCTCGCTCGATGTGGGCCAGCGAGCGGATCGCGATCGTCGAGGCGGTGTCGCCGCCGGCGTGGCCGCCCATGCCGTCGCAGATGGCGACCAGGCGCTCGCCCGCGAAGGACGAGTCCTGGTTGTTGCTGCGCACGGTGCCCACGTCGGAGACCGTCGTGGAGTACATGAACAGGGGTTGTGAGGATTCGGAGCCGGACATGGCGTCACCTCAACTCGAACGTGGTGGCTCCGATGCGGACCGGGACCCTGGGCGCCAGGATCGTCGGCGTGCCGATGCGCTGCTGGTTGACCACGGTGCCGTTCGTGCTGCCCAGATCCTCGATGGCCCACTGGCGGGACGCGGGGTCGGGGTAGACGCGGGCATGGTGCGAGGAGACGAACTCGTCGTCGAGCACCACCGAGTTCGACGCGGCGCGCCCCAGGGTGATCGAATCGTTGCCAAGTGGAATGGATGTGCCCGCCAGGGGGCCGTCGATGATGACGAGCAGCGAGGGGCCGGCCTTCGGCGTGCTCGGCATCTCGTGCGTCGGCGGCGGCGTGGCGGGTGTGCTTGGGCTCGCGGCCGGAGTCGGCGACTCCACGGCCTTGCGCGCCAGACGTTCCTTGCGACGGTGGGCCCGCGACTTGCGCGGGCTGAAGGTCTCGATGTCCTTGCGCAGCGAGCGCACCGTCAGGAAGACGAATACCCACAGCAGGATCAGGAACCCGTACTTGAGTATCGCGAAGGTAAGTTCGGTGAGCGTCATGTCGGAACTTCGGTTTCCGTGCTGGGGCTACTCCTGATCCTGCGAGGAAGCCCAGTACAGGATGCGGGTGCGGCCGATCGTGATCGTGTTGCCGTCGAGCAGCGTGGCGGCGGGCACCTGGTGGCCCTCCACGTACGTGCCGTTCGTGGAGCCGAGGTCGCGCGCGATCACGCCGTTGTCGGTGATGTCGATTTCCAGGTGCTTGCGGGAGATGCCCGGGTCGTCGATGACGATGTCGCAGCCGGATCCGCGCCCGATGACCGTCTTGTCCTTGGTCAGCAGGTACTGGCTGTTGTTGATCTCCAGCATCGGGCTGTCCTCGGTCTGGTCGTCGGTGGTGACGGGCACGGCGTTGCCCTGGACCGACTCGGACGAGAGGTTGAAGCTGCCCTTGTTCAGGTCGAGGTCCTCCTCGAAGATGACCACCACGGGGCCGACGAACGCGTAGTGCTGGCTCTTGGCGTACTGCGTCAGGTTGTCGGCGAGCTCGTTGGCCAGGGCCTCGGAGCCCCACTGTTCGATGCGATCAAAGTCAGGGGTGCTCAGCTTGAAGCGGTATTCGTTCGGCGCCACGGTACGGTCGCGCCCCACGGGCATGGCTTCGGCGTCGATCTCGCGCTCAAGCGCGCTGGAGAGGTCGACGGGCTGCAGGTCCTTGGACCCGATTTTGGCGAAGAGGCCGTTGACCTTGCTCTCCAGACCCTTTTCGAAGCGGTCGAGAAAGCTGCCATTCCTCTCTTCGTCCTTCCCGGAACGGTCGAGAACGCTCATGGTGATCCCTTTCTATTCTTCCCCTATCCTACGCAAGGTGGCGAACTGTGCCCAAACACGGCGGCAATACTTGCAAAACATGCTCACGAAAATCGGCCGCTGTGGGGAAGCGGTGCAGAGTAAAACGTTGTACTTGCGCGGCGCGCCCCATGTGCTCTCCCTGCGGCCGCGTCGTGCCCTCCCGCGGACGCCCCGTTCGCGCCCCTCCCCCGCCATCGGCGGCGGATGCTCGTGCCCCCCTTTCCCGGACGTCCGGTTCCGATGCCGGCGGCGGCGCGGGGCGGCCTCTCCCCCGTGTTTTCCTGATGGGTGGGTAGCGTGGGACGCATGAACGATATGACTGCATCACAGGCGATTGCCGAGTTCCCGCGCCGCAAGGCGCGCACGCTGCGTTTCACCTCCGGCGCCCCGCGTTCCGCGCAGGTCGTCGGCGACGGCTCGCGGGCGCTGTTCCTGCGCTCCGACGGCCCCGACGACCTGGTCACCGCGCTGTGGATGAGCGTGTGGGCCGCCGACGGCTCCGACCACCGCGAGGTGCCGCTCGCCGACCCGCGCGAGCTGCTCGCCGACGCCGACAACGAGGACGTCTCCGAGGAGGAGAAGGCCCGCCGCGAGCGCGCCCGCGAAGGCGGCCAGGGCATCGTCTCGTACTCGACGGACGCCGCCGGCCGCCGCGTCGTGTTCGTCATCAACGGCCAGCTGTTCCTCACCGAGATCGCCGGCGAGGGCCTCGACGTGACCGCGCGGACCCGCGAGGTCGGGCTGGCCGACCCGACGGCCTCCGTCATCATGCCGCGCATCTCCCCCGACGGCGAGCTCATCGCCTACACCACCGGCAGCGAGGTCCACGTCGTCGCGCTCGGCGCGTCCGCCGAGGAGGACGAGGACTGGCTGGTGATCGGCATCGACGAGGACGAGTGCACCTACCCCGACCAGTCGGTCGGCCTGGCCGAGTTCGTCGCCGGCGAGGAGATGGACCGGTACGAGGGCTTCTGGTGGTCGCCCGACTCGCGCGCGCTGCTCGTGCAGTCCACCGACGAGGAGCCGGAGCCCGTGTGGCACATCTGCGACCCGGCCGACCCGGAGAAGCCGGCCGCGGCGCGCCGCTACGCCCGCGCGCTGACGAGGAACGCCATCGTGTCGCTGGCCTACGTCGACTTCACCGTGCGCCCGGCCGGCGAGCCGGCCGCCGCGCCCGCCGACTCGGACGAGTACGGCGACTACGTCGAGCCGCGCGTGCAGGTGTGCAACGTCGCCGACGTCGACTGGGACCACGAGGCCTACGAATACCTGGCCGCCGTGAGCTGGAGCAAGGGGCGCGAGCCGCTGCTGCTGGTGCAGGACCGCCTGCAGGACCGCGACCAGGTGCTTGAGGTGCAGCTCGCCGCCGCCGGGTTCCGCGCCGGCGTCGACGCCGAGGCCGCCATCGGCGAGCCGATCGCCACGCGCGTGCTCGAGGAGCACGCCAACCCGCAGTGGCTCGACCTGATCCACGGCACGCCCGCGTTCACGCCGGACGGCCGCCTGGTGTGCGCGAGCAACGACATGGAGGCCGACACGAACCGGCTGACCGTCGACGGACGGGCGTTCACCCCGGCCAGCTGGCAGGTGCGCCAGGTGCTCGACGTGACCGACGACGACGTGCTGTGCGTCGTCTCGCGCACGCCCGAGACCGACGAGACGCACGGGCTCGGCTCCTGGGGCGATGACGCGCCGCTGCACGACGCGCGCAGCATGGACATCGTCAGCTTCGACTTCAACGGCGGCATCACCCCGCTCACCAGCCGGCCCGGCGTGTGGACCGCCTCTCGCGCGGGCTCCGGCATGGTCGTCTCCGGACGCGACATGAGCGGCGCCTATGCGCTGATGAGCCACAGCTGGCGCATGGAGGACCGCGGGACCACCGACGAGGGCGTGCCGTACACCTCGACCGCCGTCGCCGTCATCGAATCGCACGCCAGCGAGCCCGGCTTCACCCCGAACACCGTGTTCGTCACGCTGCCCGGCGAGCACCGGCTGCTCGCCGCCATCACCGCGCCGAGCGCGTCCAGCCCCTACGCGCACGCCGAGAAGCTGCCGGTGCTGCTCAAGCCGTACGGCGGCCCGGGCGCGCAGCAGGTGCTGTTCAGCCAGGCGTACTACTGGGATTCGCAGTGGTGGGCCGACCAGGGCTTCCTGGTCGTGACCGCCGACGGCCGTGGCACCCCCGGGCGCGGCCCCAGGTGGGATCGCGAGATCCACCTGGCCATGAAGGACGTGACGCTCGCCGACCAGGTCGAGGCCGTGCATTCGCTCGCGGCGCTGTGGGAGCCCGACGCCGACGCCGCGATCGCCGCGTGGGTGCCGGGCGCCGATCCGGCCAGGCTGTCGGCCGCGCAGGCGCGCGGCTCGCTCGCCGGGTTCACGCCCGCCGCGGACGGCGCCGGGGTGGCCGAGGTGTCGCTGCCCCGGCCCGACCTGGAGAAGGTCGCGATGATCGGCTGGTCGTACGGCGGGTTCCTCTCCGCGCTCGCCGTGCTGGACGCGCCCGATGTGGTGCACGCCGCCTGCGCCGGCGCCCCGCCCACCGACTGGACGCTGTACGACACGCATTACACCGAGCGCTACCTGGGCCTCGACCCCGAGACGTACCGCCGTAACGGCATCGTCGAGGACGCGCCGAAGCTGCGCCGCCCGCTGATGCTCATCCACGGGTTCGCCGACGACAACGTGACCATCGCGCATTCGCTGCGGCTCAGTCAGGCGTTGATGGCCGCGGGCCGGCCGCACACCTTCCTGCCGCTCACCGGGATCACGCATATGACCAACGACGAGACGGTGGCGGAGAACCTGCTCATCCTGCAGCGCGACTTCCTCTATGACGCGCTGGGACTGCGCTGAGCGGGTCGGGTTCGCCGGCCGCCGTCCGGAAGAGTCGTTCGGGGCGGTTCGCGGCTCGGACGCCTTGCCGGTGGCCGGGCGGCGGCCCGGGCGCGCATGCGTCGGGCGTCTCGGAGGCCGTGAACCGGTTTGCTCGCGTGGCATCGCCCGACGATGCGGGGGCGGATGGCGCATATATGGCCTAGGTGTAGCGGATTTCGGGGTCTGCCGACATCGAAGTCCACTACGTGAGGCATCAAAACCGGGAGAGGCCGGGTATCAGTGGCGGAATACCGCCATCGATACCCGGCCTCTCCCCGTCCGGGCACCTCACGTAATCGAGATGGGTGTCTGCAGTGGCCCAAATCCGCTACAGCTAAGGCAACAAGCCCAGCTGAGCGGGTTATCTCGTGGTCGAAATCCGGCCAAGACGCCTGTGCGTCCAGTCCCGAAGCGTCCGCGCCCGGCCGTGGCCCGGCATCGATTACAGTAACAACCATGCGGTTGACACTCATCGATGAAACCCGATACGCCGAGGAGATGGACGACGTCGTGGTGCCCGCGCTCGCCGCATGCTGCGATGAGGGGTGGATGGAGCCGGCGCAACGGCCCGGTCTGCCCGAACTCGACGATCCCGGGCGACTGCACTACCTGTGCTATGACGCCGGGCGCTTCGACGCCCTGCGCGAGGACGGCGCCACCGCGACGTTCCGCGGCACGATCGTGCTGTCCTACGGATTCACCGAATTCGCGCAGAAGTACTCGGAGATGATCTGGTACTTCCTGCTGTCCGGCTATTCGGTGTGCGTGCTGGAGCACCGCGGCCACGGCCACTCCGCGCGAGACGTGGACGATCCGGGCGTCGTGTGGATCGACGACTGGCGGCGTTACGCGGTCGATCTGGCGAAGTTCGCGGACACCGTGGCCCGCGAGCATGCCGACGGCTCGCCGCTGTACCTCTACGGCCATTCGATGGGCGGCGGCGTCGGCGCCGCCGTGCTGGAGCAGTACCCCTCGCTGTTCGACAAGGCCGTGCTCTCCAGCCCGATGATCGCCCCGATCACGGCGTTCATTCCCAACGGCGTCGCCGCCGCGCTCGCCGAGCTGGCGTGCGGCCTGGGACTCGGCAAGCTGCCGGTGGCCGGGCAGACCGCGTTCTGCGAGGATCTGGACCTGACCGACTATCGCGAGGCGAGCGAGCCGCGCGTGCGCTGGTACCATCGCCAGCGCTGCGCCGACCCGGCCTGCCGGACGAACATGCCCAGCTACAACTGGGTGCGCGAGGCGCTGCGGCTGTCGCGCGCGGTGCTGCGCCCCGAGTCGTGCGCGAACGTGGAGACCCCGATGCTGATCTGCCAGGCCGGCCACGACATCTGGGTGCGCAACAGGCCGCAGGAGACCTTCGCGGCGCGGGTGCGCGAGGGCGGCGGCGACGTGCGCCTGCGCCGCTTCCCGGAGTCGCTGCACGAGATCTTCTCGATGCCGAACGACACGCTGGGGCGGTACCTCGACTGCGTGCTCGACTTCCTGGACGAGCCGGTTCTCGCGGCCGGCGCGGAGGACGACGCCGACTAGACGGTCCGGCTCGGGGCGTCGGAGGCGTCGGAGGCGCCGCGCCGCCGCAGCCGCCGCATCGCGAGCATGCCGGCCAGCAGTATGACCGGGAAGACCGCCCCGGCCAGCAGCCCGGCGTGCAGGTCGTCGCCGTGCCCGGCCGCGACCATGCCGACCAGTGCCGGGCCGGCCGCGCAGCCGAGGTCGCCGGCGACCGCGAACAGCGCGAACATCAGCGTGCCGCCTCCGGGCATCGCCTCCGCGGCCAGCGCGAACGTGCCCGGCCACATGATGCCGACGGCGAACCCGGTCAGCGCGCACCCGACCAGCCCGACCGCCGGGATCGGGCAGAGCGCCGCCAGCAGGTAGGTCGCCACGCACAGCGTCGCGCTGCAGCCGATGAACGCGACGAGGTCGATCCGGTCTCCGACCACGCCGTAGATGGTGCGGCTCAGCCCCATGAACAGCGCGAAGGCGGCTGGACCGGCCAGGTCGCCCACGGTCTTCGCCACGCCCAGGCCGGTCTCGGCGAACGTGCTGGCCCACTGGCTCATGCCCAGCTCGCAGGCGCCCGCGCACAGCATCATGACGAGGAACACCGCGAACAGCGGGCTGCGCGCCAGCTCGCCGAACCGCATCGCGGCGGTGCCTTCCGGCACGATGCGCGGCATCGGCGCGCCCGCGAACAGCACGACGCCGGCGATGGGCACCAGCGCCCACAGGCAGGCCATCACCGGCCAGGCGTCGCGGCCGGCGACGGCGAAGAACAGCGTGGACAGCGCCACCGTGGCCAGCTGGCCCCAGCAGTAGAACGAGTGCAGCAAGCTCATCGCCTTGGCCTTGTGCCGGGACGGGCAGGTGTTGACGATCGGCGAGACCATCACCTCGATCAGCCCGCCGCCGACGGCGTAGAGCATCACCGAGACGACCAGCGCCGGGTACGGATCGGCGAGGCGCGGCGGCAGCAGGCCGAGCGTCAGCAGCCCCGCGGCCGAGGCGACGTGCGCGGCGATGATGCAGGGCCGGTAGCCGATGCGGTCCACGTACTTGCCGGCGAGCACGTCGACGACGAGCTGCGTGACGAAGTTGACGCCGATCAGCGCCGACAGCTGCGCCATGCCGAGGCCGAGCGCCGCGGAGAACGTGACGAACAGCAGCGGCATGAAGTTGTTGACGATGGCCTGCGTGACGTAGCCGTTGAAGCAGGCGACGACGGTGCGGTCGTAGTTCGGTGTGCTCATGGTGGTGTCGCTTGTGGTGGTGTCGGTGCGGCGCGGTCGGGGGGCAGCGGTGGGCGGCCGGGTGCGGCCGACTCGTGCGGGCCGTCGGCGGGTTCGGTCGGTTCGTGCGGCCCGACACGGCGATGGAGGAATCGGATGATGCCAGTGTGGCATGGGGGAGCGTCAACGCCCTCGGGGCGCCGCGCTCGCCATCGTCCGGCCTTTGCCTGACGGGTGCCGCGCTCGCCATCGCCCGACGGGCGCGCCGGCGGCGTGTCGTGCGGATATCGGGGCAATCGGTGCGCGCCCCGCGCCGTTTCGCGGCGGCGGGCGCTAATACTGAAGGTAAGGCAAGGAGGGATGCGATGGCGCAGATGTTCAATCCATATCTTCCGGGAGGGGAGTACGTTCCGGACGGCGAGCCCCACGTGTTCGGCGACCGCGTGTACGTGTACGGCTCGCACGACCGGTTCGGCGCGCCGATGTTCTGCATGAACGACTACGTGTGCTGGTCGGCGCCGATCCTGCCGGACGACGACCCGGCCGCGTCCGATGCCGCGGGCGGGCCGGTCTACGGGCCGTGGCCCGCACAACCCGCGCGGCCCCGCCGGAACCGCCGGCGGCTGGGGGAGTGGCGGTACGAGGGCGTGATCTACCGGAAAAACCAGGACCCGCGGAACAGGCTCGGCCTGCGCCTGCTGTTCGCCCCGGACGTCGCGCTCGGCCCGGACGGCCGCTACTACCTGTACTACGCATTCGACTTCATGGGCGTGATGGGCGTCGCGGTGGCGGACGATCCGGCCGGCCCGTTCGAGTTCCACGGCCACGTGCATTACGCCGACGGCACGTTGTGGGGACGCCGCGAGGGTGACTCGTTCCCGTTCGACCCGGGCGTGCTGGTGGACGACGACGGCCGCGTCTACCTGTACTCCGGTTTCTCCGTCCTGGTGCCCCCGGCCGTGACCGGCGGCGTGCGGCTCGGGCATGACGGCGGCGTCATGGTCGAGCTCGAGCCCGACATGCTCACCATCGCCGCGCCGGAGCGGCTGGTGTTCCCCAACCGCGGCGAGGGCTCCTTCCCGGGCCATGAGTTCTTCGAGGCCAGCTCGATTCGCAAGTACGACGGCATGTACTACTTCGTGTACTCCTCGCGGCTGAACCACGAGCTGTGCTACGCGGTCTCCGACCGGCCGGACGGCGGCTTCCGCTACGGCGGCACGCTGGTCAGCAACGGCGACATCGGCCTGCCGGGCGTGCCCGACGAGCGCCACGCGCGCAACTACACCGGCAACAACCACGGCGGCCTGCTGCGTCTGGGCGACGACTTCTACGTCTTCTACCACCGGCAGACCAACCGCAGCTCGTATGCGCGGCAGGCCTGCGCCGAACGGCTCGACTGGCACCGCGGCGGCGGCGCGATCTGGTTCGCGCAGGCCGAGATGACCAGCTGCGGCCTGAACGGCGGGCCGCTGGCCGCCGAAGGCACCTACGAGGCGCGCATCGCCTGCGACCTGTGGAGCGATCGGGGCACCGGGCGGTACGACGGCGCGCATCCGAAGCGCACGCTGCGCATGCACCCCTACTTCACGCAGGACGAGCCGGACGGTTCGCCGTCCGCGCGGCAGTACGTGGCGAACATGGGCGACGGCGCGACCGCCGGATACAAGTACTTCGATTTCGGTGGCGACGGTGACGGCGGCGACGCGGCTGGGCGGTCCGGCCGCCTGAGCGTCGCCGTGCTCGTACGCGCGCACCGCGGCGACGGCGTGCGCGGCGACGCCCGCGGCACGATCACCGTCGGCACGGACCCGGAGGGCGGCGACCCGATCATGCGGATCCCCGTGTCCGTCGGCCAGCGGCACCGCGCGATGGCCTGCGGCGCCGGCGAACGGCCCAGGGGCGTGCGCCCGCTGTACCTGACCTACCGCGGCAGCGGCGCCATCGACATGCTGAGCTTTACGCTGGGGCGGTGAGCGGCGGCCCTCCATGGGGTGGGCTGGCGCCCCGGGCCGGCGGCCGGGCTGGTAGCGTGGAAGCTGCCGCAGACCAGGCAGCAAGGAGGAACCCATGGTCGCCAACATCGTCAACAACGTCAACGCCACCGCCCAGAGCGCGCTGAAGGCCACCGGCACGGCCGCGCGCAACGTCGCCGCCCTGACCGACAAGGGCCCGCTGGCCGGATTCAAGAAGTTCATCTCGCGCGGCTCGATGATCGACATGGCCGTCGGCGTGGTGATGGGCTCCGCGGTCACCACCGTCGTCAACTCGGTCGTCGACAACCTGATCAGCCCGCTGATCGGCATGATCGGCGGCGTGCCCGACCTCTCGGGCGTGCTGGCGTTCACGTTCAACGGCGCCACCGTCTCGTTCGGCGCGATCCTCAACGCCGTGATCAACTTCCTGCTCGTCGGCGTGGCCGTGTACTTCTGCATCATCCTGCCGATCAACAAGGTGCGCGACCTGTCGGCCGCGGCGCTCGCCAAGGAGCAGGCCGACGAGGAGGCCGCGGCCGGCCCGAGCGCGCAGGAGCAGACGCTCGAGGTGCTGCGCGAGATTCGCGACGAGCTGAAGCGCTCCGGCGCCGAAGGGGCCGCGGCCGGGGCGAATCCGGCCGCGGACGGGCCGACGGCTTAACGTTTCGCCAACAATTCGCCGACGGCTCGCCAACACCGCCGCCGTACCGTAGGCGTTGTCAGGCGGGATACCGCCAGGAAAACAACGTATGGAGCCGTGGAGGTGTATCGGCGATGGAGAAGAAGAATTTCGTGTCGATGATCATGGGCGTGATCGGCGGCATCCTGTTCGCGCTGGGCATGTGCATGTGCCTGGTCGCGGAGTGGGGCGCGTTCGACCAGGGCGTCGTGGTCGCGGTCGTCGGCCTGGTGGCGCTGGTGGCGCTGCCGATGGTCCGCCGCAAGATGGAGGGCAAGTCGCTGGTCGTCCGCCTGAGCGCCAAGACGATCGGCACCGCGGCGCTGGCCGTCGTCGGCACGCTGACGCTGGGCATCGGCATGTGCATGACGATGGTCTGGGGCGCCGTGCTGATGGTTCCGGGCATCGTGGTCGGCCTGCTCGGCATCGTGCTGCTGCTGTGCCTGATCCCGCTGTGCAAGGGGCTGCGCTGACGGCGGCCGGGCGGCCGTGCGGATGCTGACCGCCCGCCGCCGAGCGTTCCAGGTCCGGGGCCAGGGGCTCCGGGCCTGTTCGCGTGCGCGGCGGGTAGGCTGGTTCCAGGGCCGCCGGCCGGGCCGGAGGCCCCGGACCATCGAGAGAACGGGGGAGACGACATGGACGCCGGTGCATCGGCGCACGCCGGCCGCGGCCGCAGGTGGCTGCTGGTCCTGAGGCGCTTCGTTCTGCTGTTCGCGTTGATCGCGTTCATCCTGACCTGCTGCATGCTGCTGTTCCTCGACACGCTGGCCGGCACGACGGGCGTGACGTGGGACCGCGACCAGCTGGAGGCGGCGGCGAAGCTCACCTTCGCCAACGTGGTGGCGCTCAGCGCCGTCGGGGCGGTCGCCGACGAGGTCCGGCGCCGCCTGCTGGTCGACCGGCCGATCCGGCGCATCACCCAGGCGGCCGACCGCATCGCGCGGGGCGACTTCTCCGCGCGGGTGCCGGTCCGCTCCGACCCGTGGGGCATGGACGGCTTCAACGTCATCGGGGAGCGCATCAACGGCATGGCCGAGGAGCTGGCCGGCATGGAGACGCTGCGCACCGACTTCATCGCCAGCGTGTCCCACGAGCTCAAGACCCCGCTGTCGGTCATCCAGAGCTACGGCAGGCTGCTGCAGCGGCCGGGGCTGAGCGAGGAGCGGCGGACCGAGTGCGCCCGGGCCATCACCGAGGCCTCCGGCGGGCTCGCCGCGCTCATCACGAACATCCTGCGGCTCAACAAGCTGGAGAACCAGCAGATCTACCCGGCGGCGAAGCCGTACGACCTCGGCGAGCAGCTGCGCGAATGCCTGCTCAGCTTCGAGCGGGCGTGGGAGGACAAGGCGCTGGACATCGACGTGGACGTGGAGGACGGCGTGCGCGTCAACGCCGACGCCGAACTGCTCACGCTGGTATGGAACAACCTGCTGTCCAACGCCATCAAGTTCACCGAGCCGCGCGGCCGCGTCACGCTGAGCATGCACGCCGACGGCGACCGCGCCGTCGTGCGCGTGGCGGACACCGGCTGCGGCATCGACCCGGAGACCGGGCGGCACATCTTCGAGAAGTTCTATCAGGGCGACACCTCGCACGCCACGCAGGGCAACGGGCTCGGCCTCGCGCTGGTCAAGCGCGTCATCGACATCGTCGGCGGCGACATCACGGTGACCAGTGAGGTGGGCGTGGGCAGTACGTTCACGGTGTCGCTGCGACGGGAGGCATGATGGTCCGCGACGATCGCGGGCGCGTCGATCGCCCGCAAGGCGCCGTGGCCGGACGGACGGCGTCGCCCGATGCGCCGGACCGGCCGAACCCGTCGACCCCGCGGAACCGCAGGCTCGCGGCGGCCCGGCGGATCGCGCTGCGGATCCTGAGGCCCGGCCCCGCCGTGACCGCCGTCAGCGTCGTGGCCGGCGTGGCGCTGCTGGTCCTGGCGTTCACGGTGTTCGGCGACGGGCATCCGCTGTCGATCGTGGCGTACCTCGTCTCCGCGTACGCGCTGGTCGTGGTGTGCGCCGGCATCGTGCCGCTGGTGCGGCGCGGCAACGACCGGCTGCGCCGCAACGCCTACGTGCGGCGCTTCCAGGACGACCTGCCGTTCAAGCTGCGGCTGTCGCTGCTCGGCTCGCTGGCCATCAACCTGCTGTACTCGGCCACGAACGCGCTGTCCGGGTTCTACTACCATTCGGTGTGGTTCGGCACGCTGGCGGCCTACTACATCCTGCTGTCGGTGACGCGGTTCTCGCTGGTGCGGTACGCGCGGCTGCACGGCTTCGGCCGGAACCTGGGCGCCGAGCTGCGCCGCTACCGGTTGTGCGGCATCGTGCTGCTGGCGATGAACATGGTCCTGATCGGCCTGGTGGTGCTGGTGCTGAGCAAGAACGAGGGGTTCGAGTACGCGGGGACGCTGATCTACGTCATGGCCCTGTACACGTTCTACAGCACGATCGCGGCCGTCGTGAACGTGGTGCGCTACCGGCGGCTCGACAGCCCGGCCATCGCGGCGGCGGGCCATGTGAACCTGGTCTCCGCGCTGGTCTCGATGCTGTCGCTGGAGATCGCGATGCTCGGCCAGTTCGGATCGGAGCGCGACGACCCGTACTTCCGGCCGCTGATGATCGCGCTGTCGGGCGCGGCGATCTGCCTGACCGTCACCGTCCTGGGCGTGTACATGATCGTGCGCGCGACGCGGCGGCTGCGCCGGCTGCCCGCCGCAGGCGCCGCGGCAACCGGTCGGAGGCCGGACGGCGTGTCGGGGCGCGCATCCTAACAATTGCACAACATCGCCGAGGTACGGTGCGGGCGGACGCCGGCATCGGCGCCCGCGCCGACCGGGCGCGCCCGGCGCGGGGCATGCGGGCATGACGAAAGGTGGAGGCATGAGCGACGACACGACATTCAACTACACGTATTCGGCCACGCGGCAGGATGAGATCGACGCGATCCGCAGGAAGTACCTGCCCGAGGACGAGGACGCGATGGAACGGCTGCGGCGGCTGGACCGGGGCACCGCGAAGCGCGGCACCGCCGTGGCCATCGCCCTGGGCGCTGTGGGCTGCCTGCTGCTGGGGGTGGGCATGTCCTGCACGCTGGCGTACGGCGGTCCGTGGTTCGTCCCGGGCATCGTCGTCGGCGCGGTCGGCATCATGATGATGGCGGCGGCGTACCCGGTGTACCGGTGGCTGACCGCCCGCGACCGGGCGAAGGCCGCGCCGGAGATCCTGCGCCTCGCCGAGGAGCTGTCCGGTCCCCGGGAGTAGCCGGGCCGTCCGGGGAACGGAAGGAAGGAGAACGATATGGTCGCCGTACTGGTCGTCGAGGACGACAGGCAGCTCAACGACATCACCTGCATGTACCTGCGCGACAGCGGGTACGACGTGACCGGCGTGACCGGCGTGCGCGAGGCGTCCGAGGCGATGCGCGGCCGCTTGTTCGACGTGGTGATCTCCGACATCATGATGCCCGGCGTCGACGGCTTCCGGTTCGCCGAGCAGCTGCGCCGCATCGACCCGAACCTGCCGATCATCTTCGTCACCGCGCGCGACGACATCGCCGCCAAGCGCCACGGCTTCCGCAGCGGCGTGGACGACTACATGGTCAAGCCGATCGACTACGACGAGCTGGTGCTGCGCATCGAGGCGCTGCTGCGCCGCTCGCACATCATGGAGGACGGCCGGCTGACCGTCGGCGGCTTCACGATGGACGCCGACCAGGTCTCCGTCACGCTCGACGGCAGGGAGATTCCGCTGACCGCCCGCGAGTTCAAGATTCTGTACCACCTGCTCAGCTACCCGAAGCAGGCGTTCACGCGCGCCCAGCTCATGGAGGAGTTCTGGGACGACTACGGCGAGACCAGCCCGCGCGCGGTCGACGTGCACATCGCCAATCTGCGCAAGAAGCTGGGCGACTGCCCGTACTTCGACATCGTGACCATCCACGGGCTGGGGTACAAGGCCGTGCCGAGGTAGTCGCGCCGCGGTAGTCGCGCCGCGGCGGCCCGCTGCGGTGACCGTGCCGTGGTGGCCGCCCCGCCCCGCATCGCGTCGCCGGCGCGCCGGCCGCGCGGCCGTGGCATCATGGCCGCAGGGCGCTCGGCAGTCGGAAGGAGGCGCGGCGATGGACGGACCGCTGGTGTTCCTCGATTTCGACGGCGTGCTCAACGCCTTCCCGGACGGCGCGGTCATGCGCCGCGGCGGCGTCGGGCGCACGGACTGGCTGGCGGACGGCGACCCGCGCAAGCCGTTGTACGACGCCGGCCACGCCTTCGCGCTCGACCGGCGCGCCGACGTGCGCCCGGACGGCATACGCTACCGGCTGCGCTGGTCGTCGCAATTGGCGGACGGCATGATCGCGCTCGCGACGTCCGGCGCCGTGGAGCTGTGCTGGCTGTCCACCTGGCAGCCGTACACCGGACTGCTGAATCACCACCTCGGCTGGCCGGAGGGCGCGGTCCGCACCATCAACTGGTACGACCCGTTCAGCGGGTACGGCCGGATGGACGGCAAGCTCAGGGAGGTGTCGCTCGCGGTGCGCGAACAGCGCGAACGGACCGCAGGCGGCGGGCCGGCCCGGCCGATCGTCTGGATCGACGACGACGAATGCCACGCCGCCGCGCGCGACCATATCGAGTCGCTGCGCCCGGCCGCGCCGGTGCTGATGGTGCGGCCGGACTGGCATATCGGCATCAGCCGCCCGCAGTGGGCGCGGATCCGCGACTTCGTGGCCGCGCCGCCCGCCGACGCCGCGGTGATCCTCGATGACGGCACGGGCGGGCCCGCGGCCCGCTCCGGCGCCGACGGCGGGGATGGGGCGGGCACCCACCACGGGCTGTGACCCGCACGGCGGGGGGTTGACGGGCCGCCCGGCGGTGTGCGACCATCGTGACGGCATGCCGCCGCGGCCGCAACCGGAGCTGGCCACGCGGCGAGGACAGCGGACGAATGAACGGACGGAGCCGTCATGGAGTATCAGGACATCAACGCGGCGGCGATCACGCAGTGGATCGCCGAGGGCTGGGAATGGGGCCGGCCCGTCGACCATGAGACCTACGAGCGGGCGCTCGCCGGCGAATGGGACATCGTGCTCACGCCCACCCGACCGGTGCCGCACGAGTGGTTCCCGGACCTGCGCGGGCGGCACGTGCTCGGCCTCGCGGCCGGCGGCGGCCAGCAGATGCCGATCCTGACCGCGCTGGGCGCGCGGTGCACGGTCCTCGACTACACGCCGGCGCAGCTCGACGCCGACCGGATGGTCGCCGAACGCGAGCACTACATCATCGACGTGGTCCGAGCCGACATGTCCAAGCCGCTGCCGTTCGACGATGGCTCGTTCGACCTGATCGTCCACCCCGTCGCGAACTGCTACATCGAGGAGGTGCTGCCGCTGTGGCGTGAGTGCTTCCGCGTCCTGCGCCCCGGCGGACGGCTCATGGCCGGGCTGGACAACGGGTTCAACTACGCGTTCGGCGACGACGAGGAGCGCGTGGTCAACCACCTGCCGTTCAATCCGCTGAAGAACCCCGACCAGATGGCGCAGCTCGACCGGGTCAACGACGGCGTGCAGTTCTCGCACACCCTGGACGAGCAGATCCGCGGGCAGATCCAGGCCGGGTTCCGCATCGTCGACCTGTACGAGGACACCAACGGCGCGGGGCGTCTGCACGAGCTCGGCATCCCCACGTTCTGGGCGACGCTGGCGCAGAAGCCGGAGTAGCCGGCAGTCCGCTCGGCGCGCGGGGCCGGCGGTTCGGCGGGAATTCGGCCGGTTTCATGGTTCCTTCGCCACGCGGGCGCGGCGGCGTCGCCCACGCTGTAGAATCGCACGCGGAGATTTTACGGACGAGAGAGAAGAAGGAACCGGCGATGCGTCGTGCGACGTTTGAACGGACTCCGAAAAGCCTGCTGATCGGCATCGGCGTGACGCTGTTGGGCGGCGCGCTGTGGGGCGTCAATGCGACGGTGTCGAAGATCCTGATGTCCGAGTACGGCGCCGACCCGCTGTGGATCGCCAGCATCCGGCAGATCTGCGCGGGCGTGCTGTTCCTGGTCGCGGCCGGCGCGACGAAGCCGAAGCTGCTGTCCGGCGCCGTGCGCGACGTGCGCTCCTACCCGGTCTACGTGCTCGGCGCGCTGATCTGCGTGATGGCCACCCAGGTCACCTACCTCAACGCCATCAAATGGACGAACTCCGGCACCGCGACCGTGCTGCAGACGCTGAACCTGCTGTTCGTGCTGGCCTGGGTGTGCCTGCGCGGCCGCCGGCTGCCCGGCAAACGCGAGGCGCTGGGCGTGGCGCTCGCCTTCGCCGGCACCGTGCTCATCGCCACCGGCGGCGACCTGACGACGCTCGCCCTGCCGCTGGCCGGTCTGGCTTGGGGCCTGAGCGATGCGCTCGCCACGGCCACGATGTCGATCCTACCGGTCAAGGTGATGAACCGGTGGGGCAACTTCACGGTCAACGGGCTGATGTTCTTCATCTCGGGCCTGCTGCTGTGCGCGGCCGTGCGGCCGTGGTCGCACGCGCCGGCGCTCGACGCGACCGGCGTGGGGCTGATGGTGTTCACCGTGGTGTGCGGCACGTTCGGCGCCTACTGGCTGTATATGTCCGGCGTGATGCGGATCGGCGCGATGCGCGCCACGATGCTCGGCACCAGCGAGCCGGTGCTGGCCACGGTCTCGGCGGTCGTGCTGACCGGCGCGGTGTTCACCCCGGTCGATCTGGTCGGGTTCGCGATGATTCTGGCCATGGTGTTCCTGATCAGGTGAGCGTGCCGGCCGACCGGCGGTCGGTTTCGATGGTGGTCGGCTTTGGCGGCGGTCGGTGCCCGCGGCGGATCGGCCTTACCGGCGGTCGGTTGGTCGACGGGCCGGTGCTCCGGTGGTCCGTTCTGGCTGCGGAACCGGTTCGACGCCGGTTCGTGGGCGCAATCGGGTGGGGTTCCGTCGATAGGCCGGTTCACAGGATGCTCGTCGATCATCCTGTGAACCGGCCATGCCGACAGGCATCGGGTCCGGACGGGTCCTGGACGGAAAACAGGAGACGGACCATGAAGATCAGCCTGCTCGGATACAGCGGCAGTGGCAAATCCACGCTGGCCGCCGCGCTCGGGGCGCGGTACGGCCTGCCGGTGCTGCACCTTGACCGCGTGCAGTTCGCACCCGGCTGGGTGGAACGCCCGATGGAGGATAAGCTCGCCGACGTACGCCGCTTCCTCGACGCCCACGCCGACGGCGGCTGGGTCATCGACGGCAACTACACCGCGCTGCTGCAGGAGCGGCGGCTCGCGGAAAGCGACCGCATCGTGATCCTCGCGTTCGGACGTTGGGCGTGCCTGCGCCGCGTCGTGTCGCGCTACCTGCGCCACCGTGGCCGTTCCCGCGCCTCGATGACCGAGGGGTGCCCGGAGAAGCTCGACGCGGAGTTCATCTGGTGGATCCTGCACGAGGGGCGCAGCCGCAGCCATCGGAGGCGGTTCCGCCACATCCGCGACACGTGGCCGGGCACGACCGTGGTGGTGCGCAACCAGCGGCAGCTCGACGCCCTGTACCGCGCCGCCGGCGTGCGGAACGAGGGGGAGCCGCGCGCCGTCGCGTCCGAGCCGGACAATGGCTCAAGACGCTGACGATGCACGGCTGAGATGACCGCCTGGGAGGGCGGCCGCGCGGGGCCGGACGGCAGCGGGCAGTACGAGAGACCTACCAGGGGAGAACGAACTATGGCGAACACGTGGACCGGTGGACCCGCTCCGTCGACGATGGGGGCGTCGGGTGTGCGGAGCGGCGCCGGCGGGGGAGCCTCCGGCGGAACGGGTCATGGCGCGTCCAATGCCGCCGGTGCGGCCGGAGACGCGAAGACGGCCCCCGGCGGCAAGCCGTCGTCCGGCGCCGGGCGTGGCCCGCTGTCCGGTCTCCGGGAGTCCCTGTCGCGCAGGACTGCCGTCGATACGGCGGTCGGCGTGACGGCGGCCATCGCCATCGCGATCGCCGTGCACGCGGTCGTGGCGCATCTGATCGACCCGCTGATCGCGATGATCGGCGGCAAGGCGGACATGGCGGGCATGCTCGCGTTCACGGTCCAGGGGGCCACGGTGTCGTTCGGCGCGCTGCTGAGCGCCGCCATCGACGTGCTGCTGATCGTCGTGGCCGTGTACTGCTGCGTCATCCTGCCGGGTGGACGGCGCGGCGACGCCTCCTCGGAGCGCGCGCGGGGCGATGCGGACGCCAGCGATCGGGCGGCCGCGGACCACGCGGTCAGGGTGCTGGAGGACATTCGCGATGAACTGCGTTATGCGCGTCTGGCTGGTGCCGGTGCGGGTGTCGTTGGAGACGCAGGGCGTGCCGGGGCAGGCGGGCGTGCCGGGGCGGTCGCGGGGGCCGCTCGGCAGGGCGGCGTTGTGGGAGATGCCCTGGATGATGTCTTGGCCGGCGTCGCCGGTGGTATCTCCGGCGGTGCTTTCGGCGGCGCCTCCGGATGGGACGGCGCTGCTGGCCCGGCCGGTGGCGGCGGTTCCGTCGACGCCGATTGGGCCGATGTCTTCGATGCCACGTGGGCTGGCACGGCCGGTCGGGCCGATGCGGCCGGCACCGGTGCCGGCGAGGGCATCGGTGGTGGCCGATCCCATGCGGCCGACGGATTCGGTGCCGCTCGCTCCGGTGCCGCCGCCGGCAGTGGCGCGCGTGGTCGGTCCGGCGGTGTTGGTGGCGGTCGGCCTTATACGGCTGGTGGAACCGACACGGATCGGTCTGCCACGGCTGTTGACGGTGGTGCGCGAGGCCGGACTGGCGCGGCCGGTGCCGGTACCAGTCGGTCTGCCGCTGTTAGTGGTGTGCGCGGTCGGTCCCGTGCGGCTGATGGGGCCGCCGTGGATTGGTCCGCCGCAGCTGCTCCCGCGGGGCCGACCGGCGCGACATCGCCCGATCGCACGGCCGTGATGCCGGAACGTCGCGCCGACGCCACCGCCGCGATGCGTGGGAATCCTGGCGGCGTCGAGGGCTTTGGCCGCGCCGCGGGCTATCCGGGCGTCTATCCGGTCGGGGACGTCTCTGAACCGGATGTCGCGGCGGACGGAATCGTGACGGAGACGGGGGAGCCGCGAACGATCACCCTGTCGGACCTGCTCACCACCGAAATGGACACCAGGCCGATTTCGTCGACGCCGCAGGGCGTGCGCATGCCGAAACCCGCCGCGCCGCCCACCACGGTGCTGGCTGCGGAACCGGGTGCGCAACCCGCCGCGGCGCCGGAGACGCAGCCGGTCGGGGCGACTGTGGCGCAGTCGGAGACGCCGGCGCGGTCGAGGGCGACGGCAGCCTTGCCGGTGGACGCTGCGGCGAATGGAGTGGCGGGTACCGCGGAACAGCCGGCGGAGGCCGCAACCGGGGGCAAGGCCCTGGCCGGTGCTGTGTCTGGCGCGGCATCCGGTGCTGCGGCCGGGGAACGCACTGCGTCGGGGCTCGCGTCGGGTCGCCCGGCTGCGAGCCGCTCGACGGGGATGGATTCGGCGGAGCATCGTGGAGAGGAAGGCGTCTCGGTGGAGGGCCGCCCAACCGCGGGCCGTTTGGTAGGGATGATGGGCTTGGCGGATCGCCGCCGGGCGGAAGATGCCCCGGCGACAGGGCGCCCGGCGGAGGAGCGCGTGACGGACGAGCGGCCGGTGCCGACCTCGGAGTTCATTCTGCCGCCGGTCACGGTCGAGCCGCTGGGGACCGCGGAGATTCCGGCGTTCCTGCGCCCGGCCTCCGAGATCGTGGGGCCGGCCGCGCCGCTGGACGGTGTCCGGTCCACGGCGCCGGATGACCTCCGATCCGCATCGCCGGCTGGCACTCGGCCCGCGCCGCCGGCTGGCACCCGCCCCGCGCCACCGGATAGCGCAAGGCCGGCGCCGCCGGCCCCTCCGGCTGGTGCGGGTGCTTCGGCCGCTCCGGCCTCGTCGGCCGCATCGGCCGCGTCGACATCGTCGGAGTCGCCTGGGCCTGAGGTCGCCGTGGCGCCATCGGAGCCGCTTGCGCCCAAGGCTGCCGATGCGTCGCCGGAACCGTCTGCGTCCAGGGTCGCCGATGCGTCGCCGCTCCCGTCCGTCGAGTCGGACGAGAGCGCAACCGTGGCCGCGAGCGTTGCTTCGGCCGCGGACGTTCCCGCGCCGACGGCTCGGACCGCGCGGATGGATGTTCCCGCACCGCCGGTTCGGTCCGTGCAGTCGGCCGCTCCTGCGCCGTCGGACCAGGCTGCACGTCCGGAGTCGGACCAGGTTACACGTCCGGACGTTTCCACACCGCCGATGCCGCCTGCGCCACCGGCCGATCCGCAGCGTGGCGAGGACGCGTAGCCGCGCCGTTGCCGCCCGGGAACGGCGCGGGCGCTATGCCTGCGGGCGGTCGGCGTGCCGTTTCGCCGCAGACCAGGAGATACGTAAGGAGTCGCAATGGCCGATGACGCGATCGGGCGCACGGTGACGGTCACGGTCGACCGTCCGCTGGGCAGCCGCCACCCCGAACACGCGGATCTGGTGTACCCCGTCAACTACGGGTACGTCGAGGGCGTGCCGGCGGCGGACGGCGACGACCAGGACGCCTATATCCTCGGCGTCGACGAGCCGGTCGGGGCGTTCGCCGGGCGTGTCATCGCCGTCATCCACCGGTTCGACGACGTGGAGGAGAAATGGGTCGTGGCGCCGGAGGGCATGTCGTATACGCCGGACGAGATCGCCCGGCAGGTGTGGTTCCAGGAGCGGTTCTTCGATACCGAAATCCGGATGGGCTAGGCGCCCGGTTCGGGTGTGGATGGGCCAAACTGGGGCGCTCACGGTCGCGTTTGGGTGTGAGTCGACTCGGTTGTGTCGGAGACTGGTGACTTTGGCGGGTTACGGTGGTTGTTTGGGTGATGGCAGGCGGTCAGTCGCAGTGTATATGCGCTAGCTGTAGTGGATTTGAGGGTCTGTGGACATCGAAACGCATTACGTGAGGCTGCTTTGTAGCCATGCCCCGAGTATGATCCGCGGAATATCACCGTTCGTATTCCGGGTTTCGGGGAACGGGTGCCTCACATAATGCGTATGGATGCCTGCAGACCCTCAAATCCACTACAGCTAGTGAAGAAACAGGCGCGCTGCTTTGCGGGAGACGGTATGCGTGGTTATCCCATGGCGGACTGTGCCGTGGTTCATCGCATCGCCGTGCCGTGCCGGACATTCACCGCCATCGGTTGCCGTTCAACGATGCCGATGATGGCGGTCCGCCACGGCGTCACCGCGTATCGTTGCCGGAATTGCCGCGCAGGCTGTCCAAAGGCGTGTTCGGTTCAAACAACGCCGCGTCGACGAATCGCCGGAGCGGCTCATCGGTGCGCAGCTCGCGGTCGCTGGCGTTGGCGAGAACGAGGGCGTCGCGGAAATACTGGCTATGTTCGGCAAACGGCGTGTTGTCAATGGCGAACCCGAGGTGACGCAGATACAGGATGCCGAACACGGCGGTCGTACGCGTGTTGCCCTCGCGGAACGGGTGGATTTGCCAGATGCCGGAGAGGAACGCGAACACGTCGTTGGCGACCTGTCGCTCATCGATCCGCTGGTAGGCGCCCTGGCGTCTGCGCTCCTCACCGAAGTCGTAGTCGAGCGTGGGCTCGATCCACATGAAATCGGAGTATTGGACGCTTTCGCCGTGCAGTACGGGTTCGTTTTTGGTGATGTTCTCCGTGCGCCATACCCCGACCCAGTCGTTGCGTGTCTTTCCGTCGACGTCTTGGAGCACGTCGCGGAAGAGTCTGGCATGGATGGCCTTGAGTGTACCGGGGCTGAACGCGAACCCGGGCGTTTGAAGCGTTTCACTGATTCTCTGGGAAACGATGTCGGCCTCCCGATGCCCGGCCTGATCGGGATGCGTGGCATGATACCGTTCCAGCAGGTCTGCCGCCTGACGGTAGCCGATGTCGCCATCGATCTGCTGCCTGGCGACCGTGTAGGCGTATGCGGACGGTGTCAGCCCGTCCGCGGCCTGCAGTCCGAAGCCGACGCTCCACCCGTATTCGCGCGATTCCTTGGTGCCGTTGGGATCGGCGACTTTGTAGCTGTCGATCATGCCTGCCCTCCGTGTTCCTGCTGCCTTCCATCATGGCATACTGCCCGTGGTTGTACTGGTGGTTGTGGGTGCGATTGGACTGGCGGCGGGATGGATGAGGAAGTGTCGTTCGACGTGCCGGAGGTGCGGCGGTGGAGGTGGGCGCTGGTTCGAGTACGCGTGTTGTGTATGGGTGGGGCAGTTTGGGCGATTGGCATGTTGCAGTCGTGCGGTTCTGCGCGTGATTGCGTAGGAGTTCTGAGTGTATATGCGTTATCTGTGGAAGATTTGGGGGTCTGCGGACATCCATATGCCTTACGTGAGGCTTCTTTTCCGGAAGACCGCGAGTATCAATGGCGGTATTCCGCGCCTGATACTCGGGGTATGGCGTTCCGGGTGCCTCACGTAATGGAGTTGGATGTCTGCAGACCCGCCAATCCGCTACAGCTAATGCAGAAGCACTCGTCGGCGCCCCTGATTGTCGTCTTTGCCGGTATGCATTGTCTTCGGCGCTGTAAGAACCGATTTGGGCCTACAACCCATAGGCCCCGATTCGCGTGGCTGGATGCCGAGCACGAGCCCTGTTGCAGACAGGCGGCTCGACAGCTGCCGCCGTGCAACTGAATCGGAAAGCAAAAGGGCCGGAACCCTTGGGTTCCAGCCCTTTTCGCTGGTGCGAGTGGGGGGAGTTGAACCCCCACGAGCATACACTCACTGCCACCTGAAGACAGCGCGTCTACCATTCCGCCACACTCGCAGACAGTCAGTTAACTTACCACGGCCATACGGAAGTGTGCAAGCCCGGCGTGTCTCGCGTGTCGCGGCCGCCCCGCTCACCGCCACACGACGTTGTCGCGCCCGGCCCCGATCTCGAAGTGGCACTTCGCGCATCCCAATCCCACATGCGCGAACAGGCCGCTCGTCGCCTCGGCGCTCACCGTGCCGTCCTCGTGCAGCGTGAACAGGAACGGCTGCTGGCTCAGCGACGTGGGCGCGAGCATCGCGGCCTCCATGCCGGCGCGGAACCAGTCGGGCATGGCCATGCCCTCGGGGATGCGGCACAACTGCTCCATCGGCTTGGTGCGGCGTCGTCCGGCCGGTCGGGCACCATGCCCGAACGCCAGCACCCACACGATCCTCTCGCCGGGATGCAGGCACCACCACGGGTGTTCCGCCTTGTCCGCGTCGTCCAGCACGGCCCAGCAGGTCTCCAGTCCGAGCTGCACGGCGCGCAACGCCAGCTGCTCGCCGTAGTAGCCGACCTTCTCCTGCAGCGCCGCCTCGCCGGGGTCGATGCCGGCTTGCGCGGCGGCTTCGTCGGTATTGTCGGCCTTGGACCAGCCCGCCTGCGCCGGCGGCTGCGTCGACGCGGGGGCCGCGTCGGCATCGCCGTGCTCCCCGGGTTCCCTGGACCCGTCGGATGCGGCGCGCTCCCCGGCGGCCCCGGCATTCCCAGCGTCCTCGGTATCCCCGGCGTCTCCGGATTCCCCGATGCCCTCGGACGTCCCCGTATCCGCGACGCCGTCCGCGGCCGGCGCCTGCGGCCGCCCGATCAGCGCGATGGCGTTGTGCACGCCGGTGAACCGTCCGTAATGCGTCTTCAATCCAAGAAACGCGTCCTCCAACCCGGACGCCATCTGGACGTGCAAACCGCTTTCCATGTTGCAGGAGCAGATCTCGGCCTTCAGGATCGCGAGCACGTCGGCGGCCACGGGCTCGTCGGTGTACGCGCGGATCGCATGCCTCTGTTCCATCGCTTCGAGCAGATTCATGTGCGCTATCCTATCGCTCTCAGCTGATTTCGGGCCGCTCCGCCCCGCACCGGCACCGCGTGTTGCCATGCGAATCAGGCCTCTTGGGCCGTCGCGTGACGTGTCGCATGGCGGCCCGTGCAAGGCGGGACGCCGGCGTGGCGGTCAGGGCCGCCTCGTGCCGGGCGGCGTGCATGCCGCCTACCGGCTCTGCCCGCGCCCCTACCCTCGCTCTACCCGCGCGACCCGTTGGCGTAGAACCGCGCCAGCGTCGCGTCGCGGAACTCGTCGAAGTACCCGCCGTCGATCGAGGCGCGGATGTCGTCGAGCAGCTTGACGAAGAAGTGCTCGTTGTGGATCGTCGCCAACGTGAACCCGTTGAACTCGCGCGCCCGCAGCAGGTGGTCGACGTACGCGCGCGAGTAGTGCGTGCAGGTGTAGCAGTCGCAGCCCTCCTCGAGCGGCCCGAAGTCGTGCTTGAACTCGGCGCGCTTGACGTTGTAGCGCCCGTCACGCGTGAAGATCGCGCCGTTGCGCCCGCAGCGCGCGGGGGCCACGCAGTCGAAGGTGTCGCCGCCGTTCTCCACGCACGCGAAGATGTCGTCGACCGCGGCGATGCCGAGGACGTGCCGCGGCCGGTCCTCCGGCATCTCGTCGCAGATCCACGCGCAGATGTCGCCGATGATGCGCTTCTCCATCGCGCCGCCGATGCCGACGCCGTCGAAGTCGAGCGAGGCGATCTGCGAGGCCGCGCGCCGGCGCAGGTCCTCGTAGTTCGCGCCCTGCACCACGCCGTACAGCGCCTGGTACGGCTTGCCGAGGCGCTCCTCGGTGAGCCGCCTGTGCTCGGCGACGCAGCGCTGCGCCCATCGGTAGGTGCGCTCGACCGACCGCTCCTGGTAGGCGCGCGTGTTCATCAGCGTGGTCAGTTCGTCGAACGCGAACATGATGTCCGCGCCGATCTTGTGCTGGATGCCCATCGAGATCTCGGCGCTGAACCGGTGCAGCGAGCCGTTGAGCGGCGACTTGAACGTCACGCCGTCCTCGTCGACGAACGCGAGGCGCTCCTTGCCCTCGGCGATCACGTCGTCCGACTTCATGCCGGTGACGTCCATCGCGAGCGTCTTCTTGAAGCCCGCGCCGAGGGAGAGCACCTGGAAGCCGCCGGAGTCGGTGAACGTCGGGCCGTCCCAGTTCATGAACCGCGCCAGGCCGCCCGCCTCGTCGAGCACGTCCTCGCCGGGGCGCTCGTACAGGTGGAACGCGTTCGACAGCAGGCACTGCGCGCCGAGGTCCTTTATCGTCTCGGGCAGCACGGCCTTCATCGCGGCCTGCGTGGCGACCGGCACGAACGCCGGCGTGCGGATGTCGCCGTGCGGCGTGTGGATGATGCCGGTGCGGCCGTAGCGCGCGCCGTCGCGGCCCTTGCCGTCGGCCGCGTGCGGCAGCCGCGTCACGGTTTCGAACGAGAATGCGTGGCGGTCGCCGGGCTTGCCGGGCTCCGCGCCTCGAGGGTGCTCAAGCAGACTGGTCATGGGTTTCACTCTAGGCTAAGCTCTGCCGAAGGGCATGTGTGAGCTGCGTCACGTCGCCATGCGCCGCGCGGCTCCGTGGCGGCCTCGCGCCGGTGCGTGCGCCCGGTCGTCGGGTGGTCGTCGGGTGGTGCGCGGACGGCGCCGCGGGCGGGTGCCGGCAGCGTCGGAAGCCCTGGAAATCATGGGTTCCGTGCCGCCGCCGGCAACGGCGCTCCGACCGTGCCGTGGCGTCGCCGGCCGTGGCCGTGCGATGCCGGACGGGGGCGTCGCGCCGCTCGCCGACGCCGGGGCCGGGGCGACGTCGCGCATTACCTCACATCTTTCAAGCAACATTCAGGAAACTTCCAGAGCAGGTTTCTTTACTCATAGATAGCGATTCAGGCGGCAGATAACCGAGATACGGTAGCGGCCGCACGACAACGACAGTAGTAACGAACCAACAAGGAGCAGCAATGGCTGAAGAGAACAACGGCGGCTGGGGCACCCGGTCCGGGCAGCCGCAGGGCGCCCCGCAGGCGACCCCCGCCCCCTCCGTCGACGAGACCGCCGCGAACCCGGGCGTTCCCGCGGACGCGGCGGCCGAGGCGCAGGGCGCCTCCGCCCCGTCGGAGACGCCGACCGTGCAGGGCGACCAGTTCACGATGACGCTGCACGACGACGGCGCCACACAGACCATCCCGGCCGCGACGCCGGCCGACGACACCGACACGGCCGTGCACCCGGCGCAGCCGTCCGCCGGCGAGGCCCCGACCTCGCAGTACCGCCCGGCGCCCGAGTACGGCGCCTACGGCCCGACGCCGGCCCAGCCGGCCGAGACCCGGACCCAGCAGCCCACGCCGAGCCCGCAGGCCCCGCAGGGCGACCGCAACCCGTACTCCGGCAACCCGTTCCTGGCCCAGCTGGGGCAGCAGGGGCAGGCCGGCCAGTCCGGCGCCGCGCAGAACGCCGGCCAGCAGCCCGGGCCGAACAACCCGTATGCCCCCCAGGGCCCGAACGCCCCGCAGGGCCCCGGCTTCCCGCCGGCCCCGGGCGCGCACAACCGCCCGAACCGCGGCGGCACCCGGACCGTCAGCGGCGTGATCATCGCGGTGGTGGCCGCGCTGGTCTCCGCGGCGCTGTGCCTGGGCGTCGGCTACCTTGCGCTGACCGAGGGCTGGGTGCGCGTGCCCACGACCAGCTCGCTGCAGAACGTGAACTCGAACCAGTCCGGCTCCGGCAGCGCCACCGTCGAGGGCGGCGACGCGGTCGACTGGACCGACGTGGCGGCCAACGTCTCCGACTCCGTGGTCTCCATCCAGACCCAGGTCCAGGGCGGCACGGCGGCGGGATCCGGCGCGATCCTCGACACGGACGGCCACATCGTGACCAACAACCACGTGATCTCCGGCGCGCAGAGCATCCAGGTCACGCTGTCCAACGGCCAGATGTACACCGCGCAGGTGGTCGGCACCGACACCACCACCGACATCGCGGTCATCCAGCTGGACAACGCGCCCGACGGCCTGACCCCGGTCGAGTTCGCCGACTCCGACCAGCTCGCGGTCGGCGAGCCGGTGATGGCCATCGGCAATCCGCTCGGCTACGACGACACCGCCACCACCGGCATCGTCTCGGCGCTCAACCGCCCGGTCTCGGTGATGGACGACAACAACTCCGAGGTCGTGACCAACGCGGTGCAGATCGACGCGGCCATCAACCCGGGCAACTCCGGCGGCCCGACGTTCAACGCGGCCGGCCAGGTCATCGGCATCAACTCGTCGATCGCCTCGACGGCCAGCTCCAGCAGCGAGGCCGGCTCGATCGGCATCGGCTTCGCGATCCCGGCGAACCTCGTCAAGCGCATCGCCAACGAGATCATCAGCGACGGCTCGGCCACGCACGTCGCGCTCGGCGTGACCATCACGAGCTCGACGGTCGAGGCCGACGGCGTGACCCGCGGCGGCGCCCGCATCACCACCCCGTCGACCGGCGGCAGCGCCGTGGTCTCCGGCAGCCCCGCCGACAAGGCCGGCCTGCGCGCCGAGGACACGATCGTGGCCTACAACGGCAACGCGGTGAACAACAACTACTCGCTGCTCGGCTACATCCGCGCGGCGGCCCTGGGCGACACGGCGACGCTGACGATCGTGCGCAGCGGCCAGACCATGGACATCGACGTGACCCTCGACCAGGAGGAGGCCTCGGTGAACGGCTCGTCCGGCAGCGGCCAGGACGATTCCGGCCAGAGCGACGGCCAGCAGAACCAGGACGGCGGCGACGGCTACGGCGACGGCGGCTTCTACGACCCGTTCGGCCTGTGGTAAACCGACGGGCCCGGCCCTGACCGACTGACGGCGAAAGGCCCCGGCATGTGCCGGGGCCTTTCGCATGCCTGCGTCGCGGTGTCGCGGCGCCGCGCGGGCGTGGCGCATGGGGCCGTGCGCCGCCTTGTCGCGTGCCACGGCGGGCGGGGCCTGACCGAGGCGAGCGTCGTCCCGCCGTCTCCCGGCCGGGGGCGGGCGCCGCGCCTCGTCGCCGGGAGGGGGTGTCGCGCGGGCTCCGGCGGCCGCGCGCCCGGGCCGCGCCGCGCCGGGGATGAGTTTGTGTCGGGGAGCTGTTAAGGTAGGAGGGCGGTCGCCGAGGCGGCCGGATAACCGAATACCGAATGTTGATCTTTACGCCGTGTGTCGTGCGAAGCATTTCGTCGATGGGCTAACAAGGCGTGAGTGCAGCACCGACCGTAGGGGTGGTCCATACGGCCGATACCGATGCGAGCGTAAGGAGAGACGATGAGATCCATCGTTGCCATCTGCCACAAGATTCTCAATGTGTGCAAACTTGTCCCCATGCTGCCGATCGTCATCGTGGCGGTCCTTCCCATCGCCCTGACCTGGAATCTGCGTCCGTGGGACACGTCGTTCTGGTTCGTCGACCCCAGCATCGGGCAGTGGATCGTCATCCTGCTGGTCGCCTACACGATCGTCGACACGATCCGCGGCATGATCGACGACATCCGCCACGGCCACGTCGGCGTGGACGTCCTCGCCGTCGTCGCGCTGCTGTCGACGGTCGCCGTCGAGGAGTACTGGGCCGCCTGGGTGATCGTCGTCATGGTCCACTCCGGCTCGGCCATCGAGGCCTACGCCGAGGCGAAGGCCGAAAGCAGCCTGACCGCGCTGATGCAGGCCGCGCCGCAGATCGCGCACGTCGCCGAGCTGCCGGGCGTCGGCCCGGAGGCGCGGGGCGGCGAGGGCGGCGCCCGCCGCGACCGCGCCGCCGACGGGTTCCGCGGCCTGCCCGAGGGCGAGACGCTGTCGAAGTCGTCCGCGGCCGCGCTCGACGAACAGGCCGCCCACGCGCATTTCGCCACCGTTCCGGTCGAGCAGGTGCGGCTGGGCGACGTGCTCATCGTCCTGCCCGGCGAGACCGTCCCGGTCGACGGCGAGCTGCTCAGCGGCTCCGCGACGCTCGACCTGAGCAACATCAACGGCGAGCCGGTGCCGCGCGAGGTGTTCGCCGGCGCCCGCGTGATGTCCGGCGCGATCAACGGCTCGACGACGCTGACGATGCGCGCCACCCAGCTCGCCCGCGATTCGCAGTACCAGCGCATCCTCGAGCTCGTGGCCTCGGCGCAGAGCTCCCGGGCGACCGTCGTCAGGACCGCTGACCTGCTGGCGGTGCCGTTCACCGTGATCTCGTTCGTGATCGCCGGCCTGGCGTGGATCGTCTCGGCCGACCCGACGCGCTTCGCGCAGGTGCTGGTGCTCGCGACCCCCTGCCCGCTGCTGATCGCCGCGCCGGTGGCGTACATCGCCGGCACGGGCCGCCTGGCGAAGGCCGGCATCCTGATCAAGACGCAGGAGGTGCTGGAGAACCTCGGCCGCATCTCGCACATCTTCTTCGACAAGACCGGCACGCTGACCGTCAAGAAGCCGCAGGTCGTGCGCGTGGAGACGCCGTCGGACGCCGCCCCCGCCGCGCTGGACGCCGACCACATCCTGATGTACGCGGGCGTCGTCGAGTCCTATTCGGTGCACATCCTCGCCAAGGGCATCGCCACCGCGGGCACGGCCGTCATCGAGCGGCTGAAGAAGCGCGCGGACGCCGGCGAGGCCATGCCGCCGGAGGACGACTGGCTGACGGCCGTGCGCGCCCACCCGGTGGTGCGCAACGTCGCCGAGGACTCCGGCAAGGGCGTCGTCGGCGAGGTGAACGGGCATGAGATCAAGGTCGGGCGGTTCGCGTTCGTCACCGGGCAGCCGGCGGAGACCCCGGCCGGGCCGGCCGCTTCCGCGGATCGCCGCCGCGACCCCGACGGGTTCCGGCTCACGGCCGGCGCGCGGGCGGCCGCGCGGTCCGCGGCCGGCGCCGCATCGCGCGACATCGACTCGCCGGCGCGGCATTTCGGCGCGATGGCCGCCGACGAGATGGCCACGTATGTGGCGGTCGACGGCGTGCTCGCCGCCCGGATCGTGCTCAAGGACGTGCCGCGCGCCAACGCCAAGGAGTCGCTGGCCAGGCTGCGCGCGATGGGCGTGGAGCGGCTGACGATGCTCACCGGCGACAAGCGCGCCTCGGCCGACATCATCGCCGCCGAGGTGGGCATCGACGACGTGCACGCCGAGCTGCTGCCCGAGGGCAAGGTGCAGGCGATCAAGGACGCGGCGCAGGAGAGGCCCGAGGACCGCCCGTGGTGGGACGCGATGCTGTCGCGCTTCGTGGGCGACTCGCTGACGCGCTCGGTCACGATGATGGTGGGCGACGGCGTCAACGACGCCCCGGTGCTGGCGGCCGCGGACATCGGCATGGCCATCACCGACGGCACGTCGACCGCCGCGTCCGAGTCCGCGCAGGTCGTCATCATGAACGACGACATCGCCGCCGTGCCGCGCGCCATCGCGATCTCCCGGCGCACCAAGCGCGTGATGCTGCAGGCCGTGTGCCTCGGCCTCGGCCTGGCGCTGGTCGGCATGGTGGCCGCCGCGTTCAACCTGATTCCGGCCGTGATCGGCGCGGTCATGCAGGAGGCCATCGACGTGGTGTCGATCGGCTGGGCGCTGACGGCGCTGCTCGACCGGGACTGACCCGTCGGGCCGTTCCCGGCCGGCCGGTTGCGGCGGGCCGCCCGCCGGCGGCCCCCGGAACGGCCCCCGAGCGCGCCGCCGGCCCGCGGAAATTCGTGCCGCCCCGCCCCTGTTGCGATTCGAGGCTTTGCGCTAGGCTGGTGCGCGTGAGTGAGAATACCGAACTTCGTATTGCTGTGATCGGCGCCGGCCCGGCCGGCGTCTATTCCTCCGACATCTTCCTGCGCCAGCTCAGGAAGGTCGGCGCCGAACTGGGTCTCGGCGAGAACGCCCGCATCGACCTGTTCGAGAAGCTGCCCGTGCCGTTCGGCCTGGTCCGCTACGGCGTGGCCCCGGACCACCCGTCCATCAAGTTCATCGCCGACGCGCTCGAGAAGACGCTCGACAACCCGAACATCCACCTGTACTGCGACGTGGAGTTCGGCAAGGACGTGACCCTGGACGACCTGCTCGCCCGCTACGACGCCGTGCTGTTCGCGACCGGCGCCGTGGAGGACAAGCCGCTCGGCCTGCCGGGCTCCGACCTGGACGGCGTGTACGGCGCGGCCAAGTTCGTCGAATGGTACGACGGCTATCCGACCGGCGCCCGCACGTGGCCGCTCGAGGCCGAGGAGGTCGCCGTGATCGGCGGCGGCAACGTGGCGATGGATGTCGCCCGCGAGCTGATGCGCAACGCCGACGACCTCAAGGCCCGCACCGACATCCCCGACAACGTGTACGAGGGCATCAAGGCCAACAAGGCCCGCGTGCTGCACCTGTTCATCCGCCGCGGCGTGGCCCAGGCGAAGTTCTCGGTGCAGGAGCTGCGCGAGATGGAGAAGTTGCCCGGCGTGCAGCTGATCATCAACGAGGACGACTTCGAGCTCGACGACGACACGATCGAGGAGGCCGGCAAGGACAAGCTCACCCGCCAGATGGTCGAGGAGCTGTTCGCGATCCGCGAGATGGCCGAGGACATGGAGGACGACGGCGACGTCGACTTCGAGGGCAACCCCGCCGACCGCAAGTACTACATCCACTTCAACGCCGCGCCGACCGAGGTGCTGGGCGAGGACGGCAAGGTGGTCGGCATCCGCGTCGAGCGCACCGAAACCGGCGCCGACGGCGTGATGCACCGCACCGGCGAGTTCGAGGACTACACGGTGCAGGCCGTGTACCACGCCATCGGCTACAAGCCGGCCTCGGCGCCCGGCATCGCGTACGACGACCGTCGCGCCCACCTGGCCAACGCGAACGGCGACGGCCGCATCACGACCGAGGCGGACGGCGGCGACGTGCGCGACCGCCTGTACGCGACGGGCTGGGCCAAGCGAGGCCCGGTCGGCCTGATCGGCTCGACCAAGTCCGACGCGCTGATGATCGTCACCAACATGCTGGAGGACCTCTCCAAGGCCGCCGAGGGCGGCCGCGTGGCCGAGGACCGCGACCCCGAATCGATCGACCGCCTGCTCGCCGAGCGCGGGGTCAAGCCGATCGACTTCGCCGGCTGGAAGAAGATCGACGCGTTCGAGCGCGCCGAGGGCGCCAAGGAGGGCCGCGAGCACAAGAAGGTCATCGACCCCGACCAGATGCGCGAGCTCGCCCACGCCTGAGCGCCCGTTGCCGCGGTCGCTGCGACGTCGCCTGCGGCGGGCGTCGCGCCGGCCGCGGCCTGTCCGGGCCGGTGGCGCGCCGCGGCATGATGCATGACGACCGGTGTGTTGCCGGCTGCTCATCGGCAGCCGACAACACACCGGTCGTTGTCGTTCCGGTCGTTGCCGGGGGGCATTTCGCGTAAAGCAGTTACCCAGCAAACGTTCAGCCATGCTCCTTACGCTGGTGCCCTATGGATGGCAAACTGCGCGTGCATGGCCACTACAACGGGTTGAAGACCACGCTGCTCTTCGCCCTGATGTGGGCCGTGATCATGCTGATCTGGTGGCTGACCGGCGGCAGCCGCGGCACACTGGGCATATTCATCGTCATCGGCCTGGCGACCACGTTCGGCTCGTACTGGTTCTCCGACAAGCTGGCGATCGCGTCGATGCGCGCCCGCGAGGTCTCCGAGCAGGAGGCGCCGATGCTCTACCGCATCGTCCGCGAGCTGTCCGCCAAGGCCGGCAAGCCGATGCCCCGCATCTACATCGCGCCGACGATGAGCCCCAACGCCTTCGCCACCGGCCGCAACGAGCGCCACGCCGCCGTCTGCTGCACCCAGGGCATCCTGCAGATCCTCAACGAGCGTGAGATCCGCGGCGTGCTCGGCCACGAGCTCATGCACGTGTACAACCACGACATCCTCACCTCGGCGGTGGCCTCCGCGATGGCGACCGTGATCAGCTACCTGGGCTATTCGCTGATGTACTTCGGCTCGCCGCGCTCCAACGACCGCGACGGCGACGGAGCCGGCGCCTTCGGCCTGATCGGCGTGCTGCTGAGTTCGATCCTCGCGCCGATCGCCGCGTCGCTGATCCAGATGGCGATCTCGCGCACCCGCGAATACGACGCCGACGAGGACGGCAGCCGGCTCACCGGCGACCCCGAGGCGCTCGCCTCCGCCCTGAACAAGATCTCGTACGGCGCGCAGACCAACCGCATGCGCAAGACCGCGGCCACCCAGGCCGTGTCGTCGATGATGATCGCCAACCCGTTCTCCGCCGTCGGCTTCAGCAAGCTGTTCTCCACCCATCCGCCGACCGAGGACCGCATCGCGCGGCTGATGCGGATGGCCCAGGAGATGCGCGCCTCCGGCATCTACGGCGCCGGCGGCGACGCGCAGATCCGGTACTGACGCGATCCGCGGCATGCGGCATGAAGCCATTCGGCATGAAGCCATTCGGCATGAAGCCATTCGGCATGCCTTCATGCATGGCTCGCCTCATGCGCCGGATGCCGCTCCGCGCACAATGTGCATTGACCGTCGCGGCGATTTCGGCATCATGCCAATGACCACCCGCGCCGTTCCACGCGCACAATGTGTCTTGGAGGAGGTGGCGGTTTTGGCGTCATTGCAATGGGCGTCCATGCTTTTCGACGCGCACAATGTGTCGGTGGGATGAGCGTATGCCGGCGATGCGATGCCATGCCGTGCCGGTGGTACCGGGCTTGTGCGGTTGCGCGCGGCGTCCGTGCCGCCGTGCCCGCGTCATCGTGCGTCGCCGTCATGCGTGTTGTCTGTTTCCCATTGCGGGGCGGACGTGGTAGGCTATGGTTTTGTGCCTGCCACAAGCGGGCCGGTTTGCGGGCGTAGTTCATCGGTAGAATGAAAGCTTCCCAAGCTTTAGAGGCGGGTTCGACTCCCGTCGCCCGCTCCACTTCCCTGCTTATCCGCCGCACGCCCCTAGGCGTCTGGCGCGCTGTTTTCTCTTGTCGTTCCGGTTCCATTCGCAATTGCCAGTCGCGTCTGCTGGCGGCATATGTTCGCCTGTTCCGCCGCTCTCGCGCCGTCGCCCCCGCTCCGCCGCGCCATGCCGCTGTTCCCGAGCCGCTCGCCTGGCCGGTTCCGGTTCTCGGGGCGCTTGGGCGGAAGTCGGAACCGGACGGAGCGTGGGCGGCTCCGACGTGCGGAGAGATGGGTTTCGGCGTGTTTGGATGAGTGCATGACATGACCGCGGTGCGGCTCCGGCATGCGGGGGCGCGGGGGTAGGGGTTTCGGGTCCCAAGCCGTTGTTCGGTAGTCTTTCAGCCATACGCAAGCCTATATGCCTATATACAGGCGGCTTGCCTGGCGGATCACACCACTCGGGAAAGACACGGTATATGACACGGAAACGCCCAGCACACAAAGCGCATCACACGCGCATCAGGCCGTTGGCATGCATCGTCGCCATGGCGTTGTGCGGTTCGCTCGGCCTCGCGGCGTTCGGCGGCACGGCCCTCGCCGACACCGCCGACGCCGCCGGCGGCACGGCGGCGGTCACGACGGTATCCACGGCGGATGCCCCGGCGGCCCCCGACGGCGCGACGCCGGGAACCGACGGCGGCGCGCTGCCCGACGGGGACGCGCCCGTCGGCGATACGGGCACGCCGGGAGCCGGCACGGCGGCGCAGCCCGCGACCGGTGACGCCGGCGCGGCGGACGGCACCGGCGCCGCCGCGGATGACGGCGCAACAGCCGGCGCCGACGATACGCCGGCGAACGGCGGCAACGCCGATACGGCGACAAACGGCGCCCCCGACCCCGCGCCCGTCGCGGACCCCGTCGCCGGCATCGGCGACACGACGTACGCCACGCTGGCCGACGCATTGGCGCACGCGCAGCCCGACGACACCATCGTCCTGCTGAAGGACGCCTCGCTGGACGCCACCGTCGTCGTCGCCGACAACCTCACGATTGAACTGGACCAGCACGAGATCCAGGTCAGCCTGCCGGCGGCCAATGGCACCGCGAACGCATTCGACGTCCGATCCGGCGCCGTCCTGACCGTGCGCAACGGCTCGATCTACGGCACGCCCGCGCAGGACTCGCGCGCGGTGCTCGCGCACGCCGGATCCGGCGTCGTGGTCGACCACGCGCGCATCGCCGACTTCCGCGCCACGAGCGGCAACGGCGGCGCCATCAGCGCACAGGGCGCGTCGCTGACGTTCGATAATGCGGAGTTCGGCTTCGTCGACATGGCCGACGGCGGCGGCGTCGCCCGCTGGGGCTACAACGAGGCGCTGTCCGGCGGCGCCGTGTACGCCAAGGACTGCACGATACGCGCCGTCAAGACCGCGCTGTACTACAACAACGCCACCGCCGCGCCGCAGATGTCCGACGCCGCGGTCGGCAGCGGCGGCGCGATGCTGCTGGAGGGCGACGCGACCGACGCCGTCATCGCCGACTCGTACTGCCTGAGCAACACCGCGGGCGCGAACGGCGGCGCGCTGTACCTCACCGGCAAGGGCCGGCTGTCCGTGTCCAACGTCTGGTTCGACTACAACGCCAGCGGCGCGAAGTCCAACGGCGGCGCCATCGCCGCGTCGGGCGGCGCGGTCACGATCGAGGGGTCGAAGTTCCAGGAGAACATCGCCAAGGTCGCCGGCGGCGCGCTGTATCAGCGCGGCGGCTCGCTGACCGTCTCCGGCACGCAGTTCCTGAGCAACGAGTCGCAGGCCAAGAACACCGAGGGCGACGGGCTGCAGTCCGGCGGCGCGATCTACCTGGCGAGCGGGGCGGACTTCGCGGTGACGGACAGCGAGTTCACCGGCAACAAGGCGCCCGACGCCTCCGGCGGCGCCATCGTGGCGTTCTACCCGAAGGACTTCTCGGTGCGTACCAGCACGTTCAAGGACAACAGCGTGTTCACCGGCAACTTCCTGCTGAGCACGGGCACCGGCGGCCTCGGCGGCGCGATCTTCGCGATCATCACCGGCGACGGGCTGCTGGAGGGCAACACGTTCGAGGGCAACGAGGCCAGCGCCGGCGGCGCGCTGTGCGCGTACAACCTGTTCGGCGGCATGAAGAGCTTCGTGATGCGCGACAACGTGATGCGCGGCAACACCGCCACGGTGCGCGGCGGCGCGATCCGCCTGCTCGACCGCGAGGCGGCCGGCGACTTCACTCTCGAATCGGGGCTGATCGAGGGGAACAAGGCCGTCATCGGCGGCGGCATCGACCTGACCGCCCGCGACCCGGGCGACACCCAGGTCGACCTGGCGCTCAGGAACGTGCTGATCACCGGCAACCGGGCCGGCGCCGGCGGCGGCATCTGGTCGTGCCCGTCCAGCCAGCTGCGCATGTACCCGACGATGGGCGGCGCGGTGTACGGCAACACCGCCGGCATGGACGAGAACCCCGGGGGCATGGCCGTCGTCGGCGACGACATCCAGTACGAGGGCCTGGACACCAACGGGGACAAGACCTTCCTGCCGCTGGAGTCCGCGCCGACGACCTTCATGGCGCTGTCCGGGCGCGCGCTCGGCGGCGGCCGGGTCGACTGGTACGAGGACGCCGCCTCGCGGTACGCGGACGGTCCCGTGCTCAAGGACCCCGCCGTCTGGGGCGGCACCAACCTGACGACCGGCCTGCACGCGGAGCTCGGCGCCGACGCGATCGCGGCCGCGACGGCCGAGGCGCGGCTCGTCATCCGCGACAACGAGGCGGACCTGGTCGGCGGCGGCATCGCCTCCAACAGCATCGTCGAGATCGGCGTGCCGACCGGCACCGTCGATGTGCCGGTCTCCAAGAGCTGGGCGGACGGCGCGGCGGGCGCCGATTCGGTCGTCGCCGTGCTCTACCGCGTCGCCGACGACGGCAGCCGGCTGCGGCTCGACGAGGCGACGCTCGACCAGGACGGCGGCTGGAGCCACACCTTCGACGCGCTGCCCGCGACCTACCTCGCCGCGGACGGCGTCGAACGCGACGTCGTCTACACGGTCGCCGAGGAGGGCGCGGACGGGTCCGGGCGCGTCACCATCGGCGGGACGACCTACGAATCCGTGGTTTCCGGCGACGCCGCGGGCGGGTTCACGATCACCAACACCGCGGTGGCGGATCCCGAGCCGGATCCGGATGGGGACCCCGATCCGGGCGAGATGCCGGGCGGCGGCGATCCCAAGGGCGATCCCGACCCGGGCACGCCGGAGCCGGACGACCACGGGACGGGCGAAGGCAAGCAGGCCGCGTCGACGGACGACGCCGCGAAGCCGAAGCGGCTCGCCGCGACCTCGGGCGCATCGATGCCGATGGCGCTGGCGGCCGCGCTCATGCTGGGCGCCGCCGTGCTGACGGCGGTGTGCCGCAGGGCGATGCGCCGGTAGCCGTGCTCCGCGACGGCGGCATCCGGCCGCCGCCGACGCCGAAACGCAACCGAGGGGCGTCCGCCAATGCCAGGCGGGCGCCCCTCCGGCGTTGCGGGGACGCGGCAGGCCGGGTGACGGGCCGCCCCATGCCTATCGCCAATGGGTCTTCCGGCGTTTCAGGGCGCCGCGGGCCGGGATGCGGGAACGAATGCGGAGGCGGGCGCTCCTTTCGTGCCGAAGAGCAGGCGCGCCGCCTGGCGCGAACATGCGTGCAGTGGCGTCTCGGCGTCTCGAGGGCGCCCGCTCTGTCGGAGTCGACTGTTGTCGGGGCGCCGCGTGCCGTTCCGTCGGGCGTTGCCGCGCCGTTCGACCGCCAACGACGTGCGGCCTGCCGGGCGTCGCCGCTGTTCGTCAGCCGTTGACGTTCCGTGCCCGCCGTGAGTCCGTAGGACATGCCGCTACATGGCGGCGTGGCGTTGTGCCGCCCACGCTCGGTGGAGACCGCCGCCCGGTCCAAAAGCCGTAAGACGCCCGCCTGCCGCTCCGCGCCCGTGCGGTGCCGCAGTCAGTCGCATGCCCCGCTGCGCAGGTCCGCCGCCCGACGCCGCGGCCGACTGTGACCAAACGCACACGGCGCCGGGCCGCAAAACGGGGCGGGGTCGCGGAAATGGCGCGATAATGGCAGTATGACCATTGCAACTCCAGAACGTTATGCCGAGATGCTGGATGCCGCACGCCATGGGGGATACGCGTATCCGGCGATCAACGTGACCAGCTCGCAGACGCTCAACGCCGCGCTGCAGGGCTTCGCCGAAGCCGAATCCGACGGCATCATCCAGGTGTCGGTCGGCGGCTCCGCCTACTTCTCCGGACAGGGCGTCAGGGACCGCGTGGTCGGCTCGCTCGCGTTCGCCGCGTTCGCGCACGAGGTCGCCGCGCATTACCCGAACATCACGGTCGCGCTGCACACCGACCACTGCGCCAAGCAGTACCTCGACGAGTGGGTGCGACCGCTGCTCGACCACGAGATCGCGCAGGTCCGGCGCGGCGAGGAGCCGACGTTCCAGTCGCATATGTGGGACGGCTCCACCGTGCCGCTGGAGGAGAACCTCGACATCGCCGAGGAGCTGCTGGAGAAGTCCGTGCGCGCCCATACCGTGCTCGAGATTGAGATCGGCGCGGTCGGCGGCGAGGAGGACGGCCACTCCGCCGAGATCAACGAGAAGCTGTATTCGACGCCGGCCGACGGCCTGCGCGTGGCCGAGCGGCTGGGGCTGGGCGAACACGGCCGCTATATGGCCGCGTTCACGTTCGGCAACGTGCACGGCGCCTACAAGCCGGGTGTGGTCAAGCTGCGCCCCGAGCTGCTGCGCGACATCCAGACCGAGGTGTGGGACGCGATGCGCGACGGCCGGCTCGGCAGCCTGGGCGCCTCGACCGTGTCGTCCTGCGCGATCCCGGACCTGCCGGAGGGCAAGCCCTTCGCGCTGGTGTTCCACGGCGGGTCGGGGTCCACGCCCGAGGAGATCGCCGCGGCCGTCTCCTACGGCGTGGTCAAGATGAACATCGACACCGACACCCAGTACGCGTTCTCGCGTGCGATCGCCGGGCACATGTTCCGCAACTACGACGCCGTGCTGAAGGTCGACGGCGAGGTGGGCGACAAGAAGATGTACGATCCGCGCTCCTGGGGCCGCGAGGCCGAGGACGCGATGGCCGCGCGCGTGGTCGAGGCCTGCGTGCAGCTCGGCTCCGCCGGTCGCGCGCTGAAATAGCGCCCGCGCCCGGGCCTGCGCTTGCCGCCCGGATGGCCGCCGCCGCTCGGATTGATTCCTCGCCCCGTGCTGCCTGGGCCCGCTCCGCATGGCCCAGGCTCTGCATCGCCTGGGCTCCGCAAGGCCAGGACCGCATCGCTCGGGCCTCGCATGGCCAAGGCTTCGCATCGCTTGAGCTCTGCATCGCTTGAGCTCTGCATTGCTTGGGCTCTGCATCGCTCAGGTCCCGCGCCCCGCCCGCTTTGCCGGTCATCCGCCCCCTTTCTCCCCGCGCACAATGTGCAATTCTTCACGCTGAGCGCGTCAAAATCGCAGCTCAGCGTGAAGAACTGCACATTGTGCATTTGGGGAGGGGCGGATTCCTCCGATGCCGGGGCTTATCATCGAAAGCATCGACGAAGGAGACAGCCATGCCCGACAACGAAGCCGCCGCCAATATCGCTGCGCCTCCGGCCCAATCGCCGATGGAGCCGCTGCTCGGATACACCGCCGCGACCTTCCCGCGGTCCGACGAAGCCCCGGAAGGCTGCCGGGTCATCGACGATTGGGAGGAGGACGACTTCGGCCATCCGGTGGATATCACCGAGGAGACCTATGTGACGCGACGGCTATCCGATGGATCCGCGGTCGACCTGCCGATGTGGATCTACTCGCCCGCCGGCGTGCGGCCGCCCGATGAGGGCTGGCCGGTGGTCGTATTCGTGCGCGGCTCGGCGTTCCATGAGCAGAACGTGCTGGGGTTCACGGACTGCTGCGTGCGAATCGCCGCGCGCGGGTACCTGGTTGCCGCCCCGAAGTATCGGCATAGCGACATCGCGCCGTTCCCCGCGCAGATGCAGGACTGCAAAACCGCGGTGCGATACGTCCGTGCGCATGCCGGCCGGCTGCACGCCGATCCCGAGCGCGTGGCGCTGTGGGGTGAGTCGTCCGGCGCGCATACGGTGCTGATGGCCGGGTTCACCGGCGATACGGGGCCCGACACCGAGGATTACCAGGAGTTCAGCGCCGAGGTGCGGTGCATCGTGGACTGGTATGGGCCGACCGATTTCGCGATGATGAACTATTACCCCAGCGCGCAGAATCATCATGACCCGGACAGCCCGGAAGGCTGGGAGCTGGGGCATGTCGACGTGCTCGAGCGGCTCGAGGACAGCCGTCTTGCATCGCCGATGACGTATCTTGTCGCCGAGCGTCCCACCCCGCCGACGCTGATCATGCATGGCGGGCGCGACATGCTGGTTCCGTTCAATCAGAGCTGCAGGCTTTATGCGCGAATGCGCGAGCTGGGCAAGGACGTGACGTTCATCAAGCTCGCCGAAGCGGGGCATGGCTGCCGGGGCTTCCGCAGCGAGCGGGCGCTGGGATGCGTCGCCGATTTCCTGGCCGCTCATATGGGATGATCGGATCGCGCTGCGCCTTTCGGCGGCGGGAAGCGCTGGCGCGCCGGCGCCGCGCCGATCCGCCTTGCCGGGCATTCCTTTCCTATATCCCTATATCCCTATATATCCCTATATCCCTTTTGGATATATCCCTTTTGGATAATCCCATGCGCACAATGTGCAGTTCTTCACGCTGAGCGGGAATTATCAGGCTCTCAGCGTGAAGAACTGCACATTGTGCGCATGGGGAAAGAGGCGCGCCCTGGCTGAGGGGAGCGGCAGGATGGGCTATGGGCTATGGGCTATGGGCTATGGGCTATGGGCTATGGGCTATGGGCTATGGGCTATGGGCATGGCGTGCAGGGCGGCCGCTTGGCGATCGCCCGGTGGCCGGAATCAAAGCGGTCGGGCAGGATGCCCGGCGTCAGGAGGATTGCCGGCGAAGCGGAACCCCCGCGAGCTTGAGCTTCTGCCGGACGTTCTGCGGATGCTTGATGAGCTCCATATAGGTGAACCGTACGATTACGACGTTCCCGGACAATCCGAGGTTGGTCTCGCGCTCGCGTTCCCTGAGCACGGTGTCCACCACGTCCTGCCCCTGGATCATCTCCGGGTTGATGTACTTCTCCCTGCCGTCGAGCTCGCCGATGATCATGCGCCCGTCGGGCAGCCGCCACAGAAAATCGACGCGCGCGGATGCGTTGGTGACCGGGTTGCGGAACCAGGCCTGCAGCTCCGGGGCCTCGAATCCCCATTCGATGAAATGGCCGCGCGCCTTCGACTCCCCTCCGTTTTCGCTGCGTCCGTCCGCGAAGCCGATGACGCTGCGCGCCTGCTGTATGCCCGCGCAGCGTTTGTTGCGCTCGCAGAAGGCGATGAGGTCGTCCTTGGTAAGCAGGTGCTTGCGTAAGGCGGCATCGCAGATCGCCAACCCGTCCGGGAACTCGCACATCCGGGCGCAGTCGAACACCGTCTGCAGCAGACCGGTGACAAGGACCCCGTGTCTGGTCGTTGCCGCCGGTTCGGGAATGTGGTGGAAGGTGAAGCATTCGCTGTTTCTGGTGCGGTTGCCGTACTGCTTGGCTATATGGATGGTGCCGTGGAGATACATGTTTTCCGTCAGTCCCCAGACCGCCGCCGCGCTGACGAGGCACAGCACCCAGGTCTTGCGCATGGCGGCCACGGTGCGCATCATATGCATGATGCGTTCATGGTAGCTGAGTCGGTTCCAGTAGTCGCGGCGGGCGAAGAAGCGGGGCAGTGGGCGCACCAGTTCATTGACGGCGGCGCGACGCATGAGTTTGTTGCGCTGCGCTGAGCCGGTGCTCCAGACGCAGCGGCGTTCGCGCTGGGCCTTGTCGAATAGCTGGTCGATGTCGTTGTCCCGTTTCATGGTTGCACGATATCGGCGGCGCCCCGGGGGATGGAAGCGGACCGGGGCATTGTGGTCGAACGATTATGGGTTATCCACAATTCGGCGTGTTGCGGAGCCGTTCGCCGTCTATCGTTCGTCTTGCGTCGGATTCGTCTGCATGCTGTTCGATTCGGATCCGTCGGTTTACCGCCGAGATGCTGCTTGATCTGCCGGTTTTCGCGCCTGGCCCGCATCCCCTGCGCGCACAATGTGCAGTTTTTCACGCTGAGCGGCCGCGAATGGGGCCTCAGCGTGAAAAACTGCACATTGTGCGCGGGAGGTTGGCGGCTGCGGGGATTCGGGATTGGGCATCGAGAATCGGGCATTGGGAATTAGGCATTGGGAATTAGGGATTGGAATTGGAGATTTGGAATCGGGAATCGGACGGCCCGGGCGCTTGGGGATTGAAGGATCCGGGCGCCGGAGGCATCCCGCGGCCGCCGGCCTTCGCAACGAAGGCATCCCCCAGCCGCCGGCCCTCGCGCGGCGGGCATGCGCGGCCAGGCGGCCCGCCGCGAGGTTTAGGGCTCACGGTACGCTACTTGTGTCGAAAATGTGTCGGCCGCCGCCCAGAAGAGACCGCAGGCGGCGCGCGATGCATAAGGAGGTGCTGGCAATGCCTGGAATCGTGCTGATCGGCGCCCAGTGGGGCGATGAGGGCAAGGGCAAGGTGACCGATCTGATCGGCACCAAGGTCGATTACGTCGCCCGCTTCAACGGCGGCAACAACGCGGGCCACACGGTCGTGGTCGGCGACGAGTCCTACGCGCTGCACCTGCTGCCCAGCGGCATCATCAGCCCGAACGTCACGCCGGTGATCGGCAACGGCGTCGTGGTGGACCCGGAGGTGCTGTTCGAGGAGATCGACGGCCTGGAATCCCGCGGCGTGGACTGCTCGCGCCTGCTGGTCAGCGAGTCCGCGCAGGTCATCGCCCCGTACCACCGCGTCATCGACAAGGTGACCGAGCGCTTCCTGGGCAAGCGCAAGATCGGCACCACCGGCCGCGGCATCGGCCCGGCGTACGCGGACAAGATCAACCGCGTCGGCATCCGCGTGCACGACCTGTTCAACGCCGAGCATCTGCACGACAAGGTGGAGGCGAGCCTGCACCAGAAGAACCAGATGCTGGTCAAGCTGTACAACCGCCGCGCCATCGACGTGGACCGCACCACCGACGAGCTGCTCAAGCTCGGCGAGCGGCTGCGCCCGTACGTGGCCAACACGAGCCTGGTGCTGAACCGCGCGCTCGACGCCGGCAAGACCGTGCTGTTCGAGGGCGGCCAGGCCACGATGCTGGACGTCGACCACGGCACCTACCCGTTCGTGACCAGCTCGAACCCGACCGCGGGCGGCGCGTGCACCGGCACCGGCGTCGGCCCGACCCGCATCGACCGCGTGATCGGCGTGTCGAAGGCGTATGTGACGCGCGTCGGCGAGGGCCCGTTCCCGACCGAGCTGTTCGACGAGCAGGGCGAGTGGCTGCAGCGCCAGGGCCACGAGTTCGGCGTGACCACCGGCCGCGCGCGCCGCTGCGGCTGGTTCGACGCGGTGGTGAACCGCTACGCCGTGCAGGTCAACGGCCTGACCGACATCGTGCTGACCAAGCTCGACGTGCTCACCGGCCTCAAGGAGATCCCGATCTGCGTGGCCTACGACGTGGAGAACCCCGACGGCACGCACACCCGCTACGACGACATGCCGTGCGACCAGGCCGCGTTCGCCGCGGCGAAGCCGGTCTACGAGACCATGCCCGGCTGGGATGAGGACATCTCGCGGGTGCACGACTTCGACGACCTGCCGAAGACGACCCAGGCGTACGTGAAGCGTCTGGAGGAGCTGTCGGGCTGCCGCATCTCGGTGATCGGCACCGGCCCGCAGCGCGACCATGTCATCTCCGTCCACTCGCTGCTGGACTAGCCGCCTGGGCGATGACGTCGTGAGTGGCCGCAGGTATTGGGCAGGAGTGCAGTTATGTCGGATTCATTGCAGGAGGCGGAGAACGAAGCCAATCCTACGCTGATGCTCGTCGACCCGGAGCGGCTGGCGGGGCCGGAGCCGGAGGTGCGGCCGTTGTTCCCGTCGATGCCGTCGAATGCGGCGAATCTGCCGGATGCGGTCGATCTGAAGCCGTCGGTGGAGCTGTCGGTGCCGGACCTGGGGCCGGTGTCGATGGCCCAGGTGCGGCCCGAGCCGTCGCCGGCGTCCGATGATGCGGCGTCCGCCGTCCCGCCGCTGATCGCCGTGCCGCCGCGGGCTGCCGGCGTCGCGCAGACCCCGGCGGCGCAGGCCGACGAGGCCGTGCCCTTCCACGGCAAGGCCACGGCGGCCCCGCCGATGCCGGCGGGCGATGCGGCGTTCGGCGATCCCGCGGGCCCGCGGCCCGTGCTGCCTCCGCTGGTGCCGGAACCTTCGGCCGATTCCACGCCGTCCGTGCCGCTGATGGCCCCCGTGCCGTCGCAGCCGGCATCCCCTCCGGTCGTTCCTCTGCCGTTCGCGTCCACCCCGGACGCCGCTCCGGATTCCGCCGCGGCGCTTGGCGCGCGGGCCGATTCCGCGCGGTCCGCCGTGGGGCCTGCCGCCGCCGAGCCGATTCCCGACGCCGCGGCGTCCGTCGCCCCATCCTCCGCCGGTTCGGTGTGGACCGCCCCGACTTCCGCGGCTCCGGCCGCCGTTGGCCCGGCGTCCGCGGACGAGACTCCCGACGCTCCGGTCTTCCCCGCTTCCGTCCCCGCGTCCGCCATGCCGGCGTCCGTCGCCTCCGCTCATACGGAATCGCCGGTCGGCGCGTCGGCGGCGAACGCGGCGCCGTCTTTGGTCGGTTCCGCGGCTGTCGCCGGCACTCCGGATGCTGCCGGCGTTCCGGTCTCCAGCGGCGTCACGGCCTCGCTCGACGCGCTTGCGGCCGCCGCCGGTACCGCAGCTTCCGCCGATGCGCCGACCGTCACAGGCACTTTGATCGCCGCCGACGGTCCCGCCGACACCGTTGCCGAGGCCGCCGTCACCGCCGCTCCGGCCGACGCCGCGGTTTCCGCCGATGCCGATGCCCTTCCCGACGCCATCTGCGCCCCGGCCCCAGCCGGCGTCGCGGTCCCCGCCGCCGAGGAGCCGTCCGGTGCCGCGGCTTCCGTAGGCGCCCCCGCCGGCGTTCCCGCCGCCGCGACGTCCGCCGACGCTCTTGCCGGTGCCGCCGATGCCGCCGGCACCGTGACCCCCGCCGCTTCCTCCGCCGAAGCCGATGCGCCCGCCGAAACCGGTTCCCCTGACGGCGCCGCCGATGCCGATTCCGCCGATGCCGCTTCCGCCGCCCCGGCCCCGGCGCCGCCGAAGATCCCGCTCGCCCCGATGAAGACCGTGCAGGCCAAGTTCAACCCGCTGGCCGACGTGATGCTGTATATCGTCGTGTTCGTCGGCGGCTGCATCGGCACCGCGCTGCGCTTCGGCCTGTCGCTGGCCATTCCCGGCGACGTGACCGGCGGTGTCGCGCCGTCGTTCCATGTCGCGACGTTCACGGCGAACATGCTCGCCTGCTTCGTCTACGCGATGCTGACCACGTACATGTCGCAGGCCTCGTGGGTGCGCAAGCGCGTGCGGCAGCTGACGAGCCGCGGCGTCGGCATGGGCATGTGCGGCGGCTTCTCCACGCTGTCGGCGATGGTGGTCGAGGAGCTGGAGTCGCTGCGTGACGGCGATGTCGTCGGATTCGTCGTGTATACGCTGGCGTCGTTCGTCGTCGGCCTGGCCGTGGCGTGGCTCGGCACGCGGCTGGCGATCCGCATCGGCGCCAAGCGCGAGGCGAGGGTCATCGCCGACGCGTTCGCCGCGATGCAGCAGGAGCAGGCGGCCGCGGCGCAGTCGTCCGCCGGCGGTCAGAACCGTCAGACGCCGACGGTGGCGTCGCCGGGCATCGCCATCAGCGCATCGCTCGCCTTGGGCGACGGCGAGACGCCGGCGGTCGTGGCCCCCGGCGCGATCGCGTTGTCGGAGGACGGCGCGTCGCCGGTCGTGGCGGTGCCGCTGCCCGCCGCCTGGCGCCGCCACGAGGACCCGAAGCCGGACACCGCGGAGATCGCGGCGGTGCCCGATCCGATCACGGGGGAGGTGCGCTGATGAGCGGGACCCTGGTGCTTGGCGCGCCGCTGACCTTTCTGCTGGTGTGCCTGTGCGGCGGTCTGGGCGCGACCGCGCGGTTCGTGCTCAACACCTCGATCCAGCGCTGGTGGAACCGGGCGTTCCCGCTGGCCACGTTCGTGATCAACGTGATCGCCACCTTCTGCGCCGGCATCGCGGCGGCCGCGTTCTTCCACGAGACCGTCGACCAGAGCACCTATCTGCTGTTCGTGACGGGGTTCCTCGGCGGGTTCTCGACGTTCTCGACCGCGATCAACGAGATGGTCTCGCTGGCCCGCGGCGGGCGGTACGCCGTGGCGGCGTGGTACTTCGCGGCGACGGTCGTGGTGCCGGTCGGGTGCGTGGCGCTCGGCTGGATGGTCGGGTCCATCTGACGGGGGTGGCGGCGCGACGGCGACGGGGCGCGCCGGCTATGCCCGGTGCCGTGTATCGAACCCGTTTGGTACGGTTATCCCTGATTTTTCTAGGCAGATCTTCGCATTTCCCAGCCGTGTCTATGTGTTAACCCAGTAAACTGACACTCAGAGCATATGCAATCATTCGGAGTGCCGAGGCATGCCCATCAAGTTGCGGGCCGGCACGATCGCAGAGGAACGCAGGCGAAGGAGGCTGTCGAGATGGTCGGAATGCGCGACGTCGCGAAAAGCGCGGGGGTGTCGCTGAGCACGGTGTCGCTGGTGGTCAACGGCACCGGCTACGTGTCGGCGGAGATGCGCGAACGCGTCGAGGCCGCGATGCGCGCGCTCGACTACATCCCCAACGAGCTCGCCCGCAACCTGTACAAGGGGCGCACCGATCTGATCGGCGTCATCGTGCCGACGATCCGGCACCCGTTCTTCTCCACGCTCACCGCATGCGTCCAGCATGCGCTGGCGGACCGCGGGCTGCGCACGATGCTGTGCTCGACCGCCGACGTGGCCGCTGGCGAGGCCGAGTACGTGGACATGCTGCGCCGCCACATGATGGACGGCATCGTGATGGGTGCGCACACCACGCACGACCTCGACTACTGGACGTCGATCGGGCGGCCGGTGGTGGCCTTCGACCGCTACCTCGGCAAGGGGATCGCGTCGATCGGCTCCGACCACGAGCAGGGCGGCCTGCTGGTGGCGGACCTGCTGCTCAAGGCCGGCGCGCGCCGCGTGGTCACGGTCGGCGGTCCGCGCGCGCAGTTCCACGACCTCGAGCAGTGGGAGGAGACGGCCGCCGGTGCCGACGCCGGCGCCGAGCCGGGTACGACGTTCCCGACCGTGCGCTATCACCTGACGCTGGAGCGCGAGCTGAAGGCCGCCGGCGCTTGGCATGAGTACGTCGAGGCCGGCGAGGTCGACGACCTGCAGGGCTACGCCGAGACGATGCGCCGGGTGTGCGACCGCGTGGCCGCCGGCGAGATCGACGCGGTGGTCAGCTCGGACGTCGGCGCGGCGTTCTGCGTGCAGGAGGCGTTGCGGCGCGGCATCCGCATTCCCGAGGACCTGCAGGTCGTGGCCTATGACGGCACGTACCTCGCGCAGGCCGCCGGCATGCGGGTCACGGCCGTCCGCCAGGATTTCGAGGCGATCAGCGACCTGATCGCCACGCGGATGCTCGAGGCCATCCAACGTGAGGCCGCGAAGGAGTCCGGGGCCAGGCGCAAGGCGGCGGACGTCGCCGCGCAGGGGCGGCCGCGCGGAGTCGTCGGCGAGGGGGAGCCGTCCGGGCCGGAGGGCGTCGCGGATCCGGAGTCGGGCGAGGTGGTCTCCCGCATCATCGGCATGATCGGCGAGCTGGTGCCGGTCCGGGTCGTGCCCGGCGAGACCGTGCGCTCGCGGTGAGCGCGTGACGCGCGGCCGTTGCCGGGGGGTGACCGGTGCGGCTGGCGGGTCGCGCTGATGGGGGCGGCCGGCGCGGTTGGCTGAGTGCACCAAGGGGCTTGCGGATGGCGGGTTTCCGGCTTGCGGTCTCGGGGGTGCGGCCGCGTCTGCCGATGGTGGCGATTCGGCGCGGGACACGCCTGGGTCGTGGACAGGGCCGCTCGTCCGATGGTAGTATCGAACCGGTTCGACCCATCGGCCCGGGCAGTGGGGGTCCGGATGGGTCCGCACCTGTCCTGCGAACAAAGGAGTTGCGACACCATGAAAAACAAGGTTCAGCTCATCGCCTACGCCGACCGCTTCGGCGACGGCACCCTGAAGTCCATGACCGAGATCCTGCGCACGCGCTTCGCCGGCGTGTACGAGGGCGTGCACATCCTGCCCTTCTTCACCCCGTTCGACGGCGCCGACGCGGGCTTCGACCCGATCGACCACACCAAGGTCGACCCCCGGCTCGGCGGCTGGGACGACGTCGCCGACCTCGCGACGACGCACGGCATCATGGTCGACGCGATCGTCAACCACGTCAGCTGGCAGTCCGCCCAGTTCCAGGACGTGCTCGCCAAAGGCGAGGACTCCGAGTACTTCCCGATGTTCCTGACGATGAGCTCGGTCTACCCGAACGGCGCCACCGAGGAGGAGCTCGCCGGCATCTACCGCCCGCGCCCGGGCCTGCCGTTCACGCACTACACCTGCGGCGGCAGGACCCGCCTGGTGTGGACCACGTTCACCCCGCAGCAGGTCGACATCGACACCGATTCGGACCAGGGCTGGGCCTACCTGATGTCGATCTTCGACCAGATGGCCGCCTCGCACGTCAGCTACATCCGCCTCGACGCGGTCGGCTACGGCGCCAAGGAGCCCGACTCGTCCTGCTTCATGACCCCGAAGACCTTCCGCCTGATCGGCCGCCTGCGCGAGGAGGGCCTCAAGCGCGGCCTCGAGATCCTCATCGAGGTGCACTCGTACTACAGGAAGCAGATCGAGATCGCCTCGAAGGTCGACCGCGTCTACGACTTCGCGCTGCCCCCGCTGCTGTTGCACAGCCTGTTCACCGGCCACGTCGAGCCGGTGGCCCACTGGGTGCGCGTCCGCCCGAACAACGCCGTGACCGTGCTCGACACCCACGACGGCATCGGCGTCATCGACATCGGCTCCGACCAGCTCGACCGCAGCCTCAAGGGCCTGATCCCGGACGAGGACGTGGACAACCTGGTGCGCACGATCCACCGCAACACCCACGGCGAGTCGCAGGCCGCCACCGGTGCGGCCGCGTCGAACCTCGACCTGTACCAGGTCAACAGCACCTACTACTCGGCCCTCGGCTGCAACGACCAGCACTATCTGGCCGCCCGCGCCGTGCAGTTCTTCCTGCCCGGCGTGCCGCAGGTCTACTACGTCGGCGCGCTCGCCGGGCGCAACGACATGGAGCTGCTCAACCGCACGCACGTCGGCCGCGACATCAACCGCCACTACTACAGCACCACCGAGATCGACGAGAACCTCGACCGCACCGTGGTCCGCGCGCTCAACGCGCTGTGCCGCCTGCGCAACTCGCTCGACGCCTTCGACGGCGAGTTCGGCTACGAGGCCGACGGCGACGCCTCGATCACGCTGACCTGGCGCGGTGAGACCACCTCCGCGTCGCTGACCTTCGAGCCGCGCCGAGGCATCGGCGTCGACAACGCCACCCCGGTCGCCTCGCTGGCCTGGAGCGATGCGGCCGGCGAACACGTCACCCACGACCTGCTCAACGACCCGCCGGTCGTGGCGTAGGGTGGTCCCGCGGGCGCCGCGGATCGCACCGGCCCGTCGGCGGCATGCGCCCCGGCGGGCCGTCGTCCCAGCCCGCGGCCGTATCATGTCCCTAGTGGAACGCCCGCGACGGGTGGGGCAGGCCCCCGAGACCGCGCGCGGGCACGCCCCGGCCGCCGGCCCCGGGCGGAACCGAGAAAGGTGCACGGTGAGCAACAAAACCAACAACAACGGATCGAGGCTGTCGCGCTTCTACAAGGTCTTCGACAGCGAGAACGCGTTCTTCCGCATCATGGGCGTGGTGTTCGACCTGATCGAGCTCAACCTGCTGACGCTGCTGTGCTGCATCCCGGTCGTCACGGCGGGCGCGTCGTTCACCGCGATGCACAACACGCTGTGGCACATGGTGCGCGGCGAGGCCGGCTACGTGCACACGCACTTCTTCGCGGCGTTCAAGCGCAACTTCAAGCAGGCCACGCCGGTCTGGCTCGTCTGCCTGGCCGTAATCGTCGTGATGGCCGGCGACGTGATGGTGCTCGGCCGGCTCGACGGGGCGCTGCACGCCGCCCTGCTCATCGTGCTGGTCATCGTCGGCATCCTCGCGGTGAGCGTCGCCCAGTACTACTTCGTGTTCCTGTCGCGCTACGACGACCCGATCAAGGTGCACCTGCGCAACGCGGTGATGGCGGCGATCGGCTTCTTCCCGCGGACCGCCGGCATGCTGGTCGTCCTCGTAGCGTTCGGCGTGCTCTACGCGATGCTGTTCGTCTACATCGTGCCGTTCCTGCTGCTGCTGGGCATCACGCTGCCGCAGTACTGCTGCGCGCTGCTGTACTGCCCGATCTTCTCGCGCCTGGAGGAGGGCGCCGAGCAGTAGGCGGGGCGCCATCGGCCAGATACGGCGATGCGGCCGCGACCCCGGTTCGGCTCCGGGGTCGCGGCCGCATCGCGTTATGGGACGTGGTCCATGCGCGGCCGTGACCGGTTCGGCGGCGCGGATGAACGCGCGTGGCCCGGGCGCGCGGCGGAGCGGTCGCTGCGGCGGCTTTGTCGATCCGTTTCGTGGCCTGGCCCGTGCGTCGCCTCGCGTCGCCGCGGGAGCCGTCCGTGCCGGAGCGTCGTTTACGCCCGCATGACGGTGGCGCTGCCGGCCGGGACGGTGAGCGTGCCGTCCTGCCAGCGGGCCGCCCCGCCGATCACGTGGACGGCCTCGCCCGGCCTCGTCCGCAGCGGGCAGGAGGCCTGCGCCGGGGAGGGGTTGATCGCGACGACCAGCGACTCGCCGGAGCCGTCGGCGGCGTCGCGGCGGTAGACGAACGGGTAGGCGTGGTCCTCGGCGTACAGGAAGTCCACCGCGGCGTCGGCGTGCAGCGCGGGGTGCGCGTGCCGCAGGGCGACGAGCCCGCGGACCGTGGCGTACAGCGAATCCGGGTCGTCGCGCTGGGCGGCGACGGTCGGGCGGTCGGCCTCCGGGTCGATGGGCAGGTACAGCTCCGCGGCCGGCGCCGACGAGAAGCCGGCGTTGGTGGAGGCGTCCCACTGCATCGGGGTGCGCGAGCCGGTGCGCTCGTAGGCGCCCTCCTTGGACAGCAGGCCGTGGCCGTAGCGCATGCCGATCTCGTCGCCGTAGTAGATGAACGGGCATCCCGGCATCGTCATCAGGAACGCGAAGGCGAGCCTCATCTGCTCCTCGGTGAGCGTCTCGCGCATGCGGATCATGTCGTGGTTGCCCGAGGGGATGCAGATGTGTCCGAGGCCGGCCGTCGCCTCGGCCATATGGCGGTAGGCCGCCGTGAACGCGGCGATGTCGCCGTCCGGGCCGCCCGCGAAGTACGGGTGCTCGCGGAACAGGTCCAGGTAGTGCGACGGGCCGAAGTGCAGCAGGAAGTCCATGTCGAACCCGGCGTTGAGCGCCTCGGCCGGGTCGCCCCATTCCGAGACCAGCACCGCGTCGGGGAAGCGCTCGTCGAGGAACGCGCGGACCTTGCGCCACAGCCGCGAGGTCCAGACGTGGCCGGGGTCCTCCTTGACCAGGCTGCCGGCCATGTCGACGCGGAAGCCGTCGCAGCCCAGGCCGAGCCAGAACGCCATGACGTCCTGCATGAGCAGGCGGGTCGCCTCGGCCTCGGGCGAGTCGGCCGCGAACTGCCAGTCCTCGGTCACGGTGCCGAAGCCGTAGTTCAGGCACGGCTGGGTGGCGAAGCAGTTGATGGCCGCGCGCTCGGGGCGCTCGGAGATGCCGCACAGGAAGCCGCGGATCGAGCCGTAGGGCGAGGCGGCGTCCTGGGCGCCGGGCGCGGCCCAGATGTAGCGGTCCGTGCAGGCGTTGCGCGTGCCGCGGGTGGACTCGCGGAACCATGGGTGGTCGATGGCGGTGTGGCCGGGCACGAGGTCGAGCAGCACCCGGATGCCGCGGGCGTGCGCCTCGTCGAACAGGCGGCGCAGGTCCTCGTTGGTGCCGTAGCGCGGGGCGGTGCGGAAGTAGTCGCGCACGTCGTAGCCGGCGTCGTAGAACGAGGAGTCGAAGCAGGGGTTGATCCAGATCGCGGTGCAGCCGAGATCGCGGATGTGGTCGAGGCGCTGGACGATGCCGTCGAAGTCGCCGATGCCGTCGGCGTTGGAATCCTGGAACGACTGCGGGTAGACCTCGTAGAACACCGCGTCGTTGAGCCATCCGTGCATGGGAGCTCCTTGGTCGTGCGCGTCGGGCGCGCGTCGAACGGGTACGACAGCATCGTACCCCGTCGGCGTGTCGGGCGTGGTGCGGTGTCGGGGGTGGTGTCGTGAGAAGTTTTTGCAAGCGGCGCGTCGCGCGCGGAGAGCGGGGTGGTGGGAAGCGTTGATTTTCGGGGGATTGGAGGGGCCTGTCGGGACGGGCTAGCAATCGTTTGACAAAACCGCGGACATGCATTAACATCATTAACACAGGTTCTCGAACCGGTTCGATTCAACCGGTTCGAGTACAATAAACAACCGTCGGATACGGCGCTCATGCGGCATCGCTGCTCGGGGCGCGCGTCTGCCGGAATGTCCAGGCGAGGCAATGCTGCCTCGTGGGGTCATTAAGAAAGGGATAGACAAATGAACAACTCATGGAAGAGGATCGGAACCACGGCCCTTGCCGCCCTTGCCGCTGTCGGCATGCTGGCCTCCTGCGGCGGTGGCGGCGACAGCGCCGGCGGCGACTCCGACACCCTGACCATCTTCAACTCCAAGTCCGAGATCCAGTCCCAGTTCGAGGAGATGGCCGAAAAGTACACCGAGGAGACCGGCGTCAAGACCGAGGTCTACTACTCCAGCGACACCATCTCGGCCCACCTGTCCACCCGCTACGCCTCCCACAATCCGTACGTGCTGTCCATGGTGGACGCCAAGGACATCTACTCGCTCGGTCCGGACCATGCGCTCGACCTCAGCGGCGAGGACTGGGTCTCCGACACCACCCAGGCCATCTCCGTGGACGGCAAGGTGCTCGGCTTCCCGGTCAGCATCGAGGCCCGCGGCCTGATGTACAACGCCGACGCCATCGAGGCCATCACCGGCGAGGAGTTCAACCCGGAGGACTACCAGACCCTCGACGCCTTCGAGGACCTGATCGACGAGCTCAAGGCCGGCGGCATGGAGACCCCGACCGGCGTGCTCAAGGAGGACTGGTCGCTGGCCGGCCACTACCTGCCCCAGGTCTACGAGGAGCGTGAGGATCCGACCGCGTTCCTCGAGGATCTGCACAACGGCGACGTCGACCTGAACTCCGACGCGAAGTTCACCTCGCTGATGGACACCTTCGACGTCCTGATGGAGAACAACTACGCCAAGGACTCCGCCATCTCCGCCGAGCGCGAGGTCACCTCGCAGAACTTCGCCGAGGGCAAGATCGCGTTCCTGTTCGGCGGCAACTGGGACTGGGCCGTCATCAACCAGTACGACTACACCGACGGCCTGGGCATCATGCCGGTGCCGCAGAACACCGACGACGGCTCGAACACCAAGCTCGTCGGCGGCGGCTCGAAGTACTTCTTCATCGACTCGTCGAGCGATGTGACCGACGAGCAGCGCCAGATGGCCAAGGACTTCCTCAACTGGCTGGTCACCGACCCGGAGGGCCAGGACTTCATCGTCAACACCTGCTCGATGGTCTCGCCGTTCGCCTCGAACACGCTTGAGCCGTCCGACCCGCTGGGCGCCTCGGTCAAGCAGTACTCCGACGCCGGCAACCTGATCGGCAACTTCAACGGCCTGCCCGACGACCACTACTCCGTCCTCGGCGCCGACTTCCAGAAGTACCTGGCCGGCCAGTCGAGCCGCGAGGAGTTCGCCGCCGCGATCGAGTCCTACTGGGCCGGTGCCGACATGTCCAACGTCGAGTCCCTGGCCAACGACACCTCCAGCTCCTCCTCCACCACCGATGACGCCGCCGCCAACGACGCCGCCACCGATGACGGTGCCACCGAGTGACACGTTCATGAGATCCTGAGCGCCAGGGAGCATCCAGGGTGCCGCGCGCCGGAACGGACCGGCGGCGCGGCACCCCCTCCCCGTGCGTGCGTCGAAGGGTAAAGTCATGCCAAAAACCAAATTGAGCTATAAGGTCGGGCAGTTCCTGATGTTCGCGGGCCCCGCGGCCCTGCTGTTCGCCCTGGTCGTCATCGTGCCGTTCTTCTACGGCCTGTATCTGACCTTCACCAGCTGGGACGGCGTCTCGCTGCAGAAGCCGTTCGTCGGCCTGTCCAACTACTCCGCCGTCGTCGCCGACACCGATTTCTGGGGGTCGCTCGGCATCACGGTCATCTACTCGGTGATCACCGTCGTCGTCACCAACGTCGTGGCGTTCCTGCTCGCGTTCCTGGTGACCAGCGGCATCAAGGGCCAGAACATCTTCCGCGCCGGCTTCTTCATCCCGAACCTGATCGGCGGCATCGTCCTGGGCTACGTGTGGAAGTTCATCTTCAACCGCGCGTTCGTCTCGATCGCCTCGGGCATCACCGGGGCCACGGTCCCGTCGCTGCTGTCGACGACCAACGGCGCCATCTTCTGCCTGATCTTCGTGTCGGTCTGGCAGTACGCCGGCTACATGATGCTGATCTACATCGCCGGCTTCATGAGCGTCGACGCCAGCCTCAAGGAGGCGGCGCTCATCGACGGCTGCTCGCCGCGCCAGGCGATGTGGCACGTCACCATCCCGCTGATGCGCTCGTCGTTCGTGACCTGCATCTTCCTGAGCACCACCCGGTGCTTCATGGTGTACGACATCAACCTCTCGCTGACCAACGGCGAGCCGTTCGGCTCCTCGGTGCTCGCGGCCATGCACGTGTACCGCAAGGCCTTCACCGAGAAGAACTACGGCGTCGGCCAGGCGGAGGCTCTGGTCCTGTTCATCATCTGCGCGGTCATCGGCCTGCTGCAGGTGTACATCGGCAAGAAGGGTGAGGTGGAAGCCTGATGAGCTCTGCAACCGTTTCCGCTGGGATTCCCCAGGCCAAGGTCCCGATGAGGACGAAGGTCGGCCACGTCGTCCTGTACGTCGTGCTGGTCGTCCTGCTGCTGGCGTTCATCTCGCCGTTCATCATCGTCATCATCAACTCGTTCAAGAACATGTCCGACATCACGTCGAACCCGCTGTCGCTGACCGGCGAGCACGGGTTCACGCTGGAGAACTTCTCCGGCGCGATGGACGCGATGAACTTCTGGACCGTGTTCGGCAACTCGCTGATCATCACGATCAGCGCCACGGTGCTGACGATCCTGTTCTCCGCGATGGCCGCGTACGTCATCGCCCGCAACCCGTCCTGGCCGGCCTGCGCGCTGCTGCTCACGCTCATGGTCGCCTCGATGGTCATCCCGTTCCAGGTGCTCATGGTCCCGATCGTGTCCGTCTACGGCGGCATCTTCGGCGTGCTGGCCCACCGCGTCACCCTGATCCTCATGCACGTCGGCTTCTCGGTCTCGATGGCCACGTTCATGTTCCAGGGCGCCATCTTCACCTCGGTCCCGGCCGAGATCGAGGAGGCCGCGGAGATCGACGGCTGCTCCAAGTGGAGGACCTTCTGGAGCATCGTGTTCCCGCTGCTCAAGCCGATGATCGCCACCGTCGCCGTGATCGACGCGATGGCCTTCTGGAACGACTACCTGCTGCCGTCCCTGGTGCTCACGGACAAGAACCTGTACACCATCCCGATCGCGACGCAGGTGTTCTACGGCACATACTCGACGGACATCGGCCTGGTCATGGCGGCCCTGCTGCTCGCCATGCTGCCGATCCTGATCCTGTACCTGTTCCTGCAGCGCTACATCATCGCAGGCGTGGCCGCGGGTGCGGTCAAGGGCTGACCCGGTTTCCCGGCCCCCGCACCGTCATCGCCCGATCCGGCCGGCCGCCTCGGCGGCCGCCGGCGGGCAACGTCCGGAACGTATATGCCTTGGTACGTTCCGGACGTTTTTTGTTGCCCGGACGAGGGGCCGTCCCCGCCCGGCCCGGCCGCGCGGGCGGCGGGAACGAACATGGCCGATGTGCGTTGGTGTGACGGAGCCGTGCACATCCGGCGAACCGGTTCGACAAAACAGCGGCAAAGGATTACAATGAATCTCTGACACCCGTCGATGGCCATCGACGACCACCGGGTGTTACAGCGGGGAGGGCATGGCAGCCGTCCGCCCGCCTCGGAAAGGGATAGAACACAAGAAGGAGTCAACGATGAAGCCATCCGTGAAGCGAATCGCCACCTCGGCGCTTGCCGCGCTTGCCGCCGTGGGCATGCTGGCCTCCTGCGGCGGCGGGTCCGCCGACGATTCGAACAGCCTGACCATCTTCAACTCGAAGTCCGAGCTCCAGGAGGAGTTCGAGACCATGGCCGAGCAGTACGAGGAGGAGACCGGCGTGCACGTCGAGGTCTACCTGTCGAACGACACGGTGGCCGCGCACCTGTCCACCCGCTACGCCTCGCACGACCCGTACGTGCTGTCGATGGTCGACGCCAAGGACGTGTACTCCCTCGGCGCCGAGCACGCCGTCGACCTCAGCGACGAGGACTGGGTCGGCGACACCGACTACGCGATCTCCGTGGACGGCAAGGTCATGGGCTTCCCGTTCGCGGTCGAGGCTCGCGGCCTGATGTACAACGCCGACGCGATCGAGGCGGCGACCGGCGAGGAGTTCAACCCGGAGGACTACCAGACCCTCGACGCCTTCGAGGACCTGATCGACGACATCAAGGCCGGCGGCGTCGAAAGCCCGACCGGCGTGCTCAAGGAGGACTGGTCCCTCGGCGCCCACTACCTGGCGCAGGTCTATGAGGAGCAGGACGATCCGACCGCCTTCATCGAGGGGCTGCACGACGGCAGCGTCACGCTGGCCGACGACGAGAAGTTCAACTCCCTGATGGACACCTTCGACGTCCTCAAGGCGAACAACTACGCCAAGGACTCCGCCGTCTCCGCCGAGAAGGACGTCAGCTACCAGAAGCTGGCCGAGGGCGACATCTGCTTCCTGTTCGGCGGCAACTGGGACTGGGGCTCGATCAACCAGTACGACTACACCGAGCACATCGGCATCATGCCGGTCCCGCAGAACACTGACGACGGCACGAACACCAAGCTCGTCGGCGGCGGCTCGAAGTACTTCTTCATCGACTCGTCGAGCGATGTGACCGACGAGCAGCGCCAGATGGCCAAGGACTTCCTCAACTGGCTCGCCAACGACCCGGACGGCCAGTCCTTCGTGGTCAACGACTGCTCGCTGGTCTCGCCGTTCACCTCGAACACGCTTGAGCCGACCAACCCGCTCGGCGTCTCCGTCAAGCAGTACGCGGACTCCGGCAACCTGATCGAGAACTACAACTACCTGCCGGACGACCACTACCCGACGCTGGGCGCCGAGTTCCAGAAGTACCTGGCCGACCAGGAGGACCGCGACCAGTTCGCCGAGGCCGTCCAGTCCTACTGGGAGAACGCCGACATGTCGGGCATCCAGTGAGCCCACGTCCCCGGCGGGCCCTCCCCGCCGGGCGACCGAGACCATAAGGCCGCCGGCCGGTCCGGCGGCCGGCGACGCGCGGGGCGTCCGGGGCACACGAGCCGTTCCGGACGCCCCTCGCGTCACGGGCGCCCGCGACGGTGCGGGCGCCGACCAGGACTTCCACCACGTTCGATGAGGGGAATACCATGCTGCTTGACTCGATACGATCGACGCTGCACGACGGGCCGCGGTTCGGCCGTGTGCGGCTGCTGTCCTCGGCCGGCGTGCGCATCGCCGACGCCGCCGGCGTTGCCGACGCCCCCGACGCCGCCGACGCCGCCGGCGGCCGGACGTTCGCCGTCACGGCCGACAAGCCCGGCGCCCCGGGCACGATCGCGCTGACGTGGCCGCTGAGCGACTCGCGCATGTTCTGGAAGGTGGGCATGCGCCCGTCCGGACCCGCGCAGCCCGCCGACTGGGACGGCCGCGTGCCGGTGTCGCTGGTCAACTCGGCGCCGATGGGCTGCCTGCTGGACTCGGCCGACCGCAACGTGCTCGCCTTCGCCTACTCGTACGCCAAGGACGAGGTCCTGATGCGCTACGGCGTCGACGAGGAGCGCGCGATGTTCACCGTGGTGCTCGACGTCGCTCGGATGCCCGGGGCCAGCGAGCTGCTGCTGACCGACCGGCACGGCATGGCCGCCGACGTGATCCGCGCGCTGAGCCGGTGGATGGGGCGTCGGACGGATCGCTTCCCGATGTCGCCGGAGGCCCTCGAGCCGGTGTTCTCCACGTGGTACGCCTACCTGCAGCGCATCGACGCCGACGAGCTGCTCGCGCAGGCCGACGGCATCCGCGGCCTGGGCTGCCGCTCGGTGTTCGTCGACGACGGCTGGCAGGCATTCGGGCATGGCCGCGGCTATGCCGGCTGCGGCGACTGGGTCCCCGACACCGGCAAGTTCCCGGACCTGGCGGCGTGCGTCGCCCGGCTGCGTGAGCGGCACGGGCTGACGACGGTGCTGTGGGTCGCCCCGCTGCTGCTGGGCGAGCGCTCGGAGGCGTTCGCGCGGATGGCGCCCTACGCCCCGCTGCCGATGGACGGTGACCCGGACTGCGGCTGCCGCGTGCTCGACCCGCGCCGGGCGGTGGTGCGCGACCATGTCGCCGACGTGTGCGCCCGGCTGATGCGCCGCTACGGCATCGGCGGGCTGAAGATCGACTTCCTCGACCAGGCCAGGGCGTACCAGGGCCGCCCGCTGGACGACCCCGCCTGCGGCGACGTGGAGGACGTCGGCGAGGCGATGCGCATGATGCTCGCGCAGGTGCGCGACGTCATGCTCGCGCAGTGCGACGGCGTGCCGATCGTCGAATTCCGCCAGCCGTACTCCAGCCCGGCCATCGCGCCGTACAGCAACGTCGTGCGCGCCAGCGACTGCCCGTCCGACGCGGCGACCAACCGCGTGCGCATCGTCGACGAGCGGCTGGTGTCGACGCGCCGCGTGGTCCACGGCGACATGCTGCTGTGGCACCCGCAGGCGGGGGCCGAGGCCTGCGCCGAACAGATCATGGGGTCGTTCTTCGCGGTGCCGCAGATCTCCGTGCGCCCCTCGGCGATGTCCGAGGAGCAGCGCGCGGCGTGCCGGTACCTGCTGCGGGTATGGCGCGACCACCGCGACGTGCTGCTCGGCGGCGGGCTGGACCCGGTCGGCGTGACGGACGGCTACCCGCTGGTGAGCGCGTACGGCGACGGCGGCCAGGTCAGCGCCGTCTACGCGCGCGGCATGGTCGTCGACGTCGACGTGACACGGACGGGCCGGCTGCTGGTGCTGAACGCCTCGCGCGAGCCGGCCGTCGCCCTGCGGCTGCACGGCGACGGCCGGAGCGTGCGCGTCGCCGGCGACGCACACGACTGCCGCGGGAGCGTCGTGACGACGTGGGACGAGCCGATCGCCGCGGCGGACGACGCGAGCGGCGGAGAGGCGGCGTCCGGCGCCGGATTCCTGCGGCTGCCCGCGCCCGCGTACGGCGTGCTCGACCTGTCGGTCCGGTAGGGCGCGGCGCCGCGCGTCCATGCGCCCGTGCGGCGTGGCTCGTCCGGCGGCCGTGTGTAGGCTAGTGGACATGCGGACGCGCGCCGCCGGACCGTCTTCGCCGCGGCCCGCCGGCCCGCGCGACGTCAGGAGTTCCTGAACGAACGATGCGAGATGAGGGAGAGGGGCCATGGCAGACGACACCAACGGCGCAGAGCACAACGACATCCCGACCCCGCCGCCGCTGCCGGGGCAGGTGTTCATCCGTCCCGGCATCGACGACCGGCCGGACTTCGAGAAGGCGCTGAGCGACGAGGACAAGGCGGCGCTCGCGCGACTCACGGTCAAGCAGAACCCGAGGCAGCCGGAGCCGTCCGGCGAACGCCCCGAGGTGCAGGCCGCGCAGATGAACGCCGGTGGCGCGCCCATCACGGCCGCCGCCAGGCTCGACACCGCCGTGCCGAACCTCGAATCGTCGTTCCTCGACCTGCGCGACCCGATGGTCGACGCGGACGGCCACCGGCCCACCCCCGTCGAGATGACGCGGCTGAACCTCGGCTTCGCGCTGGGCGCGGTGCTGTGCTCGGCGCCGCTCGCCGCCCTGAACAACGTGCTGGTGCCGGTGCGCATCGACGCCGCCGCGGGCGCCGGCCGCCCGTACGCGCTGGCGTTGCTGGTCGCGCTCGGCGTGGTCGCCTCGCTGGTGACCAACGCGGCGGTGGCCGTGTGGTCCGACCACACGCGCACCGAGGTCGGGCGGCGCACCGTGTGGATCGTCGCGGGCGGCCTGGTCGCGGCCGTGTTCTCGCTGGGGCTGGCCGTGGCCACGAGCGTCGTCCTGCTGGCCGTCCTGTGGTGCCTGCTGCAGTTCGGCTACGCGATGATGACGACCGCGCTGTCCGCCTCCTTCGGCGAACGCATCCCGGACAAGTTCCGCTCCCGCGCCGACGCGTACCGCGGCATCGGCCTGGCCGTCGGCCAGCTGGCCGGCGCGCTGTTCGGCGTGCTCATGGTCGGCTCCACGTCGCTCGCCGTCGACGTGTGCGCGGCCGTGTTCGCCGTGGCCGGCCTGGCCACCGTGCTGATCCTGCCGCGCGAGCGCTCCAGCGTGGAGCTGCGCTCGCAGGCCATCACGCAGGACGAGTTCTTCGCGCGCTACCGCATGCCGAAGAACGCGCCGAACTTCACCCGCGCGTTCGTCGGCCGCCTGGCGATGACCGCCGGCGTCTCGATGGTCGGCGTGTTCTCGTGGTACATCGTGCTGTACATGGTGAGCGCCGGCGATCTCGGCGCCGCCGTCCCGGTGATGGCCGCCGTGGCCCTGGCCTCGTTCGCCGGCGGGCTGATCGCCGCGGTCGTGCTCGGCCCGATCGCCGACCGCTGGGAGGACGGCCGCATCCCTGCGGTGCTGGCGTGCGGCGTGTTCGTCGTCGCGCTCGCGGTGCCGATCCTGACCCCGACGGCGGCCGGCGTCGTCGCCTACGCCGTGCTCGGCGGGTTCGCGTACGCGGTGTTCGACGGCCTCGCCCAGCGGATCGGCGCCGCCGTGCTGCCCGACGTGCGCGACGCCGGCCGCGGTCTGTCCGTGCTTAACCTGGCGTCGCATGCCGGCGTGATCCTCGGCGTGGCGCTGTCGGCGGCCTCGCTGGCGCTGTTCGGCACGTACCTGGTGCTGTTCCCGGTCGCCATCGTCGTGGTGGTCGTGGCCGCCGCGGAGACCTGGTCGATCCACGACGAGGAGGCGCGCTGACGCGGTCCGCCGATGCCACGGCCGTGTCCGCATAGTGACCCACGGCGCGCACGGCCGGCCCGGCGCGCTTAAGTTAGCACGTGGTTCGGGCGGCAACGCCCGGAGACGATACGAGACGCCGAAGGGAGGTTCGCCGTGATGACCGGAATGTCGCTGCACGCAGTCGCGTCCGCGCGAATTATGATTCCGTCGTCGTTGGCGGACTGATTCGGCATGCACGCTTGAACCCGCCAACGACGGCAGGGTTCGCGGACGACACGATTCCATGACGGGCCCTGCCGCAAGCGGCGGGGCCCGCGCCGTTGCGCCCCACAAGGCAACGCGGCGGCGCGGGCGGACACGCATACGCGGGCGCCCGCGCGCCCACACCATAAGAAGAGGGACATCCATGACTGCAGTCGAAACGACTGGCGACGCTGGCGCGCACAACGGCAGCGGCAAACTCCAGGCGGCGGCACGCGATTCGGTGAAGACCGTCATCGCCGCCTCGATGGTCGGCACGGCCATCGAATTCTACGATTTCTACGCCTACGGCACCGCCGCGGCGAACTACTTCCCGACCGTGTTCTTCTCGGACACCACCAACCCGACCGTCGCGCTGCTGCTCAGCCTCGTGACCTTCGCCGTCGCGTTCATCGCCCGCCCGGTCGGCTCGATGATCTTCGGCCACTTCGGCGACCGTCTCGGCCGCAAGAAGACGCTGGTCGTCTCCCTGCTGACGATGGGCATCTCGACGTTCCTGATCGGCTGCCTGCCGTCCTACGACCAGGTCGGCCTGCTCGCGGTCGTCATCCTGTGCGTCTGCCGCTTCGCCCAGGGCATCGGACTGGGCGGCGAGTGGTCGGGCGCGGCGCTGGTCGCCACCGAGAACGCCCCCGAGAACAAGCGCGCGCTGTACGGCTCGTTCCCGGAGCTGGGCGCCCCGATCGGCTTCTTCCTGTCGAACGGCACGTTCTTCGTGCTGGAGTCCTTCAACGACGAGGCCGCGATGACGAGCTGGGGCTGGCGCGTGCCGTTCCTGCTCTCCGCGATCCTGGTGGTCGTCGGCTTCGTGGTGCGCGTGCACATGGAGGAGACCCCGATCTTCCGCATGGCGCAGGAGCGCAACGAGGTCGTCAAGGCCCCGCTGGTCGAGGTGTTCCGCAAGAGCTGGGTGCAGGTGCTGCAGGCCACGTTCCTCGTCGCCGTCACCTACACGCTGTTCTACACGCTGGCCACCTGGTCGCTGTCCTGGGGCACCAAGAGCCCCGAGGCCGGCGGCGGCGGGCTCGGCTTCACGAACCGCGAGTACCTGCTCATGCTGATGATCTCGGTGGTCTTCTTCGCGCTGTTCGTGGTGATCTCCTGCGTGACCGCCGACAGGATCGGCCGCCGCCGCGTGCTGATGTTCTCGTCGGTCGCGCTGGTGGTGTTCGCCGTCGTGTTCCCGTACCTGCTGATGGGCACCGGCAGGCGCGACTTCGTGGCCGTGATGGTCTTCCTGTGCGTCGGCTTCGCGCTGATGGGCACCGCGTTCGGCCCGATCGGCGCGTTCCTGCCCGAGCTGTTCGACGCGAACGTGCGCTACTCCGGCTCCGGCATCGGCTACAACCTCGCCGCGATCGTCGGCGCCGCGTTCGTGCCGACCATCGCCACCTGGCTGTCGGCCAACTGGGGCGTGCAGTCCGTCGGCCTGTACCTCGGCGTGATGGCGGTCTGCTGCCTGATCGCGGTGATCAGCTGCCGCGAGACCAAGGACGCCGACTTCACCAAGTGAGCCGGCGGTCCGACCCCCGTGCGCACATCCGTCCCGGCTCCGGCGCACGGAGTCCGCGAGCCGGGATATCCTCCCCGCCGTCCGGACCGTCTGCCGGACGAGGGAACTGGTCATTATTCGAACATCATCGTTCAATGCGGCGGCCCCGGTATTAGAACGGAGCCGCAGGAGCGGCGGCCGGTCCGGTCCGCGCACGACGCGGACCCGCCCGGACGCCCGACCCGAGCTGAGAATGTTCCGGACGCCGGCCGCGTCCGGGGCGCCGCCGGAATGCGGGCGGCGCAACAGTCAAAGAAGGAGCGCCACACATGGCAGCAACGATCTGGTATGAAAACGACGGCGATCTGTCCGTACTCAACGGCAAGAAGGTCGCGATCCTCGGCTATGGCTCGCAGGGCCACGCGCATGCGCTGAACCTGCGCGATTCCGGCGTCGACGTCGTGGTCGGCCTGCGCCCGTCCTCGAAGTCGGTGGAATACGCCAAGGAGCAGGGCCTTGAGGTCAAGCCGATCGAGGAGGCCGTCGCCGAGGCCGACGTGGTGATGATCCTGCTGCCGGACCAGCACCAGGCCAGGGTCTACAAGGAGCAGGTCGAGCCGAACCTGAAGCCGGGCGCCGCGCTGGCGTTCGCCCACGGCTTCAACATCCACTACGGCTACATCAAGCCGTCCGAGGACCATCCGGTGTTCATGGTCGCTCCGAAGGGCCCGGGCCACATCGTGCGCCGCGAGTACGCGGCCGGCCGTGGCGTCCCGGTCGTGGTCGCGGTCGAGCAGGATCCGCGCGGCGACGCCTGGGCGATCACCCTGGCCTATGCGAAGGCGCTGGGCGCCCTGCGCGCCGGCGCGATCAAGACCACCTTCAAGGAGGAGACCGAGACCGATCTGTTCGGCGAGCAGGACGTGCTCATGGGCGGCGTGAACCACCTCGTCGAGTGCGGCTTCGAGGTGCTGACCGAGGCCGGCTACCAGCCGGAGATCGCCTACTTCGAGGTGTGCCACGAGCTCAAGATGCTGGTCGACCTGATGAACGAGGGCGGCCTGAACAAGGCGCGCTGGTCCTGCTCCGACACCGCCCAGTACGGCGACTTCACCTCGACCGTGGTCGACGAGTCCACTAAGGACCGCATGCGCCACCAGCTCAAGCGCATCCAGGACGGCTCCTTCGCCAAGGAGTTCATGGACGACCAGGCCGCCGGCGCCCCGAAGTTCAAGGAGCTGCAGGAGAAGTTCAGCCACGAGAAGATCGAGGAGGTCGGCCCGAAGCTGCGCGCCATGTTCTCCTGGAACAACGGCCCGGCCGCCGACGCCGACGAGGCCGAGTCCTTCAACGGCAAGATCGCCCGCACCCAGGTGCAGGAGTGAGCGCGTCCGTCCGCTGAACCGCGGAGGGCGCCGCCGATCCGGCCGCCACGTCATGGGAGCCGCCAGCCATCCGGTTGGCGGCTCCCCGCGTATCCGCGTGCCGCCGGCCGGCCGCGGGCTTCGGCGCACGCCGCCCGATAGGTGGGACGGGCCTCGTGCGGGAACGCCGGACGAGTAAGATGGTCTCCAGTTTGCGAGGACAAAATCCTCGATGCGATCGGCTGGCGGAGCCATAGCCGGACGACTGACGACAACCGAACAACATAAAGGAGTGCTTACATGGCTGCACAGATCTGGTACGAGAACGATGGCGACCTCTCGGTCCTGCAGGGCAAGAAGGTCGCGATCATCGGCTACGGCTCGCAGGGCCACGCGCATGCGCTGAACCTGCGCGATTCCGGCGTCGACGTCGTGGTCGGCCTGCGCCCGACCTCGAAGTCCGTCGAGTTCGCCAAGGAGCAGGGCCTGGACGTCAAGTCCGTGGCCGACGCCGCCGCCGAGGCCGACGTGATCATGATCCTGACCCCGGACCAGACCCAGCGCAAGGTCTGGGCCAACGAGATCGAGCCGAACCTCAAGGAGGGCGCGGCCATCGCGTTCGCCCACGGCTTCAACATCCACTACGGCTACATCAAGCCGTCGGCCGACCACCCGATCTTCATGGTCGCTCCGAAGGGTCCGGGCCACATCGTGCGCCGCGAGTACGCGGCCGGCCGTGGCGTCCCGGTCGTCGTGGCCGTCGAGCAGGATCCGCGCGGCGACGCCTGGGATCTGACCCTCGCCTACGCGAAGGCCCTCGGCGCCCTGCGCGCCGGCGCGATCAAGACCACCTTCAAGGAGGAGACCGAGACCGATCTGTTCGGCGAGCAGAACGTGCTGCTCGGCGGCGTGAACAAGCTCGTCGAGATGGGCTTCGAGGTCCTCACCGACGCCGGTTACCAGCCGGAGATCGCCTACTTCGAGGTGTGCCACGAGCTCAAGATGATCGTCGACCTGATGAACGAGGGCGGCCTGAACAAGGACCGCTGGTCCTGCTCCGACACCGCCCAGTACGGCGACTACGTCAACACCTGCATCGACGAGCACGTCCGTGAGCGCATGGAGTACCACCTCAAGCGCATCCAGGACGGCTCCTTCGCCCGTGAGTTCATCGAGGACCAGGACGCCGGCGCCCCGAAGTTCAAGGCGCTGCAGGAGGAGTACTCGCACGTGCGCATCGAGGAGGTCGGCCCGAAGCTGCGCGCCATGTTCTCCTGGAACAACGACGCCCCGAAGGACGCCGACGAGGCCAACTCCTTCACCGGCAAGATCGCCCGCGCCCAGGTGCAGTGACCGAAATTCCCGCAGGGAATTTCACAAGTCACTGCACGCGAGGCGGCCGCAGAGGAAGTCCAGTGGACTTCCGTGCCGCCGGAGCCATCCGCATGTGAGTGAAATTCCTCTGCGGGATGGGAGAATCTTTTCCCCCAAAGACACATTGTGCCAAGGCCGTCAGCCCCAGGCTGGCGGCCTTCGTCATATCCGGGAGGTGCCACATCTGAGACGTTGTCTCCATGGTGTTTGACCTCCACTCCCAGGTCATCGTCACGTCCGAGGCATTGCCCTCGTTGCGCCCGATGCTGCCCCACCATGCCCGGGGACATCTACGGCGTGAAGCGGTCTCCCATAGGCGGGCGGATGCTGCTCCATCATGCCCGGGGACATCAGTCCCGACACGCCCGAGGCTCCCGCAAGGTTTGGAGGATAGTCCGCGGGCAATGGCGGAATCGTGTGATTGTCCGCGGACCATCCCCCGAACCCTGCGACCACCTTCGGCGTGTTGCGTCTCGGCCGCTCGGTCTCCCCGGCCGCTACGCTGGAACCGACACCATCGGCAAGGAGGCACACATGGAATTCGACGTGATGCGCGACGGGTTGCGCCTGCGCGGGGTCATCGACCGTCCCGCGCCCGCCGCCCCGTGCCCCGCGGTCATCATGATGCACGGGTTCACCGGCGACATGGGCGCCCGTCCGGGCACGCTGTACCAGCGGATCGCGGACGGCCTGGTCGCCGGCGGGGTCGCCGCCGTCCGGTTCGACTTCAATGGGCACGGCGGCAGCGACGGCGACTTCGGCCGCATGGACGTGCTCAACGAGATCGAGGACGCCATCGCCGTCCTCCGTTACGTCCGCGGTCTGGACTGGGTGATGGACATCCGCCTGCTGGGCCACTCGCAGGGCGGCGTGGTCGCCGGCATGACCGCCGGGCTGTACCACGACGTGATCGACCGGCTGGCGCTGATGGCGCCCGCCGCCACGCTCCGGGATGACGCCATCGCCGGCACCTGCATGGGCGTGCGCTACGACGCCGCGCACATCCCCGACGCGGTCGCGATCGACGGCGGCGCGCACGTGGTCGGCGGCCACTATTTCCGCATCGCCCAGGTGCTGCCCATCTACGAGGTGACGTCGCGGTTCGCCGGGCCGTCGCTGGCGATCCACGGTCTGGCCGACGACGTCGTCGACCCGGCCGCGTCGCGCCGGTACGGCGAGGCCATGCCGGACTGCGCGGTCAGCCTGTACCCCGGCCTCGACCACGGCATCGACGGGGCCGACCGCGATGCGGCCGTCGCCGAGGTCGTCCGCTTCCTGACCGCCGCCTGACTGCTGCCTGACCGGCGGATGGGCTGGTCTTCCGAGAGACGCTCAGCCGTTCAGCAGGTCGAGGAACGCGGGGAGGATGGCGCGGTAGCCGGCCTCGTTGAGGTGCATGCCCTCGACGGTGTACTCGGCGCGCAGCCGGCCGTGGTCGTCGAGCAGCGGCGCGTTGAGGTCGGCGAACCGGGCGTGGTGCCGCTCCGCCAGGCTCCGGACCGCCTCGTTCGCCGAACGGATGCGCGCGTTGGTGCGCACGGCGAGGCAGCGGCGCACGCCCTCGTCGGTCGCCACATCCGGGTTGACCGGGTAGTAGGCCGGCATCGTGATGTCGATGCCCGGCAGCTCGCGCTCGATCGCGGTGAGGATGCGCCCGTAACGCGCGACGAGCACGTCGTTCGTGGTCGCCGGATCGTTGAGGTCGTTCGTGCCGATGTTGATGACCAGCCGCGCCGGCCGCAACGCCAGCACGCACTCGTCGAGGCACGCCAGCAGCTCGTCGGCCACGAGCCCGGCGACGCCGCGGTTGTGCAGGTTCAGGTCCAGCCCGGCCTCGGTGGCCATGCGCTCGATTGGGAAGAACTCCATCAGCGACGACCCGGCGCACACGATGCCGCCCGGTTCGACCGTGCGGTTGAGCTCGCGGTAGCGGTCGACCTTCGCGCGTTTCTCGGGGGCGAGCGTGATGGCCGTCGCCGTGGGCTCGGTCGGCTTCGGCGGGGATGGCGCCGCCGCCTCTTCCGTGTTCGCAGTCGTGCGATGGCCCGCGGCGCCCGGTCCGCCGACGCCCGGCGAGCCGCCCTCGCTCCGGTCCGTATCCGCGCTGGTCTCCGTTGATATGCCCATACGGACAGTGTAGGCGCATTCCGGCTGCCGCCGGTCGGGGCGGCCGCGTGGCGGAGGCGCCCTGGTAACGTTGCCGCCTGCGACGTTTTCATTGCTTTGGGACGGTCTGGCACCGCGATCGGAGGCGGTCGCCGAGCCGGGGTCGCCGAGCGTGGCGTCGTCGTGCTCCGCTCGCCACGGCTTGTCGTCCGTGGTCGCCGGCGGCTTCCGGGGCGGTCGCAGACGCATGTCGGGCCGTTTGGCGCGTCGGACCGTCGGCGGGCTGTGCGGTAGGAACGTCGCCGTGCGGCGAAGGTGTCGCGTCCGCGAGACAGCGTCGGTCGCATGGCGTCGCGTGGATCGCCCGCCGACCATGTGCGTGCCACGCACACATTGTGCGCGTCGGATGGCCGCAACCGGATCGCGGTGGGCGGCCGCACGGTGAACGTACCGACCGCCGCAGGGATCGGACATCGGCGTCGGGCCGCTCCCGCCGTCGGCGTCGCCGGCGCTTGCCGCACCCGCCGCGGTCAGTACCAGCCGAACAGCGACTTGCCCTCGTCGAGGGCCGAGATCGCATCCATCTCCGTGTCGGTCAGCGAGAAGTCGAACACGTTGATGTTCTGGCGGAGCCGGCCGCGCTTGGAGGACTTCGGGATCACGCCGATGCCGAGCTGGATCAGGTACCGCAGCGCCACCTGCGCCGCGGTCTTCCCGTGGCTTTCGGCGATGTCGCGGAGCGTCGGCTCCTGGAAGATCGGCCGGCGGCCCTCGGTGAACGGCGCCCACGCCTGCATCATCGTGCCGTGGGCCGCCAGGTTGCGCTGCAGCGTGCGCTGCGCGAAGTAGACGTGCGCCTCCACCTGGTCGACGGCCGGCACCACGTCGCAGGTCTGCAGCAGATTCTCGTACATCAGCGACTTGAAGTTCGACACGCCGATCGCGCGGACCTGGCCGCGTTCCAGCGCCTCCTCCATCGCGCGGTACATGGCCGGCGCCTGATCGTACGGCTCGTGGATGAGCAGCAGGTCGATGTACTCCAGGTCCAGGGCCTTGAGCGACTCCTCGATGCCGCGCTTCGCGCGGTCGTAGCTCGCCGAGGGCCGGTAGAGCTTGGTCGTGACGAACAGCTCCTCCCGGTCGATGCCGCTGCGCCGCAGCGCATCGCCGACCTCGCGCTCGTTGCCGTACATCTGCGCGGTGTCGAACAGGCGATATCCGGCGTCGGCCGCCTCGCGCACCACGCGCTCGCAGTCCTCGCCGCGCAGGTCCCAAGTGCCCAGGCCCAGCAGCGGCATGTGGACCCCGTTGTTCAGCGTTACATATTCCATACCTGATGTTGTACCGCATGCCGCCGTCGGGGCTGATGGGTGCAGGGTGGGAGGAAGGCCGGTAAGGCCTCCGGCGGGGAATGAAGTCGGACTGATGGGTGTGCGGACGGGGCTCCGGTTCACAGGTTGGAGCCGAGCGATCCTGTGAACCGGCGCATGTGCGGTTTGCATGGCGAAACGTTGGAATGGCGCCGGCGGGATGTGCGGGTGATGGGTGATCGTGTGCATTTCCGGTTCACAGGATGGAAGGGCTCCAACCTGTGAACCGGGTATACGTTGTACTCGGCTGGGAGGGATCGGCGGTATGCGCCTGGCGTGTTCGGAGCGCCGCGCTTTTGGGGTGTTCGGCGCCGGAACGTGGGACACATTGTGCATGGGGGCGGTTGCGTGTTTGGCCGATCCGTTCCGCGCGCGCCCGATGCGCCGCCCGGCCGCCTAGTCGATTCGCTGCGGCACCCCGGTCGTGGTCCGCAGCACCGGAATCGTGTCCACCAGCAGGTGCGGCTGTTCTGGCCGCTTCTCCTGGATGAGGTCGAGCGCGCGCGTCGCGGCCTCGCGCCCGAGCAGCACCGGATCCTGGTGGATGGTGGTGATGCCGAGCAGTTCCGCCGTCGGCTGGTCGTCGAACCCGATGACCGACATCTGTTCGGGGACCCGGATGTGCTGCCGTTTGAGCTCGTTGAGCATCAGGGCGGCCATGTCGTCGGTCTGCACGCACACGCCGGTGGGGCTTTCCGGCGAGGCCAGCATCTGCGCGGTGCTGCGCCGGATGATCTCCTGGATCGGCAGCACCTGGTTCTCCGCCTTCGACGGCGCGAAGTACAGGTCGTCCTCGGTGTAGCCGAGCTCCAGTGCGGTGTCGCGGAACCCGTCGCCGCGCAGGTTGCTGCTGTAGCTCAGGTCGGGCGGGATGAGGTTGCCGATGTAGGCGAGCCGGCGGTGCCCGAGCGAGTGGAGCAGCTGGACCGCCTGGTGCATGCCGCCGAGGTCGTCGATGCGCACGCTGGCGTCGAGCCCCTCGACCGTCGGGTTGTTGACGCCGACCAGCGGCACGTCGAGCGGGGCGAGCGCGTTGCGGAACGTCTCGTCGAGCGTGAACGAGGAGACGATGATGGCGTCGGTGTTGCGGGTGCTCGGCAGCGCGGCGATGAGCCGGCTGAGCTCGTCGCGGTTCGTGATGCAGGTCGGCACGACGTCGTACCCGGCGGGCGAGAGGATCTCGTGCGTGCCTTGCAGCAGCGAGGAGTTGAACCAGTCGTTGAGCCGGCCGGAGACGATCAGCATGACGCGGTTCGCCCTGCCGGAGGCCAGGGCCGAGGCGCTTTTGGACAGCGAGAACCGCAGGGCGGCGGCGGCGTCCTCGACGCGCTGGCGGGTGGCCGGCGCGACGTTGGACAGGCCGCGCAGGGCCCGCGACACCGTCGCCTCCGATACGCCGGCCAGCTTGGCAACGTCCTGGATGGTGGATTTTCCCACGATGCGTTCTCCTTGTGATGCTGCAACATTGGTTGCAGGGGATGCTGTAACTTTCACTATACGAGGTCTTCCAGGTTCTTTCCAGCGGGTGTTGCGAGGCGGCGACACGCTATTTGACGACATAGTGATGCAAGCGCTATCATCTTGACCTGTCGTAAGGCGGCGTGGCTATTTCGCTGAAGAAACGCGCTGCGTTGCGACAGCATCAGAAGAAAAATACCGCAGGGAGATTGCTGCGAGAGATTGCGCTTGCATGTTATGCGCATGCATTGAAAGCGTTGTCATCGACGGCGATCCCATGGCACTCACAGTGGAGGATCAGTGATGAACGGTGACAACAGCGTCACCCGGCCGCAGGAGCCGGGCGCCGATGCGGCCCGTGCGCTGAGCTGGTGGCAGCAGGCGGTGGTGTACCAGATCTACCCCCGCTCGTTCAAGGACACGACCGGCTCCGGTCTGGGCGACCTCAACGGCGTGACGGAGAAGATCCCGTACCTCGCCGAGCTCGGCGTCGACGCGCTGTGGCTCAGCCCCTTCTACCCGAGCCAGCTGGCGGACGGCGGCTACGACGTGGACGACTACCGCGCCGTCGACCCCAAGCTCGGCACGATGGACGACTTCGACCGCCTCGCCCGCACCGCGCACGAGCACGGCCTCAAGGTGGTCGTGGACATCGTGCCGAACCATTCGTCGAACCTGCACGAATGGTTCCAGGCCGCGCTCAAGGCCGGCCCCGGCTCGCCCGAACGCGACCGCTACATCTTCCGCGACGGACGCGGCGAGCACGGCGAGCTGCCGCCCACCGACTGGATCGCCAGCTTCGGCGGCCCCGCCTGGACCCGCGTGCCCGACGGCCAGTGGTACCTGCACCTGTTCACCGTCGAACAGCCGGACTGGAACTGGAACAACCCGGAGGTCCGCGAGGACTTCCTGCGGACCATCCGCTTCTGGTCCGACCACGGCGCCGACGGCTTCCGCGTCGACGTGGCGCACGGCCTGGCCAAGGACCTCGACCGCGACGACCTCGACGACTACCCGGTGCAGGCCCCGTTCCTGCCCGACGACGGCAGCTACCCGATCTACGACCGCGACGAGGTCCACGAGATCTACCGCGAATGGCGCCGGGTGTTCAACGAGTACGACCCGCCGCGCTTCGCCGTGGCCGAGGCCTGGGTCAATCCCAGGCGACAGTACCTCTACGCGAGCCCCGACGAGCTCGGCCAGGTGTTCAACTTCGAGTTCGCCAAGAAGAACTGGATCCGCGACGAGATGCACGAGGCCATCGAGGAGGGCCTGGCCGCAGCCGAGGAGTCCGGGTCCACGGCCACGTGGGTGATGAGCAACCACGACGTGCCGCGCCACGCCAGCCGCTACGGCCTGCCGCAGGTCCCGGCCCGCGTGCACCACCAGATCGCCATCGACTGGCTGATGCGCGACGGCGCCAGCTACCACGAGGACCGCGCCTTGGGCGAGAAGCGGTCGCGCGCGGCCCTGCTGCTCGAACTGGGTCTGCCCGGCTCCGCCTACGTGTATCAGGGCGAGGAGCTCGGCCTGTTCGAGGTCGCCGACATCCCCTGGGACGAACTCGAGGATCCGACGGCGTTCCACACGGTCCGCGCCGGCACGCAGAAGGGCCGCGACGGCTGCCGCGTGCCGCTGCCGTGGGTCGCCGCGGACTGCGTCGACGCGCCCGCGGCCGACGGCGAGCCGTCCGCCTACGCGCATGCCGGGTCGTTCGGGTTCTCGCCCGCCGTCAAAACCGTCGGCGCCGGCGTGGACGCCGACCAGGCCGGCGCGCCCGCCGAACCGCCGCACCTGCCGCAGCCCCGCTGGTTCGCGCGGCACGCGGTGGACGTCGAGGACGCCGACGCGACCTCCATGCTCAACCTGTACCGCACCGCGCTCGCGCTGCGCCACCGGTACATGCCGGACGATACCGGGTTCGCGTGGCTGCCGCAGGACGCGCCGTCGGGCCTGCGCGACGGCGCCGACGGCAACCCGGGCGGCGTCATCGCCTATCGCCGGTCCAACGGCTGGGCGGTGATGACGAACTTCGGCGCGGAGCCGGTGGCCCTGCCCGAAGGCGAGGTGCTGCTGACCTCCGGCGACCTGACCGACGACGGCAGGCTGCCGCAGGACACCAGCGCCTGGATGATGCTCGGCTGACGCCGTAGCACCCCGCGGCGGCGGGTCCGCATCGACGCGGGACCCGCCGGCCGCAACCGGATTCCGACGCCGGACCGGCGCCGGATCTCAACGAAGAGAAAGCGAGAAACCATGATCAGCATGGTCGGCAAATCGATACGCCGGTGGTGGGCGCTGTTTGCGCTGCCGACGTGTGCGGCGTTCGCCATCGGGTTCGTGGCTCCGTTCGTGATCGGCGTGTACCTGAGCTTCACCAAGTTCACGACCGTGACCGACGCGGAGTGGGTCGGGCTCTCGAACTACGCCGGCGTGTTCTCCGACCCCGAGTTCATCCACGCGCTGTGGATGACGGTGGCGTTCACCGTCGTGACGACGATCATCATCAACGTCGCGGCGTTCTTCGTCGCCTACATGTTCACCAAGGCCATGAAGGGCGCGAACCTGTTCCGCTCCGTGTTCTTCATGCCGAACCTCATCGGCGGCATCGTGCTGGGCTACATCTGGCAGCTGCTGCTCAACGGCGTGCTCGCCCACTGGGGGCGCTCGCTGACCTACTCCGCGGTCTACGGCTTCTGGGGCATGGTGATCCTGGTGTGCTGGCAGCAGATCGGCTACATGATGGTCATCTACATCGCCGGCCTGCAGGCCCTGCCCACCGACGTGATGGAGGCGGCGGCCGTGGACGGCGCCAACTCCCGCCAGACCCTGTTCAAGGTGACGATCCCGCTGATGATGCCGAGCATCACCGTGTGCTCGTTCCTGACCGTGACCAACGGCTTCAAGCTGTTCGACCAGAACCTGGCGCTGACCAACGGCGCGCCGAGCAACATGAGCGAGATGCTCGCGCTGAACATCTACCGCACGTTCTACGGCCGCATCGGCTACGAGGGCGTCGGCCAGGCCAAGGCCGTGGTGTTCTTCATCATCGTGGCCGTGATCGCCGTGATCCAGAACAAGCTCACCACCAGCAAGGAGGTCGAGGCATGAGAAGCAAACTGAGGCACCCCGCCGTCTGGACGGCCGTCTTCGCCCTGGTGTCGCTGGCCTGGATCTTCCCGATCATCCTGGTCGTCATCAATTCGTTCAAGTCCAAGGCGTACATCAGCTCCGAGACCTTCAGCCTGCCGACCGGCGACATGTTCGTCGGCCTGGAGAACTACGCCCGCGGCATCGACCGCACCGACCTGATCGCCAGCTTCGGCTGGACGGTCGTGGTCACCGTCGGCTCGGTCGCGCTGATCCTGCTGTGCACCTCGATGTGCGCGTGGTGGATCGTCCGCGTGAACAACACGTTCGCCAAGACCATCTACCTGCTGTTCCTGTTCAACATGATCGTGCCGTTCCAGATGGTCATGTTCCCGCTGTCCAAGATCGCCGACACGCTCGGCCTGAACACCCCGTGGGGCCTGTGGGTCGTCTATCTCGGCTTCGGCGCCGGCCTGGCGGTGTTCATCTTCACCGGCGTCGTCAAGTCGCTGCCCGCCGAGATCGAGGAGGCCGCGATGATCGACGGCGCCTCGGTGCCGCGCACGTTCTTCACGATCGTCGTGCCGATGATGAAGCCGAGCATCGTTTCCGTCGCGATCCTGCAGACCATGTGGATCTGGAACGACTTCCTGCTGCCGTACCTGACGCTCGACATGCGCAAGTACAAGACCATGTCGATCGCGATCCAGTACCTCAAGGGCGGCTACGGCTCGGTCGACATGGGCGCGATGATGGGCTGCCTCGTGCTCGCCATCATCCCGATCGTCGTCTTCTACCTCTTCTGCCAGAAGTACATCATCGCGGGCGTCACCGCCGGCGCGGTGAAGGGCTGACGGCAGCCGCGCGACCCGACGGGCGGCGGACGCGACCGGCGAACCGGTGCGGCCGCGACGCCGCCCGCCATCCCCCGCCCTCCCGACGGCGACGCCGTCGGCCGGGGCCGAACCCATACATCCCATCCATACCACCCATCCCATGATGCAAAGGAGAATCACCACCATGGCAACCCTGAAGAAGACCGCCGCGGCCGCCGCGGCCATCGCCCTGGGCCTGACCGGCCTCGCCGCCTGCGGCTCCGACTCCGCCGACGACACCGGCCATGTCTACTACATGAACAACAAGTCCGAGATCGTCGACCAGCTACAGCAGCTCGCCGACATGTACCAGGAGGAGACCGGCGTCGAGGTCGAGATCCAGACCGCCGCCTCCGGCACCTACGACTCGACGATGTCTTCCGAACTGGCCAAGTCCAACGCCCCGACGATGTTCAACATCTCCGGCTACGACCAGTTCGCCAAGTACCAGGACTACGTCGAGCCGCTGCAGGACACCGACCTGTACGACATGCTCACCGACGAGGGCAAGGCCTACTCGTACAAGATCGACGACAACGCCTACACGCTGCCGTACGCGGCCGAGTGGTACGGCATCATCTACAACAAGGCGATCCTCGAGGACTACTGCGCCAAGAGCTACGCCGTGATCGACAGCGTCGACGACATCACCGACTACGACACGTTCAAGGCCGTCGTCGAGAGCATCGAGGAGAACAAGGACGACCTCGGCCTGACCGGCGCCATCGCCACGCCGGGCCTGGACGCCTCCGACACCTACCGGTTCGTCGCGCACATGTCCCGCATCCCGCTGTTCTACGAGTACCGCGACAACGACACCACGTTCATGTTCGAGATCGAGGGCACCTACCTCGACAACTACAAGGACTTCTTCGACCTGTCGCTGAACAACAGCCCGACCGAGGGCGGCCTGGTCAGCTCCAAGACCTACGACGACTGCACCGCCGAGTTCTCGCTCGGCCAGGTGGCGTTCTACCCGAACGGCGTGTGGGCCTACTCCAACATCAAGGACAACGAGGTCGCCGACGAGGACCTCGGCATGCTGCCGTACTTCATGGGCATCGACGGCGAGGAGGACTACGGCGTCGCCGGCGTGTACGACGCGTCGTGGGCCGTGAACAAGAACGCCAGCGAGCAGGACAAGCAGGCGACCCTCGACTTCATCGAGTGGCTGGTCACCGACGACGAGGCCAAGCAGATCCTCGCCAAGGACTGCGGCTTCTCCGTGCCGTTCACCACGTTCGGCGATGACGAGCAGCCCGACAACCCGCTGACCGTCGCGGCCAAGGCCTACACCGACGAGGGCAAGACCGAGGTCCGCAGCTTCACGATCCCGAACCAGCAGTGGCAGGACGACATCGCCAACGCCCTGATCGAGTACGCGCAGGGCACCGGCGACTGGTCCGCCGTCGAGGACGCGTTCGTCAACGGCTGGGCCGAGGAGTGGGCCAACAACGAGGATTCCCTGGGCATGCTGCCGCAGGCCGAGTCCTTCTCGTCCGAGAGCTGATTGAGTCGTCACCACAGTTGTCGTCTTTTTTCCCTCTGACGGATTCGGGACCGGTCGCGCATGTGGCCGGTCCCGCCTCCATTGCGATGGCGCTTGGGGCGCCATCGTTCGATTATTCGTTTTGCTGTCTTGACACCGCGATGCCGCGGCGCCGGTTTCGCTGTGGCATTTGCCTTGCTGCGGCTATGGCGTTGTCGTATCGCCGTGGCGTTTGCGTTGTCGCAGTCGTGGCGTTGGCTTTATCGCCGTGATGCCGGTTCGCCGCGACGCCGGTTCCGGTCCGGGCCCGTCGGCCGTCGATTTCGATCGGCCGTCGGTTCCGCCGGTGACGCCGCTCCGCCCGGGTCTCGGCCGCTGTGCGACCGTGCCGCCGGCGCATGCCCGTACCGATAAGACCGTCACATACCGATAGGGAAGGTTTCCGATGACTTCGCTGTTCTCCCAGGATTCCGCGTTGATGCGCGGGCTGTCGTACCTCACCGACGCCGTGTGGCTGACCGTGCTCACCGTGGTCGCCTGCCTGCCGGTCGTGACCGTCGGCGCCTCGCTGTGCGCGGCCTACGAGACGGCGCGGGCGCTCGGCAACGGCGAGGGGCATATGACGCGACGATTCCTGACGGCCTTTCGTTCCAACTTCCCCAAGGCCACGGCGCTGTGGGCGGTGCTCGGCCTGATCGGCGCGGGGCTGGCCGCGTCCTGGATCGTCGTGCAGATCACCCCGCTGCTGGTCGTCAAATTCGCGGCCACGATACTGTGGCTGATCGCGTTCGCCTGGACGTGGGCGCTGCAGGCGCGGTTCGAGAACCCGGTCGGCCGGACTCTGCTGAACGCGTTGCTGATCGGCTTCGGCAACATGGCGCGCACAATCGCCGTCATCGTGGTCGACGCCGCGTTCGTCGTGCTGCTAGCCGCATCCTGGATGCTGTTCCCTCAGGGGCTGTTCCTGCTGGTGCTGCTCGGCCCCGGGCTGCTGGCGCTGGCCCATGAGGCCATCCTCCGACCGGTGATCCGCCGCTATTCCGCCCGGTGAGGGCGCGCGCTCGCCGGCACCGGTTCCCACCCACGCGCGCGGCGCTGGAGGCAACCGCCCCGGGCACGGTTCGGGATGCGCGCCGAAGCGCATCCCGAACCTCCGCATGCCGTCAGACTGCCGGGCGCAGCAGCAGCGAGAACATGAAGCGTTGCTCGTCCAGGCGGTACTTGCCCTGCAGTTCCGGTCCGCAACTGTTCGAACCGATGCCGCTCTGGCGGTAGTCGATGCACACCACCGTCGAACCGGCCGGCTCAAGCTCGCAGTTATGCGCCTTGGCGGTCATCTCCTCGGCGGTGTACGGCAGCGCCTGGAAATCGAACGGCTGCGCCGCGTACACGCCGAGCGCCGGACCGCCGTCGGCTCCGCAGGCCACGACCGCCCAATCGCAGTCGTGGTGGTTGCCGTTCTCCTGCGGCTTGATATACGGCTCGAACATCGTCTCCGGCGTGCCGGAGAACACCCCGTGCCAGCTGGCGCGGCGCTTGTCGATATAGCTCTCGACGGGCCCGAGGCCGCAATACGTCACCCGGTCCATCGACTTCGGGCAGAACAGCCGCAGACCGAAGCGCGGCAGGAACGGGAACCGCGCGTCGCGCTCGACGCTCATGCGCAGATCCACCGAGCCGTCCGACGAGATCGTCCACACCGTGTGGATGTCGGCGATGCGCTGCACGACGGGCGCGACCAGCCCCATCGTCGCGGACACGCGCACCACGCCGCCGTCCGCCGACCACGAGGTCTCGTAAGCCCTCGCGTAGGCCCGGTCGTAGCGCGCCTGGAACCAGCGGTTCTTGACGTACTGGTCGTTGTCGGTGGGCGCGCGCCAGACATCGATCTCCATCGGTCGGTCGAGCAGGTTGCGGTTCCCCGCGACCATCGACGCGAACAGCCCGGTACGCCGGTCGAGGGCGTAGCGGAACCGCTGGTTCTCGATGACGAGATGCGCGCCCTGTTCGCTGACCGTCGGCTGCATGTCGCAGGCCTTGCCGGCCTCGGACTGCGCCTTGGCCACCACATGGTTGCGCGGGTCGGCGGTCGCGACGGCCACCTCGTCGAATCCGAGGTCGAAGCCGACCGGCAGCACGCCGTCGTCGGCCCGCAGCGCGTAGCGTATGATCAGCGTCACCTTGCCGCTTGACGGCACCGCCTCCGCCAGCCGCGGCACGCCCACCTGCGCCTCGGAACGCGGCGGGATCGACGGCAGCGCCAGCCCCTTGCCGTCGGGACCGGCATACGACCAGATCGGTTCGCCGTCGCGACGCAGCTCGACCGTCGCGGTCGCATAGTCGGCCAGATCGCGGAAATCCATGTAGTTGTGCAGCGTGATCGTGCCGGTCTTCCGGTCGAACGCGACCACGCGCGCCGGCCGGTACACGTTCTTGAACTCCAGAAGGCCGGTGTGCGGCGTGCGGTCGGGGTAGACCAGACCGTCCATGCAGAAGTTGCCGTCATGCGGGTACTCGCCCGAATCCCCGCCGTAGGCGTAGGCGCGCCGTCCGTCCGCCACGGTGCCGCGGTCGATCGCGTGGTCGCACCACTCCCAGATGAAGCCGCCCGCCAGGCCGTCGTACCGCTGGATCAGCTCGAAGTAGTCCTCCAGATCGCCCGGGCCGTTGCCCATCGCGTGGCAGAACTCGCACAGCACGTACGGGCGGGTGCCGTTCGCGCCGTCGTCGCCGTTCGATCCGTCGCCCTGCGGGCCCTCGTCGGAGAAATACCGCTCGATCGATTCCAACGTCGGGTACATGCGGCTGTGCGTGTCGAGGTTCGAGAAGTCGTACTCCTTGCCGTCGGTCACGTAGCGGGCCGACTCGTAGTGCGTCGGGCGCGACGGGTCGAACCGCTTGGTCCAGGCGAGCGCGGCCTCGAAGGTGCAGCCGTACGCGCATTCGTTGCCCATCGACCACATGATGATGGACGGCCGGTTCTTGTCGCGCTCGACGCAGCGGCGTACGCGGTCCACGGTGGCGTCCGTGAACTCCGGATTGTCCGCGATCATGCGGTTCCAGCGCTCCAGCGCGGCCTTCTCCGACATGTCCGGGTCGATCACGCACGACGCGCCGTGGCTTTCGTCGTCCGCCTCGCCGATCACGTAGAAGCCGAGGCGGTCGTACAGGTCGTAGAAATGCGGCGCGTTGGGGTAGTGGCTGGTGCGGATCGCGTTGACGTTGTGCTGCTTCATCAGCGTCAGGTCGCGCATGATCTGCTCCTGGTCGATGACGGGGCCGGTCACCGGGTCGGAGTCGTGCCGGTTGACGCCGTGCAGCGTGAACGGGCGGCGGTTGATGGTGAGCACGCCGCCGTCGGCGCGGATCTCCCGGATGCCGACGTGGTCGGTGATGGTCTCGCCCTCCGTGCGGTACACGATGGTGTACAGCGCCGGGGTCTCCGCGGTCCACAGGGCCGGCTCGTCCACGGTGATGGCGGCATGGGCGCGCGCGACGAAGTCGTCGCCCATGTAGTCGGCGGCGTCGCGGTCGGTCGTGACGCGGAACCCGGCGTCGCCGGCATGCTCGGTCGGCGCGCTCGCGACCTCGCCGACGGTCGTGCCGTCGGGGGCGATCAGCGTGACGGCGACCGGGGCGGCGGCGCCGTCGAGGAAGTCGAAGTCGATGGCGACGGTCGCCCGGGCCGCGGCGGGCGCGGCCGTCTGGCCGTCCTCGTCCCGCCAGTCGATCGCGGTCGTGACCGCATAGTCGCGGATCGCGTGCTCCGGGCGCTCGAGCAGGTACACGCTGCGGAAGATGCCGCTCATGCGGAACTTGTCCTGATCCTCCAGATAGCTGCCGTCGCACCACTTGAGCACGAGCACGGCCAGCGTGTTGGCGCCGTCGCGCAGGAACGGCGTGACTTCGAACTCGCTGGTCGAGTGCGAGACCTGCGAGTAGCCGACCGGCGTGCCGTTCAGCCAGACGTAGAAGCACGAGTCGACGCCCTCGAAGTTCAGGAACGTGCGCGGCGCCGCCGGGTCGACGTGGTGCTCGAAGGCGCGCAGGTACACGCCGCACGGATTGTCCTGCGGCACATAGGGCGGGTCGAGCGGGAACGGGTAGTTGACGTTGGTGTACTGATGACGGTCGAAGCCGAGGTTCTGCCACACGCTCGGCACTCGGACCGTCGTGTAGCCGTCCGCCGCGAGCCCGGCGGGCAGCGGCTCGGCGTCGGTCGTGGTATGCACGGAGTTGCCGAGGGCGTTGTCGTCGCAGAACGCCGGCGCATCGGCCTCGCGGGCGCGGCGCACCGCGGCGTCGAGGTCGTGGATGCTGTCGTAGTACCGGAACGCCCACTCGCCGTCGAGCAGCGTGAAGCGGTCGGAGTCCGCACGCCGTTCGCCGACGGTGTCCATGCGCGTCGAGGCGGGGACGAAGTACGCGCGGTTCGGCATCGTGCCTACGTGCAACGTGTGCGGGTCCTCGTAGTAGTGGGGGATGAACATGCGTACCAGCTCCTTCGACTGATGGCGTGCGCCGCGTCGGTGTGCCTCGGCGCGCGGCGGTGGCGGTTCCGGTGTCCATTATCCGCGCGGCGGGGCCGCCCCGCAATGGCCGTTATGATTGTGGATATGCACGAAATTGTCGTCCCTGAGGCCGGCGACACGCCGCGCGACATGGTGATCACCACCGGATACCTGTTCCGTTCGGACGTCGAGGTCGAGGAGGCCGCGACGCCGCTCGTCGTCACCGCCGTCGGCCGGTACCGCATGATTACGCGCGAGCGGTTCGAGACGCACCGCCCGGGCGGACGGCGCGACTACCAGCTGCTGTATGTGGCGTCCGGCGAGGCGACGTTCTACCGCGACGGCCGGATCCGGTGCGTCCCCGCCGGGACGTTGGTGGTGTACCGCCCCGGCGATCCGCAGCACTACGAATACCGCGCTTCCGACCGCACCGATGTGTACTGGGCGCACTTCTCCGGCCGCGACGCGCCGGAGCTGGCCGACGTCGCGCCGGACGGGTTCGCCGACGCGGGCGTGTCGGCGGAATACGGCATGCTGTTCGGCCGGATGATCGGCGAGCTGCAGCTGCGCCGCCTCGGCTTCGAGGACCTGGTGGAGGTCGATCTGCGTCGCGTCGTCGCGCTGGCGCGACGGCACGCCGCCGAGGTCTCCGTCGGCGATGGCGGGCGGATGCCGGCCGTCGTGCGCGGCGCCGTGACGTATCTGCACGAGCACGCGGCGGAGCGGTTCTCGGTCGCCGAATACGCCGAGGAGCAGGGGCTGAGCGTGAGCCGGTTCATCCACGTGTTCCGCGAGGCGACCGGGCAGTCGCCCAAGCGGTACCAGACCTCGATCCGGATGAACGAGGCGCGGATGCTGCTGGAGAGCACCGACTACCCGGTCGCCGAGATCGCGGACATGGTCGGCTACGACAACCCGCTGTATTTCAGCCGGCTGTTCCGTGCGCACGTCGGCATGCCGCCCTCGGCGTGCCGGGCCGGAAAGTCGGGTGCGGGGCGACGCGTTCCGTGAGATCGGGGCCGCCGTGCGCCGGTCCGGGCGGCGGCGCGCGCGGCCGGCGCGTGTCTCCCCGTTTCGTTTTTACATCGTTGTATAGCATAATGGATGGTGACATGGTCGTCCTGTTGTCGCGGCGAACGGAGTGGATATGAGCGTTGCGGAACTCGTGCTGGAAATCGTGATCATCGTGGTGTGCGCCGGGGCCGGCGGCGTGGTGCTGGCCCGCCCCGCCGCGGTGTGGTCGCTGGGGCGCCGGCTGGGCCTGTGCCGCGGTGACATGGGCGCCACCTACAAGTCGGTAAGCTGGATCGTCGGCGTCGTACTGGTCGCCATCGCCGTCATCCACTTGGTGACGACCGCGCTGGCGCTGACGATGTGAGGTGATTGGCCGCGTCGCGGTCCTGGCCGGGCGGCACGCCGGCGGTGGCCGCAGGGTTTGGAGGATACCCTGCGGACAATCCCGATATCCCGCCATTGTCCGCGGACCATCGCCCGAACCCTGCGGGCACCCGGCCCGTCGGACTACCTGCCCGGCAAACCGGCCGACTTAAACTATCGCCGCCGGACCTGCGTGGCCTGGTACGCGACGAGCAGAACCGCCAGCCAGATCACGCCGGCGGCCACCGCGATCCGGTAGCTCGCCGAGAAGCACATCAGCACCACGATCATCGCGAGGAACGCCAGCACCACCCACGGCGTGACCCGGGCGAACGGCAGCTTGAACGCGATCGCGTCCAACGCCTCCCGGCCGCTCTTGCCGGCCAGCGCCGAATCGTCGGGCGACCCGCCGGCCGCCACCACGCGGCGGAACCGCATCTCGGTGACCATGATCATCGACCAGTTGATGATCGCCGAGATCGTCGCGATGCTCATCAGGTAGTTGAACGCGAACTCGGGCCACAGGAACACCACGACCACCGCGATCACCGTGATCGCCGCCGAGGTCAGCACCGCGGCCGCGGGCACGCCGCGGGAGCTCAGCCGGCCGAGGTAGGCGGGCGCGTTGCCCTGTTTCGCCAGGGAGTACAGCATGCGCGAGTTGGCGTACAGGCCGGAGTTGTACACGCTCATCACGGCGGTCAGGCACACGAAGTTGAGGATGCCCGCGGCCACGTGCACGCCCATCGAATCGAAGATCTGCACGAACGGGCTGGACGCGCCGTCGATCAGGTTCCACGGCACCACGGCCATGATCACGCCGAGCGCGACGATGTAGAACACCAGGATGCGCCAGATGACGCCGTTCGTCGCCTTCGGGATGGTGGTGCGCGGGTCCTCGGCCTCGCCCGCGGTCACGCCGATCAGCTCGGTGCCGCCGAAGCTGAACATCACCACGACCAGCGCCATCAGCAGGCCGGTCCAGGCGCCGTCGTCGCCGCGCTGCATCAGGCCGTGCGGCAGGAACCCGCCGTCGAGGGCGAACCAGTTCGCGAAGCTCGCGCGAATGCCCGAATCCGTCGGCAGATTGAGGACGATGACCGCCAGGCCGCCGACGATCATCGCCAGCACGGCCGCGATCTTGATGATCGCGAACCAGAACTCGATCTCGCCGAATTTGCTCACGCCCAGCAGGTTCGCGGCCGTGATCACCACCAGGAAGAACGCCGCCGACGCCCACTGCGGAATGCCCGGGAACCAGTAGTTGACGAACGAGCCGACCACCGACAGCTCGACCATCGACACCAGGATGTAGTTGAACCAGTAGTTCCAGCCGGACACGAACCCGGCGCGCTTCGACCAGTACCGCGTGGCGTAGTAGCTGAACGCGCCCGCCTTCGGGTCCTCGACCGACATCTCCGACAGGGCGCGCACGATCATGAAGATCGCGATGCCCCCGATGAGATAGGCCAGCAGGATCGAGGGGCCCGCCAGCGCGATCGACTCGCTGGATCCGTAGAACAGGCCCGTGCCGATGGCGCCGCCCAGCGCGATGAGCTGGATGTGGCGGTTCTTCAGCGATTTGCGCAGCGACGGCGGCTCCTGGACCGTCACGTCGGCGGTCTTGGCGGTGTCTTTGGCGTTGGTCATGACCGGCCCTTTCCTCTTCGAGTGCTGTCGGCATTGTACGGCAGCGCATGTTACGGCGGTGCGCGACGTCCGGCATAGGGGGTTGCGGCGGGACCGGCCGGTGCGGGCCCGGTCGTGGCGTCGATTGCGGTGGCGGTGGCTGCGGTATCTCGCTTATGTGGCGCGGATTTGGCGTGCTGCGGACATCTATCTGCGTTAGATGAGGCGCCTTATCGCCGGATCCCGGAGTATGGATGGCGTCATGCCGCCGTCGATACTCGGGGTCTTGCCGCAGGGATGCCTCACCTAGTGCAGATAGGTGTCTGCAATCCCTCAAATCTGCACCAGCTAAGCGAGATGTACTCGTATGTTGGGCGATGGTGGCGCTGAGCGCATGGGGCGTGGCCCTGCGCAAGGCCGGCGAGGATGTCGCGGCTCAGGGGGGGCTGAGCGCATGGGGCGTGGCCGCGATCGGTCTGCGGTGCCCGTTGGCGGGATCGCGCCACGGCCGCGGGCATGGTCGGCGTGCATCGGATGCGGCCGGCCTCGCCGCGATCCCGTGATGCCGGAAGCTCCTGAACCGTTCGGGGCGACTGGGGGCGCTCCGAGTCGTTCGGGCGTTCGGTCATCCGGGCGCCGCCCGAACGCCCGGCCCCGGCGCTCGGGAATCCGCTCCGGTCGGGCGGTCGCGGCGGGGCCGTCGCTCGGGGAGGGGTGGATCCATGAGGGGTGTCGAGCCGGCCGGTGCGAGAACGCATCGCTTCGTGGTGTGGGGCGGTTTTGCCCCGGTAGCGCGCGGTGGGTGTCGGGTCGGGTGTCGGGTTGGTCGGGTGTCGGGTCGGGCGTCGGGCTGGTCGGACGCCGGGGCGAATCGCGGCGCCTACTCCTCGCGCCGCGCCGATCCGCCCGGCAGCGACATCTCGATGATGATGCGGGCCACCGTCTCCGGCGCCGCCTCCAGGTCGGTGGCCAGCCAGTGCTGCAGCAGCCCGATGCTGCCGGAGACCGCGAACCGCACGCGCATCTCGGCCTCGGCCGGGTCGGTGCCCTGCGGCTGCAGCTGCGCGGCGATGTCGCCGTGCCCGTAGATCAGCCCCAGCAGCTGCTGCTGGAACCCGGCGTCGGCCTTGGGGCTCATCAGGATGCGCAGGTGGCTGCGGTTGTCGGCGATGTACCGGCAGATGTGCTCGACGATGTGCCGCATGCTGTCGGGGTCGGGCTGTTCCAGCAGCTGTTCGAGCGCGCCGCTCACCCAGTCGATGGTGTCGTTCTCGATGTCGTGCAGCAGGTCCTCGATGCCGTCGTAGTGCGCGTAGAACGTGGAGCGGTTGACGTCGGCACGGTCGCACAGCTCCTTGACGGTGATGCGGCCGATCGGCTTGTCGGCCAGCAACTCGACCAGCGCGTCCTGCATGGCGCGCCGCGTGTATTGCGTGCGCCGGCTTTCGGTCAGTTCCTTCGCCATCGCGTCTCTCTTCCATCCCGCGCCTGTGCCGGCCGTTTGCGAGGACGGCACAGGCGGCGTCGTCCGGTTCGGCCGTGTCGTCCGGTGCGGCCGCGGCGGTCGCGCCGGCCGCGCGTTGCCGCTTGGCGCCGTGCCTGGCCGTGCGGCCTGCCGCGTCGGCCGTGCATGTGGCGGTCCGTCGCCGCTCGTGGGCGTGCGGCCTGCCCGTCGGTTTCCGCGCCGCGGCATCGCCCTGCCGTCGTGCCGCCGCTCTGCCGCCTGCGCCGGGGCGTTACCCGACAACGCGCAAACCGACTGTCGGTTGCGAAACCGACACGGTGTTGGTTTACTATTGAGTATAGCAGTCCTGCGCGTGGGCGCCCCCGCAGGGCGGTCGTTCGGCTGGAGGTGCATGATGGCGTACATCGAATTCGACAAGGTGGTCAAGGAGTACCCCTCCGGCGGCAGCGTGATCCGCGCGCTCGACGAGGCCAGCTTCACCGCCGACCGCGGGCGCCTGACCGTGATCCTGGGGCAGTCCGGCGCCGGCAAGACCACCGCGCTGAACATCCTGGGCGGCATGGACACCGCCACGTCCGGCCGCGTCGTGGTCGGCGACCGCGACATCACCGGCCTGAACAAGAAGGAGCTGGTCGGCTACCGCCGCAACGACATCGGCTTCGTGTTCCAGTTCTACAACCTCGTGCCGAACCTGACCGCGCTGGAGAACGTCGAGCTCGCCTCGCAGATCTGCCCCGACCACTTCGACCCGGCCGAGACGCTGCGCAAGGTCGGCCTCGGCGACCGTCTCGACAACTTCCCGGCCCAGCTGTCCGGCGGCGAGCAGCAGCGCGTCTCCATCGCCCGCGCGATCGCCAAGAAGCCGAAGCTGCTGCTGTGCGACGAGCCGACCGGCGCGCTCGACTACGAGACCGGCAAGGAGGTCCTGCAGCTGCTGCAGGACATCTGCCGCGACGAGGACATGACGGTGATGATCATCACGCACAACTCGGCGCTCGCGCCGATGGCGCACAAGGTGATCCGCTTCCGCTCCGGCAAGGTGACCGGCGAGGACGTCAATCCGGATCCGACGCCGATCGCGGACATCGAATGGTAGTGGCATAAGGGCCTGAAGGGCAGGTGAGGACGATGGCCGGACGACGCAGTCGGCATTCGCGTTCGGGCGCGGCGGGCGTCGCCTCGGACGACGTCCGCCGCCGCCTGGGCGCGGTCGCCGATCCCGACTCCGGCGGCCGGGCGCGGGGGAGCGGGGGCGTGGCGGGAGGCCGCACCGGACGGTGGGCGGGCCGCGCGTTCGTCAAGGACACCGGGCGCTCCTGGCTGCGCAGCTGGAAGCGGTTCCTGTCGATCGCCGCGATCTCGCTGCTTGGCGTGGCCGTGCTCACCGGCATCTACGCCGGGTGCCGCGACATGTTCATGGCGGCCGACCGCTTCTACGACACCCAGGGGCTGCACGACATCCAGGTGCTGTCCACCTACGGCCTGACCGACGACGACGTCGCGGCGCTGCGGCGCGTCGAGGGGGTCGGCGTCGTGCAGCCGGAGCGCACGCAGAGCGTGGAGACGGACGTGGACGGCACTCCCAAAAGCGTCACGATGACCGAGATCGGCGTCGCGGGGCTCGACCTGCCGTTCGTGCAGGAGGGCGAGATACCCGACGAGGCCGGCGAGGTCGCCGTCACCGAGAAGTTCCTGCTGGATTCGGGGCTTGGGATCGGCGACACGATCACGGTGACGCCGGTCGAGCAGGACGGCGCGCTCGCCGGGCTGGGCGGCGACGACGCGTCCGGAGAGGCGTCGTCCGGCGGCGAGTCCGGCGAGGCCGGCGACGGCGCCGGCGATGCGGACGCGGCGGATCCGGGCGGCTCCGATGCCGCCGCCGACGCGAGGGAGGCCGGCGGGGCCGCTGGCTCCGGAGGCGACGAGGCCGACGGCTCCGGTTCCGGCGACGGCGACGAGGAGACCTCGCCGTCGTTCCCCACCGAACTGACGATCACCGCGCAGGTGCTCGACCCCGGCGACCTGACGAACCCGGACGGCTACGCGACCTCGGCGTTCCGCAGCCCGACGACCGCCGACTACGTGTTCTTCGCGCCGAGCGACGGCGTGACCGGCAACGTGTACACGGCGATCAGCCTGAGCGTCGAGGGCGCGGCCGACCTCGACACCTTCGGCGACGAGTACGACGCGCTGGTCGGCGAGGTGGCCGCGCGCATCGAGGACACCGTGCAGGACGACCGGCAGGTCGCCCGGCGCGACCGCATCGTCGCCGAGGCGCAGGACCGGCTCGACCGGGCCAAGGCCGACGCCTACGCGCAGCTCGACGACGCGCAGGCGCAGATCGACGAACAGCAGGCGACGCTGGACGAGAACCGGCGCACGCTCGCCGACACGAGGACCCAGCTCGAGTCGGCCCGGACCCAGATCGGCAGCGGCGAGACCCAGGTCGCGCAGGGCCGCCAGCAGATCGCCGACGCGCGCGCCCAGATCGCGGACGGCCGCCAGCAGATCGCGGACGCCCGCGCCGAACTCGAGTCCGGCCAGCAGCAGCTGACCGCAGCCCGCCAGCAGATCACCGAGGCCCAGCGGCAGATCGACGCCAGCCGCGCCCAGATCGACTCGGGATACGCGCAGATCCAGATGCTGCCGGCGCTGCAGCGGATCCAGTCGATGCTCGACCAGCTGCCGGGCGGGGACATCGACCCCGAGGCGTGGGACCGGATCGTGCAGGCGTTGATCGACGCGGGATTCGACGTCGACCCCGACATGACGCCGTCCGCCATCAAGGAGCAGCTCGCCGCGACGATCGCCCAGATGGAGCAGGCGAAGACGCAGCTCGACGACGCCGGCGCGCAGCTCGACCAGGGGCAGGCCGAGCTCGACGCCCGGAACGCCGAGCTCACCGCGCGCGAGAACGAGGCCGCCGCCGGCGCCGACGAACTCAACAGCCGCTCGGCCGAGCTCGAGGCGAACGCGACCGCGCTGGAGATGCAGTCCGCGCAGCTCGAGGCGCAGGCCGCGCAGCTGGCGGCCAGCAAACAGCAGGTCGAGGACGGCTTGAAGCAGGTCGAGGACGGCGAGGCCCAGCTGGAGGACGGCGAACGGCAGCTGGCCGATGCGCAGGCGGAGCTGGACGCCCAACGGCAGACCGCCGACGACGAATTCGCGCGGCAACAGCAGACCATCGACGACATCGCGGCCGCCCGCTGGTACGTGCAGGACCGCTCGTCGATCGGCGGCTACTCGTCGCTCGACTCCGACGTCAGCTCGATCGAATCGCTCGGCCTGGCGTTCCCCGTCGTGTTCCTGCTGGTCGCCGTGCTGATGAGCCTGACGACGATGACCCGCATGGTCGAGGAGGAGCGCGGGCTGATCGGCACCTACACCGGGCTGGGGTACGGCAACGTCGCCATCGCCCTGCGCTACGTGCTGTTCGCGATACTGGCGTGCCTGATCGGCGGCGGGCTGGGGCTGCTCGTCGGGTTCCTCGGCATCCCGGCGTTCCTGCTGGTGGTGCTCGAGAACATGTACGTGATCCCGGACATCCGGCTCGAATACGACTGGCTGTACGGCAGCGCGGGCATCGCGCTGTTCGTCGTCGCCGTGCTGGTGGCCACCGTGGCCGCCTGCATGGGCGAGTTCCGGCAGACGCCCGCCGAGCTGATGCGGCCCAAGGCGCCGAAGGCCGGCTCGCGCGTGCTGCTCGAGCGCATCCGCCCGCTGTGGCGGCGGCTGGGATTCCTCAACAAGGTGACCGTGCGCAACATCTTCCGGTTCAAGAGCCGCCTGATCATGACGGTCGGCGGCGTCGCCGGCTGCACCGCGCTCATCGTGTGCGGCCTGGCCATCAACGATTCGGTCGACATGCTCGGCCCCAAGCAGTACGAGGACATCTACCGGTACGACCTGATGGTCGTGTCCAGCGACGCGAACGCGCAGACGATGGCCGACCTGGTCACCGGCGACGCGGACGTGAGCGACCCGATGCGCCTGCGGGTGGAAAGCGGCGAGCTGCAGGGCGACGACGGCAGCGCGACCGTCCAGCTGCTGGTCGTGCCGGACGGCTCCGGCGCCGAGTTCGGCGACATGATCGCGCTGCAGGACGTCGACGCCGGCCGCGCCGAGGTCACGCTCGGCGACGACGATGTAATCGTCTCGCAGTCCGCCGCCGCGTCGCTGGGCATCGGGAAGGGTGACGTGGTCTCGCTGGTCGACGGCAGCATGCGGCACGGCGAGGTGACCGTGACCGCGGTCAGCCGGAACGTCATCGGCTCCGACGTGTACATCGGCGAGGAGGCGTACCGCGACGCGTTCGACGACGACGCGCCGCTGACGCTGAACGCGGTGCTTGCGCGCTACGACGGCGACGGCGACGAGCAGGTCGCCTACGCGGAGGAGCTGCAGCGCGACCCGTCCGTGGTCAGCGCCGTCAGCTGCGAGGACATGGAGCGCGGGTTCACGTTCGAGCTGATGGGCGCGGTGGTCGCGCTGATCGTCGCGCTCGCCGGCGGGCTGGCGCTGGTCGTGCTGTTCACGCTGGCGAACACGAACGTCTCGGAGCGCGTGCGCGAGATGGCCACGCTGAAGGTGCTGGGCTTCTACGACCGCGAGGTGCACACGTACGTGAACAAGGAGATGCTGATCCTGACCGGGGTGGGCATCGTGGTGGGGCTGCCGCTCGGCCGGTTCGTCGGCGGGCTGCTGACCGCGGCGCTGAACATGCCCGGCATCTACTTCGAGGTCGAGGTGTTCTGGTGGAGCTACCTGATCGCCGCGGCGGCCACGCTGGTGTTCGCGCTGCTGGTGCAGCTGCTCACCAATCCGGTGCTCGACCGGATCGACCCGGTCAGCTCGCTCAAGAGCGTGGAGTGAGGCCGGGCCACGAACGTCGGGGGCTGCATAGGGTGGTCGGTCTCCGGTCGGCGAACCGGTTTGGCCGGAATGTGAGACATATGGTGGACGTTTACGGGGCGCGGTTACATGGGCGCCGTACAATGCCTGCCTATGACTGAAGAGAGCACGGACGCGCGGGGGCATCGCCCCGCGGACGCGACGGCGCAGGCCGGCGTGCAGGATCTGAAATCGGTGGAGTCGCTGGACTCCGGCAATGAGATGGAGCGCGGCCTGAGCAACAGGCACGTCCAGTTCATCGCGATCGGCGGCACGATCGGCACCGGTCTGTTCCTCGGTTCGGGCAAGTCGATCAGCCTGACCGGTCCGAGCATCATCCTGGTGTACATCCTGGTGGGCGTCGTGATGTTCCTGCTGATGCGCGCCATCGGCGAGATGATGTACCGCGACCCGAGCCAGCATACGTTCATCAACTTCGTGGAGCGCTACCTCGGCCGCGGCTGGGGGCGGTTCGCCGGCTGGTCGTACTGGGTGGCGCTGGTGCTGCTCGGCATGACCGAGATCACCGCCGTCTCGACGTACTTCGTCACGTTCTTCGAGACCTTCGGCATCGACGTGAGCGCATGGAAATGGCTGATCGAGCTGTGCTTCCTCGTGGCGCTGGTCGGCGTCAACCTCATCGCCGTCAAGGTGTTCGGCGAGGTGGAGTTCTGGTTCTCGATGATCAAGATCACGCTGATCGTCGCGATGATCGCGACCGCCGTGGTCATGGTGGTGATCGGCTACCACTACCCGGCCGTGCAGATCACCGGCTCGGACGTCGTCACGCCGGCCGGCCACGCCGGGCTCGACAACATCCTCGACGGGCTGTCGCTCGCGCCGAACGGGTGGATGGCGTTCCTGATGAGCTTCCAGATGGTGTTCTTCGCCTACGAGATGATCGAGTTCGTCGGCGTCACCGTCTCCGAGACCAAGAACCCGCGCAAGGTGCTGCCGAAGGCGATCAACCAGATCATCATCCGCATCCTGATCTTCTACGTGGGCGCGCTGATCGCGATCATGGCGATCGTGCCGTGGCGCAACTTCACCGCGAACGAGGACGGCTCCTTCGCCTCGCCGTTCATCATGGTGTTCCAGTTCGCCGGGCTGAACTGGGCGTCGGCGCTGGTGTTCTTCGTCGTGATCACCGCGGCGAGCTCCGCGCTGAACTCGCTGCTGTACTCGGCCGGCCGCCACCTCTACCAGATCGCGTCCGAGTCGGACTCGCCGGTGCTGCGGAAGGTCGGCGTCGTCTCGTCGCGCAAGGTGCCGGCGCGCGCCATCCTCGTCTCGGCGGCGCTGATCATCATGTCGCCGATCATCAACGCGTTCCCGCAGGTCTCCAGCGCGTTCGTGCTGTTCTCGTCCGCGTCGAGCGCCGTGTTCCTGTTCATCTACATCCTGACGATGGTCGCGCACCGCCGCTACCGCCGGTCCGCGGACTTCGCCCCCGACGGCTTCGTGATGCCCGCCTGGAAGGTGACGAACACCATCGCCATCGTGTTCTTCGTGTTCGTCTACGCTACGCTGTTCCTGGCGGACGACACCCGCGGCTCGGGCATCGCCGGCCTGGTCTGGCTCGTGCTGTTCGGCGGCTACTGTCTGCTGCACGAGCGCTTCCAGAACCGCGACCTCAGGGCCGCGCTCGGCCAGGGGCCGCGCCGGGACGCGCATTAGCGGTCGGCGCGGCACGCCGGTTTCCGTCCCCGGTTCCCGGACGGCCGCCGGAAACCGGGGACGCCGGCGTCAGCCGATGTAGTCGGCGGCGTCGGTGGGGCTGGACGGCACCGCATGCCCCTCGGTGACCTTGCCGAGGCCGGCGAGGTACGCTTCGCGGCCGGCTTCGATCGCATGTTTGAAGGCGCGCGCCATCACCGGGATGTTGCCGGCGCTGGCGATCGCCGTGTACGCCATCACCGCGTCGGCGCCCATCTCCATCGCCTCGGCGGCCTGGCTCGGCCGGCCGATGCCCGCGTCGATGATCACCGGCACATTCGCGTTCCGGATGATCACCTCGATGAAGTCGCGCATCCGCAGGCCCTTGTTCGAGCCGATCAGGGAGCCGAGCGGCATCACGCAGGCGGCGCCGGCGTCCTCGAGCTGCCTGGCCGCAATCGGGTCCGGGAACATGTATGGCATCACGACGAAGCCTTCCTTGGCCAGGATCTCGGTGGCCTTGACGGTTTCGGCGTTGTCGGGGAGCAGGTACCTGGTCTCGTGTTCGATTTCGATTTTCACGAAGTCCGTCTGGCACACCTCGCGCGCGAGGCGGGCGATGCGGACGGCCTCCTCGGCGTTGCGCGCGCCGGAGGTGTTCGGCAGCATCGTGATGCCCTCGGGGATGTAGTCGAGCAGGTTGTTGTCGGTGGTGCGGCAGCGGCGCAGCGCCATCGTGACGATCTGCGTGCCCGCGTTGGCGATCGTCGCCTTGATGAGGTTGAGGTCGTAGCGGCCGGAGCCGAGGATGAAGCGGCTGGTGAAATGGTGGCCGCCGAGGATCAGCGGGTCGGTGTCGCCGGTGGCGATGTCGTCGTAGGCGTGCTCGCCGGGTTCGGGCAGCACCGCGGTGTTCGTGGCGGTGCCGATCAGGGCGTCCAGGTCGTCGTCGGCGCTTGTCGGCGCGGGGGCGCCGGTCGGTGTGGTGTCGGTCATGGGTGTGCCTTTCCTTTGCGATTGGTCGATGGATTTTCCTTATAGGGTTCGTGCATGGGGCCGGACGGCCGTCGCGTGTTCCGCTGCCGTGGCGGCCGTCGTCACGGCTCGGTCTCGCCGAGGATGAGCCGGACGATCATGTTCGCCTCGTGGCAGGCGACGACCCCGACGCGCGGCGCCATCAGCCCGGCCCCGGGCGTCGGCGCGGTCTCGCCGTCGCCGCACAGATAGAAGCGGCGGGCGATCCGTCTCGTCGTCACGAGGTTGGCGCTGCGCCAGCCCGCCATGCCCGAGGCCGCGACCACGGTCGTGTCGGGCAGGGACCCCAGCACCGCGTCGACGAGCATGGTCTTGTTCTCCGGGACATCGAACGCCTCGCAGACGATGTCGTCGTGCGCGAACAGTTCCGGCACCCGATCCTCGGTGACCTTCAGGGTGTCCGTCGTCACGTCGAGGAACGGGTTGATGCGCGCGACGATGTCGCGCAGCGCCTCGGTCTTGTAGCGTCCGACGTCCGTCAGGAAGTACTGCTGGCGGTTGAGGTTGGTCATGTCCACCCGGTCGAAGTCGACCAGGTGCAGATGTCCGACGCCGATGCGCGCCAGCGCCACGGCGACGGTCGACCCCAGGCCGCCCAGCCCGGCGACGGCGACGTGCGCGTCGTCGAGCCGTCGTTGGACGTCCGATGTATGCCGTTCGAGCAACGCCCCGCGGACGGCCCGCAGCAGCTCCCCGTCGTGCGTCGGACGGTCGTCGGCGTCGTGCGGCGGCCGGGCCGCGTTCGTCTCGTCTGTCGTGCCGGTCATGTCAGCCGCCCTGCACGAACGTGACGATCTCCACGGTGTCGCCGTCGTCGAGCATCGTGTCGGCGCGGCGGGTGCGCGGCACGATCTCGCCGTTGAGCTCCACGGCCACGCGGTCGGCGCGCAGTCCGTGCCTGTCGATGAGATCGGCGACGCTGGTCGGTCCGTCCAGCGGCTCGGGTTGTCCGTTGACGATCATCGGTCGTCCCCCTCTCCACCGCCGATGGCGCGGCGGTATGAAAAAAGGGTCGCTGAAGCGGCCGTACCCTGTGAGGTGGTGCGCCCCTTCATGACCCTGCATGCATTGTTCGGTTGTGCCGATCGCGGGAACCCCGGATGGCGAGAAGCCGTGACATCGCCCGACGCTGGTGGACAACCCGTTCCTTACGGCGGCATTACCCGCATCAAGTTCGGTCGAAGCCCGAGGCTTCCTCTCAGCCCTTCCGGGCTCCCGTTCGGTTGTGCCTCCATGATAGGCCCGCACGGGCGACAGCGGCGAGCCGTACGGCGCCGCGGGGCCGTACGGTCGGCCCTCTACGGGCGGGCGGTCCGGCGCGCTGCCGTCGGCGATGTCCGGGAACGGACGATGATGGGAGGCATGGTGACTTGTGACGACGACCGCCGCGCCCGCAACCGTGCGACGGTGGAGACGTATCTGCATTCCGGGCACGGCGACGCGCTGCTGCGCCGCCACGAGCTGTTCTGCGGGGACGGCGTTTCGGGGCTGTGGACCTCGGACAGCGGCGAACCCGTGTTCTGTGCGGGACGCGACGCGATCGCGCAATACGATGTGTGGTCGTCCGAGCATTTCCCGGACTGGACGTGGAGCAATATCCGCATCTGGACCACCGACGACCCTGATTGGCTGTGGGCGGAATGCGACGGCGCCGGCATGGTGATCCTGCCGGGGCATGACCCGGTGCATTACGAGAATCATTTCATCTATTCGTTCGAGATGCGGGACGGGCTGATCGCCCGTGAGCGCGAGTTCATGAACCCGGTCGTGGAGATGAAGGCGCTCGGCATGGACACCCCGACCATCGACCTCGGGGATTTCCCGGGCTGATCGTCCCGCGCGGCGTCGTAAATTACTTATGCCGTAAGATATTTATTATCAACGGATAAGGCGGAACCAGTGCCGTTGGGCCATCGTCGGTCTGTCGGGTGCGGGCGCGGGACGGAGGAGGAAACCGATGGGTTTCGAGCAGGAGGCGTTCGAGGCGATCATGGGCGATGCCAGCGGCGGCATGGCGATGTGGGACGAGGTGCGGCGCGCCGGCAAGGGCGAGTCGTTCGTGCTGCGATACCTGGCCAAGCACGGCTCGGCGACCCCCTCGCAGCTCGCCGCGGCGCTCAAGGTCAGCTCCGGCAGGATCTCGGCGGTGCTGGGTGCCTTGGAGAAGAAGGGGTACGTCGTCCGCGCCATCGACCCGGAGGACCGCCGGGGCATCCGCGTGACGCTGACCGCGGCCGGCGAGGAGCAGATCAACCGGTACCGCGACGAGATGCGCGCGCATATCTGCTGGGTGTTCTCGCAGATGGGGGAGCGGCGCACGCGCGAGCTGGTCGAGCTGATCGGCGAGTTCTCCGCCTACCTGTCGCTGTGCAAGCCGGGCGGGCCGACGCCCACGCCCGAGCAGGTGAAGGAGGCCTTCGCGGGGCGCGAAACGCATTAGGGCGTGTGCGGCTAGGGCGTGCGCGTTGCGCGGGCGCCGTCGAGCGGCATGGGCGCGGGCTGCGGGCCGTGCGGGCCCGGGCCGTCGGCGCGCGGGCGACGGCGTGCATGCGGCCGGCGGCGTGCGTGGTCGGCCGGTGTGTGAGCGTTTGGTGAATGGGCGTATGCGCACAGCATCCTTTCAGCTTGCTATGTAATATCTTACGGTGGAAGATATTGAATACCGTAAGCATTTAGGAAGGATGCCTATGCTGCGCATCTGCAGATACCTCTCCAAGGCCGAGGTCGGGCAGCTGGTCATCGGACTGCTGTTCGTCGTCGCGCAGGTCTGGCTCGACCTGAAGCTCCCCGACTACATGTCCGAGATCACCACGCTCGTGGAGACCGAGGGCAGCGCGATGGGCGACATCTGGGTCGCCGGCGGCAAGATGCTGCTCGTCGCGCTCGGCTCCGCCGCATGCTCCGTCGTCGTCGGCTACATCGCCGCCCGCGTGTCCGCCTCGTTCAGCCAGCGCCTGCGCTCGCTGGAGTTCCGCAAGGTCGAGTCGTTCGGGCCGGCCGAGATGAACCGCTTCTCCACGGCCAGCCTCATCACCCGCTCGACCAACGACGTCACCCAGATCCAGATGTTCATCACGATGGGCCTGCAGCTCATCGTCAAGTCGCCGATCATGGCGGTGTGGGCCGTGTGCAAGATCGTCGGCAAGGGCTTCGAGTGGACGCTGGCCACCGGCATCGCCGTGGCCGTGCTGCTCGTGATGGTCGCCGTGCTGATGGCCTTCGTGATGCCGAAGTTCCGCCGGATGCAGGAGCTGACCGACAACATCAACCTCGTGGCCAACGAGAACCTCACCGGCCTGCGCGTCGTGCGCGCCTACAACGCCGAGGGGTACCAGGAGGCCAAGTTCACCGCCGCCAACAAGGAGCTGACCGACACCCAGCTGTACACGAACCGCGCCATGTCCATCATGATGCCGGCGATGAACACGATCATGAACGGCCTGTCGCTCGCCGTGTACTGGATCGGCGCCTACCTGATCGACGCCGCCGGGCTGCAGGACAAGCTCACCCTGTTCTCCAACATGGTCGTGTTCTCCAGCTACTCGGTGCAGGTCATCATGAGCTTCCTGATGATGAGCATGGTGTTCGTGCTGTGGCCGCGTGCCGACGTCTCCGCCAGGCGCGTGCTCGAGGTGCTCGACACCGAGCCGTCCGTCGTCGACGGGCCGCGCCGCGAGGGCGAGCCCGGCCGCGTCGGCGCCGTCGAGTTCCGCGACGTGAGCTTCACCTACCCCGACTCGCGCGAGCCGATGCTCGAGCACGTCAGCTTCCGCGCCGAACGCGGCCAGACCGTCGCGTTCATCGGCTCCACCGGCTCCGGCAAATCCACGCTGGTCAACCTGGTGCCGCGCTTCTACGACGCGACCGAGGGGCAGGTCCTCGTCGACGGCGTCGACGTGCGCGACTACGCCGTCGACGCGCTGCGCGACAAGATCGGCTACGTGCCGCAGCGCTCCACGCTGTTCAAGGGCACGGTCGCCTCGAACGTCGCCTACGGCGGCCATGCGGGCGACGCCGGGCGCGTCGAGCTCGCCGACGTGTCCACCGCCGCCGGCCGCCGGCATGGCGCCGAGCTGCTCGCCGCGTCGGACGCGCCGGGCGCGGCGGACGCCGGGCGCGAGGCCGCGGTGAGGGCCGCGTGCGACGTGGCCCAGGCCAGCGAGTTCGTCGAACGCATGGACGGCCGGTACGACGCCGCCATCGCCCAGTCCGGATCGAACGTCTCCGGCGGGCAGAAGCAGCGCCTGTCGATCGCGCGCGCCGTCTACCGCCACCCCGAGATCCTCGTGTTCGACGACTCCTTCTCCGCGCTCGACTTCAAAACCGACCGCGCGGTACGCGACGCGCTCGCCGAACGGGCCGGGGACTGCACCAAGCTCATCGTCGCCCAGCGCGTCGGCACCATCATGGACGCCGACCTGATCGTCGTGCTCGACGACGGGCGCGTCGTCGGCGAGGGCACGCACCGGGAGCTGCTCGACTCCTGCCCGGTCTACCGGCAGATCGCCGAATCGCAGCTCACCCCCGAGGAACTGGCCGCCTGACCGGCGGGCCTGAAAGGACGCAACACATGCCAGGACATATGGGACACGGCGCCGGGCGCGCCGTCGAACGGCCCGACGACTTCGGCGCCGTCATGGGCAGGCTCGTGCGGTTCTGCCGCAAGTACATCCCCGCGATCGTCATCGGTCTGGTGCTCGGCGCGGCGGGCACGATCTGCCAGATCGTCGGACCGAACGAGCTGAAGAACATCACCAACGAGATCTCCGCCGGGCTGCCGGCGCTGGTGGACGGCGCGCCCGTGCTCAACGCGATCGACCTCGACGCGGTCACGCGCATCGCGTGGACACTGGTGGCGCTGTACGTGGGCTACGCGCTGCTGAACTACGCGCAGAGCTGGCTGATGGCCACCGTCACGCAGCGCGCCGCGCAGGACCTGCGCGAGGCCATCAGCGTCAAGATCAACAAGCTGCCGCTGAAGTACTTCGACAAGGTCAGCCACGGCGACGTGCTCTCGTTCATCACCAACGACGTCGACGCCATCGGCCAGACGCTCGGCCAGTCGGTCGGCTCGCTGATCACCTCGGCCACGCTGTTCGTCGGCGCGCTGGTCATGATGTTCTACAACAACGTCGTCATGACGCTGTGCGCCATCGCATGCTGCCTGCTGGGCCTCGTGGCGATGGGCGTCATCATGCGCAGGTCGCAGACGTTCTTCACCCGCCAGCAGATCGCGCTCGCCGACGTCAACGGGCACGTCGAGGAGATGTACGACGGGCACATCGTCGTCAAGGCGTACAACGGCGAGGCGGACTCGATCCGCCGCTTCGAGCGCTACAACGCCGACCTGTACGACTCGGGCTGGAAGAGCCAGTTCCTCTCCGGCCTGATGATGCCGATGATGAACTTCATCGGCAACTTCGGATACGTCGTCGTGTGCGTCGTCGGCGCGGCGCTCGCGATGGGCGGGCGGATCGAGTTCGGCGTGATCGTGGCGTTCATGATGTACATCCGCCTGTTCACGCAGCCGCTCAGCCAGTTCGCCCAGGCGTTCCAGAACCTGCAGCGCTGCGCCGCCGCGTCCGAGCGCGTCTTCGGGTTCCTCGACCAGCCGGAGATGGAGGCCGAGCCGGAGCGCGGGGAGCTGCTGCCGGAGTCCGGTGACGGCGAGCCCGCCGCGGCCGGTGCCGCGCGTGACGGCGGCCGGGCGGTCGTGCCGGTCGAACACCGCCGCCGGCTGCTCGGCTATGACGGCAACGGCGACCCCGTCCCCGTGCGCGGCGACGTCGAGTTCAGCCACGTGAGCTTCGGCTACGATCCCGAGCGGACGATCATCCACGACTTCTCCGCCTCCGTGAAGGCCGGGCAGAAGGTCGCCATCGTCGGGCCGACCGGCGCCGGCAAGACCACGATGGTCAACCTGCTGATGCGCTTCTACGAGATCAGCGGCGGCACGATCACGATCGACGGCGTCGACACCCGGTCCGTGCCGCGCTGGAACGTGCACGACCAGTTCTCGATGGTCCTGCAGGACACCTGGGTGTTCCGCGGCACCGTGCGCGAGAACGTCGCCTACGCCAAGCGTGGCGTGACCGACGAGCAGATCGTCGCCGCGTGCAGGGCCGTCGGCCTCGACCGCTACATCCGCTCGCTGCCGGACGGCTACGACACCGTGCTCGACGAGAAGTCGTCGCTGTCGCAGGGGCAGAAGCAGCTGCTCACCATCGCCCGCGCGATGGTGCAGGACGCGCCGATCCTCATCCTCGACGAGGCCACCTCGTCGGTCGACACGCGCACCGAGGAGCTGATCCAGAAGGCGATGGACGCGCTGACCGTCGGGCGCACGTCGTTCGTCATCGCGCACCGCCTGTCGACGATCCGCGATGCGGACATGATCCTGGTCATGAACCAGGGCGACATCATCGAGCGCGGCACGCACGAGGAGCTGCTCGAGGCCGGCGGGTTCTACGCGCAGCTGTACAACTCGCAGTTCGCGCTGGCCGACTGAGGCCGGTCGGCGGATTGTGTCGGGTCGGCCGGCGTTCGTCTGGCCGACCCGTGTCTGTTTGGCATGGTCCAGGTCGGATGGTGTCGGTCGGCTCGTGTCGGCGGGGTCGACACGTCGAAGGGTGTCGCAGGGTTTGGGGGATGGTCCGCGGGGTTTGGCGGTGTTGCGCCGATCTTCGCGGACTATCTCTCGAAGTCTGCGGGGATGCTTGGCCCGTCGGGCGGGCAGTTGATTGGGGCGTTGTCGGGCGATGTCGGGTCATGTTGAGCCCGGCCCGTCCGGACAGAGTCGACTAGGCCCCGATGAACAGGTCGCCGGGGAATCGCCGACTGCGCAGCGCCGTGCGGTCGGCGCGCAGGACGACGCATTCGAATCGGAAGAACTTCGCCAGCCGGGCGGGATCGGCGACGAACAGTGCCGTGGCCAGGCCGTCGGCCAAGGCGGCGGGGGTCGGCTCGGGGGAGTCGGCGCCGACGCTCGCCCAGGTGGCGGCGACGTCGTCGACCGGCGCGCCGTCGAGGGCGCTGAGCAGGTGGTGGACCTGCTCTCCGGCGGCGGTGGCCCAGTGTCGCCGGCTCGGCGCCGAAGCACAGAACGCGCCGGATGCGATCGCGGCGGTGCCGACCGCCCTGGTCGTATCGTGCGGGTCCTCGAGCGCTATCGTGATGGGGGCGTCGGTGCGGACGAGCAGGTCGCCGCCGGCGTCGATGACGAACTCGGCCGCGGGGTCGCGGCCCATCGTTCGGGCGATCAGGTCGAGCAGATACCCCTTGCCGCAGGCCCCGAAGTCGAGGTGGACCGCGCGGCGGGTGACCAGCGTGGCGCCGTGCCGCTCGACGTCGTCGCGCCAGGTCGGGTGGGGCGGCATGGCGGACCATGACGTGGGGGATTCCGCGGGCGCGGGGGATGTGTCGGGTGCCAGCGGGTTGTGGGCGGTCGGGGCATGGGCGATTGGACCATGGGTGGCCGGGATGCGGATGGCCGGAGCATGGACGGTTGAGGCGCGGGCGGCTGGGCCGTGGGCGGTCGAGTCGCAAGTGGCCGGGCCGTAGGCGGTCGGAATGCGGGCATCCGGGGCATAGGCGATCGGGGCGCGACCGGCTGGGTCGTGGGTGGTCGGGTCGCAGGTGGCTGGGTCGTGGGCGGTCGGGGCATGGACGGCCATCGTGTCCACTGCCGGGAGTGGGGGCGATGCCGGCGACGTCAGGGCGTAATCGGCGCCGTAACCCAGGCGGATCAGAGCCTCGCCGATGCAGGGGTCGACCGCCCCGTCGGTCGCCTCGTACAGGCGGTCGTACAGGGCGAACAGCGGCTCCGCCCAGCCGGGGAAGTCGAAGCTGCCGCCACGGTCGGCCGCGGCCATCGCGGCGAGCGTCGAGTCGGCCCGGAAGCGCGACAGCACCGACTCGTAGTCCGCCGCCAGCGTGCGGATCCGGGGCGGTATGGGCCGCGTCGAGCGGATGATGATGCCGGTGCCGAGCGCCTGCGGCAGCGCCAGGGTGTGCGGGAACGCCTTCATGACCAGTCATCGTAGGGCAATCGTCGGGCGGCGGGAAGGGGGGCGGCGCCGAAGCGTCGCCTGGCGGGAATCGGCGGGGCTGCGAGTCGGCGGACGGGGTTGTCTTGTCGGGAGAGGGCGGAGGCGTGTCTCGTCCGGGGAGGGCTTGGCGGCGGGGCCGTGCGGAGGGGCGGCCGTCGTGCCTGGCCGCGCGGGGACGACGTGCCCGGCGGGTCGTGCCGGTGGAAGTTTCGGCGTCGGAGGCGTCCGGCTGGTGGTCGCCGGCCGCATTTCGCATCGACATGCGGACCGGATAATCTCATTATGTGGAATGAAAATCCGGGGTTTCCGCACCCGAAATACCGCCGTTCCCAGTAAAAGTCAAGACTGTTTTTTGGATTCGTTCCGCTTTACGTTTGGGTGTCGTCAGCCACGCGCCTCCGCCATGGAAGGCGCACACGCAAGCACGAGAGGGGCGAGTATGGTTTCGCGTTCTGCCGCAGCGGTCCGGATAACCGCCGTCGTCGCCGCGCTGCTGACGGTGCTCGCGCTGGCCATGGCCCCGCTGGCCGCCGCGCACGCCGCGGACGCCGGCGACGCCGACTCGTGGACCGCCGTGGCCGAGACCATCGGGGCCGACCTCGCCGACGGCGCGCAACGGTACGCCGACGGCAACATGGCCGGCGCCGCGTCGTCATTCAACACGGCGTACCACACCGACTACGTCGCCTCGAACTTCGCCAAGGTCGTCAACGACACCATCGGCGCCGAACGCTACGAGGACCAGAAGCAGCAGTTCGAGGACCTGCGCTCCCTCGCCTACCAGCAGGGCTCGCAGGAGCAGATCGACGCCCAGTCCGCCGCGCTGATCGCGGACATCGACGAATGCGCGGCCACGCTCGACGCGAACGCCGACCTGGCGAACCCGCGCGACTACGCGCAGGCCCGCAGCGACCGGACCGCGGCCGAGCGTGAGCAGCTCGACGCCGCGAAGGTCAATACGAACGAGGGCCGCGGCGACCGCACCTGGAGCGACGTGGCCGGCGAGATGACCGCCGTGCTCGACGAGGCGCTCGCGGCCGCGGAGGGCGGCGACGGCGCGCGGGGCGCGGAGCTCGTCAACGAGGCGTACTACCAGTACTACGAGAAGCTCGGCTTCGAGAAGAACGTGATGAACGCCATCGGCGGCGACCGCGTCTCGCTGGTCGAGAACACGTTCAAAAGCAGCCGCAAGGCCATGACGGCGGGCGAGGACGCGAGCGGGCACATCGCCGACCTTCAGGCGATGCTCGTCGAGGACGCGGCCGCGCTCGACGGCGGCGCCGGCGACGACGTCAACGGCCTCACCCGCTTCATCACCAGCTCGTTCGGCCAGGCGTTCCTGATCCTGATCCGCGAGGGCCTGGAGGCGCTGCTTGTGGTCGCGGCGATCATCGCGTACCTGGTCAAGTCCGGCAACCGCCGCCTGGTGAAGTGGATCTACCTGGGCGTGGCGGTCGGCCTGGCCGGCTCGGGCGTCGTCGCGGCGGTCTTCACCGTGCTGTTCGGCGGCAGCGGCCCGCAGCAGGAGATCATGGAGGGCGTGTGCGCGCTCGTGGCGACCTGCATGCTGCTGTACACCAGCAACTGGATGCTCAGCCGGTCGAGCGTCGACGCGTGGAACCGGTACATCCGCACCAAGACCGAGGCCGCGGTGGCCGGGGTCGAGGCGGCGAGCCGGAGCGCCGGCGTCGCCGACCGGGTGACGCTCGCCGGCGTCGCGTCGCTGGCGGCGCTGAGCTTCCTCGCGGTGTTCCGCGAGGGCGCCGAGACGGTGATCTTCTACCAGTCGATCTACTCGATGACGCAGGACTCCTCGGGCATGCTGGCCGGCGGCATCGCCGCCGCGGTGGCGCTTGTCGCGGTCTTCCTGCTGTTCCGCTTCACGTCGGTGCGCATCCCGATCGGCCCGTTCTTCGTCGTGACCTCGGTGCTGCTGGCGGTGATGGTCGTGATCTTCGCCGGCGGCGGCGTGCACTCGCTGATCGAGGGCGACCTGATCGACGGCACCTACCTGCCGAACATGCCCACCAACGACTGGATCGGCCTGTACCCGTACGCCGAGACGCTGGCGGCGCAGGGCGTCGCGCTCGCCGCGGTGGTCGCGCTGTTCGTCGTCGGCCTCGTCCGGCAGCGGCGGCGCGCCGGCACGGCGGGTCGGCAGTGACCGGCGGGCGACATGCCGGCGGCACCGGCCGCGGACGTGCGTCGCGCCACCGGCCTCACCGCCTCTGAAGACAACCCAACCCACCATCCCATCAACGAAAGAGAGCACCATCATGAAGAACCGCAAGCTTTCCGCGCTGCTGGGCCTGCTGCTCGCCGGCTCGCTCGCCTTCTCCGCGTCGGCCTGCGGCGCCGGCACCGCCGACACGGCGGCCGACGACGCGACCTCGAGCACCACCGAGGACACCGCGGACACCACCGCGGACACGGGCGCCGGCTTCGAGGAAATCCCGATCGGCACCGACGTGGAGCTGGAGGGCGAGATCAACGCGGCCGCCGTCTACTTCCAGCCGATCGACATGGAGCCGGCCGGCATGGGCCTGAGCGCCGCCGAGTCGAACCTGCACCTCGAGGCCGACATCACCGCGCTCGAGGGCAACGACCTCGGCTACGGCGCGGGCGACTTCGTGCCCGGCCTGACCGTCGACTACGTGATCACCGACAAGAACGACCCGTCCAACACCCAGGAGGGCACGTTCATGGAGATGGTCGCCTCCGACGGCCCGCACTACGGCGGCAACATCGCCCTCGACCAGGACGGCGAGTACACGCTGACCTTCAGGATCCACTCCCCGGCCGAGAACGGCTGGATGCTGCACACCGACCCGGAGACCGGCGTGACCGGCCGCTGGTGGACCGAGCCGCTCGAGGCCACGTTCGACTGGGACTACACCGTCCACCAGTGGTGACGGATCCCGACGAAACCGACATGAGGGCGGTCGCCGGCGGGCGGCCGTCCTCGTCCGCATGACGGGCGGCCGGTCGCGCGGCCGCGGCGGCGTCGGGGCCGCCGGGCCGCGGTATCAGGAAAGGGAACGCGATGCTGGGACAATACATACAGGCGTTGCCGGGCGTGCTCGGCCTGTGCCTGCTGGTGATGGGCACGGACGTGCTGCTCGCCGTCGGCGAGGGGCGCGACCGGCCGAGAAGCCACCGATGGCGCCGGATCGGCCTGGCGGTCGGCCTGGTCGCCGCGATCGCGTTCGCGGCGCTGCGCGGCACGGCGGTCGTCACGCGACGCTCCACCGTCAACCTGCCGACGCTGATCGCCTGCGTCGTCCTCGACCTGCTGATGATCGCCGTGGTTGTGCGCGCCCGCGCGCTGACCCGCGACTGGCGGCGGCACCGGGGCCTGATGGACGCGGCGAACGCCGTGACGGCCGCGGGCATCGCGGCCACCGCGTTCTTCGCCGTCCCCGACGTGATCCTGCAGCTGACCAACTTCGTCGACACCGGCGACTCCCCGTTCACCTCCGACATGCTGCTGCGCGCGCTCGGCTTCCTGCTCGGCATCGGCACGGCGATGGCGGCCGCGGCGATCTTCCGCACGATGCGCTCGACCGCGGTCCGCCGCGCGTTCACGCTCGCCGTGCTGCTCGTCGTCGTGCTGCAGCTGCTGCACCATCTGGCCGAGCTGTTCTCGCTGCTGATGAACATGATGATCCTCGTGCTGCACGGCACGGCGTTCCGCGTGCTCATCCTCGTGCACAACCACGGGCTGCAGATGACGATCGCGCAGGCGCTGGTGTTCGCCATCCCCGCCGTCGCCTCGATCGTCGCCGGGTTCCGCACCGCGGCGACCGGCCCGAACGAGGCTGCCGTGCGCTCGCGCATCGCCTTCCGCCGCCGCGCCAAGGCCGCCGGCGCGTGGAGCCTGGTCGCGATGATCCTGGTGACCGCGACGCTCGCCTGGGGCACCTACGAGACGAACAAGGAGCCGGTGATCTCCGAGCCGGAGGAGTACTCCCTGGCCGACGGCGTGGCGACGATCTCGTTCGCGCAGGTCGAGGACGGCCACCTGCACCGCTTCGAGTACACGGCGGCCGACGGCACGGTCATGCGGTTCATCATCATCAAGAAGAACGGCGGCGCGTACGGCATCGGCCTCGACGCGTGCGAGACCTGCGGCGACGCCGGCTACTACGAGCAGGACGGCAAGATCATCTGCAAGCGCTGCGACGTGGCGATCAACCTGGCGACGATCGGCTTCAAGGGCGGCTGCAACCCCGTCCCGCTGCCGTACGAGATCGGCGACGGCGCGATCACCATCCAGGCGGCCGACCTCGACGCGCTGTCGGCGCACTTCAAGTGACCGGGAAGGGGGCCCGATGTTCTTCCTGCGCATGATATTCCGCTCGTTCAGCCGGCAGTTCCGGCGGCGGCTGCTCATCGCCGTCACTGTCTGCCTGTCGGCCACGGTGTCGGTGGCGATGCTCGGCGTCGTGTTCGACGTCGGCGACAAGCTCAACGAGGAGCTGTCGACGTACGGCTCGAACATCACCGTGCAGCCCAAGTCCGACGCGGTGATCGCCGACCTGTACGACACCGAGGGCGACGCAGCCGACCCGACGTCGTTCCTCGGCGAATCCGACGTGCCGAAGATCAAGACGATCTTCTGGGCGTTCAACATCACCAACTTCGCCCCGAAGCTCACGATGCACGTCGACGTGGCCGCCGACGGCGACGATGCGGGCGTGACGGACGTGCCGGCCGTCGGCACCTGGTTCAATAGGACGCTGGACCTGGAGACCGGCGAGACCACCGTCGTCGGCGTCGACGGCATGCGCTCGTGGTGGAGTGTCGAGGGCGCCTGGGCCGCCGACGACTCCGACGAGGCGATGCTGGGCGCCGACCTGGCCGACAGCCTCGGCGTCACGGCGCCCGGCGGCAGCGTCACCCTGAGCTACGGCGGCGCGACGACGACCTGCACGGTCGTGGGCATCTACGATTCCGGCGACGAGGAGAACGGCTCGCTCTACCTGCCGTCGTCGACGCTGCAGGGGCTCACCGGGCTGGACGGCCTCGTCGACGCCATCGAGGTCAAGGCGCTGACCACGCCGGAGAACGACCTGGCCCGCAAGGCCGCGCGCAACCCCGCCGCGCTCACCCAGGAGGAGTGGGAGACCTGGTACTGCACGGCGTACGCCTCGTCCATCGCCTACCAGATCGAGGAGGTGATCCCCGGCGCGGTGGCCAAGCAGGTGCGGCAGGTCTCCGAACTGCAGGGCGACGTGCTCAACAAGACCCGCGCGGTGATGATCGTGATGACCGCGCTCAGCCTGGTCGCCGCGGCCATCGCGGTCGCCAACCTGATGGCCGCCTCGATCGCCGAGCGGTCGGCGGAGCTGGCGCTGCTCAAGGCGGTCGGCGCCACCGACGGCGCCGTGTCGCGCCTCATGCTCATGGAGACGGCCGTGATCTCGCTGGCCGGCGCGCTGGTCGGCTCGCTGCTCGGCGTGGGCGCGGCGCAGATCGTCGGGCGGGTGGTGTTCGGCTCGGGCATCACGATGCGCCCGATGGTGTTCGTGCTCGTGACCGTGTTGCTGGCCCTCACCGTGCTCGTCGCCTCGTTCTCGTCCATCCGTTCGATTCTGGGCGTACGCCCCGCGGAGGTGCTCCATGGCCGCTGATCGCAACACCGGGCGCGGCGCGCGCCGCCCGTCCGTCCGACGCATGACCAATCGCCGCATGTTCCTCACGATGCTGTTCGGCGCGGTGTTCCGCCGCCGGTCGCGCGCCGTCATGGCCGTGATCGCCTCGATGGTCGGCGCGACCACGCTGTTCTGCCTCGCCGCGATCTGCCTGGCCGTGCCGCAGCAGATGAGCGAGGAGATGCGCTCCTACGGCGCGAACCTCATCGTCACCGGGCAGTCGGCCGACGACGGCGCCGCCGGCATGGACGAGGACACCGTCGCCGCCGTCGAGCAGGAGGTCGAGGCCGTCGGCGACGCGCGCCACGCCGCATACCGCTACGAGACGGTGCGCATCAACTCGGCCCCGTACGTGCTCGCCGGCATCGACGTCGACGAGGTGCAGGCGCTGAACCGCCACTGGAGCGTCGACGGCGACTGGCCGTCCGCCGGCCAGGTGATGGTCGGCGGCGACGTGGCCGACGCGATGGGCCTGCGGATCGGCTCGACCGTCACCATCGGCTACCGCTCCGACGGTGCCGATGGTGGTGCCGGCACCGATGGTGACGGCGGCTCCGGCGACATCGTCGCCGATTCTGCCGTCGGTTCCGGCGACACCGCCGATGGTGACGGCGGTTCCACGGACGCCGAAACCGCTGGCGACGCGCTCTCGACCGGCTCTGCGGACGCCGAAACCGCCGGCGACGTGCCTTCGGCCGGCTCCGACACGGTCGGCGGGCAGATGCGCGACGGCCGCGTCTCCACCGACATCCTCGAAAGCGACGGCGTCGCCTACCGCGTGGCCGGCATCCTCGACACCGGCGGCAGCGAGGACGGCATCATCTACGCGACCGCCGACGATGTCGCCGCGCTCGCCGGCGACCGCGGGCCCGACGTCATCGAGTTCTCCTCCGACGCGGACGGCGACCGGCTCGGCGAGCTGGTCGATGCGCTCAACGACGGGCCGCTGGCCGTCGGCGCGCAGCAGGTGTCGAAGATGACCGCGTCGAACCAGCGCATCGTCACGATGCTGCAGACCCTGTTCTGGCTGGTGTCCATCGTGGTGCTGGCGCTCACGCTGGTCGGCGTCTCCACGACGATGTCGTCGATCGTGTCGCAGCGGCGCAACGAGATCGGCCTGCGCAAGGCGCTGGGCGCGCCCTCGTCGTCGGTCGTGGCGGAGTTCGCCGTGGAATCGGCGCTGTACGGCCTGATCGGTGGCCTGGTCGGCGCCGGCATCGGGTACGCGTTGGCCCGGGCGCTGTGCGTGACCGTGTTCGAGCGCACGCTCGCGTTCTCGTGGCCGCTGGGCGCGCTCGCCGTGGCGCTGGGCATGGCGATCGCGGTCGTGGCCTCGGTCCCGCCGATCCGGCGCGCCACGCGCATCGACCCGGCCGTGGTGCTGAGGGAGGAATGACATGAATCGGAACACGACCGCGGCCGGCCCGGATGGTCGGCATGCGGCGGACGCAGCGAAAGGAGCGGGCATGCTGCTCGAACTCGACCACATCTCCAAGACCTACGGCGACCTCAACGCCGTGGACGACCTGAGCCTGACCGTCCCCGAGGGCCAGTGGCTGGCCATCGTCGGCTCGTCCGGATCGGGCAAGACCACGCTGATGAACATCATCGGCTGCATGGACTCGCCGTCGCGCGGGTCGGTGACGCTGGAGGGCCGCCGGCTGGAGGACCTCAACGCCACGCAGCTGGCCGACGTGCGCAAGAACGTGATCGGCCTGGTGTTCCAGAAGTTCTACCTGGTGCCGCATCTGACCGCCGTCGAGAACGTGATGGTCGCGCAGTACTACCACTCGGTGGTCGACGAGGCGCAGGCGATGGAGGCGCTGAGGCGCGTCGGGCTCAAGGACCGCGCCCATCATCTGCCGGGCCAGCTGTCGGGCGGCGAGCAGCAGCGCGTGTGCATCGCCCGCGCGCTGATCAACTGCCCGAAGCTGATCCTGGCCGACGAGCCGACCGGCAACCTCGACGAGAGGAACGAGCATATCGTGCTCGACCTGTTCCGCCAGCTGCATGAGCAGGGCACGACGATCATCGTCGTCACGCATGACGCGCTCGTCGCCTCCTGCGCGCAGCGCGAGATCATGCTGAACCACGGCGTGCTGGTCGGCGAGCGGTGGAACGACGAGCAGGCGCGGCTCGCCTACGAGGCGGCCGGCGGCCGGCCGGCGTCCACTGGCGCGCAGGTCGAGGGCGCGCAGCACGGCGAGGCCGCGCAGGCGTTCGCCGATCCGACCAAGGCGGCCAAGACCGGTGCGTAGCGCGTGGCTGACGCGGCGCCCGCACGGCATGTGAGTCAGGAAGGGAACCATATGGGCAACGAACGGAAGGCGGCGCTGGCGCTCGCCGGCCTGGTGGCGGCGACCACGCTGCTCGCCGGGTGCGGCGAGCCGAAGGCCGTACCGATGGACGACGAATACGCCGGCAACTCCGGCGAGACCGCGCAGTCGCAGGCCGATTCGGCCGATGACGCCGACGGGTCGGATGCGTCCGGCTCGGATGGCGCGTCGGACGACGCTTCGGGCGATGCGTCGGACGACGACTGCTGCGCCGGCGAGGACACCGGCGTGTACGCCGACGGCACGTACTCGATCAACGGACAGTACGGGCCCATCGGCGAGGACACCATCGACGTGCATCTGACCATCGCGGACGGCACGATCACCGACGTGCAGATCGTGGGGCATCCGTTCACGACGATCTCCAAGAACCACCAGGACGCCTTCGCCGAGGCCATCGGCGACGTCGTCGTCGGCAGGCCGCTGGCCGGGCTGTCCGTGGACACGGTGGCCGGTGCGAGCTGGACGACCGAGGCGTTCAACGCCGCGCTCGACGTGGCCCGCGAGGAGGCCTCGATCCCGCGGGAATGAGGGCGGTCCCGCCCGCCGGGGCCGAGTCGGTGACGGGTCCGGGCCGGTCATCTCAGGCGCTCCTGCGTATGCGGTAGGACTGCCTCGGGCTGCGCGCTGGCTGCGTGCGTTCGATGAGCCCGAGTTCGAGCAGCTTGTTGATCTGATAGGTGACGGTCGAGCGGGGCCGCCCGGTCTCCGCGACGAGCTGGGGCAGCCGCGTCGCGTCGTGCTCGGCGATGAACGCGAGCATCTGCCTCTCGAGTTCGGAAAGCGAATCGGCGGCATGGTCTTGCGGCGTCTCGTAGTATGACGTGCCGGCCCACGATCCGGTCGGCGTTGCGTCGGGGTGCTGCGTACCGTCCTGCAATCCGACCGCCGGTGCCGCGGGTTGCGGCGTGTCGGTCCGCGATTCGACTGGCGATGCAATGGGTCGCGGCATTCCGGACCGCGATTCGGCGTGCGGCGCGTCGGGGTGCGGCATACCGGGGTGCGGCATACCGTCCAGCAATCCGGCCGCCGGTGCCGCGGCCGGTGCGAGGCGGTCGGTGTGCGCGGCGCGGAACGTGATGGAGAACGCCGACAATGTGTCGCTGACCTCGGGCCTGCCGTTGCCTCCGGACCGCAGCAGCGTGGTGATGAGCTGGTAGCCGGTGCCGCGATTCTCCGCCACATAGCCGTCTCGGAACGGCGTGGTCTCCATCAGGGCGGCGAGCGTGCGGTTGCGCGTCGCGGAGACGCCCGGCTCGCCCAGCGAATCCACGGTGACCGGCCCGTACAGGCCGCCCGGGCTGATGATCTCCAGGCGATTGCCGTACATGTTGACCTGGATCTGCGCGCCCTGGCCCATGGGGGAATAGTCGCGGTGCATGATCGCGTTGCACAGCGCCTCGCGCACGGCGTCGATCGGGTATTCGAACGCATCGCGGCGCCGCGCCTGCCCGTCCAGCACGCCGCCCACCCGCATGTTGCGCGACACCCACGCCAGCGCATCCTCGAGTATCTCCGGAATGGGGCCCGCCATGGAGCGCGAGTCGAGGTACTTCACGGCATTGCCGGAGGTCTTGCATGTTCCCGGGTAATAGGCGACGGTGACGGTGAGTCGCGGGAACCAGCGCTGCGGGTAGTTGCCGGCGACCAGCAGCCCGGACAGCGTCGGGTGCGGCCGCCCGTCGGCTCCCGTGGCGATGATGTTCAGCGCTCGCAGCGAGTCGTCGCGCGACAGCGTGCCGAAGATGCGGGGGTGCAGCGACCGTTGCCGTGCGACGATCGCGTCGAGGATGTCGTCGAGCAGGTCCGCCGGGGTCGCCTCATCCACGACGGCGCGGTCATGCACCGGCTGACGACGCTCTTCGAGCAGCCGGTCGACCTCGTATGTGGTGAGTCGGCGATCGCCGACGCCGACCCGGATGTATGAGCCGTGGTAGCGCCCACGGTCCGTGACATGGCACGGCTTGTCGAACGGAGGCATCTCCTCGATGACCGCGACCGCCACCGGGGCGCCGTGGTATTCGAGGATCTCGATGTCCGGGCGCACCGGCGGCGTGAGCCGATCCGCGCACTGCCGCGCGAACGATTCGGCCACGGCCTCCGGCCGGAAGCCGGGGGTGGGCGAGAATCCGGTCTGTTCGGCGAGCCCCAGCACGATCAGCCCTCCGGACCCGTTGGCGAACGCCGATACCGTTTCCATCAGCGACGCCGATACGCCATGCTCGCACGCCTTGACCTCGACGGCCCGGCCGTCGGTGGCCGCGTGCCGCAGCCGTTCCACGAGCCGCGCCAGTTCCTCTTCGGTGATCATGCCCGCCCCCTTGGAGACATATCAACATAGCAACTACATATCAAACATCCTAACATGGTTTGATATGTTGTCGGAGGCGTGTCGCCGAGGTCACCGCGCCGCGATCGCCGGCCACAGCAGGTCGGCCATGCGTCTCGCCCAATCCAAGGCATCCGTGGCGCTCGAAATGTCCGCGGTATCCGAAGTGTCCGATATGGTCGTGGCGCGCGGCGCGTCAGACGCGATTTCCGCGACCGTCCCGACGTCCGCGGCCGCTGCGTCGCGTTCGGAGACCCCGGTGTCCTCGGTTTCGGCGTCGTCGCCGGCCCCACCGGCCTTGTTCCTGCCTTCGCGGCCCCCATCGGCTCGCCGCGCCTCGGCGGCCGAGATCGCGCGGTCGGCGATCATCGACCCGATGATCGTGTCGAACAGCAGTCGGACGTCCAGCCCCGGCCGGAACACCCCCTCGCGCTCTCCGCGCAGGAAGAACTCGGACAAGTGCCGTTCGAGGGGAGGGATGCCCTGGTCGAAGATCCGCCGGAAGAACGCGTTGTCGCTGGAGAGCACCAGCCCCACGGCCTTGACGCCGATGCCCTCGTCGAACCGCTGCGCGAGCCGCGTCAGCAGCCGCTCTAGGTTCGCGCGCGAGGGCGGCAGGTCCTCGACGTGCGGCGAACGGACGATGTCGAGCGTGCTGATCGATTCGAGCAGGTCGTCGGTGTCGCGGTAGCGCCGGTAGATCGTCGTCTTGGCGACCCCGGAGGCGCGCGCGACCTTCTCGATCGTCACCGCGCCGATGCCCTCGGTGGTGGCGATGCCCAGCACGGCCTGCACGATCTTGCGGTCGGTGGCCTCGCGCGTGCGGCGGTGCCGCGCGGAGGCTGTGGGCGCGACGGATGCGGCTTGCGCGGCGGTGGCGGCGGAATCGGTGGTCATCATGCCTTCTCTCCATGGCGGGTCTGCGGCGGGCCGACGGTCTGCGGCGAGCCATCGGTGTGCGGTCGGCGGTTGTGGCGGGGCTGGCGGCCGTCGACCGCCCGGCCGCCGACCGGCGAAACGGCCGTCGCCACCCGCGCGCTCACCCGATCAGCCTCGTGCGTTCGAGCTGCGCGCCGAGCCACCGGTTGAGCCCGGCCATCGGCTGGCGCAGCAGCAGGCCCAACAGCAGCAGCGGCGGGACGAACACCACCAGCTTACCCAGCTCGATCCAATAATCGTTCATGTAGATGCCGGCGATCGCGGCGCGCATCGCGCGGATCGCGTGCGTGATCGGCAGGAACGGGCTGATGCGCTGCATGAACTCCGGCAGCGTCTGCAGCGGGTACGATCCGGCCGACCCGGACACCTGCACGACGAGCATGAGCATGCCGACCGCCTTGCCGATGTTGCCGAAGCAAGCGACCATCGTGTAGACGAACAGCGCGAACACCAGCCCGCCGACCCACCCGGAGAGCATGAACAGCAGCGGGTGCACGGCCTGGACGTGCAGGATCAGCAGGCTGCCCAGGCAGCTGACGGTGCTCTGCATCAGCGAGATCAGCGCGACGACGCCGAACCTGCCGAGGAACATCCGGCGCGGCGTCATCCCCGGTTCGCCGATCCCGCGCCGCTGCCGCGGCGACACCTCGACGCTCACCGCCAGCATGATCAGGATCGACGCGGTCCACAGCGGGATGAACGTGTAGTACGGCGCCATCGCGGATCCGAAGTTCCCGACCGGGAACACCGCCTGGCGGTGCAGCGCGATCGGCGCGGCCAGCGCGGCGGACAGCGTGGAGGCGTCCGTGCCCAGGACGGCGCGGACCGCGTCGGAGTCGGCGCCGTCGAGCGCGGAGGCGAGCGAGGCGTGGAACGCGGCGAGCCGCTCGCCTGCCGTGCGCAGCGCGGAGGCGGCGTCCTCGAGCGTGGCGCGCACGTCGTCGACGCTCCGCCCGGCCGAGTCGGCGGCGTCGCCCAGCGTCGTCACCGTCGAGGCGAGCCGCCCCTGGTCCTGCGACAGCACCGACGACGCGTCCCGCACGGCGGCGGCGAGCCGGTCGGTCTGCGTGCCCAGCGACGTGCCGAACGAGTCGGCGGCGTCGGAAGCGGAGGACTTCGCCTGGTCGATGAGTTCCTGGACGGCCTGCCGCTGCGTTTCGGCGTCGGCCGCGTTCGTATCGAGCGCGTCGGCCGCGTCGCCGAGCCCCGCGGACAGCGCGTCGAGCTGGTCGGCGGTGCGTTGCAGCGCGTCCGCGACGGCCGTGGCGTGCGCGTCGCCCTGCGCGCCCGGCAGCCCCTGCACGGTCTGCCGGAGCTGGCGGTAGACGGCGGCCTGCGCGGTCAGCGCGTCGGCCTGCCGCCGGATCGCGGCGGTGGTCGAGGCGGCGTCGTCGGAGGCGTCGCCGAACAGCGTGTCGACGTCGTCGCCGACCTGGGCGATCGCATCGGCGCTGGAGCCGAGCGCGCCCTGCACGGTGGCGACGGCTCCGTCGAGCGCCGAGGCCACGTCGTCCACGCCCTGGCGGGCGGTGTCCAGCTGCGGGGCGGCCTGGCCGACGGCCGTGGACGTCTGTCCGAGCAGCGCCGCCGAGTTGTCGAGCAGGGATCGCGCGGTGTCGGTCAGGGCGCGGTAGCCGTCGAGCGTGCCGGCCGTGTCGCCGAGCCGCGTGGCGAAGTCGGCGACGTTCGCGTCGAACGCCGCGAGCGCGCTTTGCGTCTCGGGGCGCTCGAGCTGGTCCGCGAGCGAGGAGGCGATGTCGAGCGCGATGTCCGTCAGCGTCGCGACGAACGTCTCGTTGATCTGCGCGGCGACCGCGTCGGCGCCCGCGCCGGTGAGGTTCGGGGCGACGGCGTTCTTCTTCTCGTTGCTGTAGTAGGCGATGGAGGCCTGCCGCGCCCGCCCGGTGAAGAACGTCATCATCGTGGCGCTGAAGTCCTCGGGGATGACGATGGCCGCGTAGTACGCGCCCGATTCGGTGCCTTCGATCGCGTCCCGCTCGGTGGTGAACGTCCAGTCGAGCTGGTCGTTCGCGCGCAGCTTGTCGACGACCTGCGCGCCGATCGTCACCTTGACGGGGATCAGGTCGGAGCGGTAGCCCTCGTCGGTGTCGGCCACCGCGACCTTGAGGTCGCCGAGGTTGCCGAACGGGTCCCAGCTCGCCGCGATGTTGAACCAGGCGAACAGGCTCGGTATCGCCACCAGGCCGGCGACGACGAGCATGGCGGTGGCGTTGCCGGCGAGCCGGCGCACGTCGTCGGCGAACAGATGCCATACGGCCCTCATGGGCGCTCCTTTCCCGCGGCGTGCCGGCGCCGGGCGGCGCGGGCATGCGTGGCGATCCGGCTCGGCCAGGCGTCGGTCACCGGCTCGCCGTTGAGGATCCCGGTCTCGGCGACGCGCCGCGTGAACGCGCGGTTAGCGTCGGCCATCAGCGGCCGGACGACGATGCCGATCGCGAACGAGACCGCCGCGAACACCAGCAGGTGCAGCACCGCCGTGACCCAGGCGTCGCCGTAGAACCCGCCGATGGCCTCCCGCATCGCGTCGATCGCGTAGGTGAACGGGAAGAACGGGTGCAGCGCGCGGAAGAAGCCCGGCATCATCTCGATCGGGTACATGCCGCCGGCGCCGGGGATCTGCACGATGATCATCGCCATCACCAGCGCCTTGCCGACGTGCTGCAGCGTGACGGCGAGCATGTAGGCGATGGCGCTGTACGTCACCGCCGCGATCACCCCGGTGAGGACGAACACGGCCGCGTTCGCGGTCTGCACGCCGATGGCCAGGTCGCCGACGGTGACGATCAGCCCCTGCGCCGCCGCGAGCAGCGCCAGCAGCAGCCAGCGGCCCAGGTACGCCTGCGTGGCGGTCATGCCGTCGATGCCCTCGCCGTCGGTTTCGAGGCGCAGCAGTGCGATGAGCATGAACGCGCCCGCCCACATCGCAAGGTTGGTGAACAGCGGCGCCATGCCGGAGCCGTAGGAGTCCACCGGGTACACGACGCGCTCGTCGAGCACGGCGGGCGCCGTCATGAACGTGGCGATGGCGTCCACGTCGAGCCCGTCGCCGCCGCCGAACAGCGACGACAGCGTGCTTGCGGAGGCCAGCGCGTCGAGGTCGGTGCGCAGCGTCGCCAGCCGCGACTGCACGCCGGCCAGCGCCTCGTCCGTGTCGCGCAGCGCCGTATCGGCCTGGTCGAGCGCCTGGTCGAGCTGGTCGACGATGAGCAGCGCCTGGTCGGTGAGCGTGCCCTGCGCCGTGAGCTGGCCGCCGATCGCGCCCGCGGCGACGGCCAGCGATCCGAGCCCGCCGCCCATCTGCGGCAGCGCGCCGCCGGTCAGGCCGGTGCGCGCGTCGGCCGCGGTCTTGAGCGCGGTGTCCGCGGCGTCGCCCAGGTCGTCGGCCAGCGTGCCGGTGTCGGAGGCCGTGGTCGCGATGCCGGCGTTCAACGTGTCGAGGTCGTCGATGGTGCCGCCCAGCGTGGTGTTCGCGTCGCGCAACGCGTCGATGGCCTGCGCGACGCCGTCGCCGCCGTCCGGCAGCGACGCGGCCAGTGCGTTCAGGTCGTCGATGAGCGCGGCGTTGCGCTCGTTCATGTCGCGCAGCGTGGCGAGCGAGCCGGCGACCTGGCCGTTGGCCGTGACGACGGCGGCCGACAGCCCCGACAGCGTGCCGGTGGCCTGGTGCGCGGCCTGGGCGAGCAGGCTTTCGCCGGTGGCCAGCGCGGTGGACGACGACGTGGCGAAGTCGTTCAGCCCGGTCTGCGTGTCGGCGAGCAGGCCGGAGGCCGCGGTGAGCGCCGTCGATGCGTCGCCGCCGAGCCGGGAGAGCGATTGCAGGGTGTCGCGCGCCCGCTGGAGCGTGTCGGCGGCGGTCACGTCGCCGGTGGCGCCATCGGCTGTGCCGGCGTCGCCTGTGCTGTTTCCTGTGCCGCCGTCCGCGTCGTCGCCGATGAACGCGGCGATGCGGGCGCGGGCCGTGGCGATGCCGTCGTCGGCGCGTTCCAGCGCGGTCCGCGCGTCGTCGGTGGTCTGCGCGGCGAGCCGGTCGGCCTGGCCGCCGAGCCGGTTGACGGCCTGCGTGACGGCCTCGCTGGCGGCGGAGACGAACGCGGCGTTGACCTGCCGGTCCACGGTGGTGGCGGCCGTGTCGGTGACCTTCGGCGCGATCGGGCTGACCTTTTCGTTGACGTAGTAGTCGAGCTGCGGGCGGCCGTCGGCGAGGTCGCCGTGGATGACGGCGACGAGGCGCTCGCTGAAGTCCTCGGGGATGACGATGGCCGCGTAGGCGTCGCCGGCGCGGACTTGGTGCATCGCCTCGTCCCGGTCGACGAACGTCCAGCCGAGCTCGCCGTTGCCGCGCAGTGAGTCGACGATCGTCGCGCCGAGGTCGACCTCGCCCAGCGCGTCGTCGCCGGCGCCGCGGTCCTCGTTCGCCACGGCGACGCGCACGCCGGCGGTGTTGGCGTACGGGTCCCAGAAGCCGAGGACGTTGACCCACGCGTAGAACGCGGGGAGCACCGTCAGGCCGAGGATGATGACCCACGCCGCGGGCACGCGGGCCAGCCGCATGACGTCGCGGCGCAGGATCCGGACGATGTTGCGCACGGTATCGCCTCGCTTCGCTGAATCGGTTCGCGGCGGCCGCCCCGGACGGCCGCCGCCGGTCCGGCCGCCGTCGGCTTGTAATGCTACGCATATCGTAGCGCTACGGAATGTGTAGCGCAAGAGGTTCGCGGAGCGCGAGGCCGTCCGCCCGTGCTCGCCGGTCGCCGCGGCGTTGCCGGCGTCTGCTAGCGTGAGGGGAATGGACACCAAGGTAACGGACGCCGCGGCGCCCGGCGCGGGCGACGCCGCGATCGAGGGGCGGGCCGGCGGACAAGCCGGCGGGCGGGCCGGCGAACGGCGCGAAGGGGACGGCGGCGGCGAGCACGCGGATCGGTTCGCGGACGGGCCGCGGAAGGACGGCGCGGAGACGGGCGCTGGGGACGGACGCGAACGCCTGCAGGGCGACACGAACGGCGACGGCCGCGTCGACATCGACGACCGCCGCCTGCCGCTGATCGCCCGCATCTACGGCATCCTGGTGCTGATCAGCGGCATGGTCACGGTGGTGCCGCTCGTCGGCGTCGCGGTGCAGGGCGTGCTGTCGGTGCTCAGGGGGCAGGTCGACGGCAGCGTGTTCGACCTGACCTTCATCCTGAACTGCCTGCACGTCGCGGTGCTGCTCGTCTCGTCGGCGGGCATGGTCATCTTCGGCAGCCTGCTGCTGCGCAACCGGCGCAAGCACGGCGCGCGCTGGGCCTACGCGCTGATCCCGGTGACGATCGCCGACGGCATGCTCTCGCTCGCGCTCACCGGCATCGGGTGGAATCTCGTCAGCCCGACGGTGCAGCTCGCGATCCTGGTCACGCTGTCAATCGTGCTTGACCCGGCGCTGCTCGAGGAGCGCCGCCTGCAGTACACGCTCAGGCGCATGGACGAACGCAGCGACTACGAGAAGGCGCTCGCCAAGGGCATGGTCGGCCGCGACCCGAGCGGCAAGGGGTACATCGAGCTGGAGTTCTTCAACGTGTTCTGGCTGTTCATGATCGGCTGCGTGTTCGGGCTGGTCGTCGAGACGATCTACCACCGGATCTTCTGGGGCGAGTGGCAGGATCGCGCCGGGCTGCTCTGGGGGCCGTTCTCGCCGATCTATGGGTGCGGGGCCGTGATCCTGACCGCCTGCCTGAACCGCCTGTGGCGCTCCAACCCGCTGCTGATCTTCTGCACCAGCGCGGTGATCGGCGGCGCGTTCGAGTACTTCGTCAGCTGGTTCATGGAGGTGGCGTTCGGCATCGTCGCCTGGGACTACACCGGGCAGTGGCTGTCGATCGACGGGCGCACGTCCGGCAAGTACATGTTCTTCTGGGGGCTGCTCGGCGTGGTCTGGATCAAGCTGCTGCTGCCGCGCATCCTGTGGCTGATCAACCGGATCCCCTGGAAGGTCCGGTACTCGCTGACCGCGGTGGCGTTCGCGTTCATGGTGGTGGACGCGGCGATGACCCTGATGGCCTTCGACTGCTGGTACGGCCGCGTCTCCGGCGACGTGACCGATTCGCCGGTGACGCGGTTCTTCGCGCGGCATTTCGGCGACGAGGTGATGCAGGAGCGGTTCCAGACCATGAGCATCGACCCGAGCCGGTCCGGGAGGCTGTAGGGCGTTTCCGTGGGCGGTCGGGCGCGGGCAGGGGCGCGGACAGGGACGCCGTTCCGCCACGTGTGCGCAGGCCGGCGGCGTGCGGCGGCGCGCCCCTATAATGGGCCGCAACGGTTCCGCCCGTCTCCGCGCGCCGTGCCGGAGCGAATCAGAGCAAAGGAGTTCCCCATGACCAATGCAATCGTGCTCATCGACGTCGAAAGCGGCAAGGTCAACGAGGCCGCACAGGCCGTGGCGGAGATCCACGGCGTGCGCGAGGTGTACTCGGTGGCGGGCGACATCGATCTGGTCGCCGTCATCAACGCCGACGACATCGAGCATCTGACCGACATCATCCCCGGCGGCATCGCCAAGGTCGACGGCGTGGCCCGCACTCGCACGCTGATGGCGTTCAAGACGTTCAGCGGCAAGGACATGGCCGCCGCCTACGACCTCGGCCTCGATTGATTCGGCCTGATTCGGCGTCGATCGATCCGGCATTGACCGATTCGGTCTGATCCGGCGTCGCTCGCAGGCGGTCCGGCGTTGATTGGTTTGGCACCGCTCGCGGGCGACCGGACATCGGCGCGGGGTTTCGGGTCCGAATCGGACGGCCGTCGGGCGGTTGCCTGATTCGACCCTGCTCCCGTAGGCACATTGCGGCTTCCATGCTCGACGCGTCGCCGTTAGCGGCGGTGAGTCCGCTTCCGTAGGCACTTTGAGGCTTCAGTAGGCACCCGGTCCGGGGGAACGTGTCGCAGAAACGTTGGAATGCCGTCGCTGTTGAACGCACGGGTTCCCGAACAGGTGCCTACTGAAGCGCCGGAGTGCCTACTGAAGCCGGCGCGTTCGCCGGCGGCAGCGTAACGAACGCGTTTACGTTCGATTCACGCCCAGCGGTCGGACATCGCGAAGGAGTTGCGCATCAGATTGCTGGACGTGTACAGCACATCGGCCAGCAGTTGCGTGGTGCGACGGCGCAGGAAGTCGCCGGTCTCCTCGTTGGCGCGGGTCAGAGTCGCGGACGCAGCGTCGAGCGCGTACTCGGCGTCGTTGTTTGTCGGCATGCCACTGGTCGGGATGCTACCGCTGGCCGCGGTGCTGTTGTTGTCCGCCGGAGTGTTGTTGTCCACTGGAGTGCCGTTGTCCGTTGGAGTGGCGTTGCTTGCCAAGGCGTTGCTGTCATCGGCGGCGTTCCCGGGTGTGGCGGCGCCCAGCGGGGCGTCGGCGACGGTCGCCGACGCGTTCCCGACCGTCTGCGCCAGTGCCTCGTCCGTCTCGAACACATGCCGGTGCCCGAAGGCGTGCACGGCCTCGCGGTACTGTTCGATGGCGTTGGAGTTCTCGATGTAGTGCGGGTCCGCCATCGCCGCGATCATGCGGTTCGTCCAGTACAGCGAATCGGTCGACGGCTCGGCAGGGGTGTCGCGCAGATAGGCGGGGGTGTCGGTCGCGTTCGCATAGAACGGCGCCGCCGCGGTGAACGGGCCCGAGCCGAACGACACCCACATCAGCGCGCGGTTCGCCGCCGGCACGTCTGGCCGGACCTGCATCGCCACCATGTGCCCGGTGCGGTTGATGCCGATCGGGCGGTAGCGGTGGCGCGACTCCGGCGTGCCCAGCGTGCCGTACGGGTCGAAGGGGGTGCCCTCGAAATGCGAGGCGAGCAGGAACTCGACGTCCTCGATCGACACCCGGCGCTCGGGCACGCGGCACCAGGGGATGTCATCGGAGGCGGGCGTCCAGCGGGCCGCGGGCGAATCCCAGCCGTCGCTTGGGTTGAGATGGCGCTGCATGTACCAGGCGCGAGGGGTGTTGTAGATGTGGTCCTTCGGCGTGGACGTGCCGAAGGCGTGGCGCGGGTTGAAGCGGCGCGGGGGCATGGCGTCGATGGCGGGGTCGGTGGTGCCGATGACGGTGTCAGTGATGTCGGCGTCGGTAGTACCGGTATCGGTAGTGCCGACGGCACAATGTGCGTTGCGGGTGCCGTGCGCGGTGCGTGCGCTGGCAGTGGCGCCGCCGTTCGCGCTGCCGTTCGTGCCGCCCGTGGCCGCGCCGAACCCGATCGTCGTGCCGCGCCCGGAGGGGCGCATCGTCATGTCGAGGTGGTGGCGGGCCATGAACTCGCGCAGGTCGGCGCTGCACATGAAGTCGCGGCGCTCGCCGAACGCGTCGTCGAGGTCGAAGTCGTCGATGCCGAGCTGGTTGGGAATCGTCGTGTAGCAGTCGTCAGGCACGCGGCGGGCGATCCAGTGGTGGCCGCCGATCGTCTCGACGTACCAGATCTCGTCGGCGTCGCTGATCGCGATGCCGTTCGCCTCGTAGGTGCCGTAGCGCTCGAGCAGGCCGCCCAGGCGCAGCACGCCGTCGCGCGCGGTGGTCACGTAGGGCAGGACGAGGGTGATGATGTCCTCTTCGCCGATGCCGCCCGGGGTCTCGGGGGTGTAGTCGGCGTCTCCGGGGGTGCCGGCCGCGGGGCGCAGCTCGACCATCGGGTCGGCGGCGAGGACGCGCTCGTTGACGGCGAGGGTCTCGGTGGCGGTCATGCACACATTGTGCACGTTGACGCCCGCCTCAGCGAGCACGCCGCGGTTCGGCAGCACGTTCGGCGCGATCATGTAGCGGCACGGGTCGTCCGGCAGATCGATCTCGACGTGGCTGAGCGTGGATGTGTAGTGGCGCGGCTGGTCGGCGGGGTGGACGACGACGAGGCGCTTCGGGTCGTAGCGGCCCGAGCCCGAATCGTCGTCGCGGGCGATGATGGTGGAGCCATCCCAGCTGGCGTGCTTTCCGATGAGGATCGTGGTGCAAGACATGGTTCCATACTGTATGCCGGCGTGTGCCCGGCGGTGCGGCGGCGGGTGACGGGGTGTGGCGGCAAGGTGTGGCAGGTCGGTGATGATGTGCGGCGGCGCGGGGCTGATGACGGCGTGCGACGGCGTATGACTGGCGCGGGATATGCATGTCCGGGCAGTGTGTGCGGCGTATGGTGGTTTGCGGCGGCGCATGGTGGGTGTGGGCGGTTGGGCGTGAGCGTGCGTGGCGGTGTTCGGCGCGGCGGATAGCGGTGGATGGTGGCGTGCGGTGGGCTGTAGTGATGGGATGACGTATGGAGGGGTGTGAAGGCCGCCCTCTGACTCATCCGTTGCCGCCTCTGAGAGCGCATGTTGATTACGTGTAGCGGATTGGGCCTTCTGCGGACATCTATCTGCGTTATGTGAGGCGCCTTGGCGCCGATACCCTGAGTACGACTGGCGGTATTCCGCCACGCATACTCGGGGTATCGCCGTCATGGCGCCTCACGTAGTCCAGTTGGGTGTCTGCAGTCCCGGAAATCCACTACACCTAATGCAGATATGCCGTCCCGCCCCCGCAGTTCGGAGAATTACGCCCTGTGCCAGCTTGTGCGCCGCCGTGTTCCAGCTATTTCGCCGATTGAATGATGGCCAGTGCCGGCACTGCCTTGGAGACGATGTATTTGCCCAGATAAATCGGTGTGCCGTGGTACGCGATCGTCTCGGTGAGCACGAGCACCGGATCGTCGGCTTCGACGTTGAGCAATGAAGCGCGTGAGTTGCCGGCCGTGCTGGGGACGATGTGGCATTCCCCGGAATCGAACGTCAGCGCCTGGTCCTTGATGAGCGCGGCGAGCAGCGTCTGCTTGTCGTCGGCGGCATTGCCGAGCGTGGCGTCGAGGTTGAGCTCGGTGCGGGCATCATATCCTGCGACGAAATGCTCCTGCGCGATGGCCGCCGGAGTGCCGTCGAGCGAAATGACGCATTCGCGGAACCAGGTGGTCGTGGCGACCTCGATGTGCAGGTGGTCGGCCACGAATTCGGTGGCCGGGTCGGCGGAGAATCGCAACGGCATGATGTCGACCCGCCCTCCGGTGTCGGCCAGGACCTGCTCGAATGGCCGGATCGTTTCCAGACCCGTGCTCGGCAGGTGGTCGGCCACGAACCGCCCGACGCCGCGCTTGGTGGTGATCAGCCCATCCTCCTCGAGCAGGATGAGCGCTTCGCGCACGGGTGTACGGCTGACGTTCAGCATGTCGGCGAGCTCCGATTCGCGCGGGAGCAGCGTCCCCGGAGGCAGGGTGCCCGATCGGATGCCGGAGGCGAGTCGGGAGTATACGGCCACGCGAATGGGCTGCCGGGGCGGCAGTGAGAGCGGACGGTTGAGATACTCGTCGACGGTGGTGCCCATGGCCGTTCCTTTCCTGCGTTCCGGTCGATTCCCGTTTCATTGTAGTCGTCGGCGACACGCGATATGAAATCATACCCATAGGTATGATATCTTACTTACTGACATGAGTATGAAATCATACATCATACTTAGTGATGCCGTCGGGCGACGTTGTCCACGGCGGCACCTCAATGACATCAACGATGACGAAGGAGTCTCAATGACCGCTTCCAACCCGAACCCCACCGGGGCCGCGGTTCCCGACGAAGGGAACGCGGTGCTCTCCGGCAGGAAGATGATCCCGCTGGTCGTGGCGCTGATCATGTGCGTGCTCTCGTACCAGCTCAACGCCAGCATGATCACTCCCGCGCTGCCCGATATCGCCGACTCGCTCGGCGTGCCGCTCAACGACGTCTCGCAGATCAGCTCGCTGTTCCTGCTGTTCGGCTCCATCGGCGGCATCCTGCTGACCCGATGGAGCGATTACATCGGACGGCGCAACATGCTGTTCCTCATCCTGGGATGCCTGTTCGTGGGCACCATGCTCGCCCTGTTCTCCCCGAACCTGCCGGTGCTGCTGGTGGGGCGCGCGCTGCAGGGGCTCAGCTCCGCCTCGTTCCAGCTGTCCTATCTGGTGCTCAACGAGGCGCTCGACGCCAAGTCGTTCGGCATCGCCCTCGGCGCGGTGACCGCGATCAACGGCGGCGTCGGCGGCTTCGACGGGGTGCTCGGCGGCCTGCTCACCGAGCATTTCGGATTCCGTTCGCTGTTCGTCGTCATCCTTGCGTTCGTGGTGCTGTCGTTCGTCGGCGTGATGGTCACGTTCCCGAAGACGATGAAGCCCTCCTCGACCGGCAGGTTCGACTGGTGGGGCGGCGTGTTCATCACGGTCGCCGTGATCTGCCTCGGCCAGTTCATCACCTTCGGCTCCGGCGACGTTTACGGCTGGACCGCGCCGCAGACCATCGCCCTGCTCGTCGTCGCGGTTGTGGCGATGGCGCTGTTCCTCGTCCGCGAACGCCGCGCCTCCGATCCGGTCATCTCGCTCGAGGAGCTGGCGTCGCGGCAGGTGTGGCCGCTGATCGCCGCGGTGCTGCTCACGCTGGCCGGCGTCTACCCGGTCATCAACTTCACGCTCGTCGTCTTCAGCCAGAACGCCGAGGTGGGCTTCGGCATGAACGCCTCGATGTCGTCGCTGTGCTTCCTGGTGCCGCCCGCCGTCATGGGCATCGTCGCCGCCCCGGTGGTCGGCTGGATCGCCCCGCGCATCGGCTGGATCCGCACGCTGCGCATCGGCCTGGTGGTCTGCCTCGCCGCGATGGCCGTGATCGCCGTGTTCCCGACCAACCTGGTCGTGGTGGTGGCGTGCGTCGTGGTGCTCGGCGTCGGATACAACGCGCTGGCACTGACCACGCTCAACGGTCTGGGCGTGGTGCTGTCGCCGGAGGCGTCCAAGGGGTCGCTGCCCGCGGTGAGCGGTGCGTGCTTCGGTCTCGGCTCGAGCATCGGCGTCGCGCTGATCTCGCCGTTCGCCTCGGCCGGCACCGTCGGCGGCGTCCGCCTCGCCGTGATCGTGGGCATCGTGATCACCGTGCTGTCGTTCGCCGCCAGCATGGCGATGCGCGCCGCCGAGGGGCGTGAGGCCTGACGGCGTGCGCCGCCGGAACGATGTGGAATATCAAATGAATGTCAAGGAAAGGACCATCATGACCGAACAAGCCATCTCGCCCCGCCACGTGTACTTCGACTGCGATCTCGGCGTGGACGACTCGCTCGCGCTGTGCTACCTGCTGGCTTCGCCCGCCGTTGACCTGGTCGGCGTCGGCACCGTGTCCGGCAACACCAGCGCCGAGCAGGCCGCCCGTAACGTGCTCGACCTGCTCGCCATCGCCGGTCGCGACGATATTCCGGTCGCCGTGGGCGAGCACGACTACCGCACCAGCCAGTACGTGTGCGGCGTGCAGCACATTCACGGCGACAACGGCATCGGCAACGTCGAGCTGCCGCGCTCGGCGCGCGAACCGGATCCGCGCGGCGCCGTCGAATTGCTGATCGAGCTGTCGCACCGCTTCGACGGCGACCTGCATATCCTTGCGGTCGGGCCGTTGACCAACCTCGCGGCGGTGCTGGACGCCGACCCCACGCTGCCGTCGCGCGTCGCATCGGTGACGATCATGGGCGGGGCGGTCCGTGAACCGGGCAATGTCAGCCCGGTCGCCGAGGCGAACATCGGGCATGATCCGGAGGCCGCGCGCATCGCGCTGTCCGCCGGGTGGGACGTGACGCTGGTGCCGCTCGACGTGACCATGACGAATACGTTCGAGGAACGGCACCGCCGTCGGCTGCTGGACAGCGCGAACCCGACCGCGCAGGCCGTGGGGCGGATCATGGACTTCTACTTCGATTTCCATGTGCCCGAATACGGGCGACGATGCAGCGCCCTGCACGATCCGCTGGCGGCGGCGATCTGCGCGGGCGGCGTCGTGCCGACGGTCGCGCCCGCGGTACCGGTCAGTGTGGACACGACGCACGGCATCGGCCGCGGCCAGACGGTCTGCGATCTGCGCGGGCAGCGCAACGGTTGGCATGACGTGGACGGTGAGCACGTGCGCGTCGTCTTCGAGGTCGACCGTCCGGTCGCCGACCATCTGGTCGACGTGATCGACGGTTTGCGCGGCTGACGGCGTACATAACGTCGGCGATGGTGCGGGGCCGGTTCGCCGGAACCGGCCCCGCACCATCGCCGACGTGTGGATCCGCGGACCTTTGGTCTCGTGAGTGCGGTCGCGGCGTGTGCGTGGGCAATCCGCCGGGGTTGTACGGCATCGCTGAGGCCGCTATTGCGATTATGTGTAGCGGATTGGGCCTTCTGCGGACATCTATCTGCGTTATGTGAGGTGCCTTGGTGCCGATACTCCGAGTATGCGTAGCGGAATACCGCCAGTCGTACTCCGGGTATCGGCGCCAAGGCGCCTCACGTAGTCCAGTTGGGTGTATGCAACCCCCGAAATCCGCTACAGCTAGTGCAGATATGCCGTTCCGTGCCCCCCCGGATAACCTCACGGCCGCTCCACGACCGCACGCCCGCCACCCGGTCGCATCGGCACCGCCTCCTCCGCTATCCCCACGCCGGGTTTGCTAAAACCTTACGGCGGCTTTAAGATTCTGAATCGTCCATACACAACGGGACGGCGACGACGCCATCCGACTACGCCACCTACCGACGCCCGCGGCAGCGAAGCCGACGGTCCATCGCGCAGGAACGCAATCCGATGACGTGACCGGCTCACGCGTCGCGGCGACGATGCCGCACCGCGCCCGGCCGTGGTCGCCCCGCTGCGCCAAACCCTCAAGCAGTACAAAAGGGGTGAGCGATGTCCGATCCAGGCAACACTGGTACCAAACCCGCCGGCAACAAGGGACTGCAACGAAGCCTGAAACTCGTCTTCGTGTATACCGTGGCCACCGGCTCGATCTTTACCTACGTCAGCTACTGGGACTCCGTGTTCTTCGGCTACTGCGGCTCCGGCACGTTCCTCGCGTTCGCGATGATGACGATCGCGATCCTGCCGACGGCCCTGGTCTACAGCGAGATCTCGCCGCTGTTCAAGACGGCGGGCGGCGAGCTGATCTACAACACGGTCGGGTTCAACAAGCACATAGGATTCCTTGCGTCGTGGCTGATCATGGCCGCGTGGATCGCGGTGCCGCCGGCCGTCGTGATGGCGGTCGCCACGTTCATCAGCAAGCTGTTCGGCCTGAACCTGAGCTTCGGCACCACGATGATCATCGCGGTCGTGTTCCTGGTGCTCGTGTTCATCATGAGCCTGCAGGACATCCAGTTCCTCGTCAAGGCGCAGGCGACCTGCCTGTTCGCCAACATCGTGACCACGCTGATCACCGCGGTCCTGATCCTGACGTGCGGCCACTGGAGCTTTCAGAACATCATCGACTCGTTCGGCTTCTCGAACATCGGCTCCTCGCTCGGCATCCCCGGCTGGATCATCGGCATGGCGCTGCTGATCACCCCGTACTTCGGCTTCGAGACGGTGCCGCAGATGGTCGAGGAGGGCGACTTCCCGACGTCGAACACCAAGAAGGCGATCTGCGGTTCCGTGATCACCTGCGGCGCGATCTACACGGTCTTCTTCTTCTGTGTGGCCGGCCTCGCGCCCGCGCAGACCCTGCTGGAGGGCGACGCGGCGAACGGCTTCATGACGATCACCGCGATGCAGGAGATCCTCGGCTGGCGCTTCTGGCCGATCGTCTACGGCTGCGTGTCGATCCTGCTCGGCATGACCGCCTCGATCCTCGGCTTCTGGATGTCCACCGTGCGCATGCTGTACTCGATGGGCAAGAAGAACTTCCTGCCGTCCGCGTTCACCAAGGTGAACAAGCATCAGCAGCCGATCCTGCCGAACATCTTCCTGCTGGTCATCAGCCTGGCCTTCATTCTGCTGCAGAACGCGGGCACGTTCATGAACGACTTCTTCAACCTGATGTCGTTCGGCTGCGCCTGCGCCTACGCGCTGACGATGGTCTCCGCCGTGCGCATCCACCACAAGCACCCCGAGTGGTACAAGGACAACAAGAACGTCGTCAAGGGCGGCGACTTCTTCCGCATCCTGGCCATGGTGATCATGATCGCGATCGCGTTCTTCTGCACGCTCGGCCAGGGCATCGGCTCGTGGATCTCGTTCGGCGTCTACCTCGGCATCGGCGTGCTGATCTGGCTGTGGATGGTCGTCGTGCGCTGGAAGAAGACGAAGGTCGTCATCGAGACGCCCGACGGCATGCAGGAGTTCTGACGGCTCCCGCGTCCGCGGCGCCACCACGCAACCGCCATCAATCCCCAAACAATAGGTTTTGAACATCGGCGCACCGGCCCGCCGTCGGGCCGGCCGCCACACCAACACAAAGGAGTAACTCACATGGTTCCTGGAAAGCTCGAAGGCAAGGCCGCCCTCATCACCGGCGCCGCCGCCGGACTCGGCGAGGGCATCGCCGAGGTGTACGCGAAGTACGGCGCGAAGATCTGCATGGTCGACCTGTCTCCCGACGTCGAGAAGACCGCCGAGCGCATCCGCGGCATGTACCCCGAGGCCGAGATCATCGCCGTCGTCGCGAACGTGGCCGACAAGCAGCAGATGATCGACGCGGCCGCCAAGACCAAGGAGGCGTTCGGCTCGGTCGACGTGGCCTGCTGCAACGCCGGCGTGTGCCGCCTCGCCCCGTTCGAGCAGATGCCCGACGAGATGCGCGACTTCCACATCGACGTGAACATCAAGGGCGTGTGGAACACCTGCCAGGCGGTCATCCCGTACATGCTCGAGGAGGGCAAGGGTGCCATTGCCATCGCGTCCTCGGTCACCGGCGACATCGTGGCCGACGCGGGCGAAGCTGCCTACGCGATGACCAAGGCCGCGCTCGTCGGTCTGACCAAGTGCCTCGCCGTCGAATACGCGGACCGCCACATCCGCGTCAACTGCTCGCAGCTCGGCTACGCGCGTACCCCGATGGTCGAGAAGATGGCCGTCGAGTCGAATCCGGAGGATCCGGAGTCGGCGATCAACGACATCGCCGTCGGCGTGCCGATGAAGCGTCTCGCCAAGCCCACCGAGGTCGGCGAGCTGTTCGCGTTCCTCGGCTCGGACGAGTCCAGCTACCTGACCGGCTCGCAGGTCGTCATCGACGGCGGCAGCACGCTGCCCGAGACGATGAGCATCGGCACGAACTGATCGCGGCTCTTCCGTCGGTCGGATCATGAACGGCGTGCGCCCCAGCGTGCTGGGCGCACGCCGTTGTCGTGTGCGGCGAGGGTGCCTCTGGTAATGGTTACGGCTGTTTTGGTTCGGTTTCGCGTGTGGGGAAGTGTTGTGCCGTCCGTCTCGACGCTTGCAGGCTTGCGGATTCGGTTTCGCGCGCGGGATGTGCGCCGAGCCTGACGGGCAAGCTGCTCAAGATCAGGATTCGGTTTCGCGTGCGCGGGTGTGCGGGGGTGGTCTGGTCTGGGGCGCCGGATACGAGGCCGTTGCCGGTTCGGTTTCGCGCCGGATGTCATTGAGTGCATGGACTGATGCGCGTGAGATGGAGCGGACGGCGATGCGGACGTCTGTGGCAGGGGCATTGCGGGCGTGCGAAGGGTATATCTGCGTTAGTTGTAGCGGATTTCGGGGTCTGCGGACATCCAACTGGACTACGTGAGGCAGCCCGAGGCCCACCCCGGAGTATGGGCGGCGGAATGCCGCCGTTCATACTCGGAGTGGCGGTGAAAGGTCGCCTCACGTAACGCATATAGATGTCTGCAAGGGGCCGAATCCGCTACACGTAGCCGACATGTCCGCCGGGAGTGGGCGTTCTGAAGTATCCGGGTTGAAGGGTTGGGGTGGATTGAGGGGC
>NZ_JAHBBD010000007.1 GCF_019331775.1 Bifidobacterium phasiani
CCTCGGCTTCACCAACCTCGGCAACTACATCACCAGAAGCCTCCTGCACGCCGGAGGATTCAGACAAACCATACGGGAACGAATCTCACAACCATGAACCCGACACACACGAAAACCGGAAGAGCCGGCATACGACTCGCACTCATACCCTTTGGTGCGTTCGTGTATAGCAACTGTCAAGGTATGCACGGGCACACCCATCGCTCGCACGTTCCACGAAGGCATCGCTTCCACTATGCGGAACAATATCTGAAATCACAACGCACCCTCCGTGTCTCTGCAATATTGCCGCTACCGCAGATCCGCAACCCCAAACGGAATATGCACCGACGGGATATGCAACTTGAATCCGTCGAGGTTCGCCATCTGGTCGTCGAAGAAAATATGCGGCCGCAGCTTGTTCAGCACAGGCGCCTTGTCCAACCCGCCCAAAAAGAACGCATCGTCGACCGTCAACCCCCACTGTTCCAGAGTGCGGATCGCCCGCTTATGAGCCGGCGCATTCCTCGCCGTCACCAATGAGACCCGCAACGACGGCTTCTCCGCCATATCGCTGCGCCGCTCCGCCTCCTGCAACTGGTTGATGCCGGCCAGAAGACGCCGCAGCGGGCCGCTTTCCAGCGGCTGGTCCGCGTGTAGACGCTCATATTCGGCATAACGGCTCAACGCGGTCGCCGAGTCCTCTTCCTCCATCTCCCGGTACACGCGTTCCGAGGAATCCCCGGCAAGCACCCCATCGAAATCGAATGCGACCCTCAGCTCATTGCCGTCGTCCTCGAAATCCTGGGCATACGGCAGCACGCACCCGGCGGGCAGCCCCTCCGACACGGCGGCATTGACGTCGTCCACATTGGCGGTGAGGAACAACGACATGTTGAACACGTCCATATAGGCGAACGTCGACATGCCGCTGCGGAACACGGCGCGGGTGATATCCAAGCCGTAGTGTTCGATGCTGTTCATCACCCGCAGACCGGTCTTCGGACTGTTCCGGGAAAGCACAATGACCTCGACGCCATACCGTCCGTCGTCGAACAACGTGTTGAACCGCAACAGCCGCGAAATGAACGGGAACGCGACACCCGGCCGCAGCGGCTCGTCCACACGGTCGTTCTGGTACGCCTCGTACGCCGCCACGCCCTGTTGACGGAAGATCTCGTCGCTCTGGGCCAGGTCGAACAGGGCGCTCGACGCCACACCGATTACCAGCGCCTTCTCACGCAACAAATCCGACATGATGCCACCCGCCTTCCGATACGGTACGTACAGTGTGGCACAACATCACCGACGGCGCCAACCTCTAAGGTCACTGTCCTTGGGCTTTGTAGCGGGCCTCGGTGGCTTCCTTGGCCGTCTCCCACCAGCCACGGTTCTCCGTGTACCAGCGGATAGTGTCCCGCAGGCCGGATGCGAAGTCCGTGTGCGACGGGGTCCAGCCCAGCTCGGTGCGTAGTTTCGTCGCGTCGATCGCGTACCGGCGGTCATGACCCGGACGATCATTCACATGGTCGAAGTCATCGGGATCCCGGCCCATCATCTCGAGGATCATCCGCAATACGGCGATGTTGTTCCTCTCCCCGTCCGCGCCGATCAGGTAGGTCTCCCCGATGCGCCCCCGGGTCAGGATCGTCCACACGGCGCTGGAATGGTCCTCGGTGTGGATCCAGTCGCGCACGTTCAACCCCTCCCCGTACAGCTTCGGGCGCACGCCCGTCAGGATGTTCGTGATCTGACGCGGGATGAACTTCTCCACATGCTGGAACGGACCGTAGTTGTTGCTGCAGTTCGAAATCGTGGTCCTGAGACCGTAGGTGCGGGTCCAGGCGCGCACCAGCAGGTCAGATGCCGCCTTCGTCGACGAATACGGCGACGAGGGATGATACGGGGTGGACTCGGTGAACCTGGCCGGATCGTCCAACGCCAGGTCACCGTACACCTCGTCCGTGCTGATGTGATGATACCGGACCCCGTACTTGCGGGTCGCCTCGAGCAGGCGGAACGTGCCCTCCACGTTCGTCCGCAGGAACGGCTCCGGATCCGCGATCGAATTGTCGTTATGCGACTCCGCCGCATAATGCACGATCGCATCATGACCCGGCACCAACCGATCCAGCAGGTCCGCGTCGCAGACGTCGCCCACCACCAGCTCCACCCGATCCGACGGCAGACCCGCGATATTCTCCGGATTGCCCGCATACGTAAGCTTATCCAACACCGTCACATGCACACCCGGATGGTTGTCGACCACGTAATGCACGAAATTACTGCCGATGAACCCACAGCCACCAGTCACAATAATGTTTCCAGGAATATTGTTCATCGGACAATCCTTTCTGTCGTACGCATCGGGATGCCGAAGCATGTTTGCGCCGACGCCGCTCCGCCCGAATCACTGCGCGATGGCGCAGGCATCGGTATTGTACGTGATGCCCGTATCAAGCCATCCGGCGGGAGTCTGGTCGACCTTCAGATCGTTTTGAGCATTGGCGGATGTCGTGACATCGAAATCGAACGTCACAGTCGCTCCGGGCTCCAAATAGGCAACGTTGGTCAGCAGAGACTTGCCGTCCATGGTTTTCTCCGACTGGTCGCGAACATCGCCCGTCGACTGGAAATTCGAGATCGATCCGCCGGCCGGAGCGTAGAACAGCATGCGCTGCACCGAGGTTCCGGGCTCCATGACGTAATCGCTGCCGACCGACGCCTGCTCGGGCCCCAGAATGTATTCCGTAGCGCTCCACAGTTCTTCCGACGTCATCGTGTTGGTGATGGTATACGTCACGTGGTAGGTCTGCGATCCATCATCGTTGCAGGACGTGCGGGTGACGGTTCCGCCGCGCTGCAGATACCAGCCCATCTTGGAGCCGTGCTGCTCGTTCAGGTAGATGCCGACCTCCGGTTCCTCCTCGCTTTCGGGCGCGTTCTTCGCGAATCCGGCGCCCTGGAAGTACTCGGCCTCGTCCTCGTGGAACGTGTAGGCGTAGAAGTGCCGGCTTTCGGCCAAGGAGCCCATCGTCTGCGCGATCTGCATCATCTTGTCCATCGTCATGTTCGAGAACGCGCCGTCCATCACCGCGGAGGCGACATATTCGAAGTAGGCGTCCTGATACGCGGGAGCGAACTCCTTGTAGATGGTGTTCAGCATAAATTCGGCGGTGTTGTCGCCGGTCAGCACGCTCCCGTTGTCAAGCGTGATGTCGCCGTTGATGCGCACCATCTCCTGGATGAAGACCGGATCGATGGCGATGACGCCGTCGATGTCGCAGGCGTACTGCGAGCGCTGCCATACGGTATTCAGCATCTCGGCGACACGGGAAAAATCCGGCGCCGCGAACAAATCGCGGACGTCCATCGAGAATCTCAGCGGGCTGCTGAATACGTCATGCTCCTCGGCAGTGGCGCTTTCACCGAGCGGAATAAATTCAGTGTTCGAATGGAACTCCCCCACCGAAATCGTCCCGTTATCCACCTGCATCGTACCCAGCGAACCGACCAGACCGCCGCCGGAGCGCTGCTCGGAGGTCGTCTGCGCGACCAGCAGGTAGGTCCGCGGGCCGTCCTGCCCCAGCAGCTTCGGCATCGCCTGCACCATGCCGCTGACCTGGTCGAGCATGTCGGCGACCTTGTTGATCTGTTCCTTGCCCTGCTCGTAGGCGGAACGCACCATGCCGATGTGCGGCTGCGGCAGCGCGTTGATCGTGTCCGCCTGCTGCTGCACCAGCTCGTTGGCCTGCGCGAACCCGCTCTGCGCGTCCACGATCGGCTGCAGGTTGAGCTGGCCCTCCCCCTCGCCGCTCAGGCCGGAGTTCATCAGCGTCTGCACGGTGCCCGCCAGCGACGGGAGCGTCTCGCCGACCAGGCCGTCGACCACGTCGACCATGCCGCGCACGGCGGTGACGTCGTCGCCGAGCACCGGCACGTAGGAGGCCACCTGCCACAGCGTGCCGTCGGTGATCTCCTTGGCTGCGGAGGCGTGGGTCTGCGCCTGCCCGATCGCGGCGTTCATCGTGTCGGCGTCGCGCAGCTGGCTGATGTCCTGCAGACCGGAGACGGCCTCGACGGCGGCGAGCTCGTGGTCGCGCACGTCCATCGCCTGCCGGTAGAACCGCCACGCGCAGAACCCGCCGACGGCGCCGAACACCACCAGCACGCCGAGCACCGCCAGAACGACGTTGCGCACCGCATGGGATCGCCTGCGTGCGCCGTGCATATGTCTCGCCATGACATCTCCTGTTCACCCCAAGCGGCGCATCCCATCTGTCTACGGACCGCACGCCGCGCCTTCCGGACACCCCCACGTACCGACGCGCGGACGACCGTGTTGCCGACTTTCCATGGTGGCACAGCGAACCGTGCCGCCGCAAGCGAACGACCGATTTCTCCACACACTCTTGCCCACCGCCGGCGGCCGCCGCGTCCTACCCCCGTCGCCGCGCAGGCATGCCGGCGGCGCCGCACATGGACCAGCCCAACCCCGACGACACGCAGGCAGGAGCGCACCGACGGAAACGCACCGACGGCGGGACGGCGCGCATCGACAGGCTCCGCCGCACGCAAAACCGGTCAGTACGACCCGGTCCCGCGGAACACCACCATCACGGTCTTCGCCAGAATCGCCAGGTCGCCGGTGATCGACCAGTTCTCGATGTACGAGACGTCGAGGAACTCGCTCTGTTCCTGCGACAGGTCGGAGCGTCCGGAGACCTGCCACGGGCCGGTGATGCCGGGCTTGACGAGCAGGCGCGTCGAGTACAGAGAGCCGTAGCGCGCCACCTCGTCGGGCAGCGCCGGGCGCGGGCCGACCAGCGACATGTCGCCCTTGAACACGTTGAAGAACTGCGGGAACTCGTCCAGCGAGGTCTTGCGGATGAACTTGCCGACCTTGGTGATGCGCGGGTCGTCCTTGAGCTTGAAGATGAAGCGGTCGGTCTGGCCGCGCTCCGCGGCGAGCTTCGCCTTGATCTCCTCGGCGTTCGTGACCATCGAGCGGAACTTGTACATCGTGAACGGCTTGCCGTGGATGCCCACGCGCGTCTGCTTGAACAGCACCGGACCGCCGTCGTCGAGCTTGATGGCTATGGCGACGCCGAGCATGATCGGCGAGCTGACGACCAGCGCCACGGCCGACAGCACCACGTCGACGACCCGCTTGATCGCGTACGTGGTCGCGCGGTACTGCGGCAGGCTGGCGATCAGCACCGGCTGCTCGACCGAGTTGCGCAGATACAGCCGGTGGCCGCCGATGTCGGCCAGCGACACCGAGATCGCCAGCTCGATGCCCAGCGACTCGATGGCCAGCGACATGGCGTGCAGCAGCTTCGAGTCGCGGGTGAGCACATCGGCGATGTACACCTCCTGCACGCCCATGCGTTCGATGGTGCGCGCGAACCGGGAGCCGAAGTTCAGCACGCGCAGCTCGTCGGCGCCCTCGATGTCCGGGTCCGGCACGAAGTTCGTGACGACGTAGGCGTCGTCCTCGCTGGGGTCCGGGGCGATCGGGCACACGGCGACCGGCACGTAGCCGAGCGAGCTGTTGCGCCGCATCAGCCGCAGCGTCTTGTTGATGCCCTCCGACGAGCCGACGACCACGGTCGTGTACTTGCATTCGCCGCGGCGGCGATGGCGGTGCAGCAGGCAGCGCATCATCCAGCGGGCGAGCAGCTCGCATACCAGCCCGACCAGCGGCGCGACGATCAGCGCGGTGCGCGGCAGCCGCAGGTCCAGCATGAACGCCACGCAGCTCGCCAGCACGATCGTGAAGATCGCCGCGTTGATGAGCTTGGTGTACAGCTCGTAACCCTCGGCCATCACATGCCGGTGGTACGCGCCGGCGAAGACCAGGCACAGCAGCCCGACCACGCAGTACGACAGCAGGAACAGCCAGACCGGCATGACCTGCGTCACCGTGTCGTAGGCCCCCGGGTTGAACGCGAAGCAGATCGCCAGCGACACCAGCATCACCAGCACGTCCACCGCCACCAGGGCGGCGACGTACAGGTACCGCCACAGCGGCCGGCGGCGGATGGACCGGAACACCGACTGATCGGTCTCCGGGAACGGCGTGTTCGCGAACGTCATCGGCTCGTGGCGGTCGGCGGTTTCAGCGGCTCCGTCGGCAACCCCGGCGGCCCCGGCGGCGCCGGAAACCCCCGCAGGCGATACCCCCGTAACCCCCTCTACGGCAGACGGTTTATTTGCGTCACCCGCGTCCCCCATAGCGACGTCGCCGGCGCCCTGCGCATGCAGCAGCCCCCTACGCTCGCGCACGCGCCGCTCGCGCGCCGACGACGTCATACGGACGCCAACAGGAAGCTCCTGCGTGCGGAGCTCCTGCCCTTCTCTCTCAGTACCCATAACCCCTCCGCCCTCCCTCCCCAAGCTTTACCCGCACCAGCATAAAACGAATAGGGGGGGGGGGCTGTCAAATTTTTGCAGCGGTTCCTACGTTCACTTACTATACCCCCTCGCGGCGCGACAACCCCATACTGCCCACTTCAAGCGGCGTCGCCCATGTCATAAAACGGCGAGAATCCGCCACATACGAGGGCATGCACGCCGCCCGGACATCCTTGATCCGGAGTGCCGACGCGCGGCGGCGGACATCCTTCGTCCAAGACGACGCCGCATGCCGGGCAGGCCGCCTCCGTCCGGAGCGCCGCGCACGACGGACGAATCATCCCGGTCCGGAACGCCGCCAACGCTGCGGACGGGCCATCTGCCCGGAGCGCCGCGCACGACGGGCGCGGGGCGGATACGACGATGCCGCCCCACCGGGCGGTCCGGCGGACGCGGCATGCGATATCGCGGGTTTACTCGCCTTCCGACAGTACCCCCGCGTCGCCCTGCGAGCTTTCGCCGGTACCGGTCTGGCCGCCGGCGTTCGGATCCGCCGGGGTGTCCGCGCCGCCGTCCGACGGCGGGACGGTGCCGGTATCGACACCCGCGCCACCGTTGTCGCCGCCGGTGCCCGTGTTGGTACCGTTACCGGTACCGGTGCCCGTGCCAGTCCCGGTTCCGGTGCCGCCCGTCCCGGTGCCGCCGGTGCCCGCCCCGCCGCCGGTGTTGCCGTAGTTGTAGCCGTACCCGTAGTCGTAGTACCCGTTGTCGGTGGTCGTGTTCTGCTGCGCGTTCTGCGCCGACAGTTCCTCCATCGACGCGTTCACGCCGTCGCTGGCCGTCTGCAACGCGGTCTGCGCGTTCTGCAGGGCCGTCAGATCGGGGTTGTCCTGCTGCAGCAGCTCGTTCGCCGCGTTGATCGCCTCCTCCAACGTGACGCGGGTGGCGTTGTCGGCCACGGCCCACAGGCTGTTATTCAGCAGGGTCTGCGCGTCGTTGACGGCGGTCTGCAGCGCGTCACGGGCGCTGGTCGTGTCGGCGGCGGTCTTCGCGTCGCGGCTGTCGGCCACGGCCTTGGCGGCGGCGACGACCTTATCGGCGCTGTCGGTGAGCTGCTGCGCCAGGTCCCGGTTCGTCTCGGCGTGGCGCTGCAGGTCCGCGGCGGACAGCGACGTGCCGCAGGCGGCGGCCTCGTCGATGGCGTTCGCCTCGTCGACGGCGTCGCTCAGCGCGCTTACGGTGGCGGCGTCCGCGACCTGGTCGACGGTGATCGCCTGCTCGTCCTGCGTGTCGGCGAGCGCCTGGTCGAGCGCGTCCCGGGCCGTGTTGTACTCCTCGGACGCGCCGGTGCACGCGGACAGCGCCGCGGTACGGTCCGCGTCGCTTTCGCGGTTGCGCCACAGCAGCACGCCGCCGACGGCCACGGCCGCGACCAGCACCACGACGACGATCGCGATGGCCACGGGTTTGAGCGACCGCTTCTTGGGCTGCCCGGATTCCTCGGACGTTTCGGATTCCCCGGACTTCCCGGGCTCGCCCGATTCCTTGGTCTGCGGTTCGGCGCCCTGGGCGCCCTGCGCGGCGGCCGGCATGGCCTCGGTGGGCGCCTCGCCGCTGATGACGCTGTCGAAGTCCAGCGCCGGCATGGGCGCGAAGGCGACGGTCTCCTGCGCGGCGGGGCCGCTTTCCGGGAAGAGTCGCGTGCCGTCGAGCACCGAGGTCTCCTGCGCGGGTTCGGTCGGCGCGATGGGGATTGTGGCGGATGTGGTCTGGTCGGGGCCGGGCGTGCCGGTGCCAGTGTCGATTGCAGTGCTGATGTCGGAGGCGGTGCCGCTGCCGGTTGCGGCGACGGCTGCGTCGGCGCCGGACGCTCCGCCGAGCGCGGCACCGGCCACGCTGCCAGCTGCGCCGCCAGTTGCGCCGTCGGTCACGCCACCGGCGCCGATGATCGCGGTGCGTTCCCCCGCCGCGGAGGCGTCGGTCATCGCCATGGTCGTCTCGCCGGCGGACGGCAGCGGCGTGCCGAGCACCGCGGTGCCCACGTCGGCGTCGGCGTCCGAGGTCTGATCGGCGAGGTTCGACGCGTTCCGGGAGGCGATCACCCGGGTCTGCGCGCTTGAGGGTACGCCCTTGGGCGCCGCGTGGCGCGGGCCATCCGTGGGCTCGTCGCTGGGGTCGGGCGCGGGGAATTCGATGGGCGGGATGTCCCAGAACGTGTCGACAACGTCGCCGTTCTTGACCCTGGGGACCGGCGGTTTCGGCGGCTTGCCGGCGTTGGCCGCCGCGCGCTGCAGGATGTCGACCGTTGCTTCGGCCGGTTCGTCCGATGCGGCTGACGTGGCCGATGTATCCGATGTGTCTGACGCGGACGGGAACAGCGGAGGCTTGGGCGCGGCGGATTCCGCGGGGGTGTCGGCGTCGGCGTTCGTGCCGGTCGCCGAGGAGGTCGATGCCGCGGGCGACGCGACGCTCGGCGCGCCCGCCGCGCTCACCGTATCCGCAGCGCCGGACGTATCCGGGAATACCGTCGCATTCGAAGGCGCAATCGGTTCCGCGGTGTTCGGTGCGCTCGGGAATGCATCCACGCTCGGCTCGGCAACCGGTTCCGCGCCATCGGAGGAATCGGGCATGCTCGGGAATGCCGGTACGCCCGAGGGGGCGTTGGCGTTCGCTGCCTCCGCCGCCCCCGACGTGTCAGAAACCCCCGGGAACCCCGCGGCCCCCGTATCGCCGGCGGCGGTGGTCGCCGATTGCGCCGGCTCGCCGTTCTTGCCGGCGGAGTCCGCCGATGGGTCGGAAGCGGATCGAGCGCCGGCCGTCATCGGCTGATTCGGCGGCATTGGAAAGCTCAAATCCATATCGATATCGGAGTGGCTGCCATCGCTCATCGTCAGACCGTCCCTCTCATACGCGTCTTACATGCTCTCTGAGGAATAGTGTAATAATTTCGGCGACGAACCCCCATCCGATGCCGCGTTACAGTGCCCATGGGGGCATATTCATATGAAATATTCACATCCCGGAGGGGGCGTCTGCCGCCGATTCGGTGACCGCTCCGGCGCGGCGCGAGGCATCATTCGCACCCCGACCAGGGCCGCAACGAGGTGATGGTCACGGCCCGGTACGGGGACGTTCACGGCCCGAGGACTGGACCGAGTTCAGGCGGGCTCGACCCACACCGCGTAATCACGAACCACGCTATATGGCTTATATGTAGCGGATTCGAAGACTTGCAGACACCCATCTGCGCTAGGTGAGGCATCTTTCCCGGAAGACCGCGAGTATGAATGGCGGTATTCCGCGCCCGATACTCGGGCTATGGCGCCCCGGATGCCCCACGTAATGGAGATAGGTGTCTGCAGGCCCCTAAATCCGCTACAGCTAATCAAGGAACACCTCCCACAGGCAGCAACGGGCAGCGCCGCGCGCCTCCCGGCTGCCTCTGAAGCCCCGCGAGCGGAAGCGCTCCACGTCCGGGCCACAGAATGCCCACCGAAAGCACCGACCGCCATCCAAAGCGCAGAGCACCCAGCTAAATCACAGAACGCCCTCAGACCGCGGAATGCATCAAATCGCCCATCCCATCCCACCCAAGCCAGATACGCCGTCCCAAAGCAAATTGCCCCATCACCCAGCACACAATGTGCGTTGACAACAGCGAACCGTACCGTACCAACCCGCATCATGCCGCACCCATTGACACCGACACGACGCGCACAATGTGCATTGCGCAGCGTCGGACTATACCGCGTCGGGCCGCAGCACTCCACGCCCATCGACGTCAGCGCGACATACACAATGTGCGCCATGCGACAGCGAACCGTACCGTACCGAACCGCACCATTCCGCGCCAGTGGCGCGGAATGGACACCGGCACGATACGCACAATGTGCGCAGGGTTACAGCGACCCGCAACCCCTAGCGCCCGAATTGATCGCCCCTCCGATGCTCTATCGACCGTCGCCTCGACTGCCCGCGGACCGTCCCTCAATTGCCCTATCGTCCATCTCCCTCGATTGCCCTATTGGTCATCCCCAACGCCCTATCGACCATACCCCGATCGTTCTATCGGCCATCTCCTCCGATGCCTTATCGACCGCTCCTCCGACGTCCCTCGATTGGCCTATTGCCCGTCCCTCGACTGCGCCATCGGCCACCTCATTGACGCCCTCGGCCCCAAACAACAATGCGGTGCCCGGGCATTGCTCGCCCGGGCACCGCATCGCATGCCGTCATACGCCGTTCGGCTACTGGCGGCGCTTGTTGTTCTTGCCGCCCTTGCGCTTGGTGTTGCTGCGCTTGGTGCCGTCCTCGTAATAGTAGTAGTAATAGTTGCCGGCGTGGCTCTTCTTCGGGTCCGCGAAGGTGAAGATGAAGCCGAGCACGGGGACGCTTGCGGTCTTCAGCGTCTCGGCGGTCTCCTGCAGGTCCTTCTTCTCGGTGATGCCCTTGCCGGTGACCAGCACGATGCCGTTGGCGAGGCGGCCGAACACGACGCCGTCGTTCGACACGCTCATCGGCGCGGTGTCGACGATCACGTAGTCGTACTGGGTGAGCGCCTGGCGGATCAGCGCCTCCATCGTGTCGGAGTTGAGCAGGATGCTCGCGTTCGCCGGGCGCTTGCCGGCGGGCAGGATGTGGAAGTTCGGCTTCCAGTAGCTCTGCACCACGTCCTTCGGGGTCATCTGCCCGGAGAGCACGTGCGCGAGGCCGGCGTGGCCCTCGATGCCCAGGTGGTGCGCGACGGACGGGTGGCGCAGGTCGGCGTCGATGAGCAGCACCTTCGCGCCGTCCTCGGCCAGCGCGGCGGCCACGTTCACGGAGGTGGTCGTCTTGCCCTCGGACGGGGAGACCGAGCTGATGACGATCAGCTGGCCCTCGCCGGCGACGCGGTCGGTCTTCAGGAACGAGATGTTGGTGCGCACGCGGCGGTATTCCTCGGCGATCGGACCGCCCGGCTGGGCGATGACGACCGGCTGCTGCTCCAGCAGGATCTGGTCGTCCGGGATGCTGCCGATCGCGGAGGATCCGAGGATGCCGCGGACGTCGGAGGTCGTGTCGATGCGGGTGTTGAGCATCTCGCGGACGATCGCGAAGCCGATGCCCAGGATGATGCCGACGACCAGGCCGGCGGCCAGGTAGAGCGGCACGTTCGGCGAGCTCTGGCCCTCCGGCAGCGCGGCCTGCTGCACGACGGACAGCGACACCGGCGCCTGGTCCTCGCTCACCGTGTTCATCGAGGTGGAGACCTGCTCGCTCAGGCTGTCCGCCACGGCGTTGGCGAGCTGCTGGGAGAGCGCGGGGTCCTCGGTTTCGGCGGTGATGTCGACCATGAAGGTGCCGTCCGGGTTGCTCGCGGTGATCAGCTCGGCGGTCTCGGCGACCGTGGTGTCCAGGCCGAGGTCGTCGATGACCGGCTCCAGCACGGCTTCGGTCTTGACCAGCTGCGGGTAGGTGGCGATCTGCGTATTGATGTAGGAGCCGATCGAGCTGTACTGCGAGGCGTTGGCGTTGTCGCTGATCGCGCCCTGGCCGGACATGGCCAGCAGCTCGGCCGTCGCCTCATACTTCTTCGGCGCCAGGAACGTATAGGCCGCCACGGCGGCGAACACCACCACGCACACGACGATCGCGGAGACGATGTGCTTCCGGATCATCTGCAGCAGTTCCCCTAAGGTGATCCCCTCTTCTTGTTCCATCTGATTCTGATCCATCAAGAATCCAATCTCTCGTCATACGACATGACACAATATGGAAAGCATGCTAGCAGGGGGGCAGGATGTGGGGATGGGCCCGGCGGCGAGACGGGGTGCCCACCTCTATATATGGTCCGGCTACGGGCGCGGCGACCGGGCCGCCCGGCGCGGCGCGGCGGTCGGGAGGCCGCACTCCCCCATGCCCTGCCTCGACCCGTCGCGCACATTGTGCATATGGGCGCTTGCGCGCACCCCTTCGCCGACCCCCTTTCCCTGTCCGTTGTATCGTTGAATCAATGAGCGAATAACCATTCGACATCGATCGACCTGTGCGGAAAGGGCCATCATGCAGTTGCCTAGCGAATCGGCGGTGACGCTGCGGGACGACTGGGACGTCAACGACCTGGCCTCGTACCTGCGCCGGTCGCAGCGCAGCCGCATCACGGTGGTGGTCTCCGTGCCGCAGCGGCAGGCCAAACCGCCCGTCGACGCCGACGAGCTCAAGCGACGGCTGGGCGCCAGGGCCGACGTGGTGGTCGTTCCGACCGCGCTGACGTACAAGCTGACCGACGCCCTGGGCCGTACAGGGTCGGTGTTCGGCGGCGCGGCCCGCATGTACCCGTGCGACGACGGATGGCTGGCGGACCGGTACCGGACCGAGCTGATCCAGCCGAAGGGCTCGCCGAACTCGATGCTCGGCGCGATCGAGCAGGCCGTGGCCCACGAGCTGCGTCGCATGGACGAGCGCGAACGGCGGCGTCGCAAGGCGACGACGGCATCGGCGCATACTGTTCCGGCGAGCGTGTCATCCGCCGCCCATACGCAGGCGACCGCACAGTCGTCGACGGCACGCCCCGCTCCCGCCGGGACCGGGATCACGGGAGCCGGCGGAGCGGAGGACGCCGGGACGGGAGCCGCCGAAACGATGCCCGCCGAAACCGGGGCCGCAAACACGGGAACCACAGAGGCCGGAACCGCCGGAACCGGCAAGGGCAAGGGCAAAGGCAGGGCCAAGATCTCCCGAAAGGCGCGGAAGGCCGCCGACAGGATCGGAAAGACCTCCCCCGCCACCGTCCCCGCGGGCGCCCCCATCCAGCTGGGCCTGCCGCAAAACGGCGCCGGCGTGTTCATCGCGGACACCGCGGCCCGCGCGGCCACGCTGGCCGGGTACCTGTGCTCCCCGCAGTCGTCGATGCCGGTCGTCATCGCCACCCGCAACGTGGGCATGGCCACGGCGCTGGCGGACACCGAGGAGCTGGCGAAGATGCTGCGCGGCGCGGCCCACGTGGTCGACGTGATCGGCTCCGACGCGACGTCCGAGCTCAACGCCCGCATGCCCAAGGGCGTGCAGACCTTCGGCAACGCCTGCCGCGTGATCCCCGCCGGGGCGGACTGGGTCAAGCACGGCGGCGTGAAGCTGTTCTGGGGCTGGACGATGGGCGACCGCGGGCGGATCACCGACGCGGTGCTGCAGGAGGCCGCGCGGCTGAGCTTCAGCAACTCGTATTCCACCAACATGGCCGCCGGCTCCAAACGCGCCGTGTCGGGCACGGTGATGGGCAGCCCGGCCGAGGGGCGCGTGCTGGTCAGCCTGGGGCGGGGGCTGTACGCCACGATCCTGACCACGCTGGTGACCAAGGACGTGCCCGGCGACCGGCTGTTCACCAAGGGCATGGCGGTGACCGGCCTGTTCGACGAGGACTCCCGGCGCCTGGACCTGACCGCGCCGCGGCCGCGTGAGGCGCGCGAGGCGCTGGCCGGATACGCCAGCGGCATGGTCGTGCCGGCGCGGGTGACGGCGGTGCGCAGGGACTCGTGCACGCTGGAGCTGTTCCCCGGGGCCGTGGTGGAGGTGCCGGCCGAGGACGCCGGGCTCGGCGCCGACCTGCGCTGGGAGCTGACCGTGGGCGCCGTGGTGCCGGTCGCCGTCATCGAGCGCGACGACGGCGAGGACGCGTGGTCCGACGTCGATACGAAGGGGAACGTCCGGCTGCACTGGCTGATGTCGCTGCTCGACGCGGACGGCACGGTCAGCCCCGCGCCGAGCTACTTCCCGGGCGGTCCGGCGTGGATCGCGATACCGGACGCCTCCGAGGCGGCCGTGCGCCAGCCGGAGCAGCGCGAGCTGGCGACCGTCGACGAGCGGCAGCTGGCCGCGCTGATCCCCGACAGCGCCGACACCGCGTCGGCCCAGCGCATCCGCGACCTGTACGCCCAGCTCGTGCAGACCCGGCAGGAGCTCGTGGCCGCGGAACGCCAGCGCGACGTCACCGCGGCGCAGCTCGAGCGGGCCAAGCAGCGCGCGCTGGAGCAGCGGCGCAGCATGCGGCAGCAGTCCAGGCACCGGAGCGCGGCGGGCGTGGACCTGCAGGGGCGCTTCGCCGACCCGCGCCAGCAGCTCGACTTCGAGGTGTATATGGCGTGGGTGACGCGCATCCCGGCCGCAGAGAAGGCGGACAAGCCGTTCAAGCGGGACTGGGCGTACGGGCCGGACTTCTTCGCGAGCCTGGAGGCGGTGCAGGGCGTGGACCGCGAGAAGGTGGCGCACGTGATGCTCGAGGTGGTGCTCGGGCTCGACCGCGAGCTGGCCAGCCGCGGCCTGCACCAGCTGCGCACCGGCGAGGGCGGCGGCGACCCCAAGCGCCGCACGGCCGCCGGCGACACGTATTGGCGCGTGTACCTGCAGACCAACACGCCGAGCGCGCGGCGGCTGCACTATGTGCGCAGGGCCGACGGGTCGGTGGTGTTCACGCGGGTGGGGCTGCATGATGATTTCAGGGGGTGAGGGTGTCTGGCGTCAATTATTCGAGCGCGAGCAGCGCTCAACATGCATGTGCGCCTCGAGGTTTGCCCCGAAGCGCACATTGCGGTGCCCCACGTCGGCTGACCGATCTCGTTGCGTGGCATCGCCGATACACGAAGCGGGAATAAGCGCGGAAGCGTAACGAGCGTTGCCATCGCTCATACAGCCGTCGCACAGCCAGGAGAATCGGTCTATCTCACCTCAACGGACCGCGATACTGCCACCGATGTCCGTTTTCCTGCGTGGACGGAAGCCTGTCACCGGGATCAATGTGCACGCTGCGTGCATCACGAACCGCGCCTCCACGCGGACCGACTTCCACATATACTCCGCTACGACGATTGTCTTCGCCGGGCTTATAAATATCGCCGTTCATCAGCGACTCCTTCCTGTTAAGGAGCCCCTTCCAGCATCAGACGGCCTTCTGGCCGCTTCTGCGGTAGACTTGCGATGTCGTTCCCATGAATGACTCGCGAGTCTCGGAGCTCGCGCCGGACTCCGGCCTGTTGCCGCAGGTCGGAGTTTTTTATTTTGCCCTCTTTCGGGTCCAGACACAGAATCTATCACAAGAAACGATATGAGACAAGTTTTACTGAAATTGAGACACAGTTGTCGCAACATAGGTGTAGCGTTGAACCAACGCGAAACACGACAACGCCAGGAGGCATCGCGGCCATGAAGAAACGGGATGTAATAAACCTCATCCGCTACCACACCGAAAACAATGATGCGGCTTTCCGTAACGAGGCATACAACATTGCCAAAGACTTCGATCGCTCCGGAGACGAACAACTCGCGGCCTACGTCATTGCCCTGCTGTCGGACGCCAATACATTCGTGCCGCAATCCATGGGCTCATCGCCCCAATCCGATTTCCTCGTCAAACGCCCCGTCGTGAAGTCGGCACTGCCGTTACCGGAAGTCATTACGAACGACATCCAGGGCGTTCTGAATGCAGTCGGGCGCAACGTCGGCATTCACCGATTCCTGTTCCACGGCCCGGCCGGCACCGGGAAAACCGAATCGGTCAAGCAAATTGCGGCTATATTGCAACGAGAACTCTACGTTGTCGATTTCAGTTCGGTCGTCGACAGTCGTCTCGGGCAAACCGCAAAGAACATCGCAAAACTGTTCGACGAAATCAACAGCTTTACGCAACCGGATCGCGTGGTGGTGCTGTTCGACGAAATCGACGCCCTTGCATTGGACCGCGTCGATTCCCATGACGTTCGGGAAATGGGCAGGGCCACATCCGCGATGTTGCGTCAACTGGATGATCTGTCGGAACAGATCATCCTGTTTGCTACAACCAACCTGTTCGCCAAATTCGACAAAGCGTTTGTTCGACGATTCGATGCGATTATCGATTTCGGCAGATATACGTACGACGACCTTGCCGACGTGGCGGAAAGCATCATGAACGACTACGCGGGGCAATTCTCATTCATCGGTAAAAACATACGTTTGTTCAGAAAAATCCTGAACATCGCGGAACGGTTACCCTACCCCGGCGAGATGAAAAACCTCATCCGCTCGTCCATCGCGTTCAGCAAGCCGAACGACGAGTACGACTATCTGCGACGGCTCTACATTGCGCTGGTCCCCGATGGGGCATCGGCCGTCCAGAACATCCACACGCTTTATGGACAGGGCTTTACGCTACGCGAGGTGGAAATCCTTACCGGCGTGTCACGCAGCACCATCGCTCGGGAAGTAAAGGCAGGCAACAATGAATAACACGCTACGACTCAAGGGCAAGTTCCAGACCGCAAAAGCCCAACGCCCCGGCGCGCCCACGTTACCAGCGCACGCGCGCGTCACTACCGACGACGTGGAGGCCAAAATCTCGCAACTTCAACAAGTACGGGATTTCTGGAACAAGCAAAACATGCCGGTCAACCCATTGGTCGAAGTGCATTACATCACCGTAGTAGCAAAGAGCAACCGCATTAAGCGTTTGCTGTCGGAACACGGACGCATGCCAAACGATTCCATCGTCGGCGCCGATTTCGAGACGATCGACGGACGTCAGCGTCATGTCATCACCCACTATGTGACCATGTCAGCCATTGAATCTGCCATCGCCGACCTCAACGCGTGCAAAACAATATTGGAACGCCATGGAGGTGCCATCAACTCCGAAGAATTGTCTGCATTGACGGGAAAAGGGCTCGACAAGGCCGACGCTCGTGCCGGGCTCAGCAAAACGTCCTTTGCTCAGATTCTTCGTGACGTGCACTATGTCGCACGATTCGACGTCAAGACCCATGTTAAAGACGAAACAGAACGCTCTCTGGTCACCATATATGACACCGGACGCAATAGCACGGAAACTGTGGCGTTGCTGAATTCCCTAGGGGTGGACGTGATTTCCGCAAGCCTGCTTGACTCCACCACAATCAATATGACCCCGGACCAGTACCGTAAACTCTCCCAGTCCGCTCCCTATCTGATTGCCATGTCGCTGAGCGATATCTCACAGTTGGCCCTCGAAAGCGATTTCCCCACAGACGAATACACCCCGACCATCCCTGCCCCAGGCAGCGAACCGATCATCGGCGTCATAGACACACGGTTCGACAAGCGCAACGCCTACTTCACCGACTGGGTCGACTATCACGACGAAATCGATCCAGAGCTGGGTGATGAGCCTGAAGATTATGTGCACGGCACGGAGGTCACGTCGATTATCGTCGATGGCCCCACACTGAATCCTTCACTTGATGACGGTTGCGGACGGTTCCGCGTCCGTCATTTCGCTGTCGCCCGCAACGGCCGGAACAGCTCCTTCGCCATCATCAAATCAATACGGGATATCGTCACCACGCACCGCGACATCACGGTTTGGAACTTGAGCCTTGGTTCAGCGTTAGAAACCTCGGAGAATACCATTTCTCCTGAAGCCGCGATACTGGACAAACTGCAGAACGACTACGGTGTCATTTTCATCGTCGCAGGCACCAACAAAACAGCAACGGATAATCCGAACAAACCCAAACGAATCGGAGCTCCGGCGGACTCCATCAACTCGCTGGTCGTCAACGCCACTTCGATATTGAACGAACCCGCACGCTACACAAGGGAAGGTCCGGCACTGCGTTTCTTCCGTAAACCGGATATCTCCTGCTTCGGAGGCGATACCAACGGGCGCATGGCGGTATATGGCCCGAACGGAATCGCGCTTAGTGATGGGACATCGTTCGCCGCTCCATGGATCGCACGGAAAATGGCATACTTGATTCACATCATGAATCTTTCCAGGGAAACCGCCAAGGCTTTGCTTATTGACGCAGCGTCAGGATGGACGGCGGCAACCGCGAACGATACCAAACTTGGCTATGGCATCGTGCCGACACGTATCGAGGACATACTGACCACGCCGTCCAACGAGATACGTTTCATTCTCGAAGGCACCATCAACGCCTTCGAAACATCCAACTACCGCATTCCGGTTCCGTTCACGAACGGAAAATACCCGTATATGGTGCGAGCGACGCTCTGTTATTTCCCGCAATGTGACAAGAACCAAGGCGTTGATTACACCAGCACGGAACTGGATTTCCACTTCGGCCGTATGAAGAAGGGCGGCATCAATTCTCTGGACAACAACGTACAAGGTGATCCAGCAGCCTATACCTACGAAGAAGATGGCCGTCGTCTCTATCGCAAATGGGACAACATCAAGCATGTCAGCGACGTCGAAAAAAGTCGTTTCCGCCCCCGTATCGTTCAGAGCATACCGTATTGGGGATTCAAAATCCGCAAAGTCGAACGATTCGACCCGAGGATTGACGAAAACGGCGTCGCGGAGCCAAACGCGGGCGACGGATTGCACTTTGGCATCGTAGTGACCCTGCGAGGCATGGACGGTCGCAATCGTTTCGATGAATTCAAGCGAAACTGCCAACTGCAGGAAGAGCCTTGGATCGTTGAGGAAATCGATATGAACACCAATGTCGAGTTGTATCGCGAAGCGGATGTCAACATTGATTTCGAAGATGATGAGTAATACACAATACGCTCAACGCTAATCTTCTTCGCGAAAGTTCCCATCAAAGTTAAGGAAATCAAATGACTTTTATCATTGCCGTACATGTCAATGAAGGAATTGTCTTGGCAAGCGATCGGCGTACAACATATTCTCGATATATCACACACGACAGCACGATTGAAAACTACGTAGGAATACACGTAACAAATTCTACGGATAAGACTTTTTTATGTCCAAATGGTGCAGGCATATCAATTTGCGGAGATGCCTCTTTTTTAAACAAGCCAATTACAGGTTTTATCCAAGATATGATTCGAACAAAAATAAAATCTGAGACCAAAGTTTCAGATATTCCACAAACAATAATAGATTACTTTAAAGAAAGTGATACACCTAACACAACGTTCCTTATTGCAGGATATTCATCAGAACAACAATTAATTTACAAATTAAATTTATCAACAAACGAAGTAGCAAGCATTGACACATCAGCCCCTGGAGCCGTCTGGGACGGTGAAGTATCTACATTAACACGGCTGATTCAACCTCTTGCTATAAAATCAGATTCTGGAATATATCAAGATTTACCCAATGAAGAAATACTGTGGAATTACTTTACGTTGCAAGATGCCGTTGACTTTGCCAGATTCGCTGTTGAAACAACCATTCAAACCATGCGGTTTAAAAATGTTATTGAAACAGTTGGAGGGGCCGTAGACATTCTTGTCATCACTCCAGATGCAACGAAATGGCTGCAAAAAGAATCATTGCATTAGATGAGTTCTTGAATCCAACAGGACCGAACATAATGGCAGGCACGCCGGAAAAGCGTATATCCGGCATTGCATCAACGACCACAATGGGCAGGTTCCGCTATGGGTGCTGGCCAACGATCTGTCGCTTGGCCAAATCGTATGGCTCTTCCAAATCTCGGCGCCGCAGGTACGTTTGGCAGTGGCCGAAAGCTTTACGGACTTATATGCGGATACACACGACACACCCCGCAAAATCACCATTAAACGACTCAATACCATCTATAGCCGATTGGTGTTCTTCAGAAACCTATGCGCACATGATGAACGCTGCTATTGCGCCCATGCCAACGAACGCTTCAACGAGTCCGTGTTCCAGGCGGTCAATGACTTGTCATACCTGCTTGACCAAGAGTCATACATTGCGTTCCGGCATCAGTTCTACGAGCTGTTGCGGCGAATGGCAATCGCGTTGCCGGACCAGTACTGCCAAATGTTCAAGGCCATCGGCGTCACCGACCAGAGCGCGATCGACGACATCGTCGGCCGGCTTCCTATGCAATGACGCATCCTCGCGTCCCTCTGACGCTTCTGCTGCCGCGATAGCCGGGACGATTCCCGTTGCCCGGTCAAAAGCAAACACCGGCAAGCAGCATATTGAGACCTCAGCGATTCGTATGTCCTTGGTTACATGGCGAATGTCTAGATAATCAGCACGCTCAATGGATGCCCAGCATTCCCGTATCGTTTCGACTGCGTCACGATAAGCAGTGCTGCCCATATCGCTCCCTCATCCCGGCTATCGGGAATAACCCGAATTCTCCGACACGATTGACACCAAGTGTTTCGATAACGCGTTTGCCGTAGCGTTTTATGCCTCTTCCGCCTGCCGATAAGCACCGAATGGTTGCGCGTTGGGGCTGAGGCGTGAAAAAGGCATAAGAGGCATGCTCCGTCGTCTGAGTGCGATTTCAGTCGCCGAACGATCAATCGCAGTTGGAAAGAGGCGACGGGGTAGTAACAGAATGTTGGACCCCTTGAGTGGGAAGAAATCGTTGTGGCGAGGTATTCGAGGGAGCAGCGCAGGTGTGCGGCGGAGTTGTACGAGCAGTACGGGCAGGGTGCCGCGGACGTGATCCGCGAACTGGGGTATCTCAGCCGCGAGGTGCTGGCGGTACGGATCGACGAGCTGGCTCCGGGTGAGCGCGTGATCAAACGAAGTCCGGTGGCGGACGAGGTCAAGCGTACGGCGGTGGCGCAGCTGGCCGTGGGCGGCGTGACGTCGCGCGAGGTCGCAGCGGGATGGGCGTGGAGGCGTCGGCCGTGAGAAACCGGAAACGTCAACTGCTGCGCGAGCCGGCCTAAAACAACAACTCGACTAAAAACACGCTCTCCGCGCCCCTCGTCCCGACTCCGCCCCGCTTGGGCGAGCAGGCGGCGGGCCGCGCTCCTGCCGACCCCGAGCGTCTCGCACATCCTGTCCAGGATGACGTCCCTCTGCTTCTTCGACGCTTTCACGCACTCGTCCCTGAACCTCAGGGTGATCTGCCGCTTCACTGCCATGCTGATTCCGTTTCCCACGAGACCAGCCAAAACAAACCAACCCGGTTTCACGCTCACTCTTGATGAGGCGCCACTACGCAATTGCACTCAAAAACGTGAAGCACGTCGATCAGTCAGCTTAGTCGGTTGTCGACCTGTAGAATCTGTCTTGGCATGGTTCGTCGCCTTCCGCACTCGCGATTTTGAGTTTGACGGCTGAATCACACCGCGGTGACGGGCTATGCTCTGCCCAAGCCCAATCAAAGTACACAAACCATCGGACGCGTTAGACTTAAATCAACAAATCTACTATAGGCGGTCCATAATGGAGAAAGAAATAATAGAAGAGAAAGCCGGCGGCTACATCTCGAAAGTTCATTTCAATGATGACACAATTCTAGATACACAAAGAAACAGCATCGTGGTTTTTGTCGGTCCGAACAATGCAGGCAAAAGCCAAGCTCTACGAGATATCTTCGCCATCTGCAAAAACAAAGTCCCAAGCATTGTTGTTTCCGACATTGAAATTATCAAAAACACGCAACCAATCGAAGATCTTTTAGATTCGATATCGACAAGAATTGAACATGGATCGTATGCAACTTACGATATTCTCAATGGTACGGTGAACGTAGATAAGTACACTGATAGACATTTTCAAGAGTCAGAATATTTCAGAGATTTCCGCGATCTGCTTGTCGCCAATTTAGATACCTCGGCGCGATTAACCATCTGCAACGCAGCAGGGAGCATCACCAGGCGCGACCCGAAAAGACATCCGATTCACTATGCGGCTTTTGAGAGTAAATACCGGAAATGGCTTTCGGATAATTTCAAGAAAGCTTTTGGAGTGGGAATAACCCCCAATATACTGTACGGAGCGTCGATTCCCCTTTGCGTCGGAGAACCAATCCGACTCAATGGCACATATGAAGACGAACAAGAACGTCAGGAGGAATACGCTGAGCGTCTCGCCCTTTGCGATCAAGTTCAGAACCAAGGCGACGGCGTAAAGAGTTTCACCGGGATACTACTTTACTTGATGCTCGATTACTTCTGCACTTTTTTGATTGACGAGCCCGAATCTTTTCTCCATCCGCCTCAAGCTCGAATCATGGGCCAAATCATCGGCGAGTCTCTTGCCGACAATCAACAAGCTTTTATCTCAACACATAGTGAAGATATAATTCAAGGCCTTGTCGAAACATGCCCCGACAGGGTCTCAATAGTTCGTATCACCCGAAGCGGAAACACGAATCATTTCTCTATCCTCAGCAGTCAAAATCTTCAAGACATTTGGAATGACTCTCTTCTGAGACACTCGAACATAATGTCCAGCCTCTTCCACAAGTCGGTAGTACTTTGCGAGAGCGACTCAGATTGTAAAATGTACTCTCTCGTCGAAAATCAACTCAAAAAAGAAGGAGGCTCATACTCTGAAACGCTGTTCATACACTGTGGAGGGAAGCACCGCATTGCAAAGGTGGTGTCTGCATTGCGATCCCTTGATATAGACGTAAAAGCTATCGTTGACATTGACGTGCTCAATAACAAGCAGGTATTGCAAGGAATCCTTCACTCTTTCGGAATCGATTGGAACGATATCGAATCAGACTACAATAAAATCGTTTCCAATCTCCACAGTCCAAACGAATCAATTGACCGATCTTCAGCTAGGACAAATGTCAATGCCATTTTTGATGACAACAGATCGAAATATTTAACTAAATCTGAGATTGACAGAATACGCACCATAATTAGTACAACTTCAAAATGGACCTCCATTAAAAATGGCGGTGCACAAGCTCTCCCTTCGGGAGCCGCAACGCAAGGTTTTAACAACATTGATTCGAATCTAAGACAACATGGGATATATATTGTTCCCGTTGGTGAACTCGAGTGTTTCATAAAAGAGGTAGGCGGTCATGGCCCCGACTGGGTCAACAAGGTGCTCGAAGCTTATCCCGATCTAGAAGATGCGATATATACACCGATTCGACAATTCGTTTCCTCGATGAACCTGTAACAACTCGTTGAGGAAATGGTCTTAATGCTATTTAGGATTGTCGTGCATGGCAGTAAGTCGCAGAGGTTTGTGTTATCCGGGATGGGGTTGGGGGCTGCTGACGTTTTCTTAGAGACTGAGCGGGAGGATTGTTGCTGTGTTCAGTCGCGAGAAATGCGAGCGGGCGGTCGAGCCGTATTTTACGACGTCGATGTCCACGAAACAGGTTGTGGAGCACTTGGGGGATCCGACCAGACAGTGTCTGGAGCGGTGGCTGCGTGCCAATCCACGGTATACCGACGACGTTCCCAAATCTCCCATACCGTTGGAGACGCGACGTCGCGCGGTGGAGCGGTGCCTGTTCGGCATGCAGCAGAAGCAGGCGGCCGCAGAACTTGGCGTCAGCACAAGCGCGGTGCATCATTGGATGAGACCATACCGCGCCGGCGGAATAGCGGCGCTGGAGCCGAAACGGAGGGACGCCATGCTGCAGGCCGGAACCGATAGCGAGCCGTTGGGCGACAATCCGGATGAGCTGCGCCTGCCGAACAGGGAGAAGTCGATGCCGGTCAACCAGCTGAGGTCGAGGTATTCACTGAAGTCGATGGTCTCCTTGCCACGCATCGCGCCCAGCAGCTACCATTACCGTCACACGAGAAAGGGGTCGATAAGTACTGGGCCCTGCACCGCCGATTCGCGGACGTGTTCCGCGAATCGAGGGGCCGATACGAGTATCGGCGGGTCAAGGCGGCGCTGAGCACTGGGACGTCGGAGAAGATCATCCGCAGAATCATGCGCGAGGACGGGCCAGTCGCCCATGTTCCCGGACGGAGACGCTACAGGAGAGGTCATGCCCGCGCCGGACAATCTGGTCGGCCGGGACGCCGCCGAACGCGGAAATGACCAACACCATGCTGGTCCAAGCCGCCGCCACGCTGCGTCCCAACGAGCGTCCCGTAGTCCACAACGACCGCAGATACCATTACCGGTGGCCGGGACGGCTGGACCGGCTGGGCCGGTACGGCCTTGGTCCGATCCATGAGCGCGAAGGGATACAGCCCGGACAACGCCGCGGCCGAGGGGAGTTCTTCGGTCGCATGAAGGTCGAGTCCGTGTATCCCGAGCATTGGGAGGACCGTACATGCGAGGAGGTCATCGACCTCGCCGGCGAGTACATCCACTGGTAAACCATACGAGGATCAAACAGTCGCTGGGTTGAGAAAGCCCGGTAGAACAAGACAGAGGCTAACCGTATAGGAAAATAACTCCAAGAAAACGTCCGCAGCCCCTTGTCTTTGTTCCCTGATTATGTCATGAGCCCGAGCTCACGTCTTCGCCGTGTGACGCGGGTGCCGTATCCGAGCTTGATTCATCCATCCCGATACCAGAACAAGCACTCATCCAGTCAATCATTGCATCCACCGATGACGACACCGATGAAGTCCCGACTGCGGAAGGACTCCAGCTTAAGCCCGCCAAAACATTGAGCACAAGCGAAGCACCGCAAAAAATCCCATAAGCAAGAAGTGAATCTTTGAACATGCCTCGGACATCGGAGTCCAGCTCGGCACCGGACCGATCACATATTCTATACTTTTTCATAGAGCCAACCTCCGAGGAGGAAATGGAAGTAGGAGCCGGATTCCCTGTGCATCATGGGGGCCGGCTCCTGCGCATTCCGGATAAGAATAAGAATCCCAGGCCGAGCCCTCCGAGTGAACTTAGGGCTGTAACCCTCTTTCGTAAATGAAGAACCCCCCAGGGTTGAGCACTGCAAGTAGGCTTAGGGGGCTGCCGTTGACTATAAACTCTCGCACAATTACCGGAACGCGTCATCTTCACCAGCGTGTTGCACGGACAAGACAGAGAAATTCTTGCTTTCCAAGCATCAACATTCATTGTGCATGAATAGGCAGCAGAGTCGCCGCTTCCAATACCCCATTCGCCAACGTGCACCGATCCATTCATCTACTCGAGTTCAGATTTTGCTCCGTTCCCCTGCGGCCCTAGACACGCAAACCGTGAGTCTGTTTTAGCGTCAGCGCATGCGGCCCACTGATAAGCGCCGTTATGGCAGTTATGTTTGCCAACGGGATACAGAGGTGTGAAGGGAATGCCTGATCATCGCTATAGCGTTCTGCTTCCCGTCTATGGCAAAGATTCCCCCGCATATCTGCGTATTGCCATCGACAGTATGCTGGCGCAGACTCTCCCGCCCGACGAAATCCTCATCGCTGTAGACGGACCAATCGGTAGCAATCTGATGACTGTCATTAACCAGTATCGTGTAGCACAACCCGACTTGTTTTCACTCTACCAAGCTCCGAATCAAGGGGGATTAGGAGCCTTGCTGCGCAAGGCGGTGCCGCTCTGCCGCAACACGTACATCGCCCGCATGGACGCCGACGACTACTCCTCACCGGAACGGTTATCCAAACAGTTCGCCATACTCGATCAGAGAGATGACGTAGACATTGTTGGGTGCAATGTCGACGAATTCATGGACGACGTTACCGAACCAGTTTCGCATGTCGTGTTGCCTGAATTGCCGGCGGATGCGTTACGGTTTGCCAAACGACGTTGTCCAATGCGTCATCCGGCTCTACTCTACCGTAAAGACGATGTGCTGGCGGCCGGCAACTATAGACCTCTGTACACCTTTGAAGATTACGACCTCATCGTCCGCATGCTGCACCGTGGACTGCGGCTGTACAACGTTCAGGAGCCGCTAGTATCCATGCGAGTCAGCCCTGACTTCTATGCACGTCGCGGCGGCCCGCGCTTCGTGGCTTGTATGGTCCGGACGAAGTGGCGGTTCCTCGTCATGGGATTCTCTTCACTGCCTGATTTCCTGGTCAGCTGCTTAGGCCAAACATTCGTCGGTCTCATGCCAGGCTCATTCAGGGCATGGTTTTACAAAACCTTCCTGAGAAAGGAGATCATCGGATGATTCCCAAAATCATCCATTATTGCTGGTTTGGCGGCAACCCTCTGCCAGAACGTTTTGCTCGCTGTATCGATAGCTGGCACCGTGTCATGCCTGACTATGAGATTCAACGCTGGGACGAAAACAACTACACCATCGATGAGACCTGCGATTACGTACGTGAAGCATACAGGGCCGGCTATTGGGCATTCGTCTCCGATTACGCCCGACTCGATATCTGCACCCGATACGGAGGTATCTACTTGGATGTCGATGTTGAGGCTGTCGCACCATTTGATGACCTGCTCGACCTCGAAGGATTCTGCGGATTCGAAATCGGCAAAAGACCCGTACCAGATGAAGTGAATCTCGGTCTGGCACTAGGCTTGGCCGAGAACGCCCCCATGGGAATAATTCTGCGCGACGATTATCACGACAAACATTTTCTCAAGCCTGACGGCACATACGATCTAACCCCCTGCCCCACCATCCAGACACGGGTTCTGCGCGAATATGGCCTACGTCTAGATGGCACTCGTCAGACGATTAACGGACTGACTGTGCTTCCCACTGAGTACTTCTGTCCAATTAATCAGTACACCGGAGAAAGGATTCTTACTCCGCAGACTCATAGCATCCACTACTATGCCGGCTCATGGAATTCGCTGGCCGATCAGGAACGTCGTCAATTACGCATGAAGTATAGCCGTTTGGGATCAGTTGGCGCCAACATGGTCAGCACCCTTATGGCGTACGGCAAACATTACGGACCAGTGGACATGTGGGGAAAAATACTATGCAAATTAGGAAAGAAAAATGAGCAAAATTAAGACAGTGTATATTGCAACATTTTATCAATATAACAATTATGGAACGAGATTACAGAACTATGCACTGTGTCAAGTTCTGCGTGAATATGGCCTCACAGTCAAAACATTATCTCCGTATTCATCTATAGACACCATAAAAGACATAGTTAAGAACGTAATAGCAATAATTCCGCTCAATACAAAGAAACATCGGATATATCAAGCTGAACTATCTAAGCAGAAAGTTTTTGGCGAATTCAACAAAAAGCTTAATCTAACGAAAATTCGCAGAAACGCATTGTCTACAATTGACTTTAAAGAAGCCTGCGGAATTGCCGGGAGCGATCAAATATGGTCCCCGACTCATCTAAAGAATAACCCAAAAGACAAAGAACTGTTCTTTTTAAGTTTTCTTCCTGAAAGTCAACGGTACTCTTACGCCCCATCTTTCGGTGTTTCCTCAGTGCCAGCCGATATGGCAAATGAGTATCAACAAGCTCTCACGCGATTTGTAAATTTATCGACGAGAGAACAAGTAGGACAGAATATAATTCACCAAATTACGGGGTTATCGGCAGTTATTATGCCTGACCCAACCTTCCTTCTCAGTCGCACAGAATGGCAGACTGTTTATCCACATGATAAATCTCCATGTACGTCAAAAAAATATGTCCTTAAATATTTTTTGAGCGAACATAACAAAACACTTCATGACTCTATTCAAACTTTTGCCTCAAGCATTTATATTGATGTCATATCCGTTGCCGGAAACCATATCAGTAAAGATGATTACTTAGTGTCACCTGACGAATTTGTTGCCCTTATTCGCAATGCGACCTATGTTTTCACTGACTCTTTTCACGCTGCGGTTTTTTCCATAATTTTCAACATTCCGTTTATTGTTTTTCAGCGCATCGACGTCAAACAGATTTCTCGAATCAAAACTTTACTTGACACATATGCACTTCCGCAGTCGCTAATAACCGACGACAATTCACAGTATGAATCAATTTTTCAATCTGAGGATTTTAGTTCAGCTAACAAAATAATGTTAGAAGAACGTGAGCGCGGAAGAGAATATATAAAAACAATTTTAGGCATATAGATTCAAATTATAGTTGAAGCTACAATGACAATTGCATTATACACAATCACTGAAGTATTATCGCTTGGATTCTTTGGTCTTGGATCCTTCTATAAAAGGAAAAGATTTGTCAGATATCTATGCTTAGCTATCTCATTCATTATTCCCTGTTGTGTCATTATATTTCGCGATTTGACCGTCGGAACAGATTATGTTACATATTACAACGCAATACTACGAATCAGTGATAACAATCCTAATCCATATGATGAGGATTGGCTTGGACTAGGGTTCAGACTACTTATTCATTTCTTTTCTCTTTGGGGCATTCCAAGTAACATTATTCCTTTTGTCGTTATAGGTTTCATCAGCATTGCAACATTGAGCATCATTTTCTTTGTAATATGGAGATATAGTTCTCATGCCACATGGGGACTATATCTCTTTTACTGTTCATGCCTGTATTTTCAAATGATGAATCAGTTTCGGCAGATGTTTGCGATAAGTTTGATATTTCTCGCTTTCACATATGGACTTAACGCATATCGCAAGAGTATTCCACTCATTATTCTTGCGGCACTGTTTCACTCATCCGCATGGATAATGTTGCCTTGTATCTTCATCGTTAGAATGCAATTCACCAAACGTATCATTGCTATCTACTGTTTTGCAACACTCATGTTAGCACTATCGTATCCCTTTATTGAAATTCTTCTATCAGATACGGTATACGGCGAAAGATATTTTGGCAGGGACGATCTTGATGTTTCATTAAGCATGAATTCCATTTTTAATCTAGCATTCAGAGTTTTACTGCTACTGTTTTGTTTTAAAATGAGGAAAAAGATAACCTCTAGCATTGATTTTCAATCAAACTCTGCATTTTATAATATGCTGTATCATATGACTTTTCTTTGTCTATTGACACAGGTGCTAACTGTATTTGGATCCTATTTGTTTGGTCGCGTTACCACATATTTTTTTATTTTCTATACATTACTTCTTCCCCCCACTTTTTTCGCACGCAGCGATATTCTACCCGCAACCAATAAACTTTTCTTTAAATACTGCGCAATCATAATATGTCTTTCTTACCAGTTTGTCTACTACCTAACCAACGGTGAACCAAGTGGATATACAGCATACCAATTCGTCTAGCTGCAAGGAGTTATTTGTAATGCACCATCATTACCCTTTGGTTTCAATCATCGTCGCTATATACAATATAAAAACATATCTACCGCAGTGTATTGAATCAATAATAAATCAAGATTACGCGAATCTGGAAGTCATTCTTGTCGACGACTGCTCTACTGACGGTTCCAAACAGATTTGTGACGCCTACGCCGAGCAAGATTCGCGCATCTCAGTGATCCACCACACCATAAATCAACGACATTCTAAAACACGAAACGATGGTTTAGACGAGGCTACCGGCGATTTCATCGTCTTCGTAGACGGCGACGACTGGCTTGCATCAGACTTCATATCGTATATGCTTCATGTAATTACCGTCACTCAAGCAGATATAGCAATCAATCTGGTGAACTATACCACCCGTGATACATCACAGGTCCCTGACGCACCAATTCAGATGTGGACAGCAGAGAAAACTCTTACGGAACTTCTATATCCTCATCTGCCGGTAGGGGTATGGAATAAGATTTATCGGAGGGATTTCATTGAAAACAACCACCTAAGATTTTTAGATCGCTACACCGCAGAAGGTGAGCTCTTTATCAACACAGCTGTTCAATATGCAAATCGCATCGGAGTGGGATGCCATAAAGCATATTACTACCGTCTCAACAATGCACAAAGTGCGACAACACAATACGATGTCAAACAGGGAACAGAATCGACACGAGTACTAAGAGAAATAAACAACAACCTTACCATACGTACGAGGTCGGTCCTCGCCGCCGTTAATCAGCATATATGGCTGAACGAGTTCTGGACCATACGTCAAATTTTTGGAACTAGAACCCAAAACAAGAATGCCGAACTGTTGCATAATTGCAAAGCATATGTCAGACGGCATTTTTGGCCGGTAGTTGTAGACGAGAAGCGATTCAGCAAGAGGATAAAGTACTTTGCCACAGGGCTTTTCCCGATTGTCATGGCCAAACTTAAAAATCTACAATTCGACATATCTCTACACAGAGATCAACTCAAACACAACATCGAACGTAAATACTGATTATAGAAATATCCATTTTCGGAAATAACAATCATGCATACTCACCTACATAACCTTCGTCAACTCTATGCCCAGTTGTCCGATACCAAAAAATCCGTCCTGTGGTACACGACGGCCATGATTATTCAGAACGGTATCCTCTTCCTGTTCACGCCAGTGTACACACGTATTCTTTCCGATGAGCAGTACGGCATGTTTAGTGTATACCAGTCATGGCAACAGGTTGTTTCCATCATCAGCGTTGTAGCGATGGATCGGTGTATCACCGTCGGATTTATGAAGTACGAGAATGACCGGCGCGGTTTTTTATCATCAGTACAGGCATTGATGACGCTTACCGTGCTCGTTTGCGCTATATTGGTCTGCTTGCTCCCCGGACCTATCACAGACCTTATCGGACTGCCGTTACCCATCGTGTTGGCGATGCTGGTGGTCTCGTTGATGAACAACACTTTGGCGAACTGGACTTGGCTGCAACGATACGAATACCGTTACCGCCGACTGGCGTTCGTGACAGTGGGGTTCACCGCAGCGATTCAGATTGTTTCCACCGCCGCCATCATGTTACTCCCAACCGACGGCGGCACCGTGCTGATCATGTCTTCTACCGTCGTGCGAGTCAGCCTGTATGGCATTATTTATATCATCGTATTTGCCGTAGGCAAGCGACTGTTTAATCGCGAATATTGGCGTTTTTCTCTCTCCTATTCGCTGGCGGTTGTACCGCACGCGCTCTCCCAAATTATCTTGAATTCCTCCGCCAGAATCCTCATCGACAAGCTCTGTGGACGTGCCGAGGCTGCCTATTACGGTGTAACCTACAGCGCGGCCATGGTACTCAACATCGTTATGACAAGTGTCAGCTCAGCGATTCAGCCTTGGTTCTTTGAACGAATTAGGGCACATGACTATCACAGCATCAGGCGCAAGACAAATGCGTTCCTCATCATGGCATCCGGATTTGCTGTAGGAGTCTCGCTGTTCGCTCCAGAGATTCTGGCCATCCTGGCACCAAGCTCTTACCATTCCGCATTGGGCACATTCCCGCCGACTGCGGCCGGAGTGTTCTTCAACTGCATGTATCTGTGCTTCGCAAATTTTGAATCGTATTATGAGAAGCCCTTCTACTTCTCGATAGCCACGGCTACGGGCGCCATTGTCAATGTGGTGGTCAACCTTATTTGTATTCCGCTGTTTGGGTTCGTCTCCGCAGGATATACCACAATGCTCTGCTACATGCTATTCGCGTTCATGCATTACCGATTTATGCGGAGGGTATGTCGCCAAGAGCTAAATGATGTACGCGTATTCGATGTCCGATTCATTCTGATATTATCTGTCAGCACTGTGCTAGCGACAATCGGCGTCTCCATCATGTACGGCTGGCACCCCGCCATCCGGTACATCATTCTAATTGCCGCCGCAATTACGGCAATAGCCTATCGCCGTACACTAGTGCGACGACTCCGCGATCTTTTCTAACTCGTAACTCAAAATCAATTTAGCTATACATCAGTCGCGCAACAGGTATGGCATCATAATAGTTGATAAAGTTCCTTTTAGTCATTTGCGTGAGAATGAATACTACAGTTTTGAAATATCAATTTGGTGTTTCATTGCATAAACTACCTTAGGGTCACTAATTCGATAAACGACTCCTTTATTCTGTTTTTCATGTGTATTTTCAACCAATCCAATAGCTTCCATCTGAACGACATAATTATTAGTTGAGCTACCAGTGTTTGCAAATTCTTTTAATTGATTTTTCGTAAAACGCTCAGAATGTAATTTTAACAAGTGTTTGATATAACTATATACATCCATTGTATTTGCCCTAGAGTTTGGTTTTTTGGGATAATACTCGTAAAAGTTAAAATTAGTAATAAATGAGTTTAAACCTTTACTCACAGCGTCATGACATATTTTTTCCACATAAGGGTTAAGAGAATACTGAGCTTGAAACATCTGATTAAAAATGTGCCATAGATCACGCGGATTACCATTGCATAGATTAAAAATATTATCGAAATCATCTTGACTTACATCATCCGAAAATAATACTCGATAATCATTTATCTTATTATCACTAAAAAAAGAAAGTCTTTTGTTTAAGGCCTGTGTCAAGAAAGTAGTCGGCCAAGACAGCAATGGACAATAATGTTTTTGACTTCGAACCTTAACAAGTATTCGCTTGAAAGGAACTTCCCAGACGGAAACAACTAATTGAATATCTGAATTTTCGAGTAATTTATTGTCACATAGAAGCGGAAGAATGAAAGATGAAATAATTTCCGCATCATTATTCATCCGGCCATCTTCGTCAAATTTATCAAAAAAGACGACTATTTTCTTATATCCCAACTTATGGGCAAGCGTGCAAATTTGCAGCAGCATGCTGTATGAAGTTTCAATGGAATTGAAATTGGTGTCTACGTCCAAATTAATTTTAGGCAAGATAGCGTGAATCTGGGATTCTTGAACCAATGGAAGCCCGTAGTAGTTATTAATTATAGTATTTACTGTATTTGTCGCAGCAGTAATTCCATAGTTTAAAAAAGTAGTAATGGAGTTGACATGTAATTTAATCCATCTTTTTACAAAAGGCAATTGTATTTCTTCAATTTTACGCGCAAGTTGATTTTTTGTTATCGTATCAGTATACTTAGCGAGCAAGAAAGATAAAAACAATCTATCATCTTTGCTTAATGATTTGAGACGTTTTCTTTCTTCAAACAGTTTAAAAAACAATGATAAAACAATATTTTTGATTATAAGATTATAATAATCAGTAATGCTTGGATGAAGTTGCAGGCTTGAAAAATCGTCAATCAATAACGTTAAACATGTTGAACTATGATCATTTAACATTAAATCGTTAAGTAAGGCCGTTTTCCCTGTCCCCCGATTGCCTCTAATTATTAAACTGCGACCAGCTTCGAAACTTTCATTAATTGAATCATAATTTTCTGGGTCTGTAAAAATATTCCGCGCATATTCTTTTTCATTTTCTGCTGTATATATATTAAACGGATATTCTTTTAATCCAAATTTTTTATAAAAAACTTTCATCGAAATTATACTTTGTTGAATATTATTTTCATTCATTATTTTAGTCCTCCGCAGTAATTATCTTATATACCTAAGCATAGCTTGCTCTTCGCGAAAGCGAATGCAGCGGCTTGCGGTATTTGCGCGGACACATTCTAGTGGTTGCTTTGTCTGGTGCATCGGAGGTTGTATGACGGGAGCGGTGACGTTTCCTAGGATTTGCGATTGAACGGAGATTGCTTGAGGCGAAGCACAGCAGAAAGCAGCGGGCCAAGACGGCGACTTGTATGTCGGGAACGGGCGAAGGCTCAGTAACGTCATACGGCAGCTAGGGTATCCGAAGCCGGTAGCTGCCCTTTACGTGGATTGATGAGCTGGTGCCCGGTCGAAGAGAAAACTCAGGCACGGCCCGGTTCCCGAGGGACCGAAAAGACAGTCCATGGCCGCAGCCGAGTCCGGCAGATTGAAGTCGCGTGTTTTAGTCAAGTTGGTGTTTTGTTTTTCGTCAGGTATTTTTTCGGGTTTGGGCGGGGTGTGCCGGCCGGGGTGGTTTTATTGGGTTTGGGGTTTGTCGAACATGAGTGCTTGGCTGATGCGGTGGCTTTGCCCGGTGAACTCGATGAGTCGTCCGTGGCGGGTCGATGCGGTCGATTGACAAGCGGCACGCGGGTTTGTCGTCGGCGAAGATCGTGCCCCATTCGCCTGGACTCGATGTTCGCGGCGGAGGACGATGCTCCTTCTCTCGTAGCTGCCGGCTGTCTGTGAACAATGGTGAGTGTGCCAGGTGACCGTGGAAAAGTTGACCGGTTGATTGGTCAGGATTGATCCGTTTCGTCGTCTCCTTTGGCATGGAGGAGGCGCCGGCCCGTCCTGTCCGGACGGGATTCCCGAGGTGAATGCGGTTTCTCTCGGGAAGGAAAAAGATATGACGGTGTCGACGCCCATACAACAACGTACCGGGATTCCCGGGCGCCCAGGGTGTTTCCTGGCGCCGGATCGCCAGGGAGGTCGGGGTGTCCAGGCAGACGGTCCGCAAGTACGCGCAGTTGGAGGACTGTTCCCCAAGCCACCCTCGCACGTGGAAGCCAGGTCGAAGCTGGACCCGTTCAAACGGCTGGTCGATGGCTGGCTGGAGGCGGACCGGTTCATGCCGATGCAGGCAGCGTCATACCGCCAAGCGCGTGTACGGCCGGCTGGTCGCCGAGCAGGGGTTCGACGGCTCGCACTCGATCGTGCAGCGGTACGTGAAGGTCTGGAGGCGGGAGCATCGCCTGCCGGGCGAGGGATAACCTGGAGCTGGAGTGGCCGCCGGGCGTGATGCAGGTGGATTTCGGCCCGGCGCAGGCCGCGATCGCCGGCGGCCGGGTCGACGTGCATTGTCTGGTGATCTCGTTCCCGTATCCGGATCATGCGCTGCGCGGTGGCCCTGCCCGGGGAGAACGCGGAGTGCGTGTGCGAGGGGGCTACGCCTGGTGTTCGACCATATCGGGGTAGCCCCGCGGGTCATGGTGTCCGCACGACGCCACCGGCGCCGGGCACCGGGTCGCGTGGGACCGGGTGACGGTGGTGGACGTGTTCCAGCGGTTCATCGAGCGCTACCGGATCGAGGTGAGGTTCTGCAACCCGCAGTCCGGCAACGAGAAGGGCAGCGTGGAGAACGCGGTCGGCTTCCTGAGGGGAACATCATGGTCCCCTCTGCCGGACCGGAGTCGTACGCGCAATTGTCCCGTTTCGCGCTCTCCCGGTGCGACGAGATCGCCCGGTGGCCGCACTACCGGTCGGAGACACCGGTCAGAGACCTATTCGCCGACGAGCGCGCGTTAATGCAGCGCCTGCCGTCCCGGCCGTCCGGCCGCGTGCTGGTGAGAGGTGAGGAAGGCCGACAAGGAAGGCGTCGTGGAGGTCGACTCGCACCGGTACCTCGCCGGCCCCTCCTGGCACGGGTGGACCCTGGACGTCGGCCTGCGCGCGTTCGACGTGAAGATCCGCACCCAGGACGGGCGCATGGTCGCCCGCCTTCCCCGCGTCTACGGGAACGCCGCGGGGGCGGTGCGGGTCCGGCCTACCTGCTGCCTGCGCTGGCGCGCAAGACCCGCGCGTGGGGCGGAGAGCCCGATCCGCGGCGACTTCCCCAAGAAGCTGCGCCTGGCGATCGACGCCCAGGACTCCAAGCAACGCCAACGCACGTTCCGCCTGATCGCCAGGGCGGCGCAGGCCAGCGGGTTCGAGGCCGCCACGACCGCCGCCGAGCACCTCGTCGAGCGGGGGCGCGGCATCGACGAGGCAGCCTGCTGGCCATGAGCAGGCGCATCGCCTCCGGCGAGACGCCGCACGACGAGCCCGCGCCCGACCTGCACGACTACGACCGGTTCATGCGGCCCACACCGGCCAGGAAGGAGGCATGAGACGACCCGTCCGAAGACCGCCCAGCCCGACACGAGACGACGCCGGGCATCGACCGGCGCGATGATGGACCAGATCATGCGGCTCGCCCGCCAACTGCCCCTGACCCGCCAGGTCCTCGCCGACCAGCTCGGGGCCGCTCCGCCCACGCAGATGGAGTTCATGCACGCGTCGATGCTCGCCGAACTCGACTCGCGGGAGCGCTCCAAACGCGCGCGACTGCTCAAACAGGCCGGATTCCCCCAACCCAAGGAGCACGACGGCTACGACTGGACGCCCCTGCGGTTCCCCGTCGACTACGGGCGGCAGGCCCTCGAGGACCTCGACTTCATCGACAGGGACGAGGACGTGGTCATGTTCGGCCCGCCCGGCACCGGCAAGACCCACCTCGCCACCGCCTTGGGACGCAAGGCCTGCCGGCGCGGGATTCCCGTCCGGTTCTTCACCGCCGCGAGCCTGGTCATGCGCCTGCTGCGCGCCAGCACGGACAACAAGCTCGACAGGGAGCTCACGGCGATCGGCAAAGCCGGTCTCATCATCCTCGACGAGCTCGGCTACGTGCCCATCGACGAGGAAGGCAGCAGGCTGCTCTTCCAGGTCGTCACCAACGCGTACGAACGGCAGAGCATCATCCACGACCGCCAACATCAAGTCCGGCGGATGGACCCGCGTGTTCGGTAGCCCCAACACGGCACGCCGCTTATCAATCGACTGCATCGTCCACCACGGACGCCTCATCCGCTTCGAGGGCGACAGCTACCGCAGCCAACACGCCCTCACGGCCAAATAACCGACAATCTACCCAAAACAGAACAAGGACGGTGGGCGGACCCGAGGATGCTCATCCTGCGGAAAACCCGCTGCCCATCCTGCGGAAAAATACATGCCCAAACTGCGGACACAAACTTACTAAAACACACCTTCTTCGTCTTGATTCTGCATATCATATGAAATAACTTCTTTCGCTACATATCCTGCGTATTGCAGAAGAAATCTAACCTTGCCGTCCCAACTGCAATGCCCATGACTCCAGCTTAATAACACCACTAAGCTCTACTGGTCTTTAAGTACAAAGACAACGCCACCGAGTACAAATATTCACAAGTTGGCGACAAGTAACTGAATGACTCTTATATTACCAGATGTGCATTTCAACGTACCATTTTCCAATACTGTATTACTTCTTTTCCTAATGGAAATGTAACGATAATCTGTATTACGATGATAAAAACAAAACATAACGAAGATATCTCGATATAGTGAGGAATCTGTAATGTCATCATGAGAACCTGTATTGTAAAAATACTAAGTGTAAGTGCTGTTTTCCACTTGGGGATAGTGACATGGATAAATTGTTGTGAGCAGATTATGCGAATCAGTAAAAGCGTAATGTTGCTGAGAAGCATTGCAATGGCTGCGCCATATAGTCCGATATAGGGTATAAGAAACCATGTACCCGCTAAACAAATTATCGCACTCGCGACAGTGGATATAAGAATGAGTCTAGTTTTCATAACCATGGTATATGCACTACCATAAAATGAGGCAAGCGAGTTAAAATAAAGAGCAAAAATAAGGATAGGCATGTAAACCCATCCTTGATAAAAGTCTTTCTGCAAGAACCAGTATGCCAACCAGGGTGACAGGAGAATAATTAAACTGCCCGCAATCGTAAGAAGCGCGTTGAGAAGGGTAAAGACAATACTGAAAAATCTATCAATGTTGCTTTTGCGGTATTCCTGAAAAGAAGAGAGGGTCCAGGCTTGGAAAAAAACGCTGTAAAGCGTGTTGAGAAGATTGGGGATTTTGTAACTAGCGGCGAATACCCCTGAAGCAGCTATACCAAGCATGCTAGTGATAAACAAGCGGTTGACGCTCGTATTAAACATCCATAGCACGTTGTTGGGGATGAGTGGTAGAGCGTAAGGAAGCATACGACGCAGAAGACGTTTGGCAGTAGCCCAAGTGACGAGGCGCAGGTACCGATAGTGGCGGCCAACACTTAGAAAAATTAATGAACCGAGAAGACTGCCGGCGATGTAGGAGTAATAGAAACCATCCAGCCCTTTACCGAAGAATGCGATGAAGAGAACAGCACATGCGGCGGTACAGAAGGCGGAGGCAGTCGAAGCCACAGTAATGAGTCTGAGCTGATTGGCTCCGCGTGCAATCCTACTGAACAGATCTTGAAAGGCATAGACGATGTAAGACAATAGGAATAGCCACCTATATTCCCCTAAGCCACCGAACATGGGTAGCTCGAGAAGGGGCAGCAAAAGAAGTACGACTAAACAACTCAGACAGGTTATAGCAACTCCAATAGAGGCAATTTCTCTGGAATCCTGCTTGCTGTCAATCATGAAACGGAGTACAGCATCACCTATCGCGAACGTTCCCAATGGCATGATAATGCCAATGACTAAAGTCGTCATGTCAGAGATACCATATTCCGCTGCGGTTAGATAGTACGTATATAGAGGCACCAAAAGGAACGTGGTCAATTTTGTGGCGACTGTGGTGATTGTGAATACGGCGATGTTAATTAAAAGATTCTTGTACTTGTTCATACCATATCTTCTTGTTCCCACCTATATTGTATTTACTCGACTGTGCTCATAATCGCATTGACAGGCAGACGGGTGGACCGGCACAAATTGATTGTGTTCGGGAAGTGACCAACCGCGATATACATGACAAGGAACTCCGTGTCGGGAACATGCATAAGAGCGCGTGTAGCCTGTTCAGATTTGCCGTCCATCATAGTATTCAATGGGCACGCGGCAAGTCCTACAGATTCCAAGGACATAAGTAACTGCATAGCAAATAGGCCACCATCGACAAATCCCTCGTTTCGTTCCGACGGGTATAGGAACGCCTGATTGTCTGCCGTGACGAGAATCAACGCCGGCGGTGTCGCATAACCGCGGAAACCTCCTTGTATATTCAAGGCCTCAGTAATAATTCTTGAGTCAAACGTTACATGAACACGAGCCGGTTGTCTATTACATACCGACGGAGCGGTACGGGCCAGATTCACAGCTTCATGAATTTGACTAACGGTGACAGGCTCCTCTGAATATTCACGAACTGCATGGCGGCTCTCAGCTAACTGCTTAAATGTCTTGAACTTATTATCCTTTTTCACTGCGACATCGATAGCATAACTGCCCCCCTGTGTTCCCTCATATTGTTCTGCTTCACACCAAATCTCGGGGGTAAATATGCATTTAATATTTGTTAAATCATATTTGGCTTGTCGATGTCGTTGAATGTATTCGTGGATGGTGGCTAAAGCCACGCGATACGAGTTATCATTCTGACGTGCATCAGGGACAACGTTCTCGAGTCGCTTCATGGCAAATGAAAGATTCGTTAATGCTGTCCGACCAAAACCGTACCGAAAGTCCTTATGACTGAGGCCCTTTTCGATTTGATGAGCATAGAACACGGTTCTCGTCTGTAAGCAGGAAAGCGAAGTTGAACTCTCTTTAGCATATGAGCGAAAGAAACGTTTTCCCTGGTAATGTAAGCCCAATGCTAGCAGATAACGGGCTTTTAAAGTACGGAGAATGAGCCATAAACTTGTCGGCATAATTTTTTTAATAATTTTTTTCATAACTTTTCCTTAGTGAGAAATCCCAATGATATAAATAATCAAGCCAATGCGTTTCGTAGAAAATCCATTGACTCTTCACGTAAATGAGCAAGCTCATTGTTAGGCTTAACATAGCTGATACGATCATTAAGATCAGTATTGGTTACGTCAAACCTCTCAAGGCCGAGCTGCATAGTCAGATTATAAAGACGTGAATTGTTTTTCTTAGAAGACAGTGAATAGCGGAATTGTTTATTAAACAGAACCGAGAAACACAGACCATGAAATGAACTCGTCACTACCAATTCGGCATTATTAATAAGCCACAAAAATTCGTCCGGTCCGCAGCCCCCCATGTTCCGTGCGCCTGAAACCGGTCTTCCACTATATGCGTCTATATACAGAAGATCGGCATCTAATTGTTCAGCTGCACGTTTCGCAAAAGCCAAAGTTTGATTACGCTCGGATACAACATAGGCAAACACGTATTTTCCATGTGTCTTTACGGGCTTTTCGACTCGTTTCCACTGGCCACTCTCCAAAAGAAGTGTTGGATCAACGGAAACAACGGCATCCTTGATTCCCATTGAACAAAGAATCTCCACCCCTCTCTCTTCGCGCACGCTCAATGCATCAAAGCGCTTAAGAGCGGTCTCGAAATGCTTTTTGAGCGTATCGGGGAAGGATTTGTCGCCAAAGCTTGCCGCATATGAAATAATTTTTTGATTTGGAAAAAGCTTATCACCAAGAACATATGTCAAGTCGTTGCCAGTAATTTGCGGGCACCATACTTGGTCGCTACCGACAATAACGGCATTATAGTATTTTAAAATATCGTTAGTCGTATGGCAGCAATTCCCAAAAGACATGTATTTAGATTCAAAATTTCTAAATCTCCGCATTCGCAGAGAGTGTTCAGGAAATTTAAATAACATTCCAATGGCATGTTTAATGTCTTTAATGTCGACAAAAGAAGGAAAACGCGGTTCTTCGCGCATTTTGACAGCAGGGCATGTATAATTGACGATTTCCACGTCATAAGCAGACATTTGTAAACACTGAGATAGTGCATACGCCTGAAGGGTAGCACCATAATTTAGAGTGTGAATAAAAGTCAAAATACCACATTTCATCGTAATTAACTCCTTTACTTATTGTTTGAGCAATAGGGAAATAGATAGAATATAATAAAGGGCACGGGGATGCTTGGATACCAATCCAAACTTGCTGCAATAAAGAAAGCTAAAACTGCGGCCGATACTATAGAAGATAAAGCATTTTTGTTCTTATCTGAAGTTGAAAAAATTCCAAGAATGAAAAAAATGAGAGCAAAAATACCTCCAGTATAAAGAATCTGAAGTATTATATTATGACAATGATTTTGATTTAATTTTGCAATAATGGTTGTTGTTTGTTCAATGCCATTTCCCCAAAAGGGAGATTCGCATATATATTTAATAGAGTTACTCCAGATATAACTCCTGCCTGTAAATGTTGGATCTTTGCCGAGTAAAATAGCAATCCTTGAGAATAACCCACTCCCAATTCCTAGTATGAGCGCAACGCTACCAGCTATGCCAATTATACTGGCCAAATTACAGCTAATTGTGATTGATTTATGCTTATATAGTAAAAGAAAGAGAGCGGCTAATATAACAAAGCAAAGAAAAGCTACTGTAGCAGTTGCTGCGCCCTTCGCAATGTAGCTAAAACCTATCAATGCTGCATAAATCACTGCAACATATAAGGCATATTTAGAATACACAAGGCCATATATAATTAATGCACATATTAGTGGAAGAAAATAGAAAATTGATTCATTATCATATGTAAGAAAATACCAGTTTTGAGTCGTCGGGAGGGTTGATCCATATGCATAAGGAATATAACCATGTCGCATCCCCCCCACCACATTAAAATATCTAAATATACTGATAAAATGAAAAAAACACATCATGCAGCCAGCGCAACAAAAGGCTAACAGCATAATTTTTTTATTGTAGTTAAATAGAAATCTGACTAATGTTATAAACCCAATGCCTTTTGCTGTGCCGAATATATAAGCATATATGCTCCCATCCGACTGAGATAATATTGATGACGTAAAATAGAAAAAAACATAGAAAGAAGAAAAGAATAACCATTGTTTATCTAACTTATAGCAAAGAAAATACAACAATGTTATTGAAATCGAAACAAGTACAATTCCAATTTCAAATATTCTATAAGTTAAAACACCTACGGCATATGATTGAGGCGTAAAAAACAAAGAGAAAGCACAGATTCCAAATACAAGAGACAGTAAATTTATATACTTGGTTCTCATGAATCCTCAACTTAGGAAATAATTCAATAATTTAAACATGTTAATCAAGAATTTATATCTATTCGCAAGTAATACAATTGCATTTTTTATCGATAATCTTTTTTTAAGATACAACTTTTGTTTTTGAGTTAGATGCGCTTCCTTGTAATATAAATCTGGCGTAGACGCAGTTCTTCTCAACACACCAAAACATGCGTCACCATACTCCTTTACTAATTTACAATGCGGCGCGGTGATATCAGAATTCACCATGATGAGGTAACGAATATTTTTACAATTTATGGCATCATTTCTTGATATTGTTGATAGAGCAGATTCCTGTCTATCGGTCCTGTATGCATAAATGGGTTTGGAACATTTTCCATATACCAGACCTGGTTTGCATGTTGCAAAAATGAAATCTGTGTCTTCTTGAATATGTATTCTTTCATTAAATTTGTTGTTTCCTATTATTTCCTTTGAAAAGAGTATATTCCACACAAAAGTGGGCCATCCGCAAGCAATGGGGCCATATTGTGATAGATTTTCATTAGTTACATTAGGTACTTTTTGTTTCTTGGTTTGATTTGATAATTGTAATATTCCTCGTACTAACAATGCGTCACATTTACAATCCGCAACGCACGCGGCAAGTGTTTGCAAAGCATCGGGAAGCAATGCATCATCTGAGTCCATAAAATAAACATATTGTCCTTTACAATGCGAAAGGCCAGTATTACGCGCACTGGATACTCCCTCGTTGGCCTTGTGAAATACTTTGCACTGCGGGTGGTTACATATAGCCTCTTGAATCCGCTGAAACGTGCCATCTGTCGATCCATCGTCGATAATAATCAATTCGTAATCTTCATAGTTCTGTTTAAGAACACTACTGATGGCATTGCCAATATATTGCTCTGTATTGTAAGCTGGCATAATAATACTTATGAAGATACGATTATTCATTGCCGTCCTCGTTGCACAAATCGTGTATATACATTCCATGACCATTGATAGATACTAAATCCAAGGAAAAGAATACATATAGCGATTTTATCCTTACGTGGTGTTCGCGCATCCCCAAAAACTGTTTTGCAGTGCTTCAGTACATCTTGTTTAATCTGTATCGCTCGTGCCTTCTGTTGGAAATCGTCACGGTCAAATGATTTCAATACACTAAGTTCATGAAATGTCAAATAACGCCTTGCAGCATGAGCAATATCATAATCATATCTTTTCAAATTTGAATATGCTTGCCTAGCAAGTTGGTAGCGATCAAAAATCCCTTTGCTGCCCTCATGTGTGATGGAACCTTGTCTCATTACATAGTTATAAAGTGGTGCACCGCCAACAGCGACTGACTTAGCTTTATGTAGCAGTTTATAAGTAGTGCCTACGTCTTCATAGCGTTTTCCGACAGGATATCGCACATCGTTAAACAGCTTAGAACGATAAAGCTTGCCGTGTGCGGAAACATTGACAGACTCCCCATAGAGCATCGAAAGTAATGCGTCATGTCCTGTCATCATTACCGGTTTCTTGGGCAGTTGTTTCCATGGTTTTGCCATGTCACCACACTGCATCATAAAAATGCAAGTGGAGACATCTGAGTCTTGGAGTTGGATGTTGGTATGGAGATATTCCAGATAGGTGCTCTCCACCCAATCATCGGAGTCGATGAACGTAACATATGTACCGCGCATACGTTCAATGCCGTAGTTTCGCGCGTCTGATAGACCACCGTTCTTCTTATGCAGGCAAATGATTCTATCGTCCAGCTCGCATAGATCCTCGCATAGATCTCCTGACCCATCCGTGGAGCCATCGTCAACAAGAATTAATTCGAAATCGTCGAATGTCTGTCGAAGCACCGAGTCCACGCACGCACGTAGGTAATCTTTGACGTTGTAAACCGGGACGATGATGCTAATGGCCGGATCGCCCTCCGGCTGCACAGCGATGGTGCTTTGTTCTCGTGAAGCTATCGCATCCTGTGAAGTTGACTGTTTTGATGAGACAACATCGCTATGCAAGGCTCAGTCCCCACTTCCTGAAGTAGATGGCATACGATTTCAGATGTTCCTTGAATAATCGCGGATTCTTGTGCGATCCTTGCTCCCACTTGTGGACTACAACTGCATCAGGGCAGTAGACGAGCTGAGACACCTGATTAACGCGGCGGCACAAATCGGCATCTTCCAAATACATGAAATAGGAGTCATCAAAGCCGCCAAGTTGTTTAAGCAATTTCGTACGGGCGAACAGGAAGCTGCCTTGACCGAAGGGAACCTGGAATGGCTTGGAATAATCCTTGTCGCTCATGGTGTGCCAGTAATCACGCTTGCGCAACCGATTTTTAAGGAACATGCGGTTGAATGCGTCGAGAACGGTGATGTTACGACGGTATACCTTCAAAGGATGTCCCTGGGCGTCCACCATTCGCGGAATACACATTCCCACGTCCGGGTGTGCATCCATAAACGACTTCAACGCAGTCAGGGTGTCGCCGATGAAAAGAATGTCGGGGTTGACGTAAGCATGGTACTGTGAGTTCACCATGTCCAGCGCCACGTTGTTCGCCCGGCCAAAACCAAGATTCTCGTGCACGTCTACATATAGAAATCGATGAGCGATGAGAGCAGAACCAGGTCCAAAGCCATCATTCGAAAACTCGCTGACGAATCGGTTGCGTTCCTCTATTAGGGGATCCCCGGAACTGAGATTGCTATTGTCGACAGCAATAATCTGGAATTGCAATCGGGAATCAGTGAATTGCATCAGCGACCGTATCATGGCCGCCGGTGTACGATAGTCCCGATACAAAACCACCGATAATGAGATAGGCATCGCCACATTCACCGCATTCGTCATGGTCAGGACTCCTGCAACATTGACCAGCGAAACGCCAATGGTGACGTCATTCGAGTTGCCGGCATAGCAAACGTCAGAAATGTAAGTGCCGAATGCTTCGGAAGGGTATTCGATTGCTTAACGCATGAACCTGACATATACCGCGAAAACACTAAAAGCCACAGCCGTTGCACGATTCTGGAATTTGCCAGCACACGACCTCTTTCCCGTATGCGGTCACACAATCCCCAACTCATGCTGTCGCTCCTTTTTCGATGTAGGCTTTCAACGATTCGCGCCAGTCGGCGGGCTGGTAGCCGGTGGTTTCGATCTTGTTGAGGTCGAGGGTGCTGTACGCAGGCCGGGGCGCGATGGGGCCGGCGGCGCTCGCGTAGTACTCGCCGGTAGACACGGGCCTGACCTTGTCCCCGTTGCCGTTGGCCAGGTCGAACACCATCCGGGCGATCTCGCACCAAGAGGCGGGCTCGCCCGAACCGGTCAGGTCGTACGTGCCGTACGGCGCCGGGGCGGTCGGCTCCATATCGCCCTGCCGGTAGCCCAGCAGATGGAGGATCGCGCGCGCCATGTCCGAGGTGAACGTGAGCCTGCCGACCTGGTCGTCGACCACCGTCGCCTGGGAAAGCTGGTCATCCGGGTCCGCGACCCGATCCGACAGGGCCTTCATCGTCCGCACGAAGTTATGCCCCTCGCCGATCACCCAGCTGGAACGCAGGATGTAATGACGCGGGCAGCCGGCCACCGCCAGGTCGCCCGCCGCCTTCGATTGCCCGTACACGCCCAGCGGGCCGAACGGCTCCGACTCGTCGTGCGTCTCCCGCGTCCCATCGAACACATAATCGCTCGACACGTGCACGAGCGTGATGTTATGCTCCGCGCAGACGCGGGCGAGCAGCGCCGGCCCGGTCGCGTTCGCCTTCCACGCCGCCACACGCCCCTCGTCGGTCTCGGCCTTGTCCACGGCCGTGTACGCGCCGCAGTTGATGACGGTGCCGTACAGACTCCAGTCAAATTGGCCGTACTGCCCGGGATCGGACATGTCGAACGTGTCGATGTCGCAGTAGTCGAACCCGGGCAGCCCCAGCTCGTCCGCCAGCGCGTGGACGGCGCGGCCGAGCTGCCCGTTGCAGCCGGTGACCAGCGTGCGCCGCGGGGCCATCGGCAGCGCGTCCTTGAGCATCGGGTGGTGCCTGTCCGCCTCGGACAGCTCGCACTCGTCAAGCGGGATCGGCCACTCGATACCCAAATCCGGGTCGGCGAGGTTCACGAACGTGTACGTCCTCTTCAGCTCCGCGCTCCAATGCGCGTTGACCAGATACGTGTACGCGGTGCCGTCCTCCAACGCCTGGAAGCTGTTGCCCACACCACGCGGGATGTAGATCGCCTTCGACGGGTCCAGCACCGTCGTGAACACCTGGCCGAAGCTGCTTCCGGGCCGCAGATCCACCCACGCGCCGAACACTGAACCCGTCGCCACGGAAATGAACTTGTCCCACGGCTCCGCATGAATCCCGCGCGTCACACCACGCTTCGCATTGAACGAGATGTTGTTCTGCACCGGACCGAAATCCGGCAGACCCAACGCCGTCATCTTCGCGCGCTGCCAGTTCTCCTTGAACCAACCACGATTATCCCCATGCACGCTCAGATCGAACACCAGCACACCGGGAATATTCGTCTCCGAAACCCTCAGATCCTTCTCAAAATCCATGACGCGCCTCACTGTCCCTGCTCGGCGTACTTCCGTTCGGTGGCGGCCTTCGCCGGACGCCACCACGCCTCGTTGTCCGTGTACCAGCGGATCGTGTCCTCCAAACCGGACGCGAAATCCGTGTGCTTGGGCATCCAGCCCAGCTCCGTGCGCAGCTTCGTCGCGTCGATCGCGTACCGGCGGTCATGACCCGGACGGTCCTTGACCCAGTCGAAATCATCCTCCGACCTGCCCATCGCAACTAGAATCGCGCGCAGCACATCGATGTTCGACCGCTCCCCGTCCGCGCCGATCAGATACGTCTCCCCGATACGGCCCCTGGTCAGGATCATCCACACCGCGGAACTGTGGTCCTCGGTGTGGATCCAGTCGCGCACGTTCCGGCCGTCACCATACAGCTTCGGGCGCACGCCCGTCAGGATGTTCGTGATCTGACGCGGGATGAACTTCTCCACATGCTGAAACGGACCATAATTGTTGCTGCAATTCGAAATCGTGGTCCTCAGGCCGTAGGTGCGCGTCCAGGCGCGCACCAGCAGATCCGACGCCGCCTTCGTCGACGAATACGGCGACGAGGGATGATACGGGGTGGACTCCGTGAACCTGGCCGGATCATCCAACGCCAGGTCGCCATACACCTCATCCGTGGAAATGTGGTGATACCGGACCCCATACTTGCGGGTCGCCTCCAGCAGGCGGAACGTGCCCTCCACATTCGTACGCAGGAACGGCTCCGGATCCGCAATCGAATTGTCGTTATGCGACTCCGCCGCATAATGCACGATCGCATCATGACCAGGCACAATACGATCCAGCAATTCAGCGTCGCAGATGTCGCCCACCACCAGCTCCACACGATCCGACGGCAGGCCCGCGATATTCTCGACATTGCCCGCATACGTCAGCTTATCCAACACCGTCACATGCACGTCCGGATGGTTGTCGACCACGTAATGCACGAAATTCGAACCGATGAACCCACAACCACCAGTCACAATAATGTTCCGGGGCTCGAACACCTCACCCATCGCTACCGCTCCTCCTTCACGATTCCGCCTTCGGCGACGTTGCGCAGATGCCTGCCATACAGCGACTTGCCGTACCGTTCGGCCGCGTCCAGCAGCTCGTCCACGCCGACCCAGCCGTTCTCGTACGCGATCTCCTCCGGCACGCACACCGGCAGATCCTGGCTGCGCTCGACCGACCGCACGAACTCGCCCGCCTCGTACAGGCTCTCCATCGTGCCCGTGTCCAGCCACGCGAACCCGCGTCCCAACGTGATGACCGACAGGCTGCCGTCATCCAGATACATCTGGTTCAGCGAGGTGATCTCCAGCTCTCCACGCGCCGACGGCCTCACCCGCTTTGCGTACTCGCACACGCGCGAATCGTAGAAATACAGGCCCGTCACCACGTACGAGCTCTTCGGCTGCGCCGGCTTCTCCTCGATCGACACCGCGTTGCCGGCCTCGTCGAACTCCACCACGCCGAACCGCTCCGGATCGTCCACGTGATAGCCGAACACCGTCGCCCGGCCCTCACGCTCCGCGCGCTCCACCGCCGCGCGCAGACGCTTCTTCAGCCCGTTGCCGTAGAAGATGTTGTCGCCCAGCACCAGCGCGCACGCGTCGCCGCCGATGAATTCCTCGCCGATGACGAACGCCTGCGCCAGGCCGTCCGGCGACGGCTGCACCGCATACGACAGGCTCACCCCGTACTGCGAGCCGTCCCCCAGCAGCCGCTCGAAATTCGGCAGATCCGACGGCGTCGAGATGATCAGGATGTCCCGGATCCCCGCCATCATCAGCACCGACAACGGGTAGTAGATCATCGGCTTGTCATACACCGGCAGCAGCTGCTTGCTCGTCACCGACGTCAGCGGATACAGCCGCGTGCCCGACCCGCCGGCAAGAACGATACCCTTCATCAGACATTCCCCTCCAGGCCCGACCGCGCCTACAGTTGCGCGTCCCGACGGCCCACCACAGAAGGAACATAACGGCGCTTATCAGACGAACATACGCACATCAAGGCCCTTCTTTCCTTCGATTCATACGCTTGGTTCAGTATACATACCCCCCAGGTCATACGGGGTACCCCGTAGGGCAGTCCCTCATGTTGCCCCCGGCAACAAGCCGGCATACCCACTCACGTTAATCACAGCGTTCACAGTAAGGGGGAATGGCGTCGCTTCCAGCCGCTTTACTTTTCACTGCTTTCTCACAAACCGGCCGGCATTGGGCTGCAATTCAGCGCATACCCTCGTATGCCTGCGCCTGACTTCGATGCCCTCGTCACCCCATGCCTTTCACCGGAAGACCGCCCCGCGCCTACGCCGCCGCGGACGACGTGGCGCTTAGGACGAGGAACCACACGAGAACAACACGACAGCGATCGGCCGCACGGAATACCGGTATTGGGTGGTACGCGAGCACAGGAGGGCCATGTTGTCGGCTATGTGTAGCGGATATGAGGGCCTGCGGACATCCATCTGCATTACGTGCGGTCACTTTGCCGGGATACCGGCGATAGATCCGGCGCAATACCGCCATCCATACCCGGCGCATCGCGTATACCCAACCTCACGTAAGGCAATTCGATGTCCGCAGCGCGCCGAATCTACCGCACGTAATGCAACTACGCCTCAGATTCCCGACACATACGACGGCGCGTATGTCATAATCGCCATATTCGACGCAAACCCGAGCAAAAATACTGGTCGACCACACAAACGTCACCACTATCGGCAAACAACATCACATTAATTCGAGTTATTTCATTCAGGCAATACCACCGGCAATTGCATCACATATCAATCTAGCGCATAATATTTATTGTCTTATTGCCGAATCATTGCTTCAGCAATTTGCCCAATACGCGCCATATAATTCAACACATAACACCCATCCAAATATCGAAAGGAATTGCACATGGCTTCCCTGCAGGGTTTTCATGAGATTTCGCTGGCCGCACCCGCCAGCAAGGCCGTCATGACCATCACCAGCGCCGCGATCCGCTTCAACAAGGCCACCGCCGCCGAGCTCGGCTACCCCTCGCACGTGCGCGTGCTCGTCAACGAATCCGCCAAGCAGGTCGCAATCCAGGCCTGCTCCGCGGACGAGGAGAACGCCATCAAGTTCAGCAAGCCTGCCGACAAGCAGACCGGCTCCGTCAGCATCAAGGCCCCGGCCGTGCTCGTCACCATCTGCTCGTTCTTCGAGCTGCACAACCCCTCCGAGGACGAGATCGACTACCGCTCCATCCAGGGCGTCAGCCAGCCGGACGACAAGGCCATCATCTTCGACATCAACGACGCCAAGGCCGGCACGATGAAGAAGCGTGGCCGCCGCAAGGCCTCGGAGGTTCCCGCCGCGAACGAGAACGAGGGCGAAGCGAATCAAGGCGAGTAATGACGAAACGCGGCGGTATCCCGTCGTGGAATCGCAACGCACAATCATCCGGGGTGATCGCGTTTCCGGCGCGGTCGCCCCGAAATATTACCGGCCAGGCACAAATCATCCGGCATTGCACAACAGATAAAAAATGCCACCCTGGTGTGCATCCAAGAGAGGCAATGGTGGCTTTTACCGAAGACAAATCTACCAGAAAAGTCGTTTCTCCACCAGTGGTACCGCTTCATGGATTAGACCATAACAAGCACACACCGCATAACGAATTATGTAGCCACCATGTCAACGCGGCAAGCCCCCACTGCGACGATGACCTTAACCAATGGACCCAATAACGGACCGCAAAATCACGCACCCTCATGTTCGAAAAATCGAACATTCCATTTTGTTCGATTATCCGAACAAAAGGAACCCCATCAATCAATCGAACAGCCACAGCATCAAGTAAACGTGGCCATTCCGCCCAGCGCCAATAACCAATTCAGACAACTTGCCGGAATCGTCAGTGCGCCCGCGCTACTCCCCCGGCACCTCCAGCGTGCCCAGCAGCGCCTTGTGGTCCGAGCCGGCGATCGACACGGTATCCAGATCCCCGACGACCACGCCCCTGTCGTGCACGATGTGGTCGATCTCCACGGCCGCGGGCACCGGGATCACGCCGAACAGCGTCTTGTTCGCGGGGTACGTCATGTGGAACCACTCCCCCGCGTTCTCGCCCGAGTCCACGAACCGGTCGCCCAGCAGGTAGCGGAAGCTCGCATGGTCCCAGGTCGCGTTGAAGTCGCCCATCAGCACGAAGGTGTGCTCGTCGCCGCGCAGCTGGCTGATCGCGCCCAGCCCGCGGTCCCACAGCCCCTGGTTGCTGGGGCGCGGCGAGAACGGATGCACCGAGCCGAACCTGATCGCAGTGCCGCCGAAGTCGATCGACGCGGCCGGGATGCTGGACGCCTCGATCGGGATCAGGTCGCCGGTCGCGTCGCTCATCGGCGCGGCGCTCCACAGCCCGTTCACGCCGCCGTTGTCGTTCGCCGCCGGCGAGGCGACCGTCGCATACGGCAGCACCTCCCGGATGCCGGCCGCGTTCAGCCGGTCGACCAGATCCGCGCTGACCTCCTGCAACGCCAGCACCTCCACATGCTCGTCGCGCACGGTCCGCACGATCTGCTCCGCGTCGGCGCAGCCGTTCTTGGTGTTGAGCGTCATGATCCGGGCGTAGCGGTCGGTGGTGTCGACCTGCGCGGACTGCACCGCGGCGCGCGCGGCCGGCGACAGCGCCTCGCGCGGATACAGGTAGCCGACATGCCAGCACAGCTGGACCAGCAGGCACACGACGCTGACGACGGCGAGCGCCCGCTTGCGGATCGCCAGCGCGATGGCGAGCACGATGGCCGACAGCACGGCCATCCACGGCACGAACGCGACCGCGATCGGGATGTATCGGCGGCCGTCGAGCCAGTTCGGGGTCATCCGCAGCACCATCACGGCGAGGATGACGAGCGTGGCCAGCCACAGCAGCGCCGTCAGCGCGCGGACCGCCCGGTTGTACGGCGCCGGCGTGCGGCGCGGCGCGGCGGCCGGGACGTGCGCGGGCGCGGACGCGGCGTCGGAACCGGAGCCGACGGCGTCGGTGTCGGGGAACTCGGACACCCCGCCGCCGCGCGCATGCGAGCGCGGACGCGGGCGCGCGCCGTCGTCGTCCGGTTCCTCGAACTCGGACAGGAAGCGGTCAAAATCGTCGTACACCACAACCCCCTCACCATGGTTCGGGGTCATTCTTGCACACCGGCATGGGGAAGCGCCGCAAGCCGGGCCGCGCCGGAACGCATCCGAACAGAATCCGCATAAACGGGCGGGCTGGCGACTGACGTACGGCCGTCACACAGACGCCCGCTTGGACCGCGACACACTGCCTCCGTATCCGTGACGGCCAATAGCCGATTGGAACCGACTCGCCACGCACGACACCGCGGCGGCCGCGCCTCCGACCGTCCGCCCCGCGCCCTCACCAGGCGGAGGCGAAGTCCTGCCGGGTGATCTGCTGGCGCACCGGCGCCGCGTCCACGCGGTAGTGCTTGCGCATGCTGGTCAGCATCGTGCGGATGGCCTGGTTCGTCTGGTCGGCGGCCTTGCGGAACTTGGCGAACTCCTTGCCATGCGGGTCCTCGATGTCGCCCGGGGCGGGCAGCATCGGGCGGATCATCGACGAGGCGTCGATGACGGACCGGAGGCGCTCCTGGATCGTCAGGCCCTTGACCAGGCCGTTCTTGGCGCAGTACTCGCACATGTTGGCGAAGTCGTTGAGCAGGAACGTGTAGCGCACCGCGGCCGGCGCGAGCGTGACGATGTCCTTGCGCTGGCTCGCCTCGAAGCACAGGATCAGGTCGGACTCCTCGGCCATCTGCCGGGTCAGGCGGCGGGAGCGGAAGCCGCTGGAGTTGATGCCGACGCTGTCCATCAGACGCGCGCTGGACGGGTCGATCTGGTGCATCGGCAGGCCGCGCGTGCCGGCGCTGGACACCCGCACCGTCGTGTTCGCCAGGTACCGGGCAAGCAGCAGCTCGCCCATCGGGGAACGGCAGATGTTGCCAGTGCAGACGAACATGATGTGCATACGGCGACTCCTTGGTCATGCGAACCGACACCACTGCGTATCGGCGCACTGCGTCGTCGGGTTCCGTTTAGGGGCTTGTTCCATATTACCGGGGTCGGGGGAAGTTGTCAGCCCGGCGGCACGCCTACAGGCCCGTCACATCCCTGCGCCCGGCACGCCGGCGGCGTCCGCGGCATCCGCGGCGTCCGCCATATCGGTCGCGTCGTCGGCTTCCGTCGGGCGGATGGCGTCCGGCGCATTCCGCGGGCATGACGCCGCCGCTTCCGCCGCGTCCGCAGCCGCCGCGTCCGTCACGTCCGTGCTGCATTCGAGACGCTGGAACGCCGCGCACAGCATCCGCTCGTCGGCGCCGATCCGGCGGAACGGCATCGTCGCCAGCATCCGGTCGCGCTCGGATTCGGGGATGAACCCCAGATAGTAGCCGACGACCAGGCAGTACATGCGCAGCTTGCCCGACGGACCTGTCCCATCGGCGCCGCGCCCCAGGCACGCCTGCCACACCGCGCGCACGCGGTCGAGCGTTTCGGACGACTGCGGAGCGCCACCGCCCGGTACCGCGGCCGCACCCGTCGACGGCTCGCCCGCCGACGCCGCGTCGGCCTGCGCGTACAGCGCGCTGGCCAACACGCTCATCGCCGCCAGCGCGGCCGTCGGTTCGACAACGACGCCGTCGGCCACGCGCAGACCGGCGAGCCGGTTGCAGGCGCCCGCGAGCACGGCGTCCAGCCGCCCAGGGTCGGCCGCGAACATGCCGCGCAGCACCAGCTGCCGGAACGGGCCGGCGGCGGCCGCATACAGCGCGCGCGACCACGGATCGGGCGCGGCGTCATCCTCACCGTCGCCACTGCCGCCGACCGCCAGCGCCGCGAGCACGGCGTCCACGTAGCGGGCGTCCGTCAGACACGCCCGCACCACGGCGCGCGGCATCCGATACGGCAGGTCGATGCCCTCGCGCGCGCTCCACGCCGCCAAATCGATCAGATGGATCGCGTGCAGCCGTCGGCCCCAGCCGCCCAGCCCAGCACCCGCGCCGCCATCGCTCTCCGCGCCGCCGACGCCCCCGGCACCACCATCGCACCCGTCGGCGTCCACATCGCGCAGCGCCCGCCGCAGCTCGTCGGCGACCTCCGCCGCCGCTCCGTCCCCGTCGCGCGCGACCAGCTCCATCCACACGGCGTTCTGCACCTCCGCCAGGTCGGCCGCGTCGCCGCTGCGCCCGTACCGCGCGCAGGCGTCGGCGAAGCACGCCTCCGCCATGCGCCGCAGCGCCCGCAGGTTGCCGGGCACCAGCCGGGCCTCGCGGCGCACCGCCTCGATGGTCCGCGGCTGGCGGCGGCCGGTCAGCCCGTGCAGAAAGAAGTCCCGCCACATCGCCAACCAGCGCCCGGACAGGTTCATGTCGCATTCCAGCGACAGCTCGACCAGCGCGGGCGCGACGAGCCGGCCGTCGCGGCGCTCGGCCTCGTCGAACCCGTTGCGCCGGCGGCCGTCTCCGGCGGTCAGCGCCCGGTAGCAGGCCTCGAGCAGCAGCCGGGCCTGCCCCTCGCGCTGCTGGGATTTGACGCCGAGCATCATGCGCAGCACGTATCGCACCAGCGTGAGCCATTGCTCGGACGACAGGTCGTTGGTGAGCATCGCGACGACGTCGACGGGCACCGCGGCGCCGTCGCCGGTCTCGTACGTCGCGTCGACCACGGCCTTGGCGAGGAAGCACAGCGAGAACGGCGACAGCACCGTGCGTTCGCGGTACAGCGCGGTCCGGGGCAGCTCCTGCAGGCGGCAGTCGAGGTAGCGCGGGAACGGCCGGCGTTCCGGGGTTCCGGCCGGCTCGTCGGCGGCCTGCGCCCAACGTTCGGCCTCGGTGCGGCAGGCGCGCCACCGGCGGCCGAAGCCGGGCGCGCCGGACGGTCCGGCGGCGTTGTCGGCGCGGTAGCCGTGCAGCAGCCGCGTCACCGCGGCGTACAGCTCACGCCGTTCCCCGCCGCGCAGCAGCCGCGCGTCCATCGCCTCGACGAACTCGTACAGGTCGTCGACGTAGACGCCGTCGCACAGCAGCGACGCGAACGTGAGCAGGATGTCGCCGCCCGCCGCCGCGGCCGCGCGACGTTCGGCGCGGCTCGCCCCGTCGTCCGGGCCCGGGGCCGCGTCCGCTCCGCCGTCCGCACGGCCGGCGCCGTCGACGGCGGTCATGCGGTTCGCCGCGGCGGCACCGCCGGCAGACCCGCCGTCCGTATCAGGCCCGGCCGTGGCGGCGGCCGACGGCATGAGGTCGAACTGACGCACCAGATAGTCGAGTTCGTGGCGGAATCCGTCACTGACCCCGCCCATGCCGAACCACTGCCACCACACGTCGGCGAAGCGGTCCAGCGCCGTGGCGTCGGCGATCGGCTCCAGCGCCAGCACCCGCGCATCCGCGTGTTCCATGCCCGGGAACCCGCCGCGCCGGATACGGTCGACCAGATCGCGGCCCACGTCGGCGGCGCCGTCGGGCCGGTCCACCAGGATGATCAGATTCTTGAAGCCCTCGCGGTATGCCATCGTCCACTGCATCATGCCGAACGCGGTCGCCAGGGACAGCACCCGCGCATTGCGTCCGGTGCAGTCCACGATGCAGACCGAGCAGTCCCGCGTGGCGGACGCCTCGATGTCGTCGAGGTCGGCGGGCTGCAGCGGCGCGTCCGCCAGCGTGCGGGCCGAGCGGGCCAGCAGGTCGGCGTCGACGACCCACCGTCCGCTGCCCTCGCGGCACAGCGCCTCGCCGGTGACGTACAGCACGGGTTCGGTCTCGGGGTCGGCCGGCGGCGGGGCGAGCCGCAGCGGCGCGAAGAACCTCCGGCGCAGGCGCGCCAGATCGGCCGCGTCCAGGTCGGCGTCCGGTTCGGCGCACAGCAGCGACACCAGCGACTGCCGGAGGAACGGCACCATCGCGGACAGCGAGTCGGGGAACTCCACGACCGTGCAGCTGCGGCGCGGTTCCCGCGTCGGCTCGCCGGCGGACGGAACGGACCCGTCGGCGAGCGCGGCCGGCCCGGCGCCCCCTGCGCGCGGAACGCCGATCGACGCAGGCGCATGCGGCACCCCGGCGTGCGGCGCATCGTCGCCGGGCAGGGCGGAGGCCGGCATGGCGCCGATGAGGTCGGCGATGGCCGAGAGACGGGCGGCCTGGTCAGCGGACAAGGTACCGCGGGGGCGCGCCCCGGCGGCGGGCGACTGCGGAACCAGCGCGACGGGGAAGCGGATGTCGGGGTCGGGGAACCAGCGGACCGTGGCGTCGCGGGCCAGGCGGCGGGCGGCGCGTGGACGCGCGATCTCGGGTATGCCGACGGCCAGGCGGCGGTAGAGCTGCGACAGTCGCGTCATGTCAGTCCCATTCGGCCATATGCTGGCTGGCTATATGCTGGCTGTCCGTATGCCGCCCAGCCGTATGCCGTCCGCCCTCCTGCTGCCCGTTCGCCCGCCGTTCGAGCAGCGCGCGCGCCTGCGGCAGCCATTCCAGGAACCGCGCGACCTCGTCGTCGCCAAGCTCGCCCTCCGCGTACGCCCGGAGCCGGCCGTAGTGGCGCAGGCCGACGTGCGCGGCCATGCGCAGCAGCTCGCAGAACAGCTCCAGCGGGAACTCGTCCTGCGGGCGGAAGGGGACCACGCAACCGCAGATGATCTCGCCGTCGTCGGCGAGCCGCGGCGCCACGAAGCGCGCGTCATACGCCTGCGCGCACACGTACGCCTGCGCGAACGGCAGCGTGTCGGCGGGGATCTCGAACGGGTAGATCACGCGGATCTGCACACTGTGCACGTCGGGCTCGTACACCACGCGGATCGTGGCGGCGTCGGCGCCGTTGCGCACGGCGTACTGCATCATCCACGGCTCGTCGCCCTCGTCGTCGCTGGCGAACACGCGACGGTATTCGGCCTTGACGCGCCGCTTGATGGCGGTCCAGACCTCGCGGGCGCGGGCGGAGTCGGCGTCGGGGGCCGCGACGGGCTGCGGGGAGTCTGCGTATGCGGTGGTCATGGCACTCCTTGGTCGCGTCATCGGATGATCATGCCGTCATAATAGGACGGCCCGTCGTAGGGAAAGTCCGGGGAATCGGGCGGGTCGCCGCCGTAGGGGCCGACGGCGCCGGGGTCGCTTCCGTAGCGGCCGCCGGCATAGGAGCCGCCGTGGGGGTCGCCGTACGGACCGTTGCCATAGACGCCGCGATCGTACGGGGCATCGCCGTAGGAACCGCCGCCGTACGGGGCGCCGAACGCCGACGTGCCGGAAGATGCGCCGATCGTCGTGCCCGGACCGGACGCGCCGGTGCCGATCGCGGCGTCGAGCACGCCGAATCCGGTGGCGGGACCGGGCGCGCCGAGCCTGGTGGCGATTCCCGGAGTACCGACGCCCGTAATCGGGTCGGGCACGCCGGTAATCCCGCCGCCCGCAACGCCGATGCCGCCGGCCCCGGCCGCCGTGGTCCCGACGCCACCCGCCACGGCTCCGACGCCGCCGACACCGACGCCCGCGCCGCGCGCCGCGAGGACGAGGAAGCGGTCGAGCCCTGCCCGCCAGGTGCGCACCGGCTCGGGCTGGCGCACCGGGCCGCCAAAGTCGAACACCGGCATGAGCCGCAGCACCTGCTGGGCGTTCGCCGCGCCCACCACGCCGGACGTGTGCCGGTAGTCGTCGCGCGCGAACGCGGAGAACACCACATGCCGGTAGAACCCGCGCAGGGCCGAGCTGTCGCCGACGGCCACCTCGATGCGCTGGAACACGCACAGCGCCGCGACGACCACGGCCACGCTCTCGTGCCCGTTGCCGGCCAGGAAGCGGTCGACGACCGCGGGGTCGGCGCCGCCGTCGAGCTGCCGGCACAGCCAGATCGCGGCGAAGTACGCCTTGATGCCCTCGTACTCGAAGCGGATCGTGTCGGCGCTTTCGCGGAAGATGCCGCAGCGCGAGATCGTGCGGTCGAGCGCCTCCTCGGACTGCGCGCGGTCGCCGCCGTCCTGCTCGCGGTACCGGTTGAACAGCTCAAGGAAGCGCGGGCGCATGAACTCGCCCTGTCCGTTCGCCGCGCGGCATTCGGCGCCGTCGGCGAAGCGCATGCGGTCGGCCACGATCGCGTCGTAGGCGAGGTGCGCGATGGCGACGCGGTCGCAGCTTGGGATCGCTCCGCCGGTTTTGGGCAGGATGCGCTCGATGTTGGCCAGGCACTGATTGGCCAGCGTGCCGCCGGACGCGTCGGCGCCCGGCTTCTTGAGCTCCTCCACGATCGCGGCGAGCATGCCGGGGTTGCCCATGAGCGCGTCGAAGCCGGGCGTGCGGCGGATCGCGTCGAAGCCCGCGGCGGCGGTGCCGCCGTACGCGTCGTTGAGGATGGAGAACAGCCGGCGCTGCCGCGTCTCGTCGAACGGCGCGAACTCGGCGCGCGGGCCCTCGCCGCACAGCCGGTCGACGGCCGCCTCCTCCGCGCCGCCCAGCGAACGGCTGGTGATGACGTAGCGGCCGACGGCGTAGTCGCCGCTGGCGATCAGCCGCGACAGCGAGTCGAGGAAGTGCCCGCGGCATCGGAAGGGGATCTCGTCCACCGAGTCGATGAGCACGAGCGCGTCCGGCCGTTTGAGCAGCGCGCGGAAGCGGGCGACGCCGGTCAGTTCGGCGGGCGGCGGCGCGGCGGGTGGCGTGGTGGGCGACGCAGCAGACGGTGTGACGGGCACCGCGGCAGACGGCGTGGCGCGCGACGCAGCAGACGGTGCGGCGGACGGCGCATCGGGTGACGCGGCGAACCCGTCGAAGGCGTCGAAGACGTCCAGGCCGTGCCGGGCGGCGGCGTGCCGGCCGCGGTCGGCGTACATGCGCGTCTTCATCTCGTCGGGCAGACGGGAGTACAGGAAGTCCACGAAGTCGTCCGGCGCCAGCGGCCCCTCGCGCAGCGGCTCGAACGAGCGGTACCACTCGCTTTCGCGCTCCCCCGCCTCGGCGGCGTTGGCCGCGTACGGCACGTCGCGCTGGGCGACGACCACGGGTATCAGTCCGCCGGACTCGATCGCCCGCCAGCGGACGGCGTCCACCTGCTCGGCCATGTAGCGCACGAATCCCGAACGCACCGGGCTGCGGTTGCGCGAGGAGCGGTACTCGTTCGGCAGCAGCTCGCCCAGCGCGTAGGCCAGGCCGCGCACGAACGTGCTTTTGCCCATGCCGGCGTTCGCGCGGATGAACAGGCCGCGGCGGGCGGGCTCACCGGCGCGCAGCGAGTCGGCGAGCCAGGCCACCGGGTTCGCGCCCACGAACGCGGGGTACACGAAGCCGGTGTCGTAGGTCGGCGCGTCGTCGTTGCCGTCCGGACGACGCATCGGAATGGTCCGCCCCCACTCGGCGACGCCGTCAAGATAGTCCGGCAGGTATGCCGGCACCGCGTCGGCGTCGGCATCGGCCATGCCGGCGCAGTCGGCGAGCGCGCGGCCGAAGCCGTGGCCGTCGCCTCCCGACGGCGAGCGGTCGAGGTACAGCCGCACCATCGCCTGCGCGACCAGGGCCGCGAGCGCGAGCGCGTCGCCGGACAGCGGCAGGTCTTCCGGGCGTTCGCCGGCGTCGAACACGTCCGTCGCCGAGCACAGCGCCTCGCGCAGCGCACGGCACGCGGTCGCCGGGTCGTCGCGGTACTGCACGCGCGACAGCCAGGCGGCCGCCGCGTACGGAAAGCACAGCGCGTAGTCGAGATAGTTGCCCCGGCCGATGTAGCGGGCCTTGGCGTCGTCGCGGAGCCGCTCGCCCACGTCCGCCTTCCACGCCTCGGCCTCGTCGGCGTACGGGAACGGGAAGATATCGCGGTCGCCGGGCAGCAGCCGCAGGCCGCCGATCGGGCGCAGGCGCAGGATCAGCTCGTGGTGCGGGCCGATGCCGCGCACGCCGTAGAACCGGCGGCGGGCGACGCCGTCCGGCGAGGCAGCCGCCGCGGCGCGCGCCTCGTCCCACTGCGACAGACCATAGAACGCCAGTCCCTCGCACGGGCGGTACGACACGAGCGGGTCGGCGTGCAGCAGCGCCTGCGCGCTGGCGTAGTAGCCGGAGGGTTGGGTGGCGGCGGGAGTCGTGGTACTTGCGGCGCTGGCGGTATCGGCGGCGCCGGCGGCGTGACCCGAGGCGGCATCGGAGCCGGCGGGGGCGGCGATGCCGATGGCCGGCGGCTCGTAGCGGCAGTCGACCGCGGAGTATTCGGCGATGCGCGGCTCGCGGGTGGCGGGCGCGGCGGCGCCGGCCGGAGCGGCGGCGCCTGTCAGCGGGGCGATGCCGGAGGCGGTCGAAGCGGAGACGCCGGGGATGTTGTGCGACAGCCCGGCGACGATGCGGGCGCGTTCGGCGCTGTCGAACCGGTTGAGCACCTGCCAGAACCAGGCGTCGAAATCGCCGGCGCCATATGACGACCATGCGTGGTTGTAGGAGGCGGCGGAGTGGTCGTCGCCGGGCGTCGCGCCGAACGGGACCGCGGCCGGGGAGCCGTCGGCGAAGCACGGGCCGATCATGCGTTCCAGCAGCATCTGCTGCTTGCTGCGCACATAGCGGTCGCGTGTGCCGTCCGCCTCGCCCGTCGATATGTCCACGTTTCGCGTCGTGTCGTTGGCGGCTTTCGTCTTGGGCGTATCTGCGTCGGCCTGGCGCTCGACATGGCGTATCGGCTGGGATTTCTCCACCTCAGGCGCCTCGCCGCCATCGTAGGGCGCGGCTTCGGCGGTATCGGCCGTTCCGGTCGTCCGGTCCGGTTCGGACCACTGGCGGTGGTGGATGTCGGCGTCGTCGCGGATCGGGCGCAGCAGGGCCGCGACCAGCCGGTAGCCGACCGCCTCGATGTCCCAGTACTGCCCCGCGTCGCCTCGCCGGGCCCGCTTCCGCCGTCCGTCGCCTGCCATGATGGTGCTCCCTCGATCCATGCCCAATTCCTTATACTACGGGCTTCGCGCCACGCCGGCGCACGATGTTCCACCCCCGCGGCGGCACCGGGGAACGTGCGGGGAACACCGTGGGGACACGGCGCGCATCGCCACCCGGAGCACCCCCGGACCCGATGCTGCTTGACTGGCGGCAACGCCGGCGGACCGACCGCCGGCAGGTCCGAACCAAGCCGGGCGCGACCGGACGCCACCAAGCGCAACCGGGCATAACCGGACGCACCCGAGCACGACCAGACAAGGAGCACGCCATGGGATCCACGCTGTACGACATCACGTTCTCGCCGTTCCTCATCATCCAGGACACCTCGCCGTCCATGCTGCGCGGCGACGAGGAGACCTGCCCGCTGCGCATCGCCGAGCGGATCGTCCCCAACCTCGCGAGGATCGGCCGCGAGTTCCCGACCGTGGATCAGTCCACCCGCGTGGGGCTCATCGAGTTCAACACGGACGCCCACGTACTGCTGCCGATCGGCGCCTCCGGCCTGCTCTCCCAGCTTGAGGAGCGCGACGTGAAGTTCACCGCGGACGGCAGCACGCACTACGGCGCCGCGTTCCGCGCGGCCCGCACCGAGCTGGAGCAGCTGCCCGGGCGCCTGCAGCGGCACGAGCGGCTGTCGGGGCTGAAGGTGGGCATCCACCGCCCGGTCGTCTTCTTCATCACCGACGGCAACCCCAATGACGACGACGAGGAGCGCGACGAGCAGTGGCGCCGCCTGACCGACCCGGCCTTCCGCTTCGCGCCGCATTTCATCACCTGCGGCGTCGGCGACGTGGCCCCGGACAAGATCGCCAAGTACCGCAACCGCCGCGGCAGCGTGCTCATCGCGCGCGACCCGAAGGACGTCGCCGCGTCCATCGTCGACCTGGTCGAGCTGATGAACGGCACGATCATCGGGCTCGGCACCGGCATGGACGACGAGCAGGCGCCGATCATCGACGAAAGCGCGATCCCCGAATCCTTCGACGTGCTCGACTACGACGTGCTGTCCTGACGCCGTCGCCGGCCCGCCGCCGACGGCCCTCAACCCAACCCCACGACACCGGGGGCAACGTTCCTTCGCCGTTCCGCGCGAGGTGCTGCTGCCCCCCAACGACACCGGGAGCAACGACATGATCGAACCTTGGATGGGCGCCATCCTCGCCATCGCGCCGGCCGCGGCCGGGCTGCTGATCGCGGTCGCGCTGTCCGCGGCCGCCTCGGCCGTCCAGCGTCGGCGGCGGGCCGACGGCGCCGATGACGCTGATAACGCTGATGATGTTAATGATGCTGCTGATGCTGCTGGCAGAGATAGCGGCAGCGCTGACGACGGCAGCGCTGATGGCGGCAACGAACGCGACGGCCTCTCGCCCCGCGCACAATGTGTACAAGGTTCACGACCCTCCAATGGCGAAATACCGGGCATCGGGGACGGCTCCCAGCATGCACATTGTGTAGAGGGTGTGGAAGGCGCACAGCCGTCGCCCTTGTCGCCGCCCGCTCCCCCGGCCTTCCCGCCGCGTTCGAAGGCCGTGACCGAGCGTCGGCGCACCACGGCGATGACCGGCGGCACACGGCCCCCGGACCGCACCGCCATCAGTCGCGTCGTCACCGCCGCCCCCACAACGGCAAACGCGACGACGGACCGCGACGCGACGGATCCGGCCGGCGAACCGTCACCGAACGGGCTACCGTACCAGCCCGCCGCCGCACCGAACCAGCCCACCGCACCGAACCAATCTGCCGCACCCCGCCAATCCACCGCACCGCAACCATCGCCCGCCGCCGCACCCCGCCCGCGCTGGGTGCGCCCCGCGGCGCCCCAGATCACCACCGTCGGCACCGGCGACCGCGCCGGCACGGACCGCATCGCCACACCCGGCGCGGCGGCCGACCATGCGACGGATGACGCGCTGCCGCACCGCCGCGCGGTCAACGAGCGGCAGGCGGCGACCAGCGGCCCGGCGGTCGCGCTCGACATCGTCGAACACCACGGCGTGACCGCCGCCTACGCCTCGCTGCGCGGCCTCGCGCACGAGGACTTCGGCCGCCCGCGGCAGGACGCGGCCGGCCTGCTGCGCGCCGGCCGCCACATCATCGCGACGGTGGCGGACGGCGCCTCCCAGGCGCGGCTTTCGCACATCGGCGCCTCGGTGGTCTGCCGCTCGGCCACGGCCGCGGTACGCGACCAACTGCGCGGCGGGGCGACCCCGGAGTCGCTCGACTGGCAGGCCGTCACCGCCGTGACGCGCGACGCGCTGCGCCGTCAGGCCGCACGGCTGCTCGGCGCGCCGGCCCGCGAAACCGGCGCATCGCACCCCGGACCGGACGACTCCACCTACGCGGCCCTGCTCGGCACGACCGCCGAGGTGCTCGTCGTCGACGCCGAAGCCGAGACGCCCACGTTCGTGCGGGCCACGCTCGCCGGCGACGGCTACGCGTTCCTGCTCGACGCCGACCACGGCGTCCTGCCGCTCGGCACCACCAAGGGCGACGAGTCGGGCCTCGCGACCAGCGCGATCCGCCCGCTGCCCGCCGACCCGGGCGCCGGCTACCCGCGCATCGTCGCCGGCACGATCGGCCGCGGCGGCCAGGCGCTGATGCTCACCACCGACGGCATCGGCGACGACATGGCCGACGGTTCCACGCCGACCGCGGGCTACCTGCTGCGGCGCCTGTCGCGGCCGGTCGCCCCGCACGAGCTGCTGCGCGCGGCCTCGTATCTGAAGTTCCAATCGCACGACGACCGGACGGTGGTGATGGTATGGGCGCAATGACATTGCGGCAGCTCGCCCGCACGAATCCCGACGACCTGACCCGGCTCAGCCGCGGCGCGCAGGCCACGGTGTACCTGCTGCCCGAGTCGATGCGGGTCGACGGGCACGACCGGCTCGTCTACAAGCGCTACCGGCCCACGCGGACCATGCGCGGCCGCGAGACCGCGACGCTGCTCACGCTGGAGCAGCTGGTCGGCGCCTACCACGGGCTGGGCGCGCGACCAGACGGCGCGCGCATCCGAGGCATGCTCGACCATCACGCCGCCTGGCCGCTGGCGACGGTCGCCGCCGACGACGGCACGGTCGGCGTGGTCGAGCGCCGCGTCGACGCACGCTTCCTCGGCGGCCCGAACGCTCGCGACGCCGAGGTCGCGCACTTGGAACGCTGGGTGCGCGACCCGTCGCAGGACGCGATGCTGGTACGCGACGGACTGCACCCGCTCGGCGACGAGGGCCGCGCCCGCATCGTGACGCAGCTGCTGGCCTACTATTCGCTGGTCCACCGCCTCGGCTTCGTCGTCGGCGACATCAGCCTGCGCAACGTGCTCGCCTACGTGCCGGAGCGGCGCCAGGGCGCGCTGGCGAACGTGGGGTTCATCGAGGTGGACACCTACCGCCGCCAGGGCTGCGGCTGCGGCATCGCGCAGGGCACGACGCCCGGGTTCGACGTGCCGGAGTCGGTTATGTGGCAGCGCCGCGCGGGCCAGGCGCGGCGCGAGGACGAACGGCGGTTCGCGCGGGCGATGGCCACGGTGCAGACCGAACGCACCGACGTCTACAAGGCCGCGCTGCTGGTGCTGCGGCTGTGCTCCTGCGGCGAGCCGTTCCCGTCCACCGTCCGGCGCGTGCGCAGCGCCGCGCAGCGCGCCGCCGTCCGCGCGGCCGGCGGATCCGAGGCGCTGGCCGCACTGCAGGGCGCGCTGGCCGAGGACCCACAGGACCGGCCCACGATGCACGAGCTGTACCACGCGTTCCGCGGCGGCTCGTGCGATGGGAAGAAAGGAGGATCCCGATGACCACCTCGATCACGCTGCTGCTGGTCGACGCGGCGCGGGACGCCGGCGGCACTACGGTGCGCGGCCTGTGCCCGGGCGCGCCGGACGCGTCGCTGTGCGTCATCGCGGCGGTGCAGGGCGACCGGGCGGTCGTGACCTGCCCGGCGCTGCCGCTGCGCGAGGTGGCGGATCGGCCGATCGGCAGGTTCGCGCCCGGCGCGACGGGGGCGCCGTCGTTGTCGTCGCCATTGTCGTCGGGGCCGTCGTCGCGGCCGTCGGCGGCGTCTGCGTCGGCCGCAGCGTCGTCGGCCGGCACAAGGGCACGATCGGCCGTTCCGGACGCCGCCGCCACGATCACCGACGAACTGTGGATGGCCCGCGCCGTGCTCGATGCTGCGGACGCGCCCGTCACCGTCTACGACCACGCCGGCGTCGGCGCGGACGTCCGCCGCGTACTCGACGCGATGCCGCACCTGACGTTCCGCGAGACGGCGGCATCGCGGGCGGCCGGGCGGGCGGCCGCGAGCTTTGCAGGCGCTGGCGACGCGGCGGATACGACGCTCGGAACCGAGGAGATGTTCGCCGACGTGTTCCGGCGCGTGTTCGGCGGCGCGGCGGATGCGGACGATCACCGCGCCGGACCTGCCGGCGGCCGGGGCGCCGCCGGGCAGGCCGCCGGGTCGGCCGCCGACCGCCGGCCGGGGCTGGACGACGCGCAGAGCACGTACCTCTTGGTCGCCACGGCGAGCGCGCTGAGCCTTGCCGTGCTCGCCATGCTGTGGGTGGTCGCCGTGTTCGGCGGATGGCTCTGGTTCCTGCCCGAACCGCTGCTCGCGATCGCCGAATGGGCCGTCGCGGCGCAGGCCACGCCGCTCGGTGTCGCGCAGATCGCGCTGATCGTCGCGCACCTGCTGCTTGCGCCCAAGGCCGCGCACGACACCTCGGACGGGCTGATTCTGATCGCGCTGGTCGACACGTTGACCGCGCTCGCGCTGCTCGGCGCCCCGGCCGACGCCTCCGACGCGCGGCAGTGGATCATGGCCGTGCTGATGGCCGCGCTGGCGGCGTTCACCGCCTACGGCATGCATGACATGCAGGACGCGCCGTGGCGCACGCCGTTCCGCCACGTGGGCGGCGACACGACCGCGCTGGACGCGCCGTCCGGGCCGGGCGGCATGGTCGCGCCGGCACTGGCGGTCATGGTTTGCGCGACCGGCGTCGTGCCGATCGCCGTGGCCCGGTATCTGGGCGCCGCGTTCCTCGGCATGCCGTTGCGCGCCGACGGAGGCGCGACGCTGATCGAGGCCGCGCTGGCCGTGCCGGGGCTGGCGGCGTGGATCGTCGGTGCGGTGGTCGTGGTCGGCGCGTGGCTGCTCGCCCGCATCCGGGCGCCGCGGCTGCTGTGCGCCTGCACGATGGTCGTCTGGCTGGTCGCCGCGGCGTGGGTCTCCCCGATGGGGGCGACGCTGGCGGAGGCCTGCGAGGCGACGCTCGCGCCGGTGATCGGCCCGGTAATCGCCCCGGTGGCCGAGCCGGTGACGGCGTGGTTCGGCGAGGTCGTCGCGTGGATCGGCGACCTGGTCGTCCGCGCGGCCGAGGCGATCGCCCGCGTGACCGCGGGGTTCTAGGCGAGGCCGTCGGCCAGACGCACCGCACGGCCAGCCGCGCCGCAGAGCCGGCCACGCCGCGGGACCAGACGCAGGACCGGCCGCAGGACGAGCCGCGCCGCAGAGCCGACGCCCGGCCGCGCTTCCACCCACCGCCCCATATGCCCACCCATCCATCGAAAGGAACAGCCATGACCGGCACCACCGCACACGCCAACGACCGGCCCACCGCCTGCTACGTCCCCAGCAATGGCCCGGCGGATGGCCCGGCGAATCAGCCCACCACGTCCAACCCGCACATTGTGCACGTCCAACGCTCCGCGCCCACCCCGCCCACCGCGGTGATGTTCGACAACCGCTACCTCATCGTCCGCCGGCTCGGCGAGGGCGGCATGGGCCGGGTGATGCTGGCGCGCGACACGTTCCTGTACGACCGCGAGGTGGCCATCAAGCAGATGCGTGCCGACCTGCGCGACGACGAGATGTTCCGCCGCCGTTTCGCCCGGGAGCAGCGCATCCTCGCGCTGGCCGGCGTCACGCACCACGTGCCCGCCCTGTACGGCATCGGCACGGACGCCGCGGGGTCGCCGTACTACGTCATGGAGTACGTGCGTGGCCACACGCTGCACGAACTAATGCACCTGGACGGGGGGACGCCGACGTTCCGCCCCGAGGACGTGCGTCGGCTGATGGTCGAGGTGTTCGAGGGGCTGTCCGAGATCCACCGGCTGGGGTTCGTGCATCGCGACGTCAAGCCGAGCAACATCGGCATCGACGAGTCCGGGTGCGTCAGGCTGATGGACTTCGGCATCGCGCGCTCGTTCGGCACCGACGGCGACGCGATGACGGTCGTCGGGCAGCAGGTCGGCAGCGGGCAGTACGCCTCGCCCGAGCAGCGCCGGTGCGAGCCGGTCGACGACCGCAGCGACGTGTACTCGGCCGGCGTGCTCATGTTCGAGCTGCTGACCGGCAGGATGCCACGGTCCGAGACGTCCGGCGGCCTGCACCCGCCGCGACTGGTCCAGACACCGTCCGACCTGGTGCCCGGAATGCCGTCGTGGGCGGACGAGCTGTGCCGGCTCGCGTTGCGGCCGCGCGCCTCGGAGCGTCCGTCGGCGGCGCAGATGATGGAACGGCTGCGCATGGTGCAACCGGACGTTCGAACGGCGGGAGGCCCGGTGCCGGCGTTCTCCGTGCCGGTGCGGCACTTGCCGTCGAATGCGGGGGCGGGCGCCGCGATGCGGTTTCTCGGCAACCTGTATTTCCGAGGCGGGCGCTGCGTGGCGCGCGACCATGCCGCGGCCGGACGCTGGTACGCGCGTGCCGCCGCGAACGGCGACTGCCGCGCGCTGTACAATCTGGGCGTCGTCGATCTCGCGTCACGCCATCCGGCGGAGGCGCAGGCCGTGTTCCGCGCGGTCGCGGAAAGCCCGAATGCCGACGCCTCGCTCAAGGCCTGTGCCCGGGCACGGATGTGATCGAGCGGACCGCATGCCCTGACCTGTGGGCCGAGTCCACGGGGCGGCCGGCGGGCAAGTACATCGATGTTCCTTGCCTAGGTGCGGTAGATATGAGGGTCTGCAGACACCCAACTGCGCTACGTGAGGCACCCGGAACGCCATACCCCCGGGTACGACCGGCGGTATTCCGCGGCCGATACCCGGGGGTAGGCCGAAAGATTGCCTCACCTAATGCAGATAGATGTCCGCAGACCCTCGAATCCGCTACAGCTAATGCAGTTAGCGCCCAAGCCGTTCGCGCACGAGCGCGTCCAGCGTCTCGGCGGTCACGCCCGCGTACGAATCGATCGAAGTGTACTGCCCCAGACCGGAGGTGTCGGTGCGGATCCACCCGGTCTGCGCGATGACGGTCGCCCCGGAGGCCACGCCGGAGCGCAGACCGGACGACGAGTCCTCGAACACGATCGTGGCGGGCATGTCCTCCGCGGCGATGCCGAGGCGCCGCGCGGCCTCCAGGTACGGAGCGGGATCGGGCTTGTGCGCCACGGGGTCGTCGCCGCATACGTAGCCGGCGAACAGGCCGACGGCCTGGCGCATCACGTTCTCGACGATGGGGCGCGGCGACGTGGAGACCAGCATCGAGGGAACGCCCGCGTCCTTGAGCGAGCGCACCACGTCGAGCACGCCGTCGATCCACGGCAGACGCTCCTGCTCGGCCTCGAAGACGTAGCGCTTGAGCCGCACGTCGATCTGCTCGACGCTCAGCGTGCAGCCCTTGGCGATCATGCGGCGGGCCACGTCCGGCACCGGCGTGCCCGAGCCGGCCCAGCCGTCCTCCTCGGTCCATTCGCCGCCGTTGGCGTGGGCGAGCACGATCTCGCCCTGGTGCCACAACGGCTCCGAGTCGATCAGGGTGCCGTCCAGGTCCCAGAACACCGCTTTCAGTTCCATGCCTCACCTCGCGTCGGTATGTATGCGCCGTATGTATGTCGTCCGCGGCGTCGATGACGGCGGTCGCCGGGGCGTCACGTTCCGGGTGCCGACCCGGTATGCCCGTGACGCCCGGTTCTCGGGAATCGAGCCGCGTCCGCGTCCCGTCATGTCGATTCGCGTCGTCTCCATCTCACCAGAAGTCCGCGACGTGCGGCCGCGCAGCGCGGCCGGCGCGCGGCCTCGATCAGCGCCGTCGGCGCGCGGGGCATCGCAAGAGACGGCTACCGCACGCCCCACACGACGATGGCCTGGGAATCGCCGGGGTCGGCGGCGTCGGCGGAACCGTACCGGGTGCTGCGCGACGGCAGCGCGCGCGGGTCGACCTTGATCTGGCGGCGCCAGCGGCGGGCGCTGCTCTCCTGCTGGATCTCGACGATGTCGCCGTCGGCGTCCGCGGCGAACACGCTCGTGCCCTGCGGCCGGCGCAGCCGGGCGACCTGCCGGCGCAGTTCGCGGTTCTCCTCCTCGAGCGCGAGGATGCGCGTCACGCCGGCCAGGTTGATCCCCTCGTCCTGGCTGAGCCGCTGCGCGTGGGACAGCCGGGACACGTCGCGCAGCGAGTAGCGGCGCGCGCCGCCCTCGGTGCGCTGCGGGACGACGAGCCCCAGACGGTCGTACTGGCGGAGCGTCTGCGGGTGGACGCCGGCCAGTTCGGCCGCGCGGCCCACCGTGAACACGGGCAGTTCGATGTCGAACCCGACCTCGCTGGCGCCGTCGAGATCGGCGCGGCCGGTGACGATGGCGGTGGCGCACATGTCGTAGAGTCGCCGTATCTGCTGGGCTATGCGTGCCATGGCTCCTCCTTTACGCCCCGTGCGCCGCCGCGCCGATTCGTTGTCTGATGGTTGTCATGATGCCGGAGTGCGTCCCGGCTCCGGGTCGGGCCCGGAAGGGGCCGGGGCGCGCCCGCGAACGGGCCCATCGCCCCGTCGCCCGTCACCGCTGCGCGGCGAGCTGGTCGGCGAAGTCGCCGGACTCCTTGTCGAAGTCCTTGGCGGCGCGCTTCAGGCCCATGCCGGGCTTGGAGGGCACGCGGATCTCCACGCGGCCGACCAGGTCGCCGGCGCTGTTCGACGCCTTGACGCCCTTGCCGGCGACGCGCACCTCGGTGCCGCTGGACGAGCCGGCGGGCACCTTGAAGACGACGGGGTTGCCGTCGATGTCCTTGGCCTCGACCTTCGCGCCGCAGACGGCCTCGCCGACGGTGACCGGCAGGGTCGTCACCAGATCGCGGCCGCGCATCGTGAAGCGGTCGTCGGACTTGACGTTGACCTGCAGGTACAGGTCGCCGGCCTTGCCGCCGTTGCGGCCCGGCCGCCCCTTGCCGGCCAGGCGGATCCTCTGCCCGTCCTTGACGCCGGCGGGGATGTGCGTCTTGAACTTCTTGCCGTCGGCGCCCAGCGAGACCGTCGCGCCCTTGACCGCCTGGCGGAACGTCAGCGTGATCGTGGAGTTGCGGTCCTCGCCGCGCTCGGGCCGCGGGGCCTCCTGCCGGTAGCCGCCGTACTGGCCGCCGGCGCCGTACGGGCCGGCGCCCGACCCCATGTTGCCGAACATCGAGAAGATGTCGTTCATGTTCGCGCCGTTGCCTGAGGTCTGGAAGCGGATGCGCGAGCCGTCGCCGCCGCCGAACATCGAACCGAAGATGTCCGAGAAGCCGCCGGCGTCGAAGCCGCCGCCCCCGGCGCCGCCGGCGAACCGGGCGCCGCCCATGCCGAACTGGCGGATCGCGTCGTACTTCTGACGCGACTCCTTGTCGCTCAGCACGTCATACGCCTCGGAGATGTCCTTGAACTTCTCCTCGGCCTCCTTGGTCTTGTTCAGATCGGGGTGGTACTGGCGCGCGAGCTTGCGGTAGGCCTTGGTGATCTCCTGCTCGGTGGCGTCCTTGGAGACACCGAGGACCTTGTAGAAATCCTTGGATAGCCATTCATTCTCTGCCATTCTCGCTGCCTCCTTTCATAAGCATCGATGTCAGTGGAAACTCCTGTGGCGCAGAAGCGGATGGATGGTGCGCGGCTGCTGTGTGGTCGGCTGCGTTTCGGCAGTCGATCGCACAGCAGCCGCGATGGCATATGCCGCCCGTCGTCCGGGGCGGAGCGGCGTGCGTCGCCGTCGCCAGCGTCGTCAGTTCTGCGGGGAGGCGACGACCACGCGGGCGGCGCGGATCACGCGGTCGCCGATGCGGTAGCCCGCCTCGACCACGGTGTCCACGATCTCCTTGTCCGCGTTCGGATCCGGCCGGTGCAGGATCGCGTCGTGCCTGGTCGGGTCGAACTCCTCGCCCTTTTCGCCGAACTTCTCGACGCCGAACTTCTCGAAGGCCTTGTCGATCTTCGCGGAGACGGCCTTGAACGAGTCGTCCATCTCGCTGTGCTCGCGGATGCGGTCGATGTCGTCGAGCGCGGGCAGCAGCGCGGTGAGCACGTCGATGATGCCGTGCTGGCGGAAGCGCTCCTGCTCCTTCTGCGCACGGTTGCGGTAGTTGATGAACTCCGCGCGTTCGCGCTGCAGCGCCTCGAGGTATTCGGCCGCCTCCTGCTTGGCCTTGCCGAGCGGGGTCAGCGTGTCGTCGCCCTGCTGGGCGGCGTCGGATGCGTCGTCGGCCGCCGCATCGCCGGAGCCGGCGGCACCGGCGTCGGACGCGGAGGCATCGGAGGCCTGGTCGCCGGAGGCGGCGTCCGCCTCGGCCGAAGCGTCGGTCGGGGCACCCGTCGCGGCGTCGCCCGCGGGCGCGGCGGCGCCTTCGGGGGCGGACGGCTCCTCGGAACCGCCCGCGGCGGGGCCGGAACCGGCCGGAGCCGGCTTCGCGGAGGCGTCCGCGAAGTCGTCGGCGTCCGGCAGGTCGTTCAGGTAATCGTCCTTGTTGAACTCAGACATGATTGCCTGCCTCGATTACTTGTTGTCCTCGTCGTCCACGACCTCGGCGTCCACCACGTCGTCGTCACCGCCGTTGTTGGCGGAGCCGGACGCGGCGCCGGCGTTGGCGTCCGCGGCGCCCTGCTGGGCGTACAGCGCCTGGCCGATCTTCTGGGCGGAGGTCATCAGCTCGGACTGCTTGGTCTTGATGGCCTCGATGTCCTCGCCCTTCAGGGCCTCCTTGAGCTCGTTGACCTTGTCGGTGACCTCCTTGGCCACGTCGTCGGAAAGCTTGTCCTTGTTGTCGTTGACGAGCTTCTCGGTCTGGTACGCGAAGGACTCGGCCTGGTTGCGGGTCTCGGCGTCCTCGCGGCGCTTCTTGTCCTCCGCCTCGTGGGCCTCGGCCTCCTTGACCATGCGGTCGATCTCGTCCTTCGGCAGGCCGGAGCCGCCGGTGATCGTCATCGACTGCTCCTTGCCGGTGCCCTTGTCCTTGGCGGACACGTGCACGATGCCGTTGGCGTCGATGTCGAAGGTGACCTCGATCTGCGGGACGCCGCGCGGCGCCGGGGCGATGCCGGTCAGCTCGAAGGTGCCCAGCGGCTTGTTGTCGCGGGCGAACTCGCGCTCGCCCTGGTAGACCTGGATGAGCACGGACGGCTGGTTGTCCTCGGCGGTGGAGAACACCTCGGAGCGCTTGGTCGGGATCGCGGTGTTGCGGTCGATCAGCTTGGTCATGATGCCGCCCTTGGTCTCGATGCCGAGGCTCAGCGGGGTCACGTCGATCAGCAGGACGTCCTTGCGGTCGCCCTTGATGACGCCGGACTGCACGGCGGCGCCGACGGCCACGACCTCATCCGGGTTGACGGACTGGTTCGCCTCCTTGCCGCCGGTCAGCTCCTTGACGAGCTCCTTGACGGCCGGCATACGGGTCGAGCCGCCGACCAGCACGACGTGGTTGATGTCGCCCACGCCGATGCCGGCGTCCGCCAGCACGTTGTTGAACGGGGTGCGGCAGCGGCCCAGCAGGTCCGAGGTCATCTCCTCGAAGTGGGCGCGGGTCAGCGTCTCGTCGAGGTGGACCGGGGTGCCGTCGGGGGTCATCGCCAGGTACTGCATCGAGATGGTGGTGGAGGTCGAGCTCGACAGCTCCTTCTTGGCCTGCTCGGCGGCCTCCTTCAGGCGCTGCAGCGCGATCTTGTCCTTCGACAGGTCGACGCCGTACTTGTTCTTGACCTCGGTCACGAGCCAGTCGATGATCTTCTGGTCCCAGTCGTCGCCGCCCAGGCGGTTGTCGCCGTTGGTGGCCTTGACCTGGATGGTGGAGAAGCCGTCGTCGTCCTTGCCGATCTCCAGCAGGGAGACGTCGAAGGTGCCGCCGCCGAGGTCGAAGACCAGGATGCGCTCGTCCTCCTTGCCCTTCTCCAGGCCGTAGGCCAGCGCGGCCGCGGTCGGCTCGTTGATGATGCGCAGCACGTTCAGGCCGGCGATGGTGCCGGCGTCCTTGGTGGCCTGGCGCTGGGCGTCGTTGAAGTACGCCGGGCAGGTGATGACCGCGTCGGTGACCGGCTCGCCCAGGTAGGCCTCGGCGTCGCGCTTGAGCTTCATCAGGATCTGCGCGGAGATCTCCTGCGGGGTCCACTTCTTGCCGTCGATCTCGACGGTCCAGTCGGTGCCCATGTGGCGCTTGACCGAGCTGATGGTGCGGTCGACGTTGGTGACCGCCTGGCGCTTGGCGACCTCGCCGACGAGGATCTCGCCGGACTTGCTGAACGCCACGACCGACGGCGTGGTGCGGGCGCCCTCGGCGTTCACGATGACGGTCGGCTCGCCGCCCTCAAGCGTGGCGATGCACGAGTTGGTGGTACCGAGATCGATGCCTACTGCACGTCCCATTGTTTCGCTCCTTTATGTTCGGTTGTCGTTACGTCTTTCGCCCAGGTTCTGGGTGCTTCCAAAACTTGAGCCTACACCACTCAACTTTGGGACGCAAGTTATTATTCCCGGTTTTGAGGGAATTTTTGGGCGATATGGCGAGGGCGCGGAGGATTGCGGCGCGAGAGGCGTGGCGGCCGAGCGATTCACGTGCGCCCCGGATGCCAAGGCGCTCGCCCGGCTCCAAGGATGTCTCACATGCCGGGTCAACGCAGGCATCGAAATGCCCCCGGGAAACGGCCGACGCCACCCTTGGACACCGGATAGCCCCGGGGAACGGACCGGCACCGGCCACACTCACACCGCACCGGCCTACAGTCATCCCGCGCCGCCCCGCGCCGCGCAGGCACACCGCTCGAAAGTGCCGGGAACGGGCGGGTGCCGGCCCGTTCCCGGGCCCATCAGAACCGGCGCACGATACCCAAATTCGCGGCCAGGATTGCCGCCCCGCGGAGTGGTTTCTTGATTACGCGTAGCAAATTCGGGGCCTTGCAGACACCAAATCGCATTACGTGAGGCACCGGAACGCCATATCCCGAGTACGACCCGCGGAATTCCGCCAGTCATACTCGGGGTACGCCCCAAAGCCCACCTCACCTAATGCAGATCGATGTCCGCAAACCTCCAAATCCACTACAGCTAACGCAACTGCACCACCAGCGCGCGCGGCGTACGCCGAGGGCCCGCGACAGCGACGCCCCGCCTCGGCACACAGCACGCCCGACATCACCCTCACCGGCGGATAAGTGGTAATAAACATCACCCTTATTATCACTTATCGCATATGTGATAATAAGAAACTATGACCACATCGGATATCGGCTCCGCCGCCCCCACCATCACCCTGCCCGCCCCCGCTTGGCACAACGGGTACTGGCGTCCCCGAGATGGGACCTATCTGTCACGCACGCAGCGTCTCAAGGAGACCGGTCCGTACCGTTCGGCGATACCGTCACGGATTGCGGACCATGACATCGTCTTCCCGGCCGACATAGCCGCCGACCTGGAGGAAACCGCCGCCAGACTCGCCGATTTCGACGCCTATGCGGGCCGGAGGTTCGACGACGCGGCAGGTCGCGACGACCATGCCGCGGCCGACCGGCACACACGCACGCTCGGTCCGATGTCCGCGGTGCTGCTGCGCACGGAATCGACCTCGTCCTCTCAAATCGAGCATCTGACCGCCGGTGCACGGGCCCTGGCGCTCCAGGAGCTGGGCGAAGGCAAACGCAACGATAACGCCGCCGTGATATCCGGCAATGTCGCGGCGATGGAGTCGGCATTGCAACTGGCAGATGACCTGTGCGAGGACAACGTGCTGCGCATGCACCGGGCGCTGCTGTCCACGCAGCAGGGATGGGAGCCATATGCGGGCCGGTACCGCACCGAGCTGGTCTGGATCGGCGGCAGCGGGCACGGACCGCGGCACGCCTCTTACGTGGCGCCGGAGGCCGACCTGGTTCCGAGCTGCATGGCCGATCTGTTCGAGTTCGTCCGGCGCGACGACCTCCCCGTCATCGCACAATGCGCCATCGCGCACGCCCAGTTCGAGACCATCCACCCGTTCGCCGACGGCAACGGGCGCGTCGGGCGGGCACTGATTCATGCACTGCTGCACAACAAGGGACTGGTGACCCACACAACGCCGCCGGTATCCGCCGGGCTGCTCACCGACACCGACAGATACTTCCAAGCATTGCAGCGTTACCGACAGGGCGATGCAACCCCGATCATCTCGTGTTTCGCCCAGGCATGCCGCTTCGCCGCAGCCTCCGGTCGCAAACTGGTAGACGATCTTGCCGCGCAACTGAATCAGGCAAGGACGGCCCTGCGCGGGATCCGCGCGGATGCGGCGGCATGGCGCGCCCTGCCGTTGCTGGTCGGACAGCCGATCGTCAACGCCGAGTATCTGATGCGGGAGATGCACATATCCGCGATGACGGCGTACCGCAGTCTGGACACGCTGACGGAACGAAACATACTCACCGTGACAACCGGAGGGCGACGCAACCGGGTGTGGGAGCATAAGGGCATCATCGACGTGCTCGACGACTATGCGGCGGGGTTGAGGCGGCGTTAACGAAGCGTCAACGCACGGCGAAGAAGACATACCCCGCCCCGACTGTCAATGTGATACGAACAGGGCTCCTTATTATCACTTATGCGATAAGTGATAATAAGGAGCCCCGCCCATATCAGATGCGGCCGGCGACAAGCCCGGCCACGGAAACGTCAGCGAGCGGTCGCGCCGCGGCGCATCTCGTCGCGCAGCCGCTCCAGCTGCCGTTCGAGCTGGTCGATGCGCCGGGCCTGCTGCATGATGATCAGGCCGTAGATGTCCGCGTCGCCGCGCCCGCGGCCACGCTCCGGCGCGGCCGGCTCATACCGCGCCGACAGCTCCATGGACGTCAGCTCGTCGTCGTCCTTGCGCGCGTGGCCGACCGGCGGGGTGACCGGCTGCGTCCACCGCTGGGACTCCGGCACGTCGAACCGTCCGACGCGCACGTCCCCGGCGGACCCGGCGCGGCGACCGTCGCGGCCGCCACGCGAGCCGGCATGCTCGGCCCCGGCCGTTCGGCCACGCACACCCGCCCGATCACGACCGGTCGTGCGAGCATGCCCGGATGTCCGTCCGCGCCCCGACGATTCGGCATGCCGGTCCGGTTCCGGAACGTCCCCGGACTCCACGTCGTCCACGGCCCCGCTCGCATCACCGTTCACGACACCACCCTCGAAGCCGATCGCAGCACCATCGCGCTCGGGCGCGGCGCCGCCCCCATCTTCCGCGCGCTCGCGTTTCCGCGCCTCGCCGCCCGCTTCGCCGGCATGCCCGACGCCACCGGCACCGCCGCACCCGACTTCGGCCGGCACGCCGGAGCCGATGCCGTCCGCCGCAGCCCCAACCGGTTCGATGCCGCCCCTCGCGTCGGCGGCGCCGACGCCCTGCCGCCTGACCGCGCCATCGGGCTTCTCCGTCTTGAAGTACCGCCGCCATCGAGCGATGCATCGCTCGATGCGTTTGTATCCGATCAGCGAGGAATCCAGTCCGGCACGCCGGAAGATCTGCGCGGGCGACTCCCCCGCCTCGTACTGGCGTATGCAGTCGCGTTTGAATTCCTCGGTGTAGTGGATACGGTTCTGCGCGACCCGCTCGACGGCGGGCAACGACTGCAGATATCTGATCTCACGGGCGCTGAATGTTGCTGTATCCGCGTTACGTGTCATAACTACTCCCACTTTCCGCGTTTGCGTCCATAGGTTTCACTGGTTAGGTGACGAAAACCCGTCACTATGCTGTAAATCCGCTGGCAGCCATCTCCACATACGGCTTCACACGCACCGATGGCCGACACCCCGCCGGAAGGTGCCGACCACGCGCTTTCAGCGAACCGTCGGCCGGTCCGGTCCGCGCAGGCCCCGCACGGACCGGACCGCGACGGCGGCCGTCATGCCGTTCAGTCGCGCATCGCGTTGCGCGCGTTGCGCGACTTCGTGTACATCGCCACGCCCGCGCCCGCGACGAACAGGCTCAGCACCACGAACAGCGCGCTGCCGGCGGCGCCGGCGGCGACGTCGCCGGCGCCGTGCCCGGGTCGGGCGAATCGGCCTGGATCGCGTCCCGGATGATCCGGTCGCCGCCGGTCTCATCGGCCGCGAACGCGGTCCCGGCGATCGCCGAAGTGGCCAGCATTGCCACGGCGGCGACGGCCGTGACCAACCTGAACGAAACACCCCCTTGTCGACGCCGATAGGTCTTGTGCATGTTTCCGTTCTCCCTGTACGAGTGCTTTCTCCGGCCATCCGCACCGCCCGACAGGGCGCACCCGACGACCCCGGCACGTGGCCATACCGATTCCAGATGCTAACACCCCGAAAACCACCCGGTCTATACCCCCTATCCTTCCATGTTACCCACGCTTTTATCGATATAATTCTTTTAGAAAAAACATTTTCTACAAATTCGCAATACCCCCCGATTTTTACCCCACGTTTTCCAGCACCCGACACAGACCCCCATACGACCCTCCGAACCGGCCGGTTCACACTTTCGCCCCGATGAAACCTGTGAACCGGACTCCTGTTCATCCGCACACCGATTTCACACCATTTCGGTCCGCTGCGACGACGCGGCCCCGATGCCGCCGTCGCGTCCGCCGCCTGAATGTTCAATCGCACATGCCTCCGGTTCACAGGATTCAGCCGGCGAATCCCGTGAACCGACCCCATACGCAAAAACGCCCTGCGGCACATGCCGCAGGGCGTCCGACGGGTCATCCCGTCCCATCTTCGGTTCTATCGGTTCAGGGCATGGGGCCCTCCGCGGCGGGACGCGGCGCAACCGCGCCCGGCGCCGCCGGAGGGGTCATACCCACGTTCAGCGACGACGGTCCTTGACCATCTTGAGCGCGAGCGCGGTGGAGACCAGCGCCGCGACCAGCACGACGGCCGCGATAATCGCCGAACCGGTCTGGCCGAGCACGCCGGCCACGCCGGACTGCTGGCCGTCGGCCTGGCTGTCGCCGGGGTTCTCGACGCTCTCGCCCGGCACGATGCCGGAGACGCTGTCGGCCGGGGCCTGGAACTCCTTGGTCACCACCTTGCCGGACTGCTTGCCGGTGATGGTCACGGTGTAGGACTTGCCCTCGGTGAGCTTGCCGGTCAGGTCGATGCTCATGGTCTGGCCGGTGCGCACGCGCACGCCGGAGATCGGGTCGGTCGCGCTCTTGGCGATGTCGTCGGAGCTGACGATCACGGCGCCGTTGTCGCCGGACTCGGCCACCGTGTAGGAGACCGCCGCGTCGCCGTCGAAGCCGGAGAACTCGACGCGCTGGGTATCGGCGTCGGCGTCGGAGACGAGCTGGGCGTCGGCGCCGTCGGACAGGGCTGCGATCTCCTCGGAGGTCTTGGCCAGGCCGAGCGCGTTGGCGATCGTGTAGAAGTTGTCGGTCTGGTCGGTCAGGCCGATGACGCGCTGGGCGCCGGGGCCGGAGGCGGCGATGCGCAGCTGGGTGCCGGTGTGCGACATCGAGCTCTCGACCTCGTCGAACTTCGGGGCGTCGTCGTTCGCGTACATCTGGTCGGGCGAGGTGCCGTAGGCCACGGTGATCCTGGCGCCGTCGACCGGGGACTCAAGCACGGTGCTCAGCGCGTAGTTCGGCTGCTCCTCGACGATCTGGCTGGTGTGCGCGTGGTCGGCGGTCACGATGATCAGGGTCTCGCTCAGGTCGACCTTGGCGAGCGCGGCGGAGATGGCCTTGTCGAGGTCGTCGGTCTCGCCGATCTGGCCGCAGGCGTTGGCGTTGTGGTCCTGCTTGTCGATCGAGGCGCCCTCGACCTGCAGGAAGAAGCCGTTGCTCTGGCCGTTCGGGTTGGCCTCGAGCAGGTCGATGGCCTTGGCCGTCATGTCGGCGAGCGAGGCGGAGTTGCCGTTGGCGTTCTTGTTGCCGAGCCAGTCGGGGTTGACCGCGCACTGGATCGGGTTCTCGTCCTTGGCCGGGTCCTGCTTGGTGGCCACGGACGGGGCGAACTGGGTCTGCAGGTTGCCGTCCGCCATCAGGGCGAGGACCGGCTTGCCGGTGTACTCCAGGGCGTTGAGCGCGTCGACGTCCTTCTCGACGGTGTCGTAGCCCATGGCCTCGGCCTGCTCCCACACGGTCATGCCCGCGTACTCGCCGGCCTGCACGGTCTGGTGCAGGTACTTGGCGCCGCCGCCGATCGTCACGTCGGCGCGGGTGTCGAGCATCTGCTCGGAGATCGAGCCGATGCCGCCGTTCTCCTTGAGCTGCGCGGGCTCGCACTGCGCGTCGGCGTTGTTGTCGGAACCGTCGGTCTTGCCCTGCGGGCCGTAGCAGGAGCGCAGCGTGGAGTGCGACATCTGGGCGGCCGGGGTGGCGTCCTGGATCTCGGAGGTGGTCACGTTGCCGGTGGCCTTGCCCGCGGCCTTCGCCAGCTCGGTCAGGTTGAGCTGCGGCTTGCCGTAGGCGTCCACGTCGAGCGCGTTGTTGTAGGTCTTGGTGCCGGTGGCCCAGGCGGAGCCGGAGGCGGCGGAGTCGGTGACCGGGGTGACGGCCGGCTCGCCCTTGTCCTCGATGCCGGCGCCGAGCGAGAACGTGGTGTACTGGCCGGTGCCGACGTTGGGGTCGCCCACGTAGCTCGGCTGGCCGATCTTGTCGAGGCCGTCGAACGAGCCGTTCGCGCCGTGCAGGTAGTCGCGGGCGACGGTGATCTCGGAGTCGCCCATGCCGTCGCCGATGAACAGGATGACGTTCTTGGCGTTCTGGTTGCCGTACACGCCCTCGATGCGCTGGGCGCCGCCGTGCACCGCCAGGTCGGCGGCCTGCTTGCCCTCGGCGGCGAACGCGGCGCCGCTGGTGCCCGCGAGCGTGGCCGCGGCGACGAGCGCGGCGAGCGCCCCCTTCAAAGCCTTGTGATTCTTCACTTCTTGCCTCTTTCGTCGGATTCGGGTGCGGCCGGCTGCTCCGACCTTCGTCACAGCCGACTCCGGGGAGGTTCCCACGGGATTCCCCACGTCGTCACGCTAGGCCGGCAAAGCGTCGGGCACGCGACATGAAGACCTCACGGCGGTGAATAGTTGACGCCGAAGCCGAACCGTCGATGAACGACGGATGACTACGTATCGGGAGCGCGGAGTTACGCGGCGCGGGCGGGGCGGTCGCCAAGCCCTTGAACGGCAAGGGCCCGCACGGGCGGCGACCTTCGCCTCCCGTGCGGGCCCTGACGCAATCCGGCGCGCGGCCGGCAGCGCTCAGCTCCTGAGCAGCACCTCCTCGAGCGCCGCCATCACGCTCTGCGGCATATGCGAGACGAAGAAGTCCTTCTCCCCCGCGGGCTCGCGCTCCAGCGCGCGCAGGCCGGCGATCGCGCCGACGCCGTAGCGGCGGATCAGCGACATCGCCGCCTCCTTGGTCGAGTACAGCATCTGCGCGTCGAACAGGACGCGTTCGCAGTCCTCCACGGCCGGCGACTCGGCGAGCGGCAGCCCCGTGGGGAACAGGATCTGCACGCGGGCCGTGGTCGGCACGTCGATCAGGCGCACGCTCAGGCTCATCGTCGCCGCGTCGTAGTCGACGACGGTGGTGCCGAGCAGGTCGCCGTCCCACGGTTCGCCGCCGACGATCACCTGCATGGCCGTCCGCGCGACGCCGCGGAACACCACGGTCCAGTCGCGGCGCTCCGGCACCACCGCGGTGTTGCCCGAGGCCGCCTCGATGACGAACTGCGGCGCGCGCCCCTCGTCCCAGCGCCACGACATCGCGGTCTCGGCGCAGGCCTGCGGCCGGGCGCCGGCCGTCTCGCCGCACACCTCGGCGAACACGCCGGAGTCCTCGCGCATCGTGAACGCGCCGTCCGCGCCCGGGAACACGAGCACGTCGAGCGCGGCCGGGTTCTCGCTGGAGTTGTCCAGCGGATCGGACTGCATCGGCACGATGCCGCCAGCCTTGGCGAACACCGGGATGCGATCGATCGTGCGCCAGGCCTGCATGCGGCGGCCGGCCGGATCGTCGGCGCGGTAGCGGCGGCCGTCGAAGAAGTCGAACCACTCGCCCTGCGGCAGCCACATGTCGGCCTTGCCGCGCATCGACGCCTTGTCGGCCGGGTCGACGATCGGGGCGACCAGCAGCTCGGTGCCGAAGCGGAACTCGTCGGGCACCTGGTAGGCCTCGTTGTTGTTCGGCTCGTCCCAGTACATCGGCTCGACGATCGGATCGCCGTCGAGCGCGGCGCGCCAGTTCATCGTGTGCAGGTACGGGGTGAGCGCCTGGCGCAGGCGCAGCACGTCGACCATCGCGGAGCGCACCGGCTCGTGGAAGTTCCACGGTTCCTTGCCGGAGAACGGCGAGCAGCTGGAGTGCAGGCGGTTGATCGGACTGAACGCGCCGAGCTGGTACCAGCGGGCCTCCAGCTCCTCGTCGCGGTAGCCGAACATGTGCCCGCCGATGTCGTGGCTCCACCAGCCGTAGCCGATGTTGCTCGCGGTGGCGGTGAAGTACGGCTGGAACCTCAGCGACTCCCAGGTGATCACGGTATCGCCGGAGAAGCCGACCGGGTAGCGCTGCGAGCCGGGGCCGGCGAAGCGCGAGAAGGTCAGCGGCCAGCGGCCCTCGCGGCCGGAGTCGCAGTAGTGCAGGTGGTTGAGCACCCACAGCGGGTCGAGGCCGGGCTGACGGGTCACGCCGCCCTGCTGCCAGTCGAGCCACCAGAAGTCGATGCCGTCGGCCTCCAGGTCGTGGTGCATGTCGAAGTACGCCTGGACGAAGCGCGGGTTGGTCAGGTCGAACTCGACCGGCTCCTGCGCCTCGGCGTCCACGCCGACGGTGGCCGCGGCCTTGGCGTACGGCTCCTCGAAGGCGCGGATGCCGTCGCGCGGGTGCACGTTGAGCGTGGTCTTCAGGCCGCGCTCGTGCAGCGCGCCGAGGAACGCCTTCGGGTCGGGGAACAGCTTGCGGTTCCAGGTGTAGCCGGTCCAGCCGGAACCGAAGCGCGGGTCGACGTCGTCGACCAGGTGCCAGTCCATGTCGATCACCGAGGTGGTGAACGGGATGCCCTCGGCCTTGAACCGGTCCATCAGGTCGAGGTACTCGTCCTGCGAGTAGCGGTAGTAGCGGCTCCACCAGTTGCCGAGCGCGAAGCGCGGCAGCAGCGGCGCCGGGCCGGACAGGCGCTGGAAGTCGTGCACGGCCTCGCGGTAGCGGCGGCCGTAGCCGAAGAAGTAGAGATCGGTTTCGGCGTGGGCGCGCGGGGCGATGCCGAAGCCGCCGTAGGGGGCGGGACGCTCGCCGTCCGCGGCGCCGGACGGGTTCGCGCCGCCGGACGGTTCGACGCCGCCGGTCTGCTCGGTGACGAACACGTTGGTCGCGGAGTCGTCGAGCACGGCCCAGCCGTCGCGCGAGACGACGCCGAGGCCCAGGTCGATGGCGCCGTTCGCCTCGTCGAGCGTGCGCGCGGTGCCGCGCAGGTTGCCGCGCGGGTCGTCGCCGTAGTGCCAGGTGTTGAACTGGGAGTCGGGCACGCCCTTGACCACGATGCTCAGGCCCTCCTTGCTGAACGGGCGGCGGTCGTAGGTCAGGCGCAGGGCGGGGGTCTCGACGACGAGCATGCCGTCGCGCTCGCCCGAGCTGAAGCTCACCGAGCCGGCCGGCGCGAACGAGCGGTCGACCGCGGTCAGCGTGGCGTGGTCCTCGAACTCGCCGCTGTCCGACCATTCCAGGCGGATCAGCGACTCGGTGATGATGCCGATGCGCCAATGCTCGCCGCGGAGCGTGGCGGCCGGGTCCATGCCGGGGTTCAGCCCGCGCAGGAACCGGTCGAATCCTTGGAAGTCCTGAGAAGACATGGTGCCTGACTCCTTGTGTCGTTGAAGGGGTGCGAACACCCACCATTGTATTGCAAACGTTTGCATCGACCCGCCGCGCTGTCGGGACGGGCGGGGCGAACGGGCGGCCCAACGCGAGGCGGTTCGTCCCGCCGCCGCAGCCGGGGACGGCGCCGGAGCGCCTCGCCCCCATCGCGAGGACAGGAGGCGAGGCAGGCGGGCCGCGCCGGGACGCGGGAGGCCCCACGTCCGGCGCGGCCCGCGGGCGCGGCTATTTGCCGCTGCCGGTGGCGATGCCGGCGATGAACTGCTTCTGGAAGACCATGTAGACGATGATCACCGGCACGATCGCCAGCGAGGTCGCCGCGAACAGGCCGCCGTAGTCGGTGCCGTACTGGCCGGAGAACATCTTCAGGCCGACGGACAGCAGCATCTTGTCGCTGTCCGTGATCATCAGGAACGGCCACAGGTAGTCCTCCCAGTTCCACAGGAACGTGAAGATCGCGAGCGCCGCGATGCTGTTGCGGCTCATCGGCAGGATGATCTGGTGGAAGATGCGTGCGTCGCCGGCGCCGTCGAGCTTCGCCGCCTCGATGATCTCGTCGGAGATCGAGCCGATGGACTGGCGGAACAGGAAGACGCCGAAGCCGGAGACCAGGCCGGGCACGATCAGCGAGCGGTAGGTGTCGAGCCAGCCGAACTGCACCATCATCTCGTACTGCGGGATGATCGTGACGGCCCACGGCAGCATCATCGTGCTCAGCACGATGCCGAACAGGACGTTGCGGCCGCGGAAGTGCATCTTGGAGAACACGTAGCCGAGCACGGCGCTCACGTAGATGATGATGACGGTCTTGAGCACCGCGACGAACAGCGAGTTGGCGAACAGGCGGAAGAAGTTGAACGTCTCCTGGATGTTCACGTAGTTGTCGACCGTGCTCGGCGTCGGGAAGATGCCGCCGGTGATCTTGACGATCTCGCTGTTGGGCGCGAACGACGAGACGAACATCCAGATGAACGGGACGATCGTGACGAGCGCCAGCGCGAACAGCAACACGGTCACGACGACGGAAAGCGCCTTCTTGGTTGTCTTGCTCATGTCACGCCTCCGTGTTGTCGCCCGACGCCCGGAACATCAGGATCGTCAGGATGCCGGTCAGCACGAACAGGATGACGCTCATCGCCGATGCCGTGCCGAAGTTGTACTTTTCGAACGCCTGGTCGTAGATCAGGTAGCTGATGGTGTAGGTGTCGGTGCCGGGGCCGCCCTCGGTCATCACGAGGATCTGCACGTAGGCCTGCAGGTAGGAGATCAGCGAGGTGATGACGATGAGCAGCGTGGTCGGCTTGAGCAGCGGCAGCGTGATCGAGCGGAACGTCTGCCAGCCGTTGGCGCCGTCGATCTGCGCCGCCTCGTAGACGTCGGTCGGCAGCGCCATGATGCCGGCCAGGTACAGCACGGTCGCGTAGCCGAAGTCCTTCCAGACGGTCATGATGATGATCGCGGGCATGGCCCACTTGGAATCGTTGAGCCAGCTGATGTCGAGGCCGGTGATCTTGTCGATCATGCCGAACTGCGGGTCGAACATCCACATCCACACGAACGAGACGGCGACCAGCGGGGTGATGGTCGGCATGTAGAACAGGCCGCGGAGCGTGTCCTTGCACTTGACCAGCTTGGAGCTCAGCAGCAGCGCGAGCCCCAGGCCGATGACCACGCGGAACAGGATCGAGAAGAACGAGAACACCGCGGTGTTCCACAGCGCCTTCCAGAACAGCCCGTCGGTGAGCACGCTGACGAAGTTGTCGAGGCCGACCCAGTCGTACTGGTCGACCAGCGGGTTCCACTTGTGCAGGCTGCCCGCGAACGCGCTGAAGATCGGGTAGGCCATGAACACCGCGAAATACACGACGAGCACGGTCACGGCGATGTTGCGCATCGTGAAGATGCGTCCGAGGATCCGCCGGGCGCCCTCGCCCCTGGCGGCCTGCGGGCCGCGGTCCGGTCCGCCGGGGCGCACGGCGCGCGTCGCCCCTGAGGTTGCGTCACTCATTTCTCTCTCCTTAGGGTCAGTTGTGCTCGTCGTAGTGGGCATAGCGGTCCTCCATCGAGGTGAAGGCGCTGTCCTCCATGTCCGTCTCGATCAGCTGCTGGCTGTAGGCGACGGCGGCGTCGATGTCCTGTCCGTTCTGCAGCACGTTCTCGAACGCGATGAGCGGGCTGGTCTCCAGCGTGGAGGGGGTCGGGCCCGGCCAGATCAGACGGTCGAGCCGCGGGGCGATGGCGGCCAGCATCGGGTTGGCCAGGATGTCCGCGTCGTCCTGCAGCGAGATCTTGGCGGGCAGGGAGTTGAGCACCTGCGACGCCAGGCGGATGTAGTCGTCGTTGGCGAGGATGAAACGGATGAAGTCCTGCGCGACGGCCTTCTGCTCGTCGCTCTGGTGGGTGTTGATGCCGGGCGTCGACTCGCCGTTGTAGCGGTCGTAGGCGAACGGCACGTCGTCGTCGAAGGTCGGGGTCGGGAACACGCCGTAGTCGATGTCCGGGTAGTTGGTCGCCAGCGTGCCGACGTAGGAGCCCCATTCGTAGATCATCGCGCTCTGCCCGTTGCCGAAGCTCAGGTCGCGGTCGTCGCCGAACTTGACGGAGCCGATGCCGTACTCGTCGTACAGGCTCTGCAGAAACTCGAGGTTCTCCTTGGTGGTCTCGCAGTCGTAGTTCGCGGTGGTGCCGTCGTCCTGGAACATCAGCGTGCCCTTCTGGTAGTTCAGCCCCTGCCAGATGGCGGAGTACGAGCCGTTGATGTTGAAGCCGGCCTGGACCATCGTGTTGCCCTCGACCTTGGTGAGCTTCTGGGCGACGGCGATGAGCTCGTCCCAGGTGGTCGGGATGTCGGCGTCGCTCAGCCCGGCCTCGGCCCACAGCGTCTTGTTGTAGAAGATCGCGCCGGTGTTGATCACCGAGTCGATGTACTTGACGTCGCCGTTCTCGTCGACGTGCGTGTCGACGAAGGAGTAGTCGGCCTCCAGGTCGCCGAGGTCGATGTCGTACGGCTCCATGTGCGGGCGGATCAGCGCGTCGTAGGAGTTGTGGACGTTGAACAGCACCGGGGCGTTCCTGTTGCCCTTGACCGACAGCGGCAGCTTGGTCCAGTAGTCGTCCCAGGCGACCACGGTGACGTCGATGCGCACGTTCGGGTGGATGGCCTCGTACTCGTCGATCATCGAGTAGATCGGGTCGGTGGAGGCGTTGCCCCACGTCCAGTACTCGACGGTGATCGGCTGGCCGTCGTTGACCAGGTGGTTGGGGTCGTAGATCACGGCGTCGCCCATGACCTCGAGGCCCTTGTCGGCCTGGGTGTCGACCACGGGCGCGTCGGGGTCCGCGCCGCAGCCGGTAAGCGCCACGATGCTACCGGTTGCAATCAGCGCCGCTACCAAGCGTCTGATTTTCATAGGACACTTACTCCTTTGTAAGAATGAATAGTGACGGAAACCAGTATATGACATCCGTGGCTTCCTTGAGTTTCCTATGTTTTTGATGATATTTGACTGAGTTTATTGCAACCCGTTGCAATACCGCTGTCGTTAACGCTCACACTATATACGCCTGATATCCCCCGAAAACCCCGACGTTCGGCGTGTCGCAGCTAACCGGTTCGCTGCCGTCGGCGCGGTCCGGGCACGATACAATGGCAACGGTTGCACACGGGCGCACCGCGGCCGCGGCCGGATCGCAGCCGGACCGAAGGCCGCCGGGCCGACGTCCGGCCGCCGCCTGCGGCGGAACCGGGCCGGCGCGCGGACCGCCGCACGGCCGGACCGCATGCCGGACCACGCGGCCGCCGTCCCGCAACCGCACCGCACCACCGCACCGCACCACGCAAGGAGGGCCGATGAGAGCCAGCGTCAACGACGTCGCCCGCGAGGCCGGGGTCTCGGTCTCCACCGTCTCCCGCACCTTCACCCGCCCCGAGCTGGTGTCGGAGCGCACCCGCACCAAGGTGCTCAAGGTGGCCGACGAGCTCAACTTCTCCGTCTCCCGATCCGCCGGCGCGTTCAAGAACGGCCAGACCCTGCGCATCGCGCTCGTCACCGGCGGGCACATCGACTGGTTCTCGGCGCGCATCTTCGAGGGGCTGAACTCGGTGCTGCACGAGACCGGCTACGACCTGTCCCTCTACGCCATCGACAACGACGACGACCGCGCCCGCTTCTTCGACCAGCTGCCGGCCAACCGCAACGCCGACGCGATCATCGTCTCGTCGTTCGACATCACCGAGCAGGAGTCCGAGCGGCTGCGCACGATGGGCATCCCCGTCGTCGGCATCAACATCGCCGCCACCACCGGGTTCGACGCCTCGGTCGGCATCGACGACACCGCCGCGTCCCAGATCCTCGTGAGGCATCTGGTCGCCCTCGGCCACCGCCGGATCGCGTACCTGTACGAGCGGTCGATCTCACCGCTGCGGTTCAGCTCGTACCGCCGCGTCACCGGCTTCACCGAGCTGTGCGACGAGCTGGACAGCGTGACCGGCACGCCGATCGCGGTCGAGCACGGCGACGACTTCGTCAACGCGGCGTTCACCACCCTGCTCAGCCGCCCGGACCCGCCCACCGCGATCTGCGTCCACCAGGACTCGTGGGCGATTCCGTTCTTCCTCCGCGCGCGGCGCTACGGCATCCACATCCCCGACGACCTGTCGATTGTGGGCTTCGACGACAGCGACTTCGCCGCCGAGGCCGGACTGACGACGATCCGCCAGCGGCCGCGCGAGATGGCGCAGCTCGCCGCCCGCATGGCGCTGGACCTCATCGACGGCAAGACGCCCGCCGAGCCGCACGTCACCGCGCCGGTCCAGCTCGTCCTGCGCGACTCCGCCGCCGCGCCGCCGCGGTAGCGAGCGGGCCGGCGGGCGTCACGCCCCGGATCGCACAAAACGGCCAAGGCCGCGCACCCGGCGTTCCGGGGTGCGCGGCCTTCGCCATCGCAGCGACGAACCACGGATCAGACCATCATCCACACGGTGGTATCGGCGGGCAGACGGCGCCCCTCGATCGGACCGGAGGCGAACAGCACCTCGCCGGCCGGCAGCTCGACCGGCTCCGGGCCGAAGTTCGTGACGCTGGCGAAGCGGTCGCCGCCCTCGTCGGCGCTCGGACGCGAGTACGCCACCACCTGCGGCGCACGCCCGCCGAACTCGCTTTCGCCGATCCAACGGATCGAGATGTCGCCGGTCGGCGTGAGCATCCGCTGGCGGAACGCGAGCGCGCGGCGGTACAGGTTGAGCATCGAGTCGGGGTCCGCGTCCTCGGCGTCGGCCGCGTGGTCCTTGAACCACAGCGGCTGCGGCAGGTGCGGGTCCGCGGCGGGCTTGCCGTCGGGGCGGGTCGCCGGCGAGAAGCCGAACGACGCGCCGGCGCCGAAGCGCGCGTCCCACGGCGCGGGCTGCGGCTCGTCGGCGGCGACCCACGGCAGCGGCACGCGGCAGCCGTCGCGGCCCTTCGACGCGCGGCCGTGGTCGGTGTGGAACGCGGTCGGGTCCTCCAGACGGTCCCACGGGATGTCGGCGACCTCGAACAGGCCGAGCTCCTCGCCCTGGTACACGTAGACCGAGCCCGGCAGGCCGAGCTCCATCATGATGGCGGCGCGGGCGCGCCGGGTGCCCAGCTCGCGGTCCTCGATGAAGTTCGTGCCGCTGCGCAGCAGCCACATCTCGGCGAGCTGGTGGTAGAAGCGCGTCCTGACCTGCGGCAGGCCGTAGCGGCTGGCGTGGCGGGGCACGTCGTGGTTGCTCATCACCCACGTGGTCGTCGAGCCGGACTCGCGCGCGGACTCCAGGCCCTCGTCGATGGCGAGGCGGAACTCGGCGGCGTCCCAGTTGGCCTTGGCGAACTCGAAGTTGAACACCTGGCCGAGCTCGTCCTCGGAGGCGTACAGATGCTGGTGCTCGGGCGCGACCCACGCCTCGCCGACCGCGAAGCGCGGCGGGTCGTACTCGTTGAACACCTCGCGCCACTCGCGGTAGATGTCGTGCACCTCGGGGCGGTCCCACAGCGGGTTGGCGCCGCCGTGCGAGTCGGCGTCCAGCGGGCTGCCCAGGTGCTCGAGCTCGGCCATCGAGGCGCCGTCGAGGTCCTTGGCCAGGCCGTGCGCCACGTCGATGCGGAAGCCGTCGGCGCCGTGGTCGGACCAGAAGCGCAGCGTGGTCTTGAACTCCTCGTGCACGTCGGGGTTCTTCCAGTTCAGGTCGGGCTGCTCCTTGGCGAACATGTGCAGGTACCACTGGCCGTCCTCGACGCGCTCCCACGCGGGGCCTCCGAAGATCGACTGCCAGTCGTTCGGCGGCAGCTCGCCGTGCTCGCCGCGGCCGTCGCGGAAGATGTAGCGGTCGCGGGCGGCGGAGCCGCGCCCGGCGGCGAGCGCCTCCAGGAACCAGGCGTGACGGTCGGCGGTGTGGTTCGGCACGATGTCGACCACGACCTTCATGCCGGCGGCGTGCGCGGCGGCGACCATCGCGTCGAAGTCGTCCATCGTGCCCAGCCTCGGGTCGACGTCGCGGTAGTCGATCACGTCGTAGCCGCCGTCGGCGAGGTCGGAAGGGTAGAACGGCGACAGCCAGACCGCGTCGACGCCCAGGTCCCTGAGGTACCCGATGCGGTCGGTCACGCCGGCGATGTCGCCGAGGCCGTCGCCGTTCATGTCCTTGAAGCTGCGCGGGTAGACCTGGTAGACGACCGCCTGCTTCCACCAGTCGGCATGGGTGTTGTTGAGGGTCATGTCCGGCTCCTTTCGATGTGCATGCTTTCGCATGGTTGCAATCGGTGATGACAGCGGTCGACACAAGACATCGCCGTCTTTTTAGCAGTATGGCGTTGGATAAATCGTAGCAAAGAATGCAAACGTTGTCATCAGTGTTTCATGGCGTTTCGAGCACAACGCCCCCAGCGGAACGCGACGGTAGGCACATTGGCGCTTCCGTAGGCACCTCCGCCGCGAGACGGCGACGAGGGCGATGGCGGCATCGGGCCGATTCCGCGGTTCCGCCGCGCGGCATGCGCGGAGGCGGGTGCCTACGGAAGCGCCGATGTGCCCACTCCAGCCGTCCGCCCGCTTGCCGGCGGGCGCCGCGCCGTCCGAACGGTCCGAGGCGGCCGCACGACCCGACCCGCGACAAGAAAAACGGCCTCCCGACGTCGTCCGGGAGGCCGCATCCGCAGTCATCTCATCCGAAGCCGGGCATCACCCCTTCACGGAGCCGGACATCGACTCCTGGTAGAACCGCTGCATGATGATGAACAGGATCGCGATCGGGATCGACACGCACACCGCGCCGGCGGCGAAGCGCGCGTACCAGTCGTTGATGTACTGCTGCTGCAGCATCGTGTACAGGCCCAGCGCCACCGTGTAGTTGTCCTGCGTGCGGGCGATCGAGCGCGCCATCACGAAGTCGAGCCACGGGGTCAGGAACGAGGTCAGCGCCTGGTAGACGATCATCGGCTTGCAGATCGGGATGATGATCTTCGTGAACACCTGCAGCCGCGTGCAGCCGTCGAGGTACGCGGCCTCGTCCAGCGACATCGGGATGGTGTCCATGTAGCCCTTCATCACGTAGAAGCCCGCGCCCGAGCCGGCGGCGTACACCAGGATTAGCGCGAAGATCACCACCGAGCCCTCGGTCAGGCCGAGCGCCTTGAGGATGAAGTACACGGCGATGACCGACATGATCGAGGGGAACATGCCGAGCACCAGCGCGATGTTCATGAACGCCTTGCGCATGCGGAAGCGCAGGCGGCTCATGCAGAACGCCACCGACAGCACGAAGAACACGCTGATGACGCACACGAAGACCGCGATGATCAGCGTGTTCATGAACATGCGCGGGAAGTCGAGCACGTCGGTCTGCGTGAACAGCTGCACGTAGTTGTCCACCGTGTACTCGGTCGGGAAGAACGTGTCCTGGTAGGGCGTGGTGTTCTTGTTGAAGCTCTCGAACACCACCCAGACCACCGGCAGCACCCAGATGACGCCCAGGATCGTCAGGATCGCGTAGATGGCGGCGTCGCCGGCGATCCGGCGCTTGCGCTGGTCGTGGAGGAACCCTCCACCGTTGGCGGCGCGAACGGCCGCGGTTGCCTTGCTCACCGGAAGCCTCCTTCGTTCTTGTAGGAACCGCTGCTGCGGTACGTGATCAGCGAGACGACCGCCAGCACCACGAACGTGAAGATGCCGATGACCGCACCGATGTTGTAGTCGCCGCGATCCACCGTGAGCTTGTACAGCCAGGTGACCAGCAGGTCGGTGGAGCCGGCGGACGCGCCCACCGGCGTCGGGTCGCCGCCCGACAGCAGGTAGATGACGTTGAAGTTGTTCACGTTCGCGGTGAACGTGGTGATCAGGTACGGCGTGAGCACGAACAGCATGTACGGCATCGTGATCCTCACGAAGGTCTGCCACCAGTTCGCGCCGTCGATCCTGGCGGCCTCGTACTGCTCCGCGGGGATGTTCTGCAGGATGCCCGTCACCTGCATGATCGTGAACGGGATGCCCACCCACAGGTTGATGACGATGACGGTCACGCGCGCCCACGTCGGGTCGGTGAAGAACGGCAGCGGCTGGTCGATCCATCCGAGCGCGCTCAGCACGCGGTTGACGATGCCCTCCTGCTGGAGCATGGTGCGCATGACCAGCAGCGACACGAACTGCGGCACCGCCATCGACAGCGAGAACAGCGCGCGCCAGAAGCCCTTGCCGCGGATGGTCTTGCGGTTGATCGCCATCGCGAGGAACGTGCCGAAGAAGAAGTTCAGGAAGGTCGCGAAGAACGCCCACACCAGCGTCCACGCCAGCACCTGGCCGAACAGCCCGGCGTTCACCTCGCCGGACAGGCCGAAGATCGAGGTGAAGTTCTCGAGCCCGACCCAGTCGAACAGCTGCACGTGGTCGGAGTCGTAGCTGGTGAACGCCATGCTCATCATGAACAGCGTCGGCAGGATCGTGAATCCGAGCACGCCGGCGACCGGCAGGCCCAGCAGCAGGTCGTGGGCCTTGAGGTCCGTGAACGCGCGCAGGTCGTCGACCAGCGTCGGGGCGGCGCCGTCGCGCTCCTTGAGCTTCTGCGCCTTGTAGGCGCTGCGGACGGCGACCGTCCAGAACCAGACGAAGGCCGCGATGATGAACAGCGTGGCCACGCCGTACAGCAGCACGATGACCGAGTTGTCGCCCTGGTCGTACAGCCAGTAGCCCTGCTCGTTCATGTGCTTGGTCTGGGTGCGCCAGCCCAGCGACGGGATCATCGCGATGTTCGCGACGCCCGTGCGGACGATGAAGACGACGAAGCCGATTTCGACGGCGAGGAAGGCGAGGCCCTTGACGACCTGCCCGCGCGCCAGGTTGCCCAGGCCGAGCACGACGGCGGAGAGGCGGGTGGCCGCGTCGCCGTCGCGGAACGCGGCGCGGACCGTGTACGGGGACGGCGCGACGTCGTCCGGCGACGCGGACCTGCCGCGGAGTCGCCCGATGGTGGAGGATAAGCTCATGGTGGTTCCTTTACTTCAGGGAGTCGTAGGCCGAGTTCCAGGCCTCGGTCTTCTCGGCGGCGTTGGCGGCGGTCACGTCGCCGTTGATGATGGCCTTGCCGAAGTTCTCGCACGGCTTCCAGAAGTCGTTCATCTCGGCAAGCGATGGCTGCGCCACCGACGTGTTGTTCACGGTGTCCAGCTGGGCGACGGCCACCGGGTCGTCGGCGACCTCGGAATCGGCGGCGAGCGAGGTATCGGTGGGGATGAAGCCGATGCTTTCGTATCGGCTCAGCTGGCTTTCCGCGGTGCCCAGGAAGGCGGCGAACTGGCACGCGGCGATGGGCTGGTCGCTGTAGGGGTTCCATGCGACCGCGGTGGAACCCGCGAACGCGCGCATCTGGACCTGCTTACCGTTGAGGTTGTATGACGGCAGCTGCGCGACGCCGAAGTTCTCGCCGAGCGCCTCCTTGACGTTCACCGAATCCCACGAGCCGGAAAACAGCACGTCGACCGTGCCGTTCTGGATGCCGGCCAGGCCGGCGCCGTCGGCGTCGTTGACGAAGTTCGGGTTGTTGCGCAGCCCGACCAGGTATTCGGTCACCTCGCTGGCCTTCTCCCCCGAGAAGTCCACGCCGGCGGACACGTCGGTGCCGTCCTCGCCGAAGATCGTGTTGCCGTTGCCCATGTAGAAGGCCGGCAGGTACCACGAGTTCGTCATCGGGAACGAGACCACGCCCTTGGCCAGCAGCGCGTCGAAGGACCTGACGTCCTCCTCGGTGTACACGCTCGCGTCGTAGTACATGAACCAGGTGTTGCCGCTCAGCGGCACGCCGTAGATCTCGCCGTCCTCGGCGGTGACGGTCTGGATCGACACGTCGTCGTTCTGCTCCCTGATCTGCTCGACGGCGTCGCGGCTCATCTGCCCGATGGCCCCGGCGTCGAGCAGCGTGCCGAGCTGGTCGGAGGCGTAGACGTACACGTCGGCGCCGGCGCTCGGGTCCTGACGCATCATCGTCGGCGCGTCCGCGGACGAGACGACGGCGTTGTTCCAGGTGATGTCGTATTCCGGGTGCTCCTCCTCGAACGCGCGCTCCATGGTCTGCAGCCAGGCGTCCTGCGACGACTGCTCCTCCTGGGACGTCCACACGGTGAGCGTCACGGATGCATCCGACGCGGAGCCGGGCCCGCACGCGGCCAGCCCGATCAGCATGGCGAGCGTGCACACCGCCCCGACCCGCCGCATACCTGATCTGTTCATCATTGAACTCCTTAGGGATGTTCCTTCTCTGTTCTTCGATTACCGTCAGCAATACCCATGCCCACGGCTCGCTTCAGCATACCTCGGATGTAATCGATTGTAAAATGGCCGTTCATATCCTACAATGAACAACCGTACGCAAAGCCGCTTTCGGCGACCCATATCAAAATGAAATCGGTTGCAATACCAGCCGACCGAACGCAACGGCGCACCGGGCGGACCGGCGGGCCGCGCGGCACGGAGACGAGAAAGGACGGACGAGGCCATGACCACCGAACAGCGAGCATCGCTCCCCGACACGACGCGCACGAACGGCGCGACGCCGAACCCGTGGTGGGCGAACGCCGTCGTCTACCAGATCTACCCGCGCAGCTTCCAGGACTCCGACGGCGACGGCATCGGCGACATCCCCGGCATCATCAGCCGGCTGGACTATCTCGCCGACCTGGGCGTCGACGTGATCTGGCTGTCGCCGGTGTTCAGGTCCCCGCAGGACGACAACGGCTACGACATCGCCGACTACCAGGACATCGAGCCGATGTTCGGCACCATGGACGACATGGACCGGCTCATCGCGGCCGTCCATGAGCGCGGGATGAAGCTCATCATGGACCTGGTGGTCAACCACACCTCCGACGAGCACGCGTGGTTCCAGGCCTCGCGCGACAAGGACGACCCGCACGCCGACTGGTACATCTGGCGCAAGGCACGGCCCGGATTCAAGCCGGGCGAGCCCGGGGCCGAGCCGAACCGCTGGGGCTCGTACTTCGGCGGCTCCATCTGGCAGTACGACGAGCGGCGCGGCGAATACTACCTCCACCAGTACTCCCGCAAGCAGCCGGACCTGAACTGGGAGAACCCGGCGGTGCGCCATGCGGTGTACGACATGATGAACTGGTGGATGGACCGCGGCATCGACGGCTTCCGCATGGACGTCATCACCCAGATCTCCAAGCCGTACGACGCCGCCGGGCTGCTGCCGGGCGAGGAGGGCGCCTCGGTCGACGAGCTGCCGCTCGGCCCGGAGGGCTACTCCAACGCCTTCCCGTTCTGTTCGGACGGCCCGCGCCTGGACGAGTACCTGGCCGAGATGCGCCGCGAGGTGTTCGCCGGGCGCGAGGGCTTCATCACCGTCGGCGAGGCGCCGGGCATCACCCCGGAGCGCAACCGCCACATCACCGACCCGAGAAACGGCGAACTCGACATGCTGTTCATCTTCAACCACACCGACGTGGACCACGGCGAGCAGTCGATGTGGGACGTGGTGCCGTGGAGGCTCACCGACCTCAAGGCCACGCTCGGCGGACAGCAGCGGGCCGTGGCCGACGCCGGGTGGGCGAGCCTGTTCTTCTGCAATCACGATCAGCCGCGTGTGGTCTCGCGCTGGGGCGACGACTCGAACGAGGAGTCGCGCGCGCGTTCGGCGAAGGCGATCGGCCTGCTGCTGCACATGCACCGCGGCACCCCGTACGTCTACCAGGGCGAGGAGCTGGGCATGACCAACGCCCACTTCACCTCGCTCGACCAGTATCAGGACATCCAGTCGCACAACATGTACCGGCAGCGCGTCCTCGACGCGGGGATCGTCACGCACGAGCAGATGATGGACAGCCTGGCGCAGATGAGCCGCGACAACGCCCGCACGCCGATGCAGTGGGACGCCTCGAAGTACGCCGGGTTCATGCCGGCGGACGCCGACGTGGAACCCTGGCTGACCGTCAACCCGAATCACGAGGTCATCAACGCGGCCGCCGAGGTGGACGACCCGCGGTCGGTGCATGCGTTCTACAAGCGGCTGATCGCCCTGCGGCATGAGGATCCGACGGTCGCCGCCGGCGACTGGACGCTGGTGGATGCCGATGACGAGTCCGTGTACGCGTTCACCCGCACGCTGGGCGACGAGACGCTGCTGGTCATGGTCAACATGACCGGCGGCGGCGCCCGTATCCCAAGCGAATGCCGCGGACTGCTCGGCGGCGAGATCGATGCCGATGCCGTGCTGATCGCCACGTACGATCCGGAGCATGCGGCGCGGTCGGCGAGCGCAGGCGCGCTGGCCCCGTGGGAGGGCATGGTCGTGCGGCTGTGACCGCCCCGCCGCCGGCCGCGATGCGGCCGTGCCGTCGGACGTCGCCGCGATCGGCGTCGGCGGCACGGCCGTGTTGCGCGCGCCGCGCGGCTGCGCATGGCACGTGGGGGAAGGCGGAATCAGCGCGGCGAGTCCGAGCCGCGCAGCATGAGCTGGATGGGGGCCGTCTCATGCGGGTGGTCGAGATGGTCGCCGTTGATCAGGGCCAGCACCTTGTTCGCGGCGACCACTCCCATCGTCTCCGGATGCTGGCGGACCGTGGTCAGCTGCATGACCTCGGCGTAGGTGCCGTCGTCGAACCCGACCATCGAGAAGTCGCGCGGCGCCACATGCCCGTAGCGCGCCAGGCGGTACAGCAGCGGCACGGCGAACATGTCGGCCTGGCAGCAGATCGCGTCGGGGAACTCGTCGAGCGCGAGCAGGCTGCTCAGCGCCTCGTTGGTCACCTCGGTGTTGCGCGGCACGTGGATCACCTGCCACTGCAGGTCGTGGCTCCCCTCGTTCTCCCGGCACGCGCGGATGAACCCCTGCTCGCGCAGGTCGGTGCTGCAGGTCATCGACGGGATCGTGGTCGAGCACACGTACACGAGCCGCCGGTGCCCGGTGTTGATGAGGTAGGTGGCAGCCATGTGCATGCCGGCCACGTCGTCGATGCTGATCGAGGCGTCGAAGCCCTCGGTCCGCGGCACGTTGATGCCCACCAGCGGGATGCCGTTCTGCCTGAGCTGCTCGATCTGCCCCCGTTCGACGTCGAACGACGCGACGATGACCGCGTCCGTGTTGCCCCGCACCGGCATCGTCTCGAAGAAGTCGCGCCGGGATTCCGCGTCGTCGATGTCCTGGTACACCGTGATGTCGTAGCCGGCCGGCTGCAGCACGGAGTTGAGGCCCATCAGGACGGAGGCGTTGAACCAGCTCGTCAGCTGCTGGTTGATCAGCAGCGCGATGCGGTAGGACCGCCCCTGCTTGAGCGCCATGGCCGAACGCGAGGTCTGGAAGTTGAGCCGTTTCGCGGCCTCCATCACCTTGCGGCGGGTCTTCTCCGACACCACCTCCGGGTGGGACAGCGTGCGCGACACCGTCGCCGTCGACACGCCGGCGGCCTCCGCCACGTCACGAATCACGGCCTTGGCCATGTGCGTCCCTCCCGCCGGTCGATCGATGCGCCGCGCGCCGATTCGCGCGCTCCCCAACCATCCTACGCAATCCCGCACGATCCGCCCAAACCGTGGCGCGCCACGGCCGCCGAACGCAACAGTAGGCACATTGGCGCTTCCGTAGGCACTTGTGCCGCGGAATGACGGCAACGGCGATGGCGGCATCGGGCCGATTCCGCGGTTCCGCCGCGCGGCGTGCGCGGAGGCGGGTGCCTACGGAAGCGCCGATGTGCCTACTCCAGCCGCCCGGCCCGCTCGCCGCCGGGCGCCGCGCCCGTTCACGCGCGCCCGGACCATCTTCCACAACTCCGCGCGCACCCATCACGGACAGGCGTCGCACCGCAGCACCGACAAAAGCCGTCGTCAGAAGTCCGATACGGCGTCATTGCAGATATGTTGCCGCATAGAGTGCCCCGAACAACCCGGCTGGCCGTGCCCGACCGTTCGCACTCCGTCAGAACCGCAGCAGCCCGTCCTCGTCGTACCGGAAGTCCGGACCCCAGGCGACTTCCCAGTAGTATCCGTCGGGGTCGGCGAAGTAGGCGTGGTACCCGCCCCAGAACACGTCCTGCGGCTCCTTGACGACCGTGCCGCCGGCACGCCTGACAAGCCCGATGACCTCGTCCACCTCGTTACGCCGCTCCACGTTGTAGGTCAGCGTGATGCCGCCGAATCCGTCCGCGATGCGCGGCGGGTCGTCCCCACCGATGTCCTTCGCCAGTCCGTCGAGCGGGAACAGCTCGAACTTGGTGCCGGGAGTGTCGAAGAAGCACACGCCCGGCTCGTCGTCCGCGCAGGTGGCCCGGAACCCCAGGCCGTCCCGGTAGAAGCGGACCGACCGCCGCATGTCACGCACGCCCAGGCATATGCAGGTGATCTTGTTCATGCCTATATCCTCCGTTCGGCAGGCCCCATCCGTCGCATCGCGCCCGCGGACGGAAAGACTCCCCGCCCCACGCGGAAGTATGGGACGGGGAGTCTGCAAGGGATAGGAGACAACAACGATTGGTTTCGGGCCGCGACCGCAGTTCGCGGCCCTGGTCGTGCCGGCGCGCCGTGCTGCCCGGGCACGCCGGCACGGCCGGTCAGGCCCTGCCGTTGAGCACGGCGGCCAGCGACTGCACGCGCGGCAGGTCGAACACCTCCTCGGTATGCACCACCTGGCCGGTCTCGTCGGCCAGCGGGATGCGCCAGTTCGGATACTCCCAGCTCGTGCCGGGCTGGTTCTGCGTGCGATGCTCGCCCACGCCGTCCACCAGCGCGGCCTGCACCAGCACCGACGGGGCGTCCAGCAGCATGGCGTGCATCGCCTCGACGACCCGCTGGATCACGGCCTCGCGGTCGGCGGCCGCGTCCTCGTCGGCGGCGTCCATCTCGCGCAGCTCGTCGGCGATCTGCTTCGGCAGGTAGTCGCGCTCGACGAGCAGGTCGAGCATCGCGTTGACCTCGCCCTGCACCTCGGCGCGGAACTGCTCGGCCGGCTCGTTGAGCAGGTTCAGCCGCTCGCGCAGGTCGACGTGCTCGAGCTTGAGGTAGCCGGCGGTCGGCGGCAGGTCGTGCGTGGTCACCGAGGCCAGCGCGTAGCGGCGGTAGTCCTCCGGCGGCGAGTACGGGTCGCCGGCGTTCGGCGAGTTGTCGACACGGGAGAACCATTCGACGGCGGTGCCGAGCACGCCGTGGTCCGCCAGGATCTTCGAGACGTATTCGGGCACGGTGCCCAGGTCCTCGCCGATGACCACGCCGTTGGCGCGGGTGGCCTCGATGGCGAGCACCGACAGCATCACCTCGTGGTTGTAGGTCACGTACGCGCCGTCGCGGGCGGTGCGGCCGCGCGGGATCCACCACAGGCGGAACAGGCCGAGCACGTGGTCGATGCGCAGCGCGCCCGCGTGGGCGAACATGTTGTGCACCATCTCGCGGTACACCTTGTAGCCGGTTTTCTCCAGGTACTGCGGGCTGAACGGCGGCTGGCCCCAGTCCTGGCCCAGCTGGTTGTAGAAGTCCGGCGGCGCGCCGACGGTCACGCCGTCGGCGAAGCGTTCGGGGCTCCACCACACGTCGGCGCCGAGCGCGTGCACGCCGACCGCCATGTCCTGCATGAGGCCGAGCGCCATGCCGGAGTCCTTGGCGGCCCGCTGCGCGGCGCCGACCTGCTCGTCGGCGATCCACTGCAGCCAGCGCTGGAACTCGAACTCGTCATGATGCTCGCGCACCAGGTCGGCGACCTCGGGCGAGGTCTTCGACGTGCGGAAGAACCAGGAGTTCTCCTCCCACGGGGCGCCCCACACCTCGAAGGCGAGGCACCAGGTGGCGAAGGCGTCGAGGTCGGGGCCGGCGGCGCGCTTGAACGCGGCGAACTCGGCCTCGCGCTCCTCGCTGCGCGGCTTGTCGAAGATGATGCGCAGGGCCTTGCGCTTGGCGTCCCACGCGGCGTTGATGTCGATCGGCTCGACGCTGTCGTTCTGCGCGGCGACGCCGTCGTGCAGCGCGGTCACCTCGGCCAGCTCGGCCTCGTCGAGCCGCGCGTATTCGGCGATGTCCTGCGGGCGGATGTAGGTGACGTTCAGGAAGCGGCGCGACTCCGGCAGGTACGGCGAGGGCTGCAGCGGCGGGACGGGCGCGCCCGCGTGGATCGGGTTGATGAGCATGAAGTCGGCGCCGGACTTCTCGCCGGCGTCGTGCAGCAGACGCCTGAGGTCGCCGTAGTCGCCCACGCCCCACGAGTCGGCGGAGCGCACCGAGTACATCTGAGTCATCCAGCCCCAGCGCTGATGCCGGCGCACGGCCTCGGGCAGCTCGATGCGCGGCGGGGCGGCGATGATCGTCGCGCTGCGGCGCACGCCGCCGACCTGGACGTTGAGCGTGTGGTAGCCGACCGGCAGGTCGTTCGGCAGGTCGAGGACCAGCTGCTCGCCGAAGTCGCGGTCCGTGTCCGTGCGAGCGTGGGCCTTGAGGTCGTGCGGGTACGCGGTGCCGTCCTCCAGCGTGATCGTGATCGACACCAGGGAGTCGGCGGAGCAGCGCACCGGGACGCTGGTGGTCCGGTCGGTCAGGGCGAGGATGGTCGGCGGGATCAGCTCCTCGCGCTTGCGGCACTCGACGTCGAGCAGCGACTTGCTGATGGCGGCGGGGTTCGACGCGTCGACGCCGAGCGAGGCGAGCACGGCGACCAGCACCTCGTCGCGGATCTCGACGTAGGCGCCGAGCTGGTCGAAGTACGACGTGGAGACGCCGCACGCCTTGGCCAGTCGGATCAGCGGGCGCGACAGACGCGCCGGGCTCTCTTCGCGTTGGGTCGGGGGTTGCACGTTCTGCTGCTCTGCCGAAACGGTAGCGTCGTTGCCGGTCATCTTCCCTGCTTTCTTGTGTTCGGTGTCGTGGTACGGCGAGTCCGAGTCGTCGACGGCGGTGCCGGGCTGACGGTGTGCAATCGTCGTTGATTTCTCGTGCCGGAACCCGTGGAACCGGGATGCCTTGCCTTGCATGATGCCGACCCCGATGCCAGCGTGTTCAACTGCCTCATACGATAGCCCAGAATGCTAACGTTTGCAAGCGCGTTTCGCGGCGCATGTCACGCGGGCGCGCCGGCCGATGCCGCTCCCGTATTCCCGCAGATTATCCGACTCGAGGCCATCGTTGGCGCAACGGCGCATCCTCAGGTTTGGCCCCGAATCTCATGCCCCAGTATGCATACGTATCCAATCCGGCGTATCCCGCCATGATCCACCCATGCGGCGAGTGCCCTGCCTGGTCGCGGTACGGTACGGAACCCCTTCCCCTCGCACGCAGCCTCGCCGCACCTTGGTACGGTACAGTACCCAATCATCCACACTCCGCCACACACACCTTGGTGCGGTACGGAACTCCAAACACCCTGCTCCGGCCCCCACCGTACCGTACCGCGGTACGGTACGGAATCACAACCCTTGGAAATCCGCCATTCCCGATCGGCTTCCGTACCACGGTACGGTACGGAACCATGCTCGCAGGCGTGTCACGGATTGCGTACCACGAGAGCCTCAACGCGCCTGCGGGCCTTTGCGGACACAGACATCTCCGGGCACGCACACATGCACGCGCACAACCACCCCCGGAGCGCACATGCAGCCATCTCGACATGCGCACATAGCCACCCGGTATACGCGCACAAACCACCCCGGCATACGCGCACAACCGCCCCGCACGCACACACGGGTGTGGTACGGACGGCCGACGAACACGATGCCGTCAATCCCCTGGCGTGCACACACAGGGTTGACGGCTCCTCAAAGATGACGACCATGGGCCAACCACTCGGCGCGCACGCACACGGAACTTCAGCTTCCGCGCGGCCCTGCTGTGCGTAGACGGCCCCCGGCACGCGCACACAGGCGCGGCACGGGCGGCCGACGGGCACGACACCGCCAACCACCCGGCGTGCACATGCAGGACCCGTCGCCGGCCCGAAGGCCCGGCGACGCTAGAGCAGCCCGAAGACCAGCAGGTGCAGCGGATAGAGCACGTAGAACACCCAGCGCACCCACGGGGCCGGGTAGCCCTCGCGCCCGGAGCGCCAGTGCAGCAGCATCACGCCGAGCGCCGGCAGGATGAACGACAGCGCGCCCAGCGCGCCGGCCGTGAACATCATCGTGTTCTCGCGCGCCGGCAGCAGCCAAAACACCAGCGCGAACGCCAGCGTCAGCAGCCCCTCGTTGACCAGGCCGAGCCGCAGCCCGACGTTGAACATGAAGATCCACATCAGCGCCGCGATGAACACCAGGATGCGGATGCCCCACGAGGCCACGTCGTGCCGCCCCTGGAACGCGTTGAGCACGATCAGCACGACGAGCGTGATGCACAGGCCCCACACCGGGTTCTGCGAGCCCATGTCGAACACCCGATGCGAGGTCGCCAGGTCGTACGGCACCTCGGAGACCACCGCCAGAACCGCCAGGCGCCCCAGATACCAGCCCGCCGAATGCGTGTGGCGGAAGCCGTTGACCAGCAGCCAGGCGTAGATCGGCACCGCGCACCACGAGACCGCGTCGGTCAGGATCGCCCCGGTCAGGCTGCCCATGTCCGCCGTGTTCAGGTCGCCGAGCCGCGGCTGCAGCAGCGCCGTGCTCGCCGTGCCGACCATGACGAACAGCAGCGCGATGATCTTCAGCGCGAACGAGGTCAGTCCCTTGTGGTTGTCCCCGGAGGCGTCCTTGCTCGTCGAGCGTGCGGACATGTCAACCGCCTTTCCTGTGCTTGTGCCGTTATATGCGTTATATGGCTTCATGTGGCTTCGTATGTTACCGCGCCGTCCGGCCCCCCGCCGGACGGCATGTCGGGCCTAACGCCGGCCGTCCGCCTCCCAGACCGTCAGCGAGCGCCGCGGCAGCCGCAGCGTCGGGCCGCCGGCCTCCCCCGGCGCGGCGGCGTGAGCGTCCTCCCCAGCCACGGTCATGGCGCCGCCGAACGCGGCGAGCGTCGCGGCGGAGTCGGCGATCGGGCGCCAGGACTCCCCGCCCGCGACGGACAGCTCGACGTCGGCGTCGGTCGGGTTCGCGCAGATCAGCAGGTCGCCGGCGCGCGTCGCGACGACGCCGGCCGGCGAGGGCAGCGCCTCGTGCACGGCGCGGCACAGCTCCGGATGCGCCCGGCGGATGGCGATGAGCTCGGCGTACCAGTCGCTCAGCGGCGCCATGCGACGCGCGCGCGACCAGTCGAGCAGGTTGAGCTCGACCGACTGGTCGAACGAGTTCGAGCAGCCCATCTTGGTGCGGGCGAACTCCTCGCCCGCCAGCATGAACGGCAGTCCGGCCGCGGTCAGCACCAGGCCGGCGGCGATCGCGTTGGCGGCCAGCATGTCGGCGCACGCCGAGGCGTCGTCAGCGCGGTAGTCGGTCTCGGCGGGCTCCCGGCGCATCGTGGCGCACAGCTTGTCCCACAGGGTCAGGTCGTCGTGCGCGGAGACGTACTGCACCAGCTGCATCGTGTCGTTCGGCTGGGGCACGCCGCCGCGCCAGCCGTCCACCGCCATGCGCACCTGCGGGGCGAACGCCGTCGCCAGGCCGTTCACGAAGCCGCCGAGGTCGGGGTAGAGCACGTGGCCCTTGATCGCGTCGCGGGTCGAGTCGCAGAACCAGCCGACGCGCGGGTCCAGGCCCAGCGCGCCGCCCTTGTCCGCCAGGATCGTGCCGGGTTCGGCGGCGCTCACGGTCGCCGACCACGGCTCGCCGTACATGAGGATCGACTCGCCGCCGGGCAGCCGGTCGAGCGAGGCGCGGACCTGGTTCATCGTCTCGACGTCGATCAGGCCCATCAGGTCGAAGCGGAAGCCGTCGATGTGGTATTCGCGGGCCCAGTACGTCACGGATTCGACCAGGTAGCGGCGGAACATCGGGTGCTCGCTGGCCATGTCGTCGCCGCAGCCCGAGCCGTCGGCGAGCGCGCCGTCGTCGTCGCGGCGGCAGAAGTATCCGGGGACCATCCGCTCGAACCAGTTGTCGGCGGAGTACATGTGGTTGTAGACCACGTCCATGACGACCTTGAAGCCGGCGCGGTGCAGCGCGGCGATCATCTGCTTGCATTCGCGGATGCGCACCTCGCCGTGGTAGGGGTCGGTGCTGTACGAGCCCTCGGGCACGTTGTAGTTCACCGGGTCGTAGCCCCAGTTGAACTGGCCGTCGTCGGGGCGGGTCTCGTCGACGGATCCGTAGTCGTAGAACGGCAGCAGCTGCACGCAGGTGACGCCGAGCCGCTTGAGGTGCTCCAGGCAGGTCGGGAACTCCCCGGCCGTGCCGCCGAGGCGGGTGCCGTCGTGGGTGAAGGCGAGAAACCTGCCGCGATGCTCCGACGGCACCCCGCTGGCGGGGTCGTTGCTGAAATCCCCGATGTGGGTCTCCCAGACGACCAGTTCCCCTTCGGGGATGGCAGGCCCGCAGTCGTTCTGCCACCCTTCGGGGTCGGTGGAGGCAAGATCGATGACCATGCTGCGCGCGCCGTTCACGCCGGCGGCGCGGGCCCACGGGTCCGCGCCGCGGTGCTCGGCGCCGTCGTCGAAGCGCACCACATAGTCGTAGTAGACGCCGGCGTGATTGCCGGGAAGAGTCAGGTGCCAGGATCCGTCGGCCCCGCGCTCCATCTCGTGCTCGCCGAGGTCGCGGGCGCCGGGCTCGCCGTCCGATCCGGTGGCGAACAGGCGCAGCGTCACGGACTGCGCGGTGGGCGCCCAGACCGTGAAGATCGTGTCGTCCGAGCACAGGGTCACGCCGAGGTCGCCGTCGTATACGGGCAGGGTCGAGATCGGGTTGACGGTACGTCGCTGGTAGTCGCTGGGCTGCGTCATTGGAACTCCTGGCGTGGTGGGGCCGCGGCTGCGGCGGGGATGGGCATGGGATGGGCGCCGCGCGGCGGCGCGTGCCTGCGGCCGTGTCCGGCTGCGGGCGGTGGGGGTCCGGTCCGCCCCGCCCCCGGTAGCAGGAGGAATGGGGCGGGGCGTCCGGACGTATGGAGGGGACGCGTGTGGGTGCGGGCGGGGAGGTCGGCTTCGAGGCCGCCCCGCCCGCGGTCCGGGCCCGGTGGCTGTCGCCCGGGCCGGACGGATGGGGTGCAGGGGATGCGGGCGGCGCCGTGCGGTGCGGTTTTGGCCGCGGACCGGGCGGCGGTCCTCCGGCTTGCCTGGCGGACCGCTCGGCGGAGCCTGGTGGGGAGTCCGCCGGGCTTCCGGCCGGGGGGACTGAGCGCGGACTCAGCCCTTGACCGCGCGCCTCCGGCATCCCGCGATTACGGACGGCCCGCGGCCGGCCTGATCCGGCTCCGCCGCTCGCACATCGCGGCTCCGCCTGCGGACCGGTCGAAAGTCCACCGGACTTTCTTGGCGGACCGCAGCCTGCAATTATCGACTCCGCCTGCGGCGGAGACTCATGGCTGCCTCGCGGCCCTTGGCGGGCCGCTCGGCGGAGCCTGGTGGGGAGTCCACCGGACTCCCCACCGAAGGGCTGAGCGCAGGCTCAGCCCTTCACGGCTCCGCCCATTGCCTCCTGGTAGTAGCGCTGCATGATGATGAACAGCACCGCGATCGGGATGGAGATGATGACGGCGGCGGCCGCGAAGCGGGCGAACCACGAGTTCAGGTACTCACGGCTGAGCATCTGGTACAGGCCCAGCGCCACCGTGTAGTTGTCCTGCGTGCGGCAGATCGCCTTGGCCATCACGAAGTCGAGCCACGGGCCGAGGAACGCGGTCAGGGCCTGGTAGACGAGCATCGGCTTGCAGATCGGCAGGATGATGAGCCTGAAGGTCTGCCAGCGGGTGCAGCCGTCAAGGGCGGCGGCCTCGTCCAGCGACATCGGGATGGTGTCCATGTAGCCCTTCATGACGTAGAAGCCCGCGCCGGCGCCGGCCGAGTAGACCAGGATCAGCGCGATCGTGACGCCCACGCCCTGGGTCAGGCCCATGGACTTGAGGATGAAGTAGATCACGACGACGGACATGATGTTCGGGAACATGCCGAGCACCAGCACGACGTTCATGAAGGTCTTGCGGAAGCGGAAGCGCAGACGGCTCATCGAGAACGCCACGCACAGCACGAAGAACACGTTGATCAGGCACGAGAACACGGCGATGACGAACGTGTGCAGGAACATGCGCGGGAAGTTCAGGATGTGCGTGTCCGTGAACAGCTGCACGTAGTTGTCCAGCGTGTACTCGGTCGGGAAGAACGTCGAGTTGTACGGGCCCGGGTTCTTGTTGAAGCTCTCCAGCAGCACCCACAGGACCGGGATGATCCAGATGACCGCGAGCACCACCAGCAGCAGGTGGCTGAGGATGTCGCCGACGATCCGGCGCTTGCGCTGGTCGTGCAGGAACGGATTGCTTTCGGCCTTGACAGTGGCCGACTGGGTTGCATGGCTCACCGGAAGCCTCCTTCGTTCTTATAGGAACCGCTGTTGCGGTAGGTGATCAGCGAGACGATCGCCAGCACGACGAACGTGAAGATGCCGATCACGCCGCCGAGGTTGTAGTCGCCCTGGTCCACCGTGAGCTTGTACAGCCAGGTGATGAGCAGGTCGGTGGAGCCCGCGGTGTCGCCGACCGCGGTCGGGTTGCCGCCGGACAGCAGGTAGATGACGTTGAAGTTGTTCACGTTGCCCGTGAACGTGGTGATCAGGTACGGGGTGAGCACGAAGACCAGGTACGGCATCGTGATCCTGGTGAACGTCTGCCACCAGTTCGCGCCGTCGATCTTGGCGGCCTCGTACTGGTCGGCCGGGATGTTCTGCAGGATGCCGGTGATCTGCATGATCGTGAACGGGATGCCGATCCACAGGTTGACGATGATGACGGTCACGCGGGCCCAGGTCACGTCCGTGAAGAACGGCAGCGGCTGGTCGATCCAGCCCCAGGACATCAGCGTGCTGTTGACGGCGCCCTCCGGCTGGAGCATCTGGTTGATGGCCAGCAGGGACACGAACTGCGGGATCGCGATCGACAGCGAGAAGATCGCGCGCCAGAAGCCCTTGAAGTGGGTGGTCTTGCGGTTGATCACCATCGCGAGGAACAGACCGAAGAAGAAGTTCAGGAACGTGGCGAAGAACGCCCAGACGAGCGTCCAGATCAGCACGCTGACGAACTGGTCGGCGGTCACCGCGCCGGTGTCGGCGAACAGCGAGCTGAAGTTCTGGAAGCCGACCCAGTCGAACAGCAGGACGTGGTCGGAGTCGTAGCTGGTGAACGCGATGCAGACCATGATCAGGGTCGGCAGCACGGTGAAGATCAGGATGCCGATCACCGGCAGGAACATCATCGAGACCTGCGCGTTGCGGTCCGTCAGGTTGTGCCAGTCGTCCATCAGGCTCGGGGCGGCGCCGGTCTCGCGCTGGAGCACCTGCGCCTTGTAGGCGCTGCGCACCGCGTACGCCCAGAAGACCACGAACAGCACGGTGATGAACACCGTGGCCACGCCCGCGGTCAGCAGCAGCACCGAGTTGTCGCCGGCGTCGTAGTACCAATAGCCGTCGATCTTCTCGCGGGTCTGCGTGCGGTAGCCGAGCGTGCCCAGCGTGACCAGGCTGCCCGCGCCCTGCACGACCATGTAGACGATGTAGGCCACCTCGACCGCCAGGAAGAACAGGCCCTTGACGACCTGCCTGCGGGCGATGTTGCCGGCGCCGAGGATCAGGAACGACAGGCGCGTCAGCGCGTCGCCGTCCGTGGCGGCCGCGCGCAGCGTGTAGCGCGACGGCGGGATGTAGTCCGCCTTGCGGCGGATCAGTCCGCGCTTGGCGGGGCGCGGAGTAGCGGTTGCTTCCATATTCAAACCCTTCCCTTATCTCACATCAGGCTCTCGTAGGACGCCATCCACGATTCGGTCTGCTGGGCCGCGTTGTCATGCGTGACCTCGCCGTTGTAGATGGCCTTGCCGAAGTTCTCGCACGGGGTCCAGAAGTTGCTCATCTCGGAGAGGGACGGCTGGACGACCGAGGTGTTGGCGATGGTGTCGATCTGCGCCTGGGCCACGGCGTCGGCCTCGACCTCCGGGGTCGCGGCGACGATGACGTCGGACGGGATGACCGAACGCATCTCGTAGTGCGCCTGCTGCGAGTAGGTGCCGGAGAGGAACGCGGCGAACTGGTCGGCGGCCTTCGGGTGCTTGGAGTACGGGTTCCACGCGTACACGGTGGAGCCGGCGAACGCCTTCATCTGCACCTGCTGGCCGTTGAGCGTGAAGCACGGCAGCTGGGCCACGCCCCAGTCGTCGCCGAGGTTCGCGCGCACGGTGGCGGCGTCCCAGTTGCCGGTGAAGACCACGTCGACCGAACCGTCCTTGAGGCCGGCCAGGCCGGAGCCGTTGGCGTCGAGCACGAAGTTCGGGTTCTCGCGCAGCGAGACGAGGTAGTCGGTCACCGCGGCGCCGGTCTCGCCGCCGAACTGGACGCCGGACTCGGCGTCGGTGCCGTCCTCGCCGAACAGCGTGCCGCCCGCGCCGATGTAGAAGGCGGGCAGGTACCACGAGTTCGTCAGCGGGAAGGAGACCTTGCCCTTGGCGAGCATCGCGTCGAGCGACTTGATGTCCTCGTCCGAGAACTTGCTCTTGCGGTAGTACATGAACCAGGTGTTGCCGGCCAGCGGCACGCCATACACGTTGCCGTCGGATCCCTTGACCGTGTCGAGCATCGTCTCGCTGCCCTCGGTCTGCTCCTCGAGCTGGGCCATCGTGTCGTCGCTCACCTGGCCGATCGCGCCGGCGTCGAGCAGGGTGCCGAGCTGGTCGGAGGCGAAGGTGTAGACGTCGGCCGCGACGGTCGGGTCCTGCTTGGCGACGCCCGCCGCGTCGGCGGAGGCGACGACCTGGTTCTTCCACGTGATGTTGTATTCGGGATGCTCCTCCTCGAAGGCCTGCTCCATGGTCTGGAGCCAGGAGTCCTCGTTGGCCTGGTCCTCCTGGGACGCCCAGACGACCAGGGTCATGTTCTCGACGTCGCCGTCCGACGCCGTGCCGTCCCCGCAGGCCGCCAGGCCACCTGCGAACAGCGCGCACGCCGCGGTGGCCGCCAAGGCCTTTTTCCATCGTGCAATCATCGTTGATTTCCTTTCTTCGGGTTCCGACTGCGGTATCTGAACCCGCAATGCGCTTTGAAGCCCCCCCCCCGAAGGAGGATACGGCGTCACGACGCATTGCTTTGCAACAATATATACCTGTTTGCGAACGTTTGCAAGTCAACGACCCCCACCCCTTTCACCCGAATTATTTAGCTTCTGTTCGGTAACGTCATTTTCCCGATACCGTATTATTGGAAACGTTCGCACCCGCCCTGGCGTCCGCCGCCCGCCGTATGCCGCGCCGGCGGCGGGAAGGCGGCACGGCACGCGGCGGCGGGGAGAAGAGGGCATACGATTGTTACCGCCGGCGCCGACGACGCGCCGCCGACCTACCGAAAGGACCGACGTTGACCGACACGTTCCCCCGCCCGGAGTGGCTTGAGACCGCACGCTTCTATGAGGTCTACCCGCAGAGCTTCGCCGACTCGAACGGCGACGGCATCGGCGACATCCCCGGCATCACCGCGCACCTCGACTACATCCGCGACCTCGGCTGCAACGCGCTGTGGATCAACCCCTGCTTCGACTCCCCGTTCAAGGACGCCGGCTACGACGTGCGCGACTACCTCAAGGTCGCCCCCCGCTACGGCACCAACGACGACCTCATCGCGCTGTTCGACGCCGCCCACCGGCGCGGCATGCACGTCCTGCTCGACCTCGTGCCCGGCCACACCAGCGAGGAGCACCGCTGGTTCGACATCAGCGGCCGAGCCGAGCGCAACGAGTACTCCGACCGCTACATCTGGACCGACACCTGGCTGTCCGACGGCGGCGGCCTGCCGTTCATCGGCGGCGAGGCCCCGCGCGACGGCGCCTACATCATCAACTTCTTCAAGTGCCAGCCCGCGCTGAACTACGGCTTCGCGCGCGTCGACCGCCCCTGGCAGCAGACGACCGACTCCCCCGCCGCGCAGGCGACCCGCCAGGCGATGATCGACGTGATGCGCTTCTGGATCGGCCAGGGCTGCGACGGCTTCCGCGTCGACATGGCCAACTCGCTGGTCAAGCACGACGACGACGGCAAGGCCGAGACGATCCGCGCCTGGCGGCAGATGCTCGGCACGATCAAAAGCGAGTACCCGCAGACCGCGTTCGTCTCCGAGTGGGGCGTGCCGGACCAGTCGCTCAAGGCCGGCTTCGACATGGACTTCTACCTCGACTGGAGCTGGGAGCGCAACGGCTACAACCGCCTGTGCCGCGACACCCCGGCCGCGCTCGACGCCGAGCACGACCGCAGCTACTTCTCGGCCCGCGGCGGCGGCAGCGTCCACGGCTTCCTCGACCAGTACCTGCCGCAGTACGAGCGCACCAGGGACAAGGGCTACTTCTGCCTGCTCACCTGCAACCACGACACCCCGCGCCTGGCCCCGCGCCTGAGCGAGCGGGAGCTGGCCGTCGCGTACGCCATGATCCTGACGATGCCCGGCGTGCCGTTCCTCTACTATGGCGACGAGATCGGCATGCGCTACCGCGTCCTGCCCACCAAGGAGGGCGGCTACACCCGCACCGGCACGCGCACCCCGATGCAGTGGGGCGACGGCGCCAACCTGGGCTTCTCGAGCGCCGACCCGGCCGACCTGTACCTGCCGGTCGACCCCGCGCCCGACGCGCCGACCGTGCGCAGCCAGAGCGAGCGCGCCGACTCGCTGTACCACTGGGTCCGCGCGGTGCTCGCCCTGCGCGACGCGCACCGCGCGCTCGACGCCGGCGCCGCGTTCGACGTGGTCGCCGCGCCCGAGGACGGCCGGCTCTTCGCGTACCTGCGCACCGCCGCGGACGGCGGCGAGCGCCTGCTCGTCGCGGTGAACCCGGGCCTGTCGGCCGAGTCGTGCACGCTGCCGGACCACGCCACGTCGGACGGAGCGCCTACGATGGTGCTCACACGCGGTGACGCGGTTCTCGACGGGGAGTCGCTGACGCTCGGCGCGCAAAGCGTCGCCGTCATCGCCGTGTGACACAAGGAACGGTGATGGTGCACATGGGCTTGGGCGTTCGCAGGATCCGCACGGCCGCCGCGTCCCACAACGGGGGCGGCGCACGGCGGTATGACGTGGTGATGTTCGATCTGTACGGCACGTTGGTCGATATCCGGACCGACGAGGAGTCCGAGGAGGCGTGGGAGGAGCTGCGCCGGTTCCTCGACGACGCCGGCGCCCACTACGACAACGCGACCCAGCTGCGCGACCGGTTCATGGGGGCCCGCGCGCTGGCGACCGCGGTGCCCGCGAACCGCGATCCGGAATGGTTCGAGCCCGATCTGCTGCCGGTCTACCGCGCGATGTTCTCGCTGCGCGGCATGCGCGCCGGCGAACGCCTGAGCCGCGAGGCCGCCTGGGTGTTCCGCCGCGCCTCGACCCGGCTGATCTGGCTGTACCCCGGCGCGCTGGACATGCTCGCCGCGCTCAAGGACGCCGGGCTGCGCGTGGTGCTGGTCAGCAACGCGCAGTCGTGCTACACGCGCCCCGAGCTGGAGCTGCTCGGGCTGGACAAGGCGCTCGACCGCATCATGATCTCCAGCGAGGAGGGCGTCAAGAAGCCGGGCGCCGAGTTCTTCCGCCGCGCGCTGGAGCGCGAGGGCGTGGAGCCGGAGCGGGCGGTGATGGTCGGCAACGACGAGCAGTGCGACATCCTCGGCGCGCGCTCGGCCGGCGTCGACGGCATCTATCTGCGCACCGGCATCTCGCCGTACTCCGATCCGATGGAGTCGAAGAAGGCCGTGCTCTCGCTCAAGGGCGCCGATTACGAGGGGCTGGTCTCCTACCTGCTCTCCTGACGCGTTCTTCTGACGCCGGGCGACGCCGCGGGCGCATGCCGCGCGGCCGCCGGGCCGGCGTCAGTCCTCGTGGTACAGGCGGTCGGTGCCGCGCAGCACCAGATGCGCCTTGACCGTCTCGTGCGGGTTCTCCAGCGTCTCGCCCTTGATCAGGGTCAGGGCCTTCTGCGCGGCGATGCGGCCCATCTCCTTGGGGTTCTGGCGCATCGTGGTCAGGTTCACGGTGTCCGCGTAGGAGCTGTCGTCGAAGCCGATGATCGAGTAGTCGCGCGGCGTCTCGTGCCCGTACTGGCCCAGGCGCAGCACCAGCGGGATCGCCATCATGTCCATCTGGCAGCAGATCGCGTCGGGGAAGTCGTCCAGCGCCAGCAGCGCGGCCAGCGTCGACTCCACGAACTCGGTGCCGCGCGGCACGGTCAGCACCTCCCAGTCCAGGTCGCGCGTGGCCTGCGCCGCCTCGCAGGCGCGGATGAAGCCGCGGCCGCGGGCGTCGATGCTGGAGTGGATGCTTTCCGCCGGGGCCGAGCACGTGTACACGATGTGCTTGTGGCCGAGGTTGATCAGGTGCTGGGCCGCGGTGAACATGCCGTCCTCGTCGTCGATGCTGATCGACCCGTCGAACCCCTCGGTCGAGGGCGTGTTGATGCCGATGATCGGCACGTTCGTGCGCTTGAGCTGGTCGACCTCGGCGCCGTCGATGGCGAACGAGGCGACGAACACCGCGTCGACGTTGCGGCGCACCGGCAGCGTCGTGAAGAACTCCCGGCGGTTCTCCGCCGTGTCGATGTGCTGGTAGAGCGAGACGTCGTAGCCGGCGTCGTGCATCACCGAGTCGATGCCGGCGAACACCTGCGTGTTGAACCAGCTGGTGATCTCCTCGTTCATCAGCAGCGCCACGCGGTACGACTGGCCGGACTTCAGGGCGGTGGCGGAACGCGAGATGTTGAAGTCGAGCCGGTCCGCGGTCTCCAGCACCTTGTCGCGGGTCTTCTCCGAGACCAGGTCGGGGCGCGTGAACGCACGCGACACCGTGGAGATCGATACGCCGGCGGCCTCGGCCACCTCGCGGATACCCGCTTTGTTCATATTCCGTCCGTCCCTTCGCCACGCGGCGCCGCCGGAACCGTCGTCGGCACGCGGCGGCCCATTGCATATGACAACTGTTTCAAGAATACTGCACACGTTGTCAGTCCGCCATGCGCGTACGACCGCCGGCAGCGGCGTCATGGCGGGGCGGATGCGGCCGCGCAGGCCGTTGCAAGGGTTGCAGCGCGGCGCGGCGCGACGCGGCGAAGGCGGGCGGGTCAGGCGTTCCAGTGGACGATCACGTTGTCGCCCTTGTACTGGCCGAGCACGCAGTAGTGCGCGGTGTCCAGGCGCAGCAGACGGGCCAGCCCGGCGTCGACGCCGAGCCACTGCGTGGTCAGGATGCGCAGCACATGCGCGTGGGCCACCAGCAGCACGTCGTGCCCGGATTCGATCAGCGGCAGCACGCGGGCGATCGCGGTCCGCGTCCTGGCGGCCACGTCGTCCCTGGTCTCGCCGGGACCGTTCACCACGGTGACGCGGGTGCCGTCCGGCAGCGTCTCGCCGTGCTCGCCGCGCATCGCCTCGGGCAGTGCCTCGGTGCCGTCGCGCCACAGATCCCACTGCCGGCCGAGCATCTCGCTGACCGTGCCGCGCGTGCGGCCCTCCGCGCAGCCGTAGTCCCATTCGGCGATCTCGTCCAGCGGCGCGCAGCGGTATCCGGCCAGCCGCGCGGTGTCCCGGGCCCGCCGCAGCGGACTGGAGAACACGCACCCATCGCCGAAGCCGTCGGGGAACGCCGCGCGCAGCCGGACGCCGGCCTCCGCGGCCTGCCGCCGGCCGACCTCGGTCAGCGGGATGTCGGTGCGGCCGGTGTGCTGCCCGGACACGCTCCACGCCGTTTGGCCGTGTCGCAGCAGCACGAGACGGCCCGGGGCTCCGTTGCCTCCAACGTTGTTCGTAGTCATAGCCCCACTGTAGCCCGGACCACCCCCGAACACGACGGCCGGTCCGCGTATGCCGGCCGGGACCGGCGCACGGTCCCCGATCGGAACCGCAGCCGCGGCCGCCGCGCCGCCGCGGGGCCGGCCGGGTGCGGGCCGGCCGGCTCGTCTATGATGGGAACCATGAGCGACGAGTATGAGGCATACGGGCACGCCGAGGCGTCGTCCGCGGACCGCACCGTGGCCAGGTTCCATGCCATCGACGAGAAGGTGAACGCCATGCGAGAGCAGCGACTCAGCGACCCCGACTCCCTCGGCGACAAGCTGTTCAAGCTCGTCATGCCGGCGCTGACCGGCCTGGTGGCGGGCCAGCTGTTCCAGATGGCGTGGGACAAGGGCACGTCCCGCACCCGCCGGCACGGCGACGCCGCGCAGCAGAGCTTCCTGATGGGGCTGCTGTTCGCCGCGTGCTCGGCCGCGTTCGGCGCGGTCGTCTCGCAGCTGTCCACCCGCGGGTCGCAGGCGTTCGTGGACCGCCGCCACCGCAAGGCCGCCCGGCGCCGCTAGCCGGACCGGCGCGCGGCGTTGCCCGCACGCCGACGGCAGGCGCATGGTACATGCCGGAGCCAGGCGCCCGCGGCGGGGTCGACGCGCACGCGGATCGCGAGTTCGCGCCGCGGCGCGGGCCCGATCGGGGCGTACGCCGAGCGGAGCATACGCCGGCCGGCACGCGCGTCAGCCCAGAGAGATAGCCGCTCGTCGCGGCGGCGTTTCCTGCGACAATGGCAGTATGAGTGATCTCGGCAACGAAACAGTCAATGTCCTGCTCAACCGTCGTTCGATCCGCAAGTTCAAGGACGAGCCGATCGACGACGAGACCATAGCCGCACTGGAGCTGGTGGCCCAGCGTGCGCCGTCCAGCCAGTACCTCAACGACTGGTCGGCCATCCGCGTCACCGATCCGCGGATCAAGGCCAAGCTCGCCGAGATCGGCCATCAGCCGTACATCGCCACGGCGCCGCTGCTGTACGTGTTCATCCTCGACGAGCACCGCAACGCGGTCATCGCCGAGACCAAGGAGGTCGACGGCCACGGCGAGGACTTCACGCTGAACGCGAGCTACCGCTTCACGCAGGCGCAGAACGACGCCGTGCTCGCGCTGCACGCCATGGAGACCGCCGCGAACGCGCTCGGCCTGGGCTGCGTGGTGCTCGGCTCGATCCTCGCCGACACCGCCGACCTGATCAGACTGCTCAAACTGCCCGAATACACCTACCCGGTGCTGGGACTGGCGATCGGCAAGCCCGATCAGGAGCCCGAGCTCAAGCCGCGCATGCCGCGCACGATGCAGTTCTTCGAGAACGAGTACCCGGCGGACGACGTCGAGCTGATCGACGGGCTGGAGGACTTCGACAACGAGGTGCACCAGTACTACGACCTGCGCAACACGGACCGTCCGGTCGACGCGTTCAGCGACCAGATCGCCAGGAACGCCGTGGACCAGGGCGTGCTGAACCAGCCGCTGCTGCCGCACACCGAGCGGCAGGGGTTCCGCCTCGACCGCTGAGTGGCCCGGCACAGACGAAGCCGGCCCGGCCGACGTCACGCGTCGACCGGGCCGGCTTCGCTGTCTCCGCAGTTTCGTTGCCTTTACGGCTCATTGTCTTCGCGGCTTCCGCGGACCCGCGCGCACCGAGGCCGGCACACCTACCGGCGGCGCGGCTTGTACCCCTTCTTGCGGGAATGCGGCTTGAGCTGCTGGTTCAGCGGCACGTAGCGGTACGAGGCGTCGGGGTCGTGGCTGGTCAGATGCCAGGTGCCGCACAGCTCGCAGCGGTACACCCACAGGTCGATGCCGCGTTCGCGGAAGCTTTCGTCGGCCGCGCGCTGCGCCTGCGCCTTGTCGTGGTACATGATCTTGCCCGACGACGCGCACCGCTTCGGCGTGAAATAATGCATGGCGACCTTCCCGTTCCCGACCGCCGGCGCATCCGCGTCGGAAGGACGGGATGCGCCGGACACGGCCTCGCAATACCGAGCAATCACTGTACCGCGTTCCGCCCGCCCGCACGGCCGTTGTTTCACCGTTTGTCGGACCGGACGGACAACCTGCACGCCGGCGGCCGCACGGCCGTTCCTCGATCCGCGACTGCCGGAAGCGTCGTGGCACGACGCCTCGCCGCCGTGGCCGCCGTAACTGCCATGCCGCGATACACGGCGGCATCGCGATACACCGCCGCACCGCGGCGCACCGCCGTATTGCGCGGGCATTGCGACACCACGGCACCACGGCATTGCGGCACCACGGCTACGGCAGCGTGACGCCGACCGCCATGGTCAGGTCGTACCACTCCTGTCCGGTGAGCTCCACGTCGGCGCCGGCGGCCATCTCGGCCAGGCGGTCGGGGTTCATCGTGCCGGCGATGGCCTGGATATGCGCGGGGTGGCGCAGGATCCATGCCATCGCGATCGCGTTCGGCGTGACGCCGTGGCGCTCGGCGACCGCGGACAGCTCGTCGTTCAGCTCCGGCAGCGTCGGGTCGCCGATGATCACGCGACCGGTGGCGCTGTGCTGCATCGGGCTCCACGCCTGGATCGTCATATGCTTCAGGCGGCTGTAGGCCAGCACGCCGCCGTCATGGTCGACGGCGTCGGCATCGGCCATGTTGGCGTGGAACTCCTGGCGGAACATGCCGGTATGCCCCAGGCCCACCTGCAGCTGGTTGACCTCGAGGGGCTGGCGCACGGCGCCGTTCAGCAGCTCGATCTGCATCGGCGTCATGTTGCTCACGCCGAAGTGCAGCGCCTTGCCGCTGGAGGCGAGCTCGTCGAAGGTCGCCGCAAGCTCGTCCAGGTCGACCAGGGTGTCGGGGCGGTGCAGCAGCACGAAGTCGACGTAGTCGGTGCCCAGACGCTCCAGTTCGCCGTCCAGCGCGGCGAGCAGGTGCTCCCGGGTGAAGTCGTACCGGCTCAGCCGATGCGTCTGCGGATCGATGCTGATGCCGAATTTGGTCTGAATGCGGATCGCGGAGCGGTCGACGCCGACGTCGCGCAAGGCCTGGCCCAGCATGCGGGAGCTCTCGCCCCCGGCGTAGATGTCGGCGGAATCGAAGAAATCGATGCCGTGGTTCAGCGCGGTTTCGACGATGCGAGCGGCCTCGTCACGGGTTTTGTCGGCGATGCGCATCACGCCGAGGGCGATGCGGGACGCGGAGACGCCGCTGCGGCCGAGTTCGGAGTACTTCATTGAATCTCCTTGTACGTCATGGAATATCGGTGGGTTTTCGGTGTGGTTCCCGTGTCCTACGATACAACCGCCGTGTCGCCCGTGGTGTGTGTCCGGGTCGTTGTTCCGGGGGTTGGTGTCGGTCGTGTGGTGTGGTTGTGTCGTGTCGCGGTGGCGTGTTGGTGTTGGTTGTGTGGGTGTGGTCGTCCCGGTCCGTGCCGGCCGGCCGCCTGGCCGTGGTCGTGTCTCCGTGGTCGTGTTCCGGGATCGGCCGGCCGTGTGGCCGTGGTCGTGTGGTGTTGTTGTCCCGTGGTGTCGTTGTGGCGGGTGGTTGTGTGTTGGTGTTGTGTGTAAAGAAATGAGGGAGGGGAGGCACCGTGGTGGTGTCTCCCCTCCCTTGGAAGTGTGATGCGGCGGCGTGCTACTCTCCCACACCCCATCGGGTGCAGTACCATCGCCGTGCCAGGCCTTAGCTTCCGGGTTCGGAA
>NZ_JAHBBD010000008.1 GCF_019331775.1 Bifidobacterium phasiani
CGGCTTCACCAACCTCGGCAACTACATCACCAGAAGCCTCCTGCACGCCGGAGGATTCAGACAAACCATACGGGAACGAATCTCACAACCATGAACCCGACACACACGAAAACCGGAAGAGCCGGCAATGTTGACCAATGTTGACCGGAGCCGTTTCGACACGGAAAACAAAAAGGGCGGAATCGTTGAAACTCCGCCCTTTTCTCGTCGGGCCGGCGGGACTTGAACCCGCGACCCCTTGACCCCCAGTCAAGTGCGCTACCAAGCTGCGCTACGGCCCGAACTGTGCTTTACGCACAAGTGGATACTTTACCACACTGTCGCCGAGTGCCAAATCATGGCGCGTCGCACTTCTGGGACGATCCTCCCCGCACTGGACGCGCGGTCGGCGGAACCGATGCGGCGGGTCGCGCGACGGTCCGTCCATGTCCGGACCGCGGGGCGGCGGATGATGAGCCGGAGCCCCGCGACGGCCCGTCCGCATCCGGCCCCGCGGCGCGCCGGGTACGCGTAGGCGCCCCGCACACGCGGTCGCGCATGCGGGGCGCCCGACGCCCGACGGCTACTTGCGGCGCTTCTTCTCGCGGATGTTCACCGAGATCTGGATCGGCGTGCCCTCGAATCCGAACTCCTCGCGCAGCGACCGCTCGAGGAACCGGCGGTAGCCGTGCTCCAGGAACCCGGTGGCGAAGATCACGAACCGCGGCGGACGGCTGGAGGCCTGCGTCGCGAACAGGATGCGCGGCTGCTTGCCGCCGCGCAGCGGATGCGGATGCGCGGCCTGCACGCGGCCGAGGAAGGCGTTGAGCTTGCCTGTGGGCACGCGCTGGTCCCAGGACTCCAGCGCCTTGCGCATCGCGTTGGCCAGGCGGTTGGTGTGCCAGCCGGTCTTGGCCGACAGGTTCACGCGCTGCGCCCAGGTCACGCGGTCGAATTCGGTGATCCACAGGCGCTCCAGGCGCTGCTTGTCGAACTCGTCCATCGCGTCCCACTTGTTGAACACGAGCACGATCGCGCGCCCGGCGTCCACGGCCTGGCTCATGACCTTGAGGTCCTGGTCGGAGATCGGCTGGGAGGCGTCGAACAGCACCAGCGCCAGCTCGGCGCGCTCGATGGCGGCCTGCGTGCGCAGCGACGAGTAGTAGTCGGCGCCGGAGACCTTGTGCAGACGGCGCTTGATGCCGGCCGTGTCGATGAACAGCCAGTCCTCGCCGTCGACGTTCACGATCTCGTCGACCGGGTCGCGCGTGGTGCCCGCCAGGTCGTTGACCACCGCGCGCTGCTCGTGCGCCAGCTGGTTGAGCAGCGACGACTTGCCGACGTTCGGCCGGCCCACCAGCGCCACGCGGCGCAGATGCGACGGGGTCAGGAAGCCCGAGGTCTTCTCGGCCTTGCGCAGCTTGTCGAGCGCGACGTCGAGCAGATCGCCCACGCCGCGGCCGTGCATCGCGGAGACCGGGTACGGCTCGCCCAGGCCCAGCTTCCAGAACTCGGCCGCCATGTACTCGCTTTCGCGGTCGTCGACCTTGTTCACCGCCAGCGTCACCGGCTTGCCGGAGGCGCGCAGCATCCTGACGATGCGCTCGTCGGTGGCGGTCAGGCCGACCTGCCCGTCGACGACGAGCACCACGGCGTCCGCCAGCTGCACGGCGATCTGCGCCTGGTCGGCGATCGCCGAGTCGATGCCCTCGACGTCGGTCTCCCAGCCGCCGGTGTCGACCAGCTTGAAGTCGGTGCCCGCCCACTCGGCGTCGTAGCTGACGCGGTCGCGGGTCACGCCGGGCGTGTCCTCCACGACGGCGGCGCGACGGCCGAGGATGCGGTTGACCAGCGTCGACTTGCCGACGTTCGGCCGGCCTACGATGGCCAGCACGCCCACGGCCTTCGGCGTGTAGCCGGCGTCGCCCACGTCGAACGACGAGCCGTCGATCAGCGCGGCGTCGCCCTCGTCGAGCTCGTACTCGGCGAGGTTCGCGGCGTAGCGCTCGTACTCCTGCTCCTCGACAGCCTGCTCGACCAGCGAGCCGAGCAGCTGCATCGTGTCCTCGAATCCCAGGTCGGAGTTGTCGATCGTGGTCACCCCGTCGGCGGCCTCCATGAAGCTCGTCACCTTGGAGTCGGCCCGGTCGCGCGCCGCCACGTCCTCGCCGCCGACGCCCTTGGACGCCTGGCCCGCGCGGCGCGCCTGGCGGACCTCCTCGCGCGCGGTCAGCAGCACGCGCACCTCGGCGTCCGGCGCCACCACGGTGGTGATGTCGCGGCCCTCGGCCACGATGCCCCGGCCGCCGGAGAACGAGTCCTCGGCCGCCTCGCGGGCGATGTAGGCGCGCTGCGCCGCGATCAGCACGTTGCGCACCGGGATGATGTTCGAGACCTTCGAGACGTGCGTGGAGACCTCGGAGGAGCGGATCGCGGCGCCGATGTCCTCGCCGTCGGCCAGCACCTTCGGGTCGTCCGGGTCGACGCCGATGTCGAAGTGCCCCCCGGTGAAGAACTCCCCCACCGTCTCGGTGATGCGGCGCTCGTTCACCGGCTCGGCGTCCAGGTCGATGCCCTGCCGCATGCACCACCAGGCGCAGGCGCGGTACATCGCGCCCGTGTCGAGGTACGCCAGCCCGAAGCGCCTCGCCAGCTCCTTGGAGGTCGTCGACTTGCCGACGCCCGCGGGTCCGTCAATCGCCACGCGAATCACAGTCCGACCTCCTTGGACAGGGAGCGCACCTCGGTCTGCGAGAGCACGCGGTACGAACCGGGCTTGAGGTCGCCGAGCTTGATCGGACCGATCTGCGTGCGCACCAGGCGCTTGACCGGGAAGCCGACCGCGCCGAAGATGCGGCGCACGATGCGGTTCTTGCCCGAATGCAGCACGACCTTGACCAGCGTGGTGTCGCGGGTGGCGTCGATGATCGCGCAGTGGTCCAGCTTGATCCAGCCGTCGTCGAGCTGCACGCCCTGCGTGACCAGGCGGCGGCACACCGTGCCGCTGATCCGGCCCTGCAGCGTGGCGATGTACGTCTTGGCGACCTCGTAGCGCGGGTGCATGACGTGCTGGCTGAGCTCGCCGTCGTTCGTCATCAGGATCAGACCCTCGGAGTCGTAGTCGAGGCGACCCATGTGGAAGATGCGCTCGTACTTGTCTCCGACGATGTCGCGCAGCGTGAACCGGCCCTTCGGGTCGTCCATCGTGCTCAGCACGCGGCGGGGCTTGTTCAGCGCGAGCGTGACATGGTTCGGGTTGATGCGCACCCGGGAACCGTCCACGCGGATCTGCTGGCGGTGCGGATCGACGCGCGTGCCGAGCTCGGTGACCAGCTCGCCGTCGACCTCCACGCGTCCTTCCTGGATGATCTCTTCACATTTTCTTCTGGAGCCGAATCCCGCCTGGGCCAGCAGCTTCTGCAGGCGGATTCCCTCGTTGTCGTCGTGCGCCTTGGCGGCGCGGGCATATGCGTGTGGCATCGTTCTCCCAACGTGGCCTGTGGTTGTCTTCGTTCGATATGTCGTTATAGGGTTGTCGGTCGTTGTGCGGGACGAATCCAGCAAAACGCAACCTTTCCATATTATCCTACCGCGAGGGCTGCTGCTACCATGGCAGTCGTTCGGCGGGGCGACCCGCGACCATGACCATACGAAGGATTGAATATGTCTGCTGCAGAGCAATCACAGACGACAAGCAGAGGGATGCGGGCGGGCGCGCTCGCGGTCCGCGTCGGGGCCGAGTTCGTCGGCAGCTTCCTGATCTGCTTCGGCATCTATGTCATCAGCACGATCGGTTCGGCGCTGTACGTCACGAATCTCGCGTACCTCGCCGTGGGCACCGGCCTGCTGTACGCGGCGGCGACCGTGGTGTTCGGCGGGGTCTCCGGGGCCCAGTTCAACCCGGCCGTGACGGTGGCCTCGATGCTGGCGTCCAAGACGCGTGTGCTGGACGGCGTGCTGTACATCGTCGCGCAGGTGCTGGGCGCGCTGCCGGCCGCCGCGCTGGTCTGCCACCTGCTGCCCACCTCGGACAGCGCTCCGCTGTCCATCTGGCTGACTCCCGCCGTCAACGGCTTCGACGGCGGTTCGGTGTCGTACTCGGGCCTGAGCCAGGTCGGCCTGTCGTCGTTCGGCGTCACGGCCGCCATCGCCGTCGAGATCGTCGCCGGCATCGTGATCGTCGGCGCCGCGATGCGCACCACCGGCGAGCACGGCGAGTCCTCCGCCGGGCACGCCGTCGCCATGGGCCTGGCCTACGGCGTGGGCGCCGCCGTCGCCTACCCGGTGACGGGCGCCGCGCTGAACCCCGCCCGCGCGACCGGCATCGCCGTCTTCGCGCAGAACCAGGGGCTGAGCCAGGAGCCGCTGGACCAGCTGTGGGTGTTCTGGGTCTGCCCGGTGCTGGCCGCCGCGCTGGTGGCGCTTCCGATGGTGATCGCCCAGATGATGGCGAGCTCGGCCGCCGCGCCGAAGCCCGTCGCGGCCGCGGCAGATGGCGCCGATGCGTCCGTCGTGTCCGATGGGCAGTGCGCCGCCGAGGGCGACGAGGCCGACGAGGCCACGGACGCGGACGTGCCGGCCGCGACGGGGAACGGGGCCGACGCCTCAGACGAGCATGAGGATGCTCACGTAGGTGACGATCAGGCCGACGCCCAGCGCGATCCCGATGAAGGCGTCGAAGCCCACTGACCGGACCTTCCACGGGCTGCGGTCGCGCAGCGCCAGACGGATGACCCCGGTGACGATGGCCGCCACGGCGATGATGACCGTGGCGGCCATCGTGTATCCAAGGAAGGCCACGACGGCCGCCACGACCACGACGATGGCCACGGCCCACTCGAACGCCGGCCTGCCCTCATGGGCCTCCGAAACGAAGGGGTGCTTGTCGTCCATGCGCGTGGCTCCTTAGGTGAACATGCGAAACGCGATATGCGATGGTGGCCCGTCCATGGGGAGCGGACCACCATCCAACAATACCAAGCGCGGGGACGCGCGATCCGCCGCGCCTCCGCCGATCAGTGGAAGAAGTGGCGGGTGCCGGTCAGGTACATCGTCACACCGGCCTTGCGCGCCGCCTCGATGACCTCCTCGTCGCGGATCGATCCGCCCGGCTGGACGATGGCCTTGACGCCGGCCTTGATGAGGATCTCGGCGCCGTCGGCGAACGGGAAGAACGCGTCGGACGCGGCGACCGAGCCGGTGGCGCGGTCCGCGCCGTCGGCCAGCGTGTTCGCGCGCTCGACCGCCAGGTTGCAGGAGTCGACGCGGTTGACCTGGCCCATGCCGATGCCGACCGTGGCGCCGTCGTGCGCCAGCAGGATCGCGTTCGACTTGACGCAGCGCACCGCGCGCCACGCGAACTCGAGCTCCTTGAGGGTCTCGGCGTCCGCCGGCTCGCCGGAGACGAGCTTCCAGGCGTCGGGGGCGTCGCCCGGCGCGTCGATCAGGTCGGTCGACTGCACGAGCAGGCCGCCGTCGATGGCGCGGAACTGCGTCCTGGCCCTCGGCGGCTCGGCCACCTTGAGGATGCGCAGGTTCTTCTTCTTGGTCTGCAGCAGCTCCAGCGCGGCGGGCTCGTAGTCCGGCGCGACGATGACCTCGGTGAAGATCGGGCGCACGCTCTCGGCCATTTCCAGCGTGACCGTGGTGTTGGCGGCGATGACGCCGCCGTAGGCGCTCATCGGGTCGCAGGCGTGGGCCTTGCGGTGCGCCTCGGCCGCGGTCGCGCCGACGGCCAGGCCGCACGGGTTGTTGTGCTTGACCACGGCGACGGCGATCTGCGGGGCGAAGTCCCACACGGCGCGCCACGCGGCGTCGGCGTCGACGTAGTTGTTGTAGCTCATCGGCTTGCCGCCGAGCTGCTCGGCGTGCGCGAAGCCGCCGCGGCTCAGCGGGTCGAGGTACAGCGCGGCCTGCTGGTGCGGGTTCTCGCCGTAGCGCAGCACATGCGCGCGGTCCCAGGTGCGCGTGTACGCGGCCGGGAACTTCGCCTCGTCGACCGGCTGCGCGTCGGCGGGCTCGGCGTCCTCGACGGTGGCGGGCTTCGGCCAGTGCTTCGAGGTCCACTCGGTGATCGTCGCGTCGTAGGCGGCGGTGTGCGCGAAGGCCTTGGCGGCCAGCCAGCGGCGCTCCTCCAGCGAGAATCCGGTGCCGTCGGCGATGCGGCGCGCCACGAGCGCATAGTCGGCCGGGTCGGTGACGATCGCGACGGTCGCGCTGTTCTTGGCCGCGCCGCGCACCATGGACGGCCCGCCGATGTCGATCTTCTCGATGGTGGCGGCCTCGTCGGCGCCGGAGCGCACGGTGTCGGCGAACGGGTACAGGTTCACGACGACCAGGTCGAAGGGCTTGATGCCCAGGCGCTCGAGCTGCGCGGCGTGGTCGGGGTTGGTCATGTCGGCGAGGATGCCGGCGTGGATGTGCGGGTCGAGGGTCTTGACGCGCCCGTCCAGGCTCTCCGGGAAGCCCGTGACCTCGGAGACCTCGGTGACGTTCACCCCGAGGTCGGCCAGACGCTTCGCGGTCGACCCGGTGGACACCACTTCGGTGCCGGCGGCGACGAAGGCCTGCGCGAGCACCTCGATGCCTTCCTTGTGGAAGACGGAGACCAGTGCCCGTCGGATCGGTCGGTTCGTAGTTGTCACCTTATTCCTCCTTGTTGGTTGGTTGCGGATTCACCACGCGCGGGATCGTGGTGGCTTCAGGGGACGATTTGGCCACGCGGGGCCGGCGCGCCGGGGCGCCGGCGTCGGCGGGTTCCCTCTTCGGGGCGTCGGCGCGCTCCGTGCCGGCATGCCGGGAATCGACGCGGCGCGGGGTGCGGCGCGCGCCGCCGTCGTGCGGGGCGTCGCCGCGGGAACCATCGTCACGGCGCTGGGCCGGATCGCCGGCTCCCGCGTCCCGTGGCTCGACGCGGCGTGAATCCACGCGGCGCGAACGCTTTCGGGAGACGGCGTCGTGGGCGTCGCCGCTGCGTGGTTCGGTGTCGCGGGACTTGACGTTGCGGGACTCGGTATCGCGGGACTCGGTATCGCCGTGGGCGTCGCCGCGGACCCCGGCATCGTGGGGCGCGGCGTCATGGACGGCGCTTATGACGACGGTGTCGTCGCCGGCCTGTGCGGGGCCGGCCTGCGCGGCGGCGCGGCGGCGCATCAGCCAGCGCACGCCGTACACCGTCGCGGCCGCGACGGCGACGAGCAGCCAGGCCATGAACAGTCCCAGCACGATCGGACGGATGACCGTGCGCGTCGAAACCATCACGTCGACGCCGACATGGGCGAGCCGGTCGAAGCCGAGCGAGCCGTTCGACACGGTGAACAGCAGCGTGAACGCCACCGACAGCAGCGCGCCGGACAGGCAGAACGCCAGCGCGGGCCGGACGAATTCGAGGATGCGACGGAGCGCATCCGGCCCGTCGTCGGGCGAGCCGGCGCGGATGCCGAAACCCCGCCCGGCGAGCATCGCCGCCAGCCCGCACGCCAGTCCGAGCGCGATCGGGGCGATCATCAGCGCGATGCGGATGGCGTCGTTGCCCACGGGCGCCGGGAACAGCCCGAACACCGGCACCGGCGGCAGATCGGCGGACTGCCCGACCCACAGGCTGAAGTCGGCGAGCTCGCCGATGGCGAAGCCGCCGCCGAACAGCCAGGAGACCGCCCAGATGCAGACGTTGGGCAGCCAGATGGCGCAGAACACCGTGGTCAGGACGCGTGACCCGGTCTGCATGCCGGACATCGCGAACACCTCGGCCACGGCCCTCCAGTCCAGCACGGCCCAGACGACGACCGTGACCAGGCCGCAGACCAGATAGACGAGCGCGACGACGGCCGCCGTCAGCACGCCGATGCGCACGGTGCGCCGCGCCTCGGCGCCGACGTGGCCTCGGTACCAGTCCAGGGCGAGGCTCGTCAGCGGCGAGCGGCCCAGCGCCGCCAGGGCGAATCCGACGCTGAACACGAGCGCGCATTTGGCCAGGATCAGCCACAGATCGTCGACGAACGCGAACGCGACGCCCTGCCTGAGCAGCAGGTTGAGCACCAGCCACGAGGCCAGGCCGGTCAGATAGGCGCGCCAGCCGCAGCCCAGGCGCAGCGCCAGTGACCGGACGACGCCGATCAGCAGCACGGTCAGCAGCAGCGGAACGATGGTCAGTCGCACGGATCCGATCTCGAATCCGGCGCCCTGGCTGAGCAGCACGACGGCCTCGGTGACCGGCACGGACAGCTCGGAGATGTTGTCGCCGCCCTCCTCCATCGCGATGACCAGCAGCATCAGGGAGATGAACAGCCCGAGGGCGACCGAGTACAGCACGAGGGCCACCGCCGACAGCAGCGGCCCCTTGAGCCAGTCCTTGAGATGCGGGGTCATGACGCGGCGAGTCCGGACAGTACGTCCCTCATGATGGCCGCGGTCTGGCCGGGCGTGCGGCCCACGCGGATGCCGACCGCCTCCAGGGCGTCCTTCTTGTCCTGGGCGGTGCCCTTGCCTCCGGACACGATGGCGCCCGCGTGCCCCATCTGCTTGCCCTCCGGCGCGGTGAAGCCGGCGATGTACGCGACGACCGGCTTGGTCATGTGCTCGGACGCCCAGCGGGCGGCCTCCTGCTCGGCGGAACCGCCGATCTCGCCGATCATGACGACGGCCTTGGTGTCGTCGTCGGCCTCGAAGGCCTCAAGCGCCTCCTGCAGCGTCGTGCCGACGATGGGATCGCCGCCGGCGCCCAGGCACGCGGTGAAGCCGATGTCGGACAGCTCCCCCATGAGCTGGTAGGTCAGGGTTCCGGACTTGGAGACCAGGCCGAGCGGGCCCCGGCGCACGATGCCGTCGGGGATGATGCCCAGGTTGACGCCGTGCCCGCCGGGCTCGGCCGGCAGCGTCAGCAGGCCCGGGCAGTTCGGGCCGACGATGCGCACGCCACGCCGCATCGCCAGCTCGACGAAGTACGCCGTGTCGGCGACCGGGATGCCCTCGGTGATGACGACGATCAGCTCGATGCCGGCCTCGACCGCCTCGACGACCGCGTCCTTGGCGAACCTCGGCGGGACGAACACGACGCTGGCCTTGGCTCCGGTGGCCGCCTTGGCGTCGCCGCAGGTCGCGTAGACCGGGATCGGTGCGTCGGCGCCCTCGCGTGCCCCCTCGAACACGACGCTGGTACCGGCCTTGCGCGGGTTGACGCCGCCGACGATGTTGGTGCCGGCCCTGAGCATGCGCGCGGTGTGGGTCATGCCCTGGTGCCCGGTCATGCCCTGGACGATGACCGGGGCGCCCTCCTCGATGAATGCCGTCATGCACGGGCCTCCTTGGCTTCGGCGGCGAGGCGGGCGGCCAGCTGCGCGGCCTGCTCCATCGTCTCGCACACATGGACGTTGGGATTGCTGGATGCGGCCAGGATCCGCAGACCCTCGGCGGCGGCGTTGCCGTCGAAGCGCACGACGAGCGGCTTGGCGCCGCCGAGCTCGTCGAGGGCCTCGAGGATGCCGCGGGCCACCTGCTCGCAGGAGGTGATGCCGCCGTAGACGTTGATGAACACCGACTCGACCTGCGGGTCGGAGAGCACGATCTCCAGGCTGTGGCGCATGACCTCGACCGAGGCGCCGCCGCCGATGTCGAGGAAGTTCGCCGGCCTGACGCCGGTGCCCTGCTCCTCGCCGGCGCCGGAGACCGCGTCGAGCGAGCTCATGACCAGGCCCGCGCCGTTGCCGATGACGCCGACCTCGCCGTGCAGATGCACGTAGTGCAGGCCGTGCTCGCTGGCCTGCCGCTCGAACGGGTCTGCCTGGACCGGGTCGTCGAAGCGCGCCCAACCGTCGTGGCGGAACGCGGCGTTGCCGTCCAGGGAGATCTTCGCGTCCAGCGCGCACAGCGACTTCGAGGACTCGTCGTCGGGGTCGCCGATCTTGGCCAGCGGGTTGATCTCCACCAGCGTGGCGTCGTTGTCTCGGAAGCAATGCCACATTTTGAGCAGGATCTGCGCGGCCTGCTCGACGTCCGCGTGGTAGAAGCCGATGCTTTCGGCCATGCGGCGGGCGGCGTCGATGTCGAACTCCCCCAGCGCCCCGATGTGCAGGCGCTTGACGGCCTCGGGATGCTCCCGGGCGATCTGCTCGACCTCGGTGCCGCCGTTGGCCGTGGCCAGCACGTCGAAGTCGCGCGAGGAGCGGTCCACGGAGATCGAGACGTAGTATTCGTGCAGGATGTTCTTGGCCTCGGCCACCAGCACGCCGCTGACCTTGTGGCCGTGGATGGTCATCGGCAGGATGCGCTCGGCCTCGAGGATCGCCTCGTCGCGGTCGTGTACCAGCTTGACGCCGCCCGCCTGGCCGCGGTGGCCGATCTTCACCTGCGCCTTGATGACGCAGGGGTAGCCGATGCGGTCGGCGGCCTGCGCCACCTCATGCGAATTCTGAGCGAATATGGCGTCCGGCGTGGGAATGCCCTGCTCGGCGAGCAGCTCCCTGGCCTGGTATTCGTATAGGTCCATTGGCCTTACCCCCTGAATTGCGATGGTTGTTGTGCCGATGCTGCGCCGATGGCCCGGCCGGTCAGGCCGGCATGGTGACCAGCGTGCTCAGCGGGTAGTCGGACAGCAGGGCCGTGCCCTGCAGGCCCTCGAGCTCCATGACGAAGCTGAATCCGGCCACCTCGCCGCCGCACTTCTCGATCAGGTCCGCCGCGGCCTTGGCCGTGCCGCCGGTGGCGATCAGGTCGTCGACGACCAGCACGCGCTGGCCCGGCGCGACGGCGTCGGTCTCGATCTCGATCGTGGCCTGCCCGTATTCGAGCGTGTAGCTCTCCCCCACGGTCTGCGGCGGCAGCTTGCCGGCCTTGCGCACCGCGACGAAGCCCTTGCCGAGGCGGGCCGCCAGCGCCGGGCCGAACAGGAAGCCGCGGGCCTCCAGCCCCGCCACCAGGTCGAACCGGTCGGCGGGGACCGGAAGCGCGGCCTCGAGCGCACGGATCAGGATGTCCAGCCCCCGCGCGTCGGCCAGCACCGGCATGAAGTCGCGGAAGATGATCCCCTCCTTGGGGAACCCCGGAATCGAACGGATCAGGGACACCACATGCGCGGCGTCCTCATCCCCCACCAGATCCAATTTGCTGATACGAATATCGGACTGTGCCGTCATACGCTGCGCCTGTGCCTTTCTCTCGTGCCGCCGTGGGTCCCGCCGGTCCGCCGTTACTTCCGCTGGTCGTCGGCCTCGGCCGCGTCCACGGCTGCGGCCTCGACGACGGTCTCGGTCTCGACGTCCCCGGTCTCGACGATCTGGGACGACTCGATGACCGCCTGGTCGACGGGAACCTGCGCCTCGTCGTCCTCGTCCTGCGGCAGCGGGTTGCCGTCCTCGTCCACCTCGTCGTCGTGCACGTAGGCCGGACGGGTGTACTCGCGGCTGATGGCGTTGAATCCGAAGCGCATCAGCGAGCCCTCGGAGTCGATGACGATCTCCTCGTACTCGGCATCGACGGACACGACCTTGCCGATGACGCCGCCGATCGTGATGATCTCGGTGCCCGGCTGCAGGTTCTCCCGGAAGTCCTTGCGCTCCTGCTGCTGCTGCTTCGCCTTGCGCGACTGCCACCACATCATGGCGATCAGGGCAACGAGAACGACGATCATGATCACAATATCCACGGTATGAACTCCTTACGTGGGTAGGCGCCGCGAAGCGCTCCGTGCAATGTCCAAAACTCAGATTTTAGAATAGCTTGCTGACATCATCCTGGGGCCGCAGGCCGAGATGTTCCCACGCCTTGGCCGTCGCCACACGCCCCTTGGGCGTGCGCATCAGGAATCCCTCGCGGACCAGGTACGGCTCGCAGACCGTCTCGACGGTCTCGGACTCCTCGCCGACCATGGCCGCGAGGTTGTTCAGCCCGACCGGACCGCCGTTGAAGTTCCTGACGATGGCGTTGAGCACGGCGATGTCGAGCCGGTCCAGCCCCTCCGTGTCGATCTGGTACAGCGCCAGCGCCTCGCATACGTCGTCGGGGCCGACGACGTCCAGATCGTGGACGACCGCCCAGTCGCGGACGCGGCGGAGCAGCCGGTTCGCGATGCGCGGCGTGCCGCGGGACCTGCGGGCGAGCTGCGCCGACGCGCCCTCGGCCAGCGCCACGCCGAGCACGGCCGACGAACGCTCGATCAGCTTCTCCAGCTCCTCGTGCGGGTAGAAGTCGAGATGCGCGGTGAACCCGAAGCGGGCGCGCAGCGGCGAGGGCAGCATGCCCTCGCGGGTCGTGGCGCCGATTACGGTGAACCGCGGCAGGGTCAGCGGGATCGATGTGGCGCCCGGGCCCTTGCCCACCATCACGTCCACGCGGAAGTCCTCCATCGCGATGTAGAGCAGCTCCTCCGCGGGGCGCGGCAAGCGGTGGATCTCGTCGATGAACAGCACCTCGCCGGCGTCCAGCGAGCTCAGGATCGAGGCCAGGTCGCCGGCGTGCTGGATGGCCGGGCCCGAGGTGACGCGGATCGGCACGCCGAGCTCGTTCGCCACGATCATCGCCAGCGTGGTCTTGCCCAGGCCCGGAGGGCCCGCGAGCAGGATGTGGTCGGGCGGCACGTCGCGCTTGCGCGCCGCGTCCAGGAACAGCTGCAGCTGGGCCTTGAGCCGGGGCTGGCCGATGAAGCCGTCCAGCACATGGGGGCGCAGCTCCTCGTCGCTCACCGGCTCGTTGCCGATCGGCGTGGCCGACACCATGCGCAGCGACTCCTCGTTCGCCCCGGTGTTGTCCTGGGGCTGCACGTCGTTGTCCGTCATCGTCGCCGTTCACCTACCTTCCGCGATCGAGCGAGGCCAGCGCGAGCTTGAGCACGCGCGGGACGTCCTGGTCCGCAAGCGGCGTCGCGATGTCCGCGTCCCGGCACACCTCGCGCACGGCGTGCTCGGCGTCCTGCTGCCGCCAGCCGAGCGAGACCAGGCCTTCGACGACCTGCAGGGAGCCCGTGTCGGGGCGCGGCGCGGCCGCCTGGGCCGCGCCCTCGATCTGCGAGAGGTCGATCGAGCCCTTGAGCTCGAGGATGATCTTCTGCGCGCCCTTCCGGCCCAGTCCGGGGGCCTTCGACAGCGCCGCGGCGTCGCCGTCCGCGACGGCGCGCGCCAGCCGGTCCGGCGGCAGCGTCGAAAGCAGCGACAGCGCCACCTTGGGGCCGATGCCGCTGACCTTCTGCAGCTGCAGGAACATGCGCTTCGACGCGGGGGTCAGGAAGCCGTACAGCGTGACGGCGTCCTGCGAGACGTTCAGCGACGTGTACACGCGCACGTCCTGCCCCGCGTGCAGCGACGACAGATCGGCCGCCGGCATGCGCGCCTCGTAGCCGACCCCTCCGACGTCGATCAGCGCCGTGGCGGCGTCCACCGCCTCGACGCGCCCGGTGAGCATCCCGATCATCGTTCACCTCCGATCATCCGATTCGAACATCTGTTCGACAGTCTACATGTCCCGCCGGACGCCACGCCGACGCGCGGCCTGTTGCGTCGCCTCCGCCCACCGGCGCTGCGCGGCGGTGAGGTGCTGCTCGCGTTCGCCGCCCTGCAGCGCCCCCTGCGGGCGCAGGGCGTGGCAGATCGCGACGGCCAGCGCGTCGGCCGCGTCCGCCGGCTTCGGCGGGGCGTTCAGTCCCAGGATGCGGGCCACCATGCGCTCCATCTGCGGCTTCTCGGCCTTGCCGTTGCCGGTGATGGCGAGCTTGGACTCCGTCGGGGTGTGCAACGCGACCGGGATGCCGCGCTGCGCCGCGGCGAGCATCGCCAGGCCGGCCGCCTGCGCGGTGCCGAGCACGGTGTTGCGGTTCTCCTGCGCGAACACGCGTTCGATGGAGACCACGTCGGGCACGAACCGCTCGATCTTGCCGACCAGGCCGTCGTAGATCGCCAGCAGCCGCAGGTCCTGCGACAGCTTCGGGTCCGAGCGCACGATGTCGACGTGGATAAAGGAAAGCCGGCGGGGTGCGCCGGCTTCTATCACGCCGACCCCGCAGCGGGTGAGCCCGGGGTCGACGCCCATGATGATCACTGGGGATTACTCCTCGTCCAGCTGGGCCATGACCTCGTCGGAGGCGGTCCAGTTGCTGTAGATGTTCTGCACGTCGTCGAGGTCGTCGAGGTTGTCGATGAGCTTGGAGACCTTCTGGGCGTCCTCGAGGCTCAGCTCGACCTCGTTCTTGGGGCTCTGCACCAGGTCGGCGGAGTCGTAGTCGATGCCGGCGTCCTGCAGGGCCTTGCGCACGGCCACCATGTCGCTCGGCTCGGTGATGACGGTGTAGACCTCGCCGTCGTCGGAGACGTCGTCGGCGCCGGCCTCGGCCGCGATCTCGAACAGGTTGTCGTAGTCCACGCCCTCGGCGGGCACCACGATCTGGCCCTTGCGCTCGAAGTTGAAGCTCACCGAGCCGGTGGTGGCGAGCGACCCGCCGCCCTTGGTCAGCGTGGAGCGCACGTCGGCGGCCGCGCGGTTGCGGTTGTCGGTCAGGCACTGGATGATCAGGCCGACGCCCGCCGGGGCGTAGCCCTCGTAGACGATCTCCTCGTAGTTGGCGCCGCCCGCCTCCTCGCCGGAGCCGCGCTTGACGGCGCGCTTGATGTTGTCGGCCGGCATCGAGGCCTTCTTGGCCTTGACGATCGCGTCGTACAGCGTCGGGTTGCCGTCCGGGTCGCCGCCGCCAAGGCGGGCCGCGATCTCGATGTTCTTGATGAGCTTGGCGAACAGCTTGCCGCGCTTGGCGTCGATGGCGGCCTTCTTGTGCTTGGTGGTCGCCCACTTGGAATGACCTGACATAATGCTCCTCGCAGTAGACGGATGGTATGCAAACGAAACGATTGTAAGGCGGTTCGCTGACAAAGCGCGGATTTCGCATCAGAAGAAACCGTCGGGCGCCCCCGTGCGCGCGGCCATGCGGACGAATGCCGGGCGCAGGTCCCGCCGCCGCCAGCGGATCGTGACGGCGCCCGCGAAGGCCGTCGCGGCAACGGCCGTCCACAGTGGCGCGCGCTCGGGCGCGACGATCACGGTCAGCGGGGATATCGCGGCGATCTGCGGCCATGATCCCGCCAGCACGGCGGCCGCATACATGACACAGGCGATTACCGTGCCCGACAGCCCGCCGAAGATGGTCGTGGAGGCGATGGCGATCGCCGCGTACAGCAGGCCGATTCCCCACTCCCCCATGATCGTCCGCCCGTCGAGCGATTCCGCCAGACATCCCGGGCGGACACAATACAGGTCGAACCTCGGCACGACATGGCCGGGCGCCAGCGCCAACGCCAGATGCGTGAGCGCGGCCGTCGACGCCGCGCACCCTCCCATCAGCGCGACGAAGACCGCGTCGAAGGCGCGTGGACGCCGTACGGCCATGTCGTCGGCATCGGGGTTGGCCGGCGAGCACAGGGCGACGACGCCGATGGCCGTCAGCGGCGGCACCACGGTGCCCGTCCCCAACGGCAGGCTGGCATGCCCTCCCAGCAGGTACGTGTCGAAGGCGACGTCCCACCCCAGATAGCAGGCGACGGCCGCAATCGCCAGCGCCAGCGCGGCGGCCCCGGCGCGACGTCCGAGCAGGAACAGCCGGATGTCCGTCATCGCGGCGCACACGCCCGTCATGGCAACGCCTCCGGCGTGACCGTGCAACTCAGTATGGCCTGACGGTTCCGCATATACCAATCTGCAAAACGCTCGTCGTCCAAGGCCGCCAGCCGGCTCCGCCGCGGATCCGGAACCACGTCGCCCGTCGTCTCGTCGATGCCGAACGGGGTCGCCTCCCCTCCCGACCGGGTGCTCAGCTCGTCGCGCACCAGCCGAATGACCGCGGTGGGGGCGTCATCGCCGACGGGGCCGTCATACCGGGGGCAGGCATCGTACCCGGCGAACCTCGCCAACAGGCCCTCGCGTACCGACTCGTCGACGCTCTCCGCATCCGCCCGTCCGGACGGGGCTCCGACGATGACGGCGCCGGTGTCGTTCGCCGCGGCCACCGGGGATTCGACCAGCCGGATCGGTTCGTCCCAGCCGGTCAGTTCCACGAACCGGCCGGATAGTTCGAATGCCCGCCGCCGGATTGACTCGTCCGCGGGGTGGAGGCATACGGTGATGGTTCCGTCGACGTCCGTGGTGCATCGTGCGTTCGCCTGGTCGGGTTCCACCAGGGTGACCGGATGAATGACCACCGCGATGACCGCGATCGCGGCGATGGTCGATCCGCACCATATGCCGGGGACGTTCCGGATCCGGCGCCCGGCCACGTGCGCTCGCGCCGCCTCGTACGCGACGGACGCGACGATCAGATACAGCGCGATGCGCAGTACGTTCGCCTGCCACGTGACGAGCCAGCCGGGTTCCGGAAACTCGTTGAACCATACCAGGGCGGGCGCGAGGATCGAGGAACGGTTCGCCAGCACGGTGTAATTGAGCGCCAACGGGAGCCATGCGGCGGCCAACACCACACCGACCGCCACAAGCGTGACCCGGCGCTTCGGCATGATGACGCCGAACCACACCGAGACCGCGCCGACCATCACCAGTCCGGCGACCGCAGCGCAGAGGGTCAGCAGATCGATGAAACCGAACGTGGCCCGCGCCGCCGTGCATATGCACAACGGCATCAGCCCGGCCAGATATCCCAAGACCGCAACGACGGCGGTGACGCGCATGACATGGCCGACCATCCGGACGATGCCGCGCGCCGGGAGTCTGCCGATGACGACGTTATCCGGACGGAGCGCCCAAGCCCACACCGTCGCGGATGCGGCGATAAGCAGCGATGGCAGAACGACGGATTCCCTGCAGGCGACGGCGAACGACGACCATCGCGGCACCGACGCGGTCAGGTAGCCGAACGTCTGCGCCAGGGTCGCGAACATGACGGCGACGGCGGCGAGCAGTCTGCCTGTGACGGAAGGCCAGACGGCGTCTTGCGGCGTATGTCCCGGGGCTGCGAGGGATGCCGTCGTCATAGGTGCTCCTTGAGAAATCGTTCGATGTCGGCGACGGCGGGTGCGGATCCCGGAACACTCGACAACCGGTCGGGCGTCTCGTCGAAGACCAGCCGTCCGGCGGACAGGATGAGCAGATGATCGGCGTGCGTGACGGATTCGTCGATGACATGGGTGCTGAACAGCACTGCCGCCGAGGTCGCGATCCGTCGCAGACCCTCACGGATCCGCGCACGATGCAGCGGGTCGAGCCCCGCCATCGGCTCATCCAGCAGCAGGATCGAAGGCCGGTGGGCCGTTGCGCAGGCGAGCGCAAGGCGGTGGCGCTGCCCTCCCGACAGCGACCGCGCCCTGCGCGTGCGTTCCCGGGACAGGCCCACCACGTCGATGGCTCGCGTCGCCGCGCCGTCGACGTCCCCGGACGGCACGCCGTGCGCCCAGGCGGCGTAGCGGACGTTGTCGAACACGGTGGCGGATTCCAGCAACGTGAACCGCTGCGGCAGATACCCAAGCGATCCCAGGACGGCGTCACGCCCCGCGGGCGACAACGCGTCGTGACCGTCGAGCGACACGGATCCCGCGTCGGGGAGCCGCAGCGTGGCCAGCACCTGCATCAACGTCGTCTTGCCGGCCCCGTTGACGCCCAATAGGGCGGCCGATCCACGGCCGAGCCGGAACGACACCCGCGACAGCGCCGTGGCGCCGTTCCGGCAGCGGACCGTCAGGTTCCCGCACTCGACGCACGGAGGGCGAGACGGACGGGATGGCTTGCCGTCAATCAAAACGTCAGCCTATCCGAATGAAAGACCGCGCCGTCATCGGTTTGTGTCTGAGTGAAATAGACATGGCCGGTTGTTCCCCATATGCTGAGTTCCCTTGTTTCATTGGCTGCTGAGAACGAAATTCTGGATAGTTCCTGATCTGGCCACATGGCAATATGTCGCCGAGCTTGAACTGTGACATTTTTTGCTGTAGAGCATCCTTGCCTGCCACCTTGGAAGATGGCATAGTTACCATCTTTCCATACGTTGGCCACCAACGCGCAGGCGCGCGGAGATGGCTCTTCCTCGGCTGATGCCGTAGGTGTTGTCATTGCTAGACCCATGAGCAATGAGGTGGTCGCCAGCATGGCGATTGTACTCTTTCTTGCGGAGATCATCATTGTTTCTTCCGGAGGTGTATTGGGACGATGCCATCATCGGGCTTGGCCGCGGAGCCGGTCAAGACCGTGCCGTGGGAGCCACGGCAACGCTTCCCGCGCATGCGACGGGTCCGGTAGAGTGATGCCATGGGAGAAGCAGCAGGGGGAACCATACGCCTCGCCGTCGTGGACAACGATCCGTACTCGTTGCGTGGCCTGACGGCGGTCATCGGCCGCATGAGGGAATGCACGGTGCTGTGGCGGACCGAGCTGGGTACCGATGCGCTGCGCCGGTGCATGGACCCGAAAACTGCTTCGTTGGACGTGATGATCGTCGACATGTCGTTGGACGACATCTCCGGCATCGAGGTATGCAGGCGGGTCAGGCGGCGATGCCCCGGCATCGGGCTGGTCGGGGTCACGGCGTACTCCCCGGAGCGGTTCCTCTCCGATGCCGCGGCCTGCGGCATGCAGACGCTGATCGAGAAAAGGCACGTGTTCGAGCGGTTGCCGCAGGCGATCAGACTCGCCGCGCAAGGCAGGGCCATGCAGACCGATGCGGCGGAAGGATACGGAATCCGCTTCCCGGATGTGGACGGGTGTGTCGGCCAGGATGTTCGGACCGCCGGATTCGAGGCGGAGGATATCCCGCAGCGGCTGTCCTCGCGGGAGATGCAGACCATGAGGTGCTACGCCCAAGGCTGCTCCACGGACGAGGTCGCCGCGAATCTTGGGGTGAACGCTACCACCGTGTATTCGTATCAGAAACGAGCACTGAACAAGCTGCACGCCCGCACGCTTCCGCAGGCGGTGTGCATGCTCGCCAAAAAGGGGCTGCTATGAGGGGGATCGTCGGCCTGCTGCCGGCGGCACGATGGTTCGGCTGCGCGGCGGTGGTCGTCGGTCTGCTGGGTCTCGCGCAGGTCATGACCATCGCGACGGGCAGCGTGGCGGTGGAGACGCTTCCCACGGCGACCAGCGTCGCGTTCTGTCTGATCGTCATGGCCATGTCGTTCTCGTCGACGGTCGCGCCCTGGGGCGTGGTGCTGCTGTGGTCGCTCGCCGACATCGCCACCGTGGTCCACAGCGGGGTCGTGCAGTGGGTTCCGTCGACCTGCATGACCGCCGTCGCACTCGCGGCCGGCCGGCTCGCCTATCGGCGCGCATGGTGCGGTGCGCTCGCGGCATGCGTTCCCACGGTTTCCGCGACGCTGCTGACCGCGGGACAGGGGGCTTCGCTCATCTGGACGGTGTCCACGTTGCTGCAGAACGCCGCATGGTACGGTGCCGCGGCGGGCGTCGGCATGCTGCTCGCCCGGTACCGTGCGCTGCTGCGGGCGGAGCGGCGTCGCAAAACCCAGGCCATGCGGGAGGAGATCATGATCCGGTTGCACGACTCGGTAGCCAACGACCTGTCCTACGCCGCCGCGTTGCTGCAGCGGGCGCAGACCTCGGACGGGGAGGTGAACGATGCGATGACCGATGCCGGATCGGCCGTGCACCACGCACTGGAGCGGACCCGCGACGCCATCGAATGGCTGCAGACGGCGGAGGATGGGCGGTCCGACGACGGCGATGACGGGACCGCGACCCGGGGCGTGTCCGGGCGGCGTGACGGGGCCGGTTCCATTCGCACCGTCATGGCCGTCGGCGACGAAAGGCTTTCGGGCCTGGGGTTCATCGGGCAGTCCGTGCTGCTCTGCGATGACGGGGATTGTCCCGATGACCGGGATGCCGCGTTCCTGGTGCCGTTCCTACGCGAGCTGTATGGGAACATAGCCGGGCACGCCGATCCGAAGGGCGGGTATGCGGTATCGCTGGCATGCGGCCCGGCTTTGTATCGGGTGTGCGTATCGGACGAGGCGGCGCGGCGTGACGGAGCCGGCGAAGGCCGCCGCGGCGACGGGAAACCGCACCGTCACGGGTTCGGTCTGGAACGGTACCGCCGGCGGATCGAATCGGTCGGCGGAACGTTCCGGGTCGACCGGAGCGACGGCGTGTGGACGATGCTCGCCGTCATTCCGCGCGCATCTGCCGGCGCACCTCGAGGATGCGCTGGACGACGGTGATCGTGCCGAGCACGGCCAGCAGCGTCATCGCCGCGGCGAGCACCTCGATCCGGCCGGACAGCCCGGTGGCGGCCATGCCGATCAGGATGATCGCCAGGCGGTCGGCCCGGGTGGCGACGCCGTTCTTCGCCTCGCAGCCCACCGATTCGGCACGGGCGCGGGCGTAGGAGGTCACGAACGAGGTCATGATCGCGTACAGCGCGACCGCGGTGATGTACGGGGTCATATAGTCGGGGGCCGAGGTCTCCGCCGGGTCGTACCACAGGTCGTTGTGCAGGTTGACGTACAGGATGACGCCGGCCAGCGTCGCCCAGTCGGCGATGCGGTCGAGCGTGGAGTCGAGGAACGCGCCGAACCTGGTGCCGCCGTCGGTCAGCGCCGCCACCGAGCCGTCGAGCGAGTCGAACAGCACGAGGATCGTCAGCATGAACGCGCCGGCGAACAGCCAGCCGGTCACGCCGGTCAGCAGCGCCACCACGATCGAAAGCACGGAACCGACGACGGTCACGGCGTTCGCGGAGATGCCCAGCCGGACGCACAGCCTGGCGATCGGCTCGATAATGCGCTTCCATCCCCCGCGGAATCGTTCCAGCACGGTTCTCCTCCTCATACGGTCGTCAAGACTCCACCACCCTACCATCCGCCCCGGCGCGCGCCGGAAAACCGTATGCCCCGCGGGAATCGGGGCATACGGCCCTTCGGAGCGGCGCTCAGGCCGCCGGCAGGCGGAAGTCGGGGGCCAGGCGCTCGAAGGCCTCGGCATAGGCGGCGCGCTGGTCCGACAGCAGAATCGGCATCGTGCGGGTCTGCGCGACGATCGGCATGAAGTTCGCGTCGCCGTTCCAGCGCGGCACGACGTGCTGGTGCAGATGCGCGGCGACCCCGGCGCCGGCGACCTCGCCCTGGTTGATGCCGATGTTCCAGCCGTCCGGGCGCGAGACCTCCTTCATCACCGTCATCGCCAGCGTCGTGGCCTTCTCGAACTCGAACAGCTCGTCGTCGTCCAGGTCGGTGATCAGGCCGACGTGGCGGTACGGGCAGATCATCAGATGCCCGACGTTGTACGGGTACAGATTCATGATCGCGAACACGTGCGTGCCGCGCCACGCGATCAGCCCGTCCTCGTCGGACTTCTTCGGCCCCGCGCAGAACGGGCACTCCTTGCTCTTCGGCTTGGTGACCCTGCCCTCGTCGTTGCGCAGCACGTAGGTCATGCGCTGTGGCGTCCACAGCCGCTCCACCGTGTCCTCCGGCGGCGGGAAGGCCTCCGGATCGTCCACCCGCGGCTCCCCCGCCGCGCGCCCGGATTCCATCTGCCCGTCCCGGGTTCGTTCGTCAGTCATCGCTGCCTCCTTCGTCGACCATCGTCCGTTCGTATTCGCTGGCATCCGCCATCCTCAATGATATCGGCGTCCGCCTGCCGCCCCCCCGAGGAACCGGCCGATGCTGCCCGGGCAGCCTGCCCGATGCGATGCCGTACAGTGTGTCATCCGCTGCTTGCGAGCAGCCGAGAACACACCGCACGGCGCGATGCCCTCGGAAGCAGGCGTCCGGGGCTTGTTCCCCTCCGGCGCCGTCCATGCACGATCCGCCCGTCATGACACAGCGGGCCGGAGCGCGCATGCTCCGACCCGCTGTGGCGATTGCGGAATCCGACCGCGATTATTCGGCGTCCTCTACGGCTTCGGCGATGCCGACCGCGGCCTTGAAGTCGTCCGCGGAGTTCACCTGGACGCGCTTGCCGATGACCTCGAGGATCCAGGCGCGGGCCTGGTCGACCGGCACGCCGTTGAGCTGGCTGCCGTCGCGGAAGCGGAAGCTCACCGCGTTCTTCGACATGTCGTCCTCGCCGACGATGAGGATGAACGGCACCTTCGACTTCGAGGCGTTGCGGATCTTCTTGCCGAAGCGGTCGTCCGAGTAGTCGATCTCGCAGCGGACCATCTCGTCCTCCAGGGACTTGACGAAGCCGGCCAGATGCGGGGCGAACTCGTCGGCCACCGGGATGCCGAGCACCTGCACCGGGGCCAGCCACGCCGGGAACGCGCCCGCGTAGTGCTCCAGCAGGATCGCGAAGAACCGCTCGATCGAGCCGAACAGCGCGCGGTGGATCATCACCGGACGCTGGTGCGTGCCGTCGGCCGCGATGTACTCGAGGCCGAAGCGCTCCGGCAGGTTGAAGTCGAGCTGGATCGTCGAGACCTGCCAGGTGCGGCCGATCGCGTCGCGCGCCTGCACCGAGATCTTCGGGCCGTAGAACGCGGCGCCGCCCGGATCGTCCACGAGCTCGAGGCCGGACTCCCTGGCGACCTCGGCCAGCGTGGTGGTCGCCTCCTCCCAGATCTCGTCCGATCCGACGAACTTGTGCTCGTCCTTGGTGGACAGCTCCAGATAGAAGTCGTTCAGGCCGAAGTCCTTGAGCAGGTTGAGCACGAAGGTCAGCAGGTTCTTCAGCTCGTCGCGCATCTGCTCGCGGGTGCAGTAGATGTGCGAGTCGTCCTGCGTCAGGCCGCGCACGCGGGTCAGGCCGTGCACGACGCCCGACTTCTCGTAGCGGTACACGGTGCCGAACTCGAACAGGCGCAGCGGCAGCTCGCGGTAGGAGCGCTGGCGCGAGCGGAAGATCAGGTTGTGCATCGGGCAGTTCATCGGCTTGAGGTAGTAGTCGACGCCCTGCTTGACGATGTTGCCGTCCTCGTCGCGCTCCTCGTCGATGCGCATCGGCGGGTACATGCCGTCCTTGTACCACTGCAGGTGGCCGGAGATCTCATAGAGGTGGCCCTTGGTGATGTGCGGGGTCTGCACGAAGCTGTAGTGGTGCTTGCGGTGCATCTCGCGCGAGTAGTCCTGCATCGCGTTGATGATCGCCGCGCCCTTCGGGTGGAACACCGCCAGGCCGGGGCCCAGCTCCTCCGGGAAGGAGAACAGGTCCATCTCCTGGCCGAGCTTGCGGTGGTCGCGCTTGGCGGCCTCCTCCATGCGCTGCGTGTAGGCCTTGAGGTCGTCCTTGCTCGCCCAGGCGGTGCCGTAGATGCGCTGCAGCATCGGGTTCTTCTCGGAGCCGCGCCAGTAGGCGGCGGCCGTGCGCTCGAGCTTGAACGCCTTGATGTAGCGGGTGTTCGGCAGGTGCGGGCCGCGGCACAGGTCCTTCCAGACCGTGTTGCCCTCGCGGTCGACGTTGTCGTACATGCTCAGCTCGGCCTGGCTGACCTCGGTGGCGGCCTCGGGGTCGAGCGCGGCCTCCTTGTCGCCGATCAGCTCCAGCTTGTACGGCTGGTCGGCCTCCTCGGCGCGCGCCTCGTCCTCGGTCACCGTGCGGCGGCGGAACGACTGGGAGGACTTGATGATGCGCTGCATGCGCTTCTCGATCTCCTTGAGGTCCTCCGGGGTGAACGGCTCCTTGACGTCGAAGTCGTAGTAGAAGCCGTCCTTGATCACCGGACCGATGCCGAGCTTGGCGTCCGGGCGGATCTCCTGGACCGCCTGCGCCATGACGTGCGTCGCGGAATGGCGCATGATGGCCAGGCCGTCCTCGCTGTCCAGCGCGATCGGCTCGACGACGTCGCCGTCGTGCAGCGGCGTGTACAGGTCGCGCGGCTCGCCGTTCAGCCGGACGGCGATGATGTTCTTGTCGTCGGCGAAGAGCTCGACTCCGGTGAGGCTTGCATCCACCTCCTTCCGTTCGTCGTCGATGATGATGGAGATGGTCTGTTCAGCCATGGGATGTCCTTTACTATCGGGGCCCGCGGTACCAATGTGCAGGCCTGGACGTGTGCAGTTGACGGTTGACACGATATGAAATGCGCGAGACATCCGGCGTGGGCCGCCCCGGTTCGCGTGTTGTCGCGTTAGCTGTGGCGGATTTCGGGCATTGCAGCCATCCATATGCGTTACGTGAGGCATCCCGGGGGCGATGTCGCGGGTATGAGCCGTGGCACGGCAACGCCCGTACCCGCGGTCGCCGCGGAATAGTGCCTCACGTAACGCATATGGATGGCTGCCGGGCTCCGAATCGACGGCAGATAGTCGAGATGGGACCGGGCGCGGGAACGTGGTGCCTGGGTTCCCTGCGGGTTCTGCCGATGTCTTGTGCGTCGTGGCGTCGTGCCCGACGTGGAGTGTCAAGCGCCTGGGTGTCGGAGAAGACCACCGAGCCATCACTGGCGCGACCGGTGGTCTCGGTCGTCGTGGGGTATCGCTCGTCGTGCCGGTGGCTATCGCGGTCCGGTTGTCATGGGCCGGTTGCCGGGGGCCGGTTGCCGTCGGCGTCGGTTGTGGTTGGTAAACAACGGGGCGACTGCGTTTTAGCGGACGCTGGGCGATCCTCAGTGTCGGTTCGGTAGCACACGTATCGCCCCAAGTGCTACCGAACCGACACTCGGATGAAGAGACGTCCTGGGCGCGTATGCCGAGCCGCCCAGGCCGGCATCGACGCCAGTGGGCCGGGCTCGCATCCCCGTCATTTCGGGACGGACCGGCGGATCGTGCCGGAATACGCGATGAGGGCGCCGTCTCCGGCGCCCTCATCGACTGGTGGGCGATACAAGATTCGAACTTGTGACCCCTTCCGTGTCAGGGAAGTGCGCTACCACTGCGCCAACCGCCCGGTCGCATGAAAAAACCGCCACGCCACCTGGCATGACGGCCAATCATGGAGCGGACAACGGGACTCGAACCCGCGGTCTCAACCTTGGCAAGGTTGCGCTTTACCAACTAAGCTATGTCCGCAAAGAATCCCACCGTGAGAAGCAGGACTCCGTGGGTGATGTAGGAATCGAACCTACGACCCCTTCCGTGTGAAGGAAGTGCGCTAGCCGCTGCGCCAATCACCCATATTCATTTATATATAACGGAGCGAACTCCGTAGTGGGCGATACAAGATTCGAACTTGTGACCCCTTCCGTGTCAGGGAAGTGCGCTACCACTGCGCCAACCGCCCGGGTCTGCGTCTCCTCGGCGGATTCGCATCCGCTCCGGAGAGGTGGGTACGAGAGTCGAACTCGTCTATACGGCTTTGCAGGCCGCTGCCTAACCGCTTGGCTAACCCACCGTAAAGGTCGTCAACTCTTCGGACCTTAGAGCGGACAACGGGACTCGAACCCGCGGTCTCAACCTTGGCAAGGTTGCGCTTTACCAACTAAGCTATGTCCGCGTGTGTCTTCCGCAGCGTTCCCGCTGCCTGAGCACGAGTAACTACTATAACGACGCCGGTGGAGTTTGGCAAATCCGCGTGTCGCGCGGTGTGTCACGGGGGTGGTGATACCCCGTAAACCCTTGTCCCGCAACGGTTTTCGGCGTTGTACGCCATGTGGGCGGCAATGGCGCCAAAAATATCCGCATCGACATCGGATTGGGCCGGTCGACCCATCCCGATCGTTCGGCCGGTCGATGGAGTCGGCCGATGGAGACGGAACGGACGGTCCTGCCGGTGCGGCGTGCGCCGGCACGTTCCGTGTCGACGGAATCGGGCGCGCGGTCGGTCCGTCCGCGCCGGCCGTGCGCGGTTCATGTCGCGGGGCGCCGGTGCGGACGACGGCGGGAACGCCGGCGGGACGGCGGATGAAGCATCCCCCGCATACCGTCCGGCGCCGCTGCGGAGACGACAATGACGGCCTGGCGGCGACAACGGGGCCGTCGGGCGGGCCGCGCCGACGGGGAGGTCGGCCCGCGCGCCCGCCGCCGCCCGGAAGGGCATGTCGGACGCTCCTCCGGCGCCGTCTCGCCGCCACGGTCGCCGGCCGCGCCGATGCGCCCGCGGAGGCCCGTGGGCGCCCGCGGGAGGCCCGGTGGTCTCGTCTGCGCCGCCGGCCCGCGGGCCGCTCCGACCGGCCGCGCGGTACGCCGGGGCGCATCGCGGCTCGGGGGCATCGGACGTGGCCGCCGCGCCCGCCGTCCCGCGGCCTCGCGGAAGATTCACCAATGGCATAAGCTCGCGGTTTCCCGGCGCTCCGGTTACATTGGAGGCATGAGCGGAAAAACACGAACGACCGTCATGCTCGCGGCATTCGAGGGGTGGAACGATGCCTGCCAGGCGGCCACCGACGTGGTGCACCACCTGATCTCGGCCTACGAGTCGCGTGAGGTGCGGCACATCCGGTGCGACGGCTACTACGACTACCAGGTCGCACGCCCGATGTCCTGCCACGTGCAGGGCCGCCGGCGCATCCTGTGGCCGCAGACGACGTTCTACGACATCGCGGTCACGCCGGACACGCACATCCTCGCGCAGATCGCGCCCGAACCGAACTACCGGTGGCTGGAGTACTGCCGGCAGAGCCTGCACATCGCCGAGGAGTTCGAGGTCGACCGTGTCATCACGCTGGGGGCCATGTTCGCCGACTGCCCGCACACCCGCCCCCTGCCGCTGGACGTCTCCGACGGCGCCTGCCAGTGCGACATGGACCGCGAGTACAACGGCCCGGTGGGCATCCCCACCGTGCTGGACGCCAAGGCCCGCGAGAACGGCTATGACGCCACGTCCATCTGGGTCTCGATCCCCCAGTATCTCGGCTCCGACCAGTGCGCGCAGGCCACGCTGCGCATGCTGGAGGCGCTGTCCGGTTGCCTGGGCGTCGCGCTGGACGCCGGCGACCTGCCGAAGAAGGCCGAGCGGTGGGCCGCGCAGGCGTCGGTGCTGGTGCGCTGCAACGACGAGCTCGCCGACTACGTGCGCCGTCTCGAACGCGACTACGACCTGGAGGCCAAGGCCCGCGAGGTGGCCTCGCTCGGCGCCCCGCAGGCCGAACAGCTGGTGCGCGAGGCCGAGCAGTACCTGCGGGACTTCGGCAGCTCCTGACGGTGCGCGCTTTGCGTGGCCTCGCGCGTCCGGTCGGTCGCCGGCGGCCCCGGACGCACGAATGCGGGGCGTGGACGGCGTACCGACAACGGGGGCGTGCGGACGACCGGATATGCGCGGGCGGGCCGCGACCCACACGAGGGTCGCGGCCCGCCCGCGCATATCATCCGATCGTCGCGATACGGCGACCGGTTCCGCTAGGCCGCCACCGCGGCCTCGATCGGCGGCAGCACGCCGGCGATGAGCAGGATGGCCACCACCACGGCGAGCCCGATGCGGTAGATCGCGAACGCCTTGTAGGAGAACGTCGACACGAACTTCAGGAATCCGATGATCACGACGTAGCCCACGACGAAGGCCACGATCGTGGCCGCGATGGTCGGACCCCAGCCCGGGAACATGCCGGCGTCGCCCGACCCCAGGTCGCGCACGGCGCTGATCGTCTCCAGGATGCCGGCGCCGAAGACGGCCGGGATGGCCATGATGAAGCTCACGCGCACCGCCGCCTCGCGCGTGTAGCCCATGGCGCGGCCGAAGGTGATGGTGCCGCCGGAGCGCGAGACGCCCGGGATCAGGGCGAGCATCTGGCCGACGCCGAACAGCAGCGCGTCCTTGGCGGACATCTCCTTGATCGTCTTGACCTGCTTCGAGCGGGCGTCGACGATCCACAGCAGGACGCCGAACACGATGAGGACGGCGACCGTGATCCACAGGTTGCGCAGCGTGGTCTCGATCGCGTCCTTGAACAGCAGGCCGCAGACCAGGATCGGCAGCGTGCCGATGATGACGTACCAGCCGAGGCGGGCGTCGCGGTTGTGCGCGCCCATGCGGGAGCGCCAGTCCCTGCCCTCGCGGCCGAACAGGCAGCCGAACCAGCCGGTGAGGATGTTGTAGATGTCGCGGCGGAAATACAGCAGCACCGCCAGCTCCGTGCCCAGCTGGATGATCGCGGTGAACGCGGCGCCGGGATCGGATCCGAGCATCAGGTCCCCGATGATGCGGATGTGGGCGCTCGACGAGACGGGAAGGTACTCGGTCAGCGCCTGCACCAATCCCAGAATGATGGCTTCGAAGAAGTTCATGACCCCTCATGTTTCTCTTGTGGCTTGCAGTACCGACACCCCAGACTACCGCCAGGCGGCAACCACGGGTCCGCATGGCCGCGAATTGTCGCACAGCACGCACACAATGAGACCGGACGCGGCGCACGCGGCGCCGCCGACGGCAGTGCGCCGGGCGTCGGAAAGGTACGGAACATGGCGACATATCACAAAAGCAGGGCGTTCTGCCCGAAGGGATTCTTCGAATGCGAGGGCCGCGGCCTGCAGTGGCTGGGCGCGGCGCATGCGCAGGGCGGCCCGCGCGTCGTGGAGGTGTACGGCTGGGGCGAGAACCATCTGGACATCGAGCGGGTGTCGCCGTGCGCGCCGACCCGCGAGGCGGCGTTCGCGTTCGGCGCCGCGCTCGCCCGCATGCACGACGCGGGCGCCGCGTACTTCGGCTCCGCGCCCGACGGCTACGAGGGCACCTGCTACTTCGGCCCGCTGCAGGACCCGGTGCCGATGGACACCGGCGAATGGACCGATGCGGCCACCTACCTGGCCGAAGGGCGGCTGCGCCCGATGGTGCAGCTGGGCATCGACCGCGGCGAGCTGCGCCGGTCGGACATGGAGCTGACCGAGCGGGTGATCGAGGCGCTGCCCGAACTGCTCGGCCGCGCCGCCGACGACAAGCCGGCGCGCGTGCACGGCGACCTGTGGAGCGGCAACGTGATGTGGACCGACGACTCGGGCTCGTGCGAGGCCGTGCTGATCGACCCGGCCGCGCACGGCGGGCACCGCGAGGAGGACCTGGCGATGCTGCACCTGTTCGGCATGTCGAACCTGACCGAGATCATCGAGGGCTACCAGTCGGTGCACCCGCTCAAGGCGGGGTATCCGGAGCGCCGCACGCTCTGGCAGCTCTACCCCATCGCCGGCCACTGCGTGTTCTTCGGCGGCGGGTACGTCAGCGAGTACCGCGCGATGTGCCGCTCGCTGCTGCGCTGAATCGGGCCGCACGCCGCCGCGCCGAGGACGCGGGGCTGCGGGGATGCGCGAATACGACGACGCCGTGCGCCCGGGAATTCGGGACGCACGGCGTCGTCGTATGGCCGCCGGCGTGCGGCGGCGCCGGCTTCAGCTCAGCGCGTCCTTGAGCTTCGAGAAGAAGCCCTTCTTGGCGCCGGACGTGGGCCGCGAGCTCTGCGCGACATGCGTGGCGCCCTCGTCGTGGCTGGCGGCGAAGCGTTCGATCAGCTCGCGTTCGTCGTCGCTGAGCCTGGTGGGGATCTGCACGGTCACATGCGCCACGAGGTCGCCGCGTTCGCCGTTGGAGCGCAGCCTGGTGACGCCCAGGCCCTTGAGCGTGACGGTGTCCTCGGGCTGGCAGCCGGCGGGGACCTCCACGGTCTGCGGGCCGTCGAAGGTGTCGATCTCGAGGTCGTGGCCGAGCACGGCCCAGCTCATCGGCACCTGGATCCAGCAGTGCAGATCGTCGCCGTTGCGGGTGTACTGCTTGTCGGGCCTGATGTGGATGTCGACGTACAGGTCGCCGGCGGCGCCGCCGCACTCGCCGACCTCGCCCTGGTTGGCCAGGCGCAGGCGCGAGTTGTCGTTGATGCCCGCGGGGATGTTGACCCCGACGGTGCGCGTGGTGCGCACGCGGCCGTGGCCCATGCACGAGGCGCACGGATTGGCGATGATCGTGCCGTGGCCCTCGCAGCGCTCGCAGGGCGCGGTGGTCATCATCTGGCCGAGCATCGTGCGCACGACCTTCTGCATGTAGCCCTGGCCGTGGCAGTCCGGGCAGGTGGTCGGCTGCGCGCCGCCGACGGAGCCCGAGCCGCCGCAGTCCGGGCACACGCCGAAGGTGTTGATGCGCACGTGCTCGGTGCCGCCGAAGACGACGGTGCGCAGGTCCACCGACGCCGAGGCCAGCGAGTCGCGGCCGGGCTGGGTGCGCGGCACGGGCCGCTGCCCGCCGCCGGCGCCGAACGCGCCGCCGAAGAACTGGCCGAAGATGTCGCCCATGTCCCCCATGCCGAAGCCGTCCGCGCCGAAGCCGCCGGCGTTCGGGTTGTTCGGGTCGACGCCCGCGTCGTACATGCGGCGCTTGTCCGGGTTCGACAGCACCTCGTAGGCGTTGTTGACCTCTTTATACTTGTCCTCGTACTCGGGTCCGGCGATGTCGGGATGGTACTTGCGGCTCATCTTGCGATAGGCCTTCTTGATCTCCTCGTCGCTTGCCGAGCGGTCGACGCCCAGCACTTCGTAGTAATCTGCCACTGGTTTCGTTCCTTCATGTTCGGATGTCCGCGAGCCATTGTGCCACAAGGCTGGGTCAGGACCGCGGACCGTCCTCGTCGTGGGCGAGGAATGACGTCAGGTACCGCGCCACCGCGCGCACCGCGGCCATCGTGTTGGCGTAGTCCATATGGGTCGGGCCGATCGAGCCGACGAAGGCCACCGGGTCTCCCCCGGCCTGCGCGGCCGGCCCCGCATCGGCCCCGCTCTCCCCGGACGGGCGCGCGGCGCCGGTGTGCCCGTAGCCGCTGGTGACCACCGAGGCGTGCATCAGCCCGGGCGTGTGCGTCTCCGAACCGATGGCGACGCTGACCCCGTCGGCCTGCGCCTCCTCGCTCAGCGAGCTCATCAGCTTCATCAGGACCACCTGCTCCTCGAGCGCGTCGAACAGCGGCGCCAGGTCGGCTACGGTGCGCTGGTGGGCGAGCCGCGAGGTGCCGGCCATGTACAGCTCGCTGGTCCTCTCGTCGTCCGCCATCGCGTCGAAGGCCCGGGCCAGGGCGTCGACCAGCGGCGCGATGGCCCGCCACCGCGGATCCGCGGCCATGGCGCGCACGGCGTCCGCCGCCTTGGACAGCGGCAGCGCGCCGCACTGGGCGTTCACGGCGGACGAGAACGCCGACAGCGTCGCCGTCTCCGGCAGCGAGCCGATGACGAGCAGGTGCTGGGCCACGCGGCCGGTGTCGGTGATGACGACGGCCAGCAGCGTCGTCATCGAGACCGGGACGATCTCGACGTGCCGCAGCGTGGACTTGGCCAGCGAGGGCGAGGCCACGACGGCGACCTGGCCGGTGATCTGCGCCAGCAGCCGGGCCGCGCGCTGCAGCGTGTCCTCGAGGCTGGCCGAGCCGGACAGGAAGCTGTTGATGCCGCGGCGCTGCGCCTCGGACAGCGGCACGACGGTGGCCAGCCGGTCCACGAAGTACCGGTAGCCCTTCTCCGTGGGGACGCGCCCCGCGGAGGTGTGCGGCTGGATGAGATAGCCCTCGTCCTCGAGCGCCGCCATGTCGTTGCGGATCGTGGCGGAGCTGACGCCGAGGTCGTGGTCGCGGGCGAGGGTCGTCGAACCGACGGGCTCCTGCGAGCGGATGTAGTCCTCCACCACGGCGCGCAGCACCAGCATGCGTCGTGACTGCGTCATGCGTGCCTCCTTGGCTCCTGTCGCGATATGGTGTGTCGAACGGGTTCGGCGTGTCCTGCGTGTCGCGATGCGTGTCTTGTTCCGTGCCCATTGTATTAGCACTCCGCATATTTGAGTGCTAATTCGTTCGTCCCCGGTGAACGCGGAGTGAAATGTGAGCGCTAACGGAACGGACACGGCGAAAAATCGCGGAAAATACGGGTTCAGGTCGGCTGCCGAAGCTAGGATGTAAGAGCAATGTGAGGACGTTCATGGCCCGGCACAAGCCGTGAAGCGTGGCGTCCGAAGTATTGGAAGGAAAGTAGAACCTATGACCGATAACACCTGGTCTGAATTGGACGAGCGCGCCATCAAGATGGCGAAGGTGCTCTCTGCGGACGCCGTTCAGAAGGCTGGCCACGGCCACCCCGGCTCCCCGGTGTCGCTGGCCCCGATCGCCTACACCCTGTACCAGCGCTTCATCAAGCACGATCCGAACGACCCGAACTGGGCCGGCCGCGATCGCTTCATCCTCTCCGGCGGCCACGCCTCGCTGACCCAGTACGTGCAGCTCTACTTCTCCGGCTACGGCGTGACCCTCGACGACCTCAAGTACTTCCGCGGCGGCAAGGACACCCGCACCCCGGGCCATCCCGAGGTCGGCCTGACCCCCGGCATCGAGATGACCACCGGCCCGCTGGGCCAGGGCCTGGCCTCCGCCGTCGGCTTCGCCTACGGCCAGCGCTACGAGCGCGGCCTGCTCGACCCGGACGCCCCGGCCGGCACCTCGCCGTTCGACCACAAGGTGTGGGTCATCTGCGGCGAGGGCGACGTCGAGGAGGGCGTCTCCTCCGAGGCCTGCTCGCTCGCGGGCAACCAGAAGCTCGGCAACCTGACCGTGATCTTCGACGCGAACCACATCCAGATCGAGGGCGAGACCAAGATCGCCTTCGCCGAGGACATCCTCAAGCGCTACGAGGCCTACGGCTGGTACACCGACGAGATCAGCTTCATCCAGCCCGACGGCTCCTACAAGGAGGACATCGAGGGCCTGACCAAGGTGCTCGAGAAGGCCGAGCAGGTCACCGACCGCCCGAAGTTCATCAAGGTTGACACCCTGATCGCCTGGCCGACCCCGGGCAAGACCAACGATCCGTCCTCGCACGGCTCCGCCCTGGGCGTCGACGCCGTCCGCGGCCTCAAGGAGACCCTGGGCTTCGACCCGGACGTCGACTTCCCGGTCGACGAGGAGGCCCTGGCCCACGCCCGCAAGGTCGCCGAGCGCGGCCTGAAGGCCCACGCCGAGTGGGACGAGGCCTTCGCCAAGTGGGCCGAGGCCAACCCGGACAAGGCCGCCCTGTACGAGCGCATCCACGCTGGCAAGCTGCCCGAGGACTTCGACAAGGCCATCGACGAGCTCGAGGCCGGCTTCGAGACCGGTGCCAAGGTCGCCACCCGCAAGGCCTCCGGCGCCGTGATCAACGCGATCGCCGCCGTCATGCCCGAGCTGTGGGGCGGCTCCGCCGACCTCGGCGGCTCCAACAACACCAACATCAAGGGCGCCGCGTCGTTCGTGCCCGAGGAGTACGCGACCACCCAGTGGCCGAACGCCTCGATCTACGGCCGCCAGCTGCACTTCGGCGTGCGCGAGTTCGCGATGGGCGCCATCACCAACGGCATCCTGCTCGGCTCCGACACCCGCCCGTTCAACGGCACCTTCTTCCAGTTCGCCGACTACGAACGCGCCGCCTGCCGTCTGGCCGCGCTGATGGAGATCCCGAACCTCTACGTGTGGACCCACGACTCCGTGGCCCTCGGCGAGGACGGCCCGACCCACCAGCCGATCGAGCACCTGGCCTCCTTCCGCGCGATCCCGCAGTTCGAGGTCGTCCGCCCGGCCGACCAGTGGGAGACCGCCGAGGCCTACCGCGCGTTCTTCGAGAAGGAGAACACCTACCCGACCGCGATGATCCTGACCCGCCAGGGCGTGCCGACGCTCGCCGAGACCGCCGAGAAGGCCAAGGACGGCGTGAAGAAGGGCGCCTACGTGCTCGTCGACACCGAGGGCACCCCGGACGTCATCATCATGGCCTCCGGCTCCGAGGTCCAGTGGGCCGTGGCCGCCGCCAAGACCCTGGCCGAGGAGGGCATCAAGGCCCGCGTCGTGTCCATGGTCTCGATGGAGTGGTTCGAGGAGCAGGACGCCGAGTACAAGGAGGCCGTGCTTCCGGCCTCCGTCAAGGCCCGCGTCTCCGTCGAGGCCGGCCTGGCCATGCCGTGGTACAAGTACCTCGGCGCCTACGGCAAGCCGGTGTCGATCGAGCAGTTCGGCCTGCAGGGCGACGGCGGCCAGAACATGATCGACCTCGGCATCACCGCCGAGCATGTGGTCGAGGCCGCCAAGGCCTCCATCGACGAGGCCAAGTGACCGGCCGCCGCAAGGCGACGATCGCATGATTCCGCACGGCGGAATCGACCGGTCCGGGCGGCGGGAGCCACGACGCTCCCCCGCCGCCCGGACCGGAACACCAGATGTGTTCCCTAACGGAAACAAAGGAGAAAAACAAATGACTGAAGCAACGCAGCGCACGTCCGACTCCGGCGTCTCGATCTGGCTGGACGACCTGTCCCGCACCCGCATCGAGTCCGGCAACCTGCAGGAGCTCATCGCCGAGAAGAACGTGGTCGGCGTCACCACCAACCCGTCCATCTTCCAGAAGGCCCTGAGCCAGGTCGGCCCGTACGACGCCCAGCTCAAGGAGCTCGGCAAGGTCGACGTGGACACCGCCATCCGCGAGCTGACCACGACCGACGTGCGCAACGCCACCGACATCTTCCGCGAGATCGCCGAGAAGACCGACTTCGTCGACGGCCGCGTCTCCATCGAGGTCGACCCGCGTCTGGCCCACGACACCGAGGGCACCGAGAAGCAGGCCGTCGAGCTGTGGGAGAAGGTCAACCGCCCGAACGCGATGATCAAGATCCCGGCGACCCTCGAGGGCCTGCCGGCGATCACCGCCACCCTGGCCAAGGGCATCTCCGTGAACGTCACCCTGATCTTCTCGCTCGAGCGCTACGAGCAGGTCATTGACGCCTTCATCGAGGGCATCGCCCAGGCCGACGCCAACGGCCACGACCTCAAGCACATCGGCTCCGTCGCCTCCTTCTTCGTCTCCCGCGTGGACACCGCGGTCGACAAGCAGCTCGAGGAGATCGGCACCGACGAGGCCAAGGCCCTCGAGGGCAAGGCCGCCATCGCCAACGCCCGCATCGCGTACGAGCTGTTCGAGAAGAAGTTCGCGGAGGATCCGCGCTGGGCCGCCCTCGAGGCCAAGGGCGCCAAGAAGCAGCGCCCGTTGTGGGCCTCCACCGGCACCAAGAACCCGAACTACTCCGACTGCGTCTACGTCGACGAGCTGGTCGCCCCGTTCGTGGTCAACACCATGCCGGAGAAGACCCTGAACGCCCTCGCCGACCACGGCAACGGCGCCCCGACCATCCAGGGCACCTACGAGGAGAGCCACGCCGTCATGGACAAGCTCGCCGAGCTCGGCATCGACTTCAAGGCCGTGACCGACAAGCTCGAGGCCGATGGCGTCTCCCAGTTCATCAACTCCTGGGATTCGGTCATCGCCGACGTGCAGGCCGGCATCGACCGCGTCAACGGCTGAACTGAAGCAATAAGCAATCGATCCTGAAAAACGTACATCTCAGCGTGCTGAGATGTACGTTTTTCAGTATTCAGTACCGGAGCGGGCTATCAGCCGACGGTGATGGTGGGCTCGCTGCGCTTGCGCAGGTAGGCGCGGATGGCGAGGACCTCCCAGCCGATCAGCAGGACGGCGACGACGACGTCGATGGCGATGGCCACCTTCATCCAGGTCTCCAGTCCGGTCTTCAGGTTCTCCGGGGCGTAGGCGCGGCTGTTGACCACGGTGTACATGATGTCGTGGCAGGCGTCGCGCATGTAGTTCACGTACACCGGGTTATCCGTGTAGGACACGAAGTTCGTGCCGATATCGAACGTGGACAGGCAGGTGTCGCCGCCGGCGGCGATCATCTGGTCGGCGTTCATGTAGTAGGCGCCCGCGAAGTAGTCGGTGTCCACGAAGCCGCGGAAGCCCCACTCGTCGCGCAGCACGCCGGTGAGCAGCTCCGGGCAGCCGCCGGCCCACACGTTGCCGATGTAGTTGAACGAGGACATCACCGCGGTGGCGCCGCCCTCCTTCACGCACATCTCGAACGGCTTCAGGTACAGCTCGCGCAGCGGCTGCTCCTGGATCCACGAGCACAGCATCGACCAGCGGTTCGTCTCCTGCTCGTTGAGCACGAAGTGCTTGAGGTAGGCGTACACGCCGTGCTCGGCCGCGCCGGCCACCGCCTTCGAGGCCATGACGCCGGACAGCAGGCTGTCCTCCGAGAAGTACTCGTAGCTGCGGCCCTCGAAAGCCGAGCGGTGCAGGTTCATCGACGGGGCATACCAGCCGGAGGCGCCGAGCTGGTCGGCCATCTCGCCCATGTCGGAGCCGTAGGCGGAGGCCATCTCCGGGTTCCAGGTCGCCGCGATCATCACCGCGGAGGGGAAGCCCACCGAACCGGCGCCGGTGAAGTTGTTGCTCAGCGCCGACGGGCCGTCGACGTCCACGGTGCTGGCCTTGTCCACGCTCGCCGCGGCCGCGGTCTGGAAGCCGCCGTGGGCGATCATGTCCTGCATGTCGTCGATGGTCAGCTGGTCGAGCAGGTCGTCCCACTGCGGGTCGTCGTAGTCGGCGCCGCGCAGGTCGGCCAGCGTCAGGCCGTTGTCGGCGCCCGTCGTCGGCATCTCGGCGTCGGCGTCGGTCTCCTCCTGGTAGGTGGAGGTGTTGATGAAGCCGGCCTTGAGCTCGTCGGACATCGTCATGCTCTCCGGCGCGGCGAGCGCCTCGTCCATGTTGGCGAAGCCGTCCGCACGCGACAGGTAGGTCACGTCGCCCGCGGCGAAGCCGAAGCGGTTGACCGCCGCGACCTGGTCGGTGGAGCGCGGGTTGTCCTCGCCGTACACGATGTCCTCGTCCACGTGGTGGGTGAAGGAGTCGATGACGGTGTGCGAGTCGGAGTTCAGCGAGATGACGTAGTCGCCGGCCTCGAGGACGTAGTGGCCGTCGCCGCTCTGGTCGTACGACGCCATGTCCTCCTCATTGATGGTGAAGGACAGCGTCTGCGAGTCGCCCGGCTCGAGCAGGTTGGTCTTGGCGAAGTCGATGAGGTTCGCGCTGGCCTTCTCGATGCCGCCGTCGGTGTAGGGCGGGTTGTAGTAGATCTCAGCCACGCCCTTGCCGGCCACGTCGCCGGTGTTCGTCACCGTGACGTCGAAGCCGATGGTGCCGTCGCCGTTGTCGACCGGCTCTCCCAGCGTCTGCTCGAAGGTCGTGTAGCTCAGGCCGTAGCCGAACGGGTACTGCACCACGCTGTCGTAGTCGATCGCGCCCTCGGCGGCCGCGGTCTCATAGAAGCGGTATCCGGCGTAGATGCCCTCGACGTAGTTCACGAACGTCGGCACGGAGCCGCTCATGTACGGGTCGCTGTCATCGACCATGAACTCGTCCATGTTGTCGTACGGGAAGTTGCCGATGTTGTTGAACGTCGGCGTCGCGGTCAGGTCGTACACGAAGGTGTCCGGGGTCTTGCCGGAGGGGTTCGTCTCGCCGCTGAGGATGTCGCCGAGCGCGTCGAAGCCGGTCTGGCCGGGGCCGGCGCACCACAGCGCGGCCTTGATCTGCGGGTACTCGTCGACGAAGCCCAGCTCCATCGGCGACAGGCCGTCGTACACCACGATGACGTTCTCGTAGTCGTCGCAGACCATGTCGAGCAGGTCGCGCTCCGTCCGGCTCAGCTGCAGGTAGTGCTCACCCTGCTCGAAGTCGGCGTACTCGGTCGAATTGTCCTGGTGCGTCGCGGAAGCCATGTCGGTGGGCAGGTCGTTGCCCTCGCCGCCGACGCGGCCGATCACGAACAGCGCGGTGTCGGAGAACTCGCGCGCCGACTCCAGCAGGTCGTCGCCGTACTCGGCGACGGGCGGCTCGGGCAGCGTCCAGTCGGTGCCGTAGTCGCTGCGGGTCAGGCCGTAGCTGTTATAGAAATCGATCAGGTCCTGGTTGACGGAGAACCCGGCGTCCTCGAGCCCCTCGACCAGCGTGACGCGGTCGTACAGGTCGTTCAGCGCGCCGGCGCCGCTGCCGCCGTACACCGGGTTCGCGACGGTCCATCCGAAGGTGTTGATGGCCGAGCCGGGCTCCAGCGGCAGACCGCCGTCGTTCTTCAGCAGCACCGTGCCCTCGCCGGCGATGGTGCGCGTGTCCTGGTTGCTGCGGTCGGTGGCCTCGGCGCTGATGGTGCCGCTGCCGCCGAGGGCCAGCGTCAGCAGCGTGGACATCGGCCCGAGGCAGATGAGGTTGGCGACGGCCACGATCGCCGCGATGGCGACGATCGCCGACTCCTTGCGGATCAGCCCGCGCAGCGCGACGTTCGCCTTGCGGCACGCCACGGCGGTGACGATCGCGACGACGAGGATCACTGCCAGAGCGACGAGGTACCAGCGGCATGACTGGATGACGCTGACGACATCGCTCATGTTGATGTCGATCATATGACAACTCCTTTGTTTCTCTCATGCACGAGATCGCATGCATGCGTACCTGGCATCGTAGGCGTGCGCGCGGCGACGCGCCGGGCCCCGGGCACCACCTGTCGTTTTCCCGTCGTGGTCGGTCGGCGCCGGCGCCGCGATTTCCCGCCCCCGCGCGGCGCGTGGTAGATTGTTCGCGTCGAAAGCTGGTGGAATATGATCGAACTTGCCATAGTCGAGGATGACGAGGCGCAGGCGTGGCTGCTGCGCCGATACGTGGATCGGTACGCCGCCGACCACGGGGTGGGCTTCGACGTGAGCGTGCACCGCACCGCCGAGGACCTGTTGGACGGCCGGGCGAAGGCGGCCGACCTGGTGTTCATGGACATCCAGCTGCCCGGCATCGACGGCATGGAGGCCGTGCGGCGCATCCGGCGGCGGCGCGCGGACGTGCCGGTGGTGTTCATCACGAGCCTGGCGCAGTACGCCATCGAGGGGTACCGGGTGCACGCGCTCGACTTCGTCGTCAAGCCGGTGTCGTACTCCAACTTCGAGTTCAAGATGACCCGGGCGCTGCGCGCCGTCCGACGCGAGCGCGGCGCCGGGATCTCCGTGCGCGCCGACGACGGCCTGCACGTGGTCGAGACCCGCGACATCCGCTACATCGAGGTGCGCAACCACGAGCTCACCTACCATCTGACCGACGGCGAGCTGCGCTCCCGCGGGTCGGTGGCCGAACGCGAGCGCGAGCTCAAGGACGCCGGTTTCGTGCGCTGCAACGTGTGCTATCTGGTGAACATGCGGCATGTCGCGGGCTTCGGCGACGAGGGGCTCGTCCTGGACGACGGCACCGCGCTCGCCGTGAGCCGCGCCCGCCGCCGCGCCACGATGGAGGCGATCGCCAGATACATGGGAGGCATGCGCTGATGACGGACAACGTCCACCTGATCAACCTGCTGACGATGGTCGAGGTCGTGGCGGGCGGCCACCTGTTCGCCGGGTGGAACGAGCGCCGCGGCCACTTCGGCTGGAGGGTGGCGCTGTCGGTGTGCTGCTGCCTGCTGTGGGCCGTCATCGTGCCGATGGAGTACCTGCCCGACCGGTTCGTGCTGTACGGCAGCCTGGTGTACGGGTCGTTCTTCATCCTGGCCTGGACGGGGCTGGCGTGCTGCTACCGGGAGTCCGGGTGGGTGACGCTGTTCAACGCCGTGGTCGGCTACACGCTGCAGCACGGCGTCTCCGGGTTCAACGACATGCTGCAGTGCACCGGCGTCTACGACGCGATGCCGTGGCCGCCGCTGGCGACGATGCTGCACCTGGCCATGGCGGCGGCGCTGTACGCGTGCTGCTACCTGGTGCTCTCGCCGCGCATCCGCCGGCAGGGGCGCATCGCGATCGACAGCCGGGCGATGCTGGCGGTGTCGACGATCGCGATACTGGTGGACATCGTCATCGGGCTGTTCATCATGGAGCTGGACCGGACGGACCACAACGCCGGCTATCTGCTGCTGCTGTCGATGTACAACGTGCTGGTGTGCCTGTTCCTGCTGTACGTGCTGTTCACGCTGGTGACGAACCGCGGCTTCGAGCTGGAGATGCGCGTGATGGAGCGCATGCTGGCCGAGCAGCGGCGCCAGTTCGAGATGTCGTCGCGCACGATCGACCTGATCAACCGCAAGTGCCACGACCTGAAGTACCAGATCCGGCGGCTGGGCGACGGCGGGGCGCGCGCGGACCGCAAGGCGCTGGACGAGCTGGCGGACGCCGTCGACATCTACGATTCGAGCGTGGACAGCGGCAACCGGGCGCTGGACGTCATCCTGACCGAGAAGCGGCTGCTGTGCGACCAGCGCGGCATCGAGCTGACCTGCATGGCGGACGGCGGGGCGCTGTCGTTCCTGGATTCCTCGGAGATCTACGCGCTGTTCGGCAACATCCTCGATAACGCCATCGAGGCCGTGGACCGGATGCCCGCCCAGGCCGGCAGGGACATCACGCTGGTCGTGCGCCGGCAGGGGTCGATGGTCTCGATCCACGAGGAGAACCGCTGCGCGCAGGCCCCGCGGTTCCGCGACGGGCTGCCGGTGACGACGAAGACGGACTCCCCCGGATACCACGGCTTCGGCATGCGTTCGATCCGTTCGATCGTCGAGGGGCACGGCGGGGTGCTCACCGTCGGCGCCGAGGACGGGCTGTTCCACCTCGACGCCGTGCTCACCGCCCGCGCGTCCTCCCCTCGCTCCTGATTCCATTTCCCTGAAAAACGTACATCTCAGCACGCTGAGATGTACGTTTTTTCAGGAAAGGTGGGAACTGCTACTGGCGGTAGTAGGAGAGGAAGTCGGTGAGGCGGTTGGTGGCGTCCTTGAGGACCTCGACGCGCGGCAGGTAGACGATGCGGAAGTGGTCGGGCTGCCGCCAGTTGAAGCCGCTGCCCTGCACGATGAGCAGCTTCTCGTCGCGCAGCAGGTCGAGGGCGAACTGCTCGTCGTTGGAGATGTTGAACTTCTTCACGTCGATCTTCGGGAAGATGTAGAACGCCGCCTTCGGCTTGACCGCGGTGATGCCGGGGATCGAGTTCAACGCCTCGTAGATGTACTCGCGTTGCTCGTAGATGCGGCCGCCGGGCACGATGTAGTCGTTGACGCTCTGGTGCCCGCCGAGCGCGGTCTGCACGATCGACTGCGCCGGCACGTTCGAGCACAGGCGCATGTTCGACAGCATGTTCAGGCCCTCGATGTAGTCCGTCGCGACGCGCTTGTTGCCGCTGAGCACCATCCAGCCGATGCGGTAGCCGGCGATCATATGCGACTTGGACAGGCCGGAGAACGTGACGCAGAACAGGTCGGGCGCCATCGAGGCGATCGAGATGTGCTCCAGGCCGTCCATGACCAGGCGGTCGTAGATCTCGTCGGAGAAGATGATGAGCTGGTGCTCGCGCGCGATGTCGACGATCTGCTGCAGCACCTCGCGCGGGTAGAGCGCGCCCGTGGGGTTGTTCGGGTTGATGATCACGATCGCCTTGGTGCGGTCGGTGATCTTGGCGCGGATGTCGTCCATGTCCGGATACCATTCGGACTGCTCGTCGCACACATAGTGCACGGCCGTGCCGCCGGCGAGGTTCACACAGGCGGTCCACAGCGGGTAGTCGGGCGACGGGACCAGCACCTCGTCGCCGGTGTCGAGCAGCGCCGACATCGACAGGTTGATCAGCTCGCTGACGCCGTTGCCGGTGTAGATGTCCTCGATCGACACGTTCGGCAGGCCCTTGAGCTGCGCGTACTGCATGATCGCCTTGCGGGCGGAGAACAGGCCCTTGGCCGGCGAGTACCCCTCGCAGTCGGTCAGCTGCTGGCGCATGTCGTAGACCACCTCGTCGGGGGTGCGGAAGCCGAACGGCGCGGGGTTGCCGATGTTGAGCTTGAGCACGTTCGTGCCGTCGGCCTCCATGCGCATCGCCTCGTCGACGACGGGACCGCGCACGTCGTAGAGCACGTTGTCGAGCTTGGATGATTTCGAGAACCGGCGCATGGGAGTTCCTTTCGGCTGATGGGTGGTGGTCGGTGCGGTGGTCGCGGAGGTGGGAGCCATGGAGGCGGCGGACGGCGTCGTGTCCGTTGCGCCGTCAGCCTTGCCGCGCGTCGTGGGCTCCGTGGACGGCGCGGACGCGTTCGGGGCGCCGTCGCGCAGCCAGGCCTCGTCGACCCCCAGCGTCCGCGCAAGAAAGCGCATGACGTCGGCACGGGGGACGGTCTTGCCGCCGACGTACTGGCTGACGTGGCTCTTGCCGAGCTTGACGCCGCTGCCCTGCGCCCGGTTGACCAGGTCGACCTGCTTGAGGCCGGCGGTCTGCATCGCCGCCCTGAGTCGCGCCGCGAACGTCGATTGGTCCATCCGTCTCTCCGATGCCGTAGTTGGTTCAATTTCCATGATGCTGGTTCAACAGTGTAGCGACGGACGGTGACATGAGTTCAACGCTTTGTGTGTCGAGTTCAATATGCGGACTGCGGCGGGTGCGAAAAAGTTCAATTCGTGGCGGCTGTGCGGGAATACGCCGGTATTTCTGTGGGAATACGCCGGTATCCCGTGACGTCGCCCAGGGCCCCGCCCGTGACCGCTCCGGCGATCCGGCCCGCCGGCCGGCGCGCCATGCGGCGCTAGAAACGGCACTCGGCCTCGGGCCGCAGCGTCAGCTCGGCCCACGCCGGGCGGAACCCGCACGCGATCGCGTTGCGCGCCGAGGGGATGTTCGACCACGCGCAGCAGTAGAACGGCACCTTGCCGCGCTCCAGGATCGCCGCGGCCAACATGCCGGTCAGCGCCGAGGCGACGCCCTGCCGGCGGTACGCTGGCAGCACGTCGACGCCGATCTGCCACATGTCCTCGCAGTCCGCCGAGCACGCCGCGAGACCAATCAGCTCGCCGCGGTCGTAGGCGCCGACGCCGAGCACGTCGAGTTCGGGGCGCTCCGCGCACAGCGCGTTCGACCACGCGTCCACGTACAGCCCGGCGAAGTCGTCGGGCCCGAGCACGGCGGTGCCGTACCGGCAGGGCGCGGCCGTCATCCGGTCCGGATCGGGCAGGAAGTACTCGGCCTGGAAGCACACGCGCAGCCCGTGCGGGCGCAGCGCGTCGTCCAGCCGGTGGATGGCGGGCGTCTCGAAGCAGCGGAACGGCTCGCGGCCGTCGAGATAGCCGGCGACGAGTCCGCGGTGCCGCGCGTCCACGGAGGCGACGACGTTGGAGCCGTACGACACCAGGTCGCAGGCGAACGGCAGCCGCAGATAGCGCCGTGCGCGCGGGTCGGCCCTCGACTCGACGACCACCGGCCCGTCGCGGTCGAAGTCGCCGGGGTCGCAGCCCAGGTCGATGGCGGACTGCCGCTTGGCGACGGCCATGACGGCGGCGTTGTCGAATGCGGTCATGATGTCGGTTCCCTTCCCCTGTCGTCGTGCGTGTCCACCGCTCCAAGCGGCGGATGGGGCGCCCGCCGCGGCGCCACGGGATCCGGGCCCATGCCCGGGTCACATCGCTCCCCCGCTCAGCGCAGCAGCATCCGTTCGATCCACTGCGCGACGCCGTCCTCGTTGTTGGACGGGCAGACGTCGTCGGCGACGGCGAGCACCCGCGGGTTCGCGTTGGCCACCGCCACGCCCCTGCCGGAGCGCCTGAGCATCGCGATGTCGATGACGTCGTCGCCGAACGAGACGGTGTCCTCCAGCGGCACGTCCATCCGCGCGCACAGCTCGCCGAGCGCGTGCTCCTTGTTGGCCAGCGGGTTCATCAGCATCGCCAGCGTGTTCTCGCTGACGTGCAGGCTGAAGTCCGGCGGCACCAGCCGGCGCAGCGCGTCCCACTGCCCCGGCTCGGGGACGGCGATGATCTTGTCCGCCACCCCCGGCGGGACGTCGGAGAAGTCGGTGAGCACGAACGCCTGCGTCTTCCACATGTCGGAGATGTCCCAGTTGACGTACCGCACGTCGTCCATCACGATGCCGACCTTCAGTCCGGGGATCTCGTCGAGCAGGAAGCGGCAGACGTCGGCGGCGCGTTGCGAGGAGAATCCGACCTTGCACAGGTGCCCGTCCTCCGGGAGCGCGCCGGCGGTCAGCATGTCGTAGTCCGAGGCGGCCGGGTCGAAGTCGATGAGCGCGCCGTTGAGGTAGACGCAGGCGTCGACCGGCAGCCGCCGCACGAACTCGTAGCCGGTGCTCACCGGCCGGGCCGTCGCGATGGCGAAGCGGTACCCCAGGTCGTGCATCCGGTCGATGGCGTCGATCGATCGCCGGGTGATGTAGCGGTCCTCGAACACGTCGGCGTCGTGCAGCAGCGTGCCGTCGAGGTCGGCGACGATCAGTCGCGGTTCGTGGTGCATGGGCGGTCCTTCCGTCGGCGGGTGCGGTCGATGCGTGGCATGGGGGGCGGATACGGATACGGCCGGCGGGCGGTCGCGTCCCGGCGCGGCGCTAGAGCAGCCCCTCGCAGTACGAGCGGACGATCTCGGCCGACCGGTGCAGCCGCTCGCGCTCCTCGGGCAGCAGCTCGAGCTCGACGATCTCGTTCGCGCCGTTGGCGCGCAGCTCGGTCGGCACGCCGAGGAACACGTCGTGCTCGCCGTACTCGCCGTCGAGCAGCGTGGAGACCGGCACGATGCGCCGCTCGTCCCACAGGATCGTCTGCACGATGCCCGCCACCGTCGAGGCGATGCCGTAGTTCGTGCCGCCCTTGGCGTCCTTGATCTCGTTGCCGCGGTCGCGGGTCTTGCGTTCCAGCTCCTCGGTGGACACCGAGGCGAAGCGGTCGCGGTTGTCGGCCAGGAACCGGGCGAACGGCTTGCCGCCGAGCGAGACGGTCGACCAGGGCACGAACTGCGAGTCGCCGTGCTCGCCCATCACGAACCCGCCGACGTTGCGCGGGTCGAGCCCCGTCTCCTCGCCGATGATCGTCTTGAGTCGCGAGGTGTCGAGCGCGGTGCCGGTGCCCAGCACCTGCGAACGCGGCAGCCCGCTGCGCTTCCACGCGTACCACGACATGACGTCGACCGGATTCGAGACCATGATGAGCACGCCGTCGAAGCCGCTGGCCATCACGCTGTCGACGATGCCGCCGACGATGCCGACCGTGAAGCCCAGCTCGCCCAGGCGCGTGGCGCCCTGCGGCGGGCGGCGGCCCGCGGTGACCACGACGATGTCGGCGTTCGCGCAGTCGGCGTAGTCGCCGACGTGCACGTAGACGTGGCGTTCGAAGAACTCGCTGCCGTCGTCGAGGTCGTGGCTCTCCCCCAGCACGCGGCCGGCGTCCGGGTCGATCAGCGCGACCTCGTTGCACAGGCCGTGGCTGACCAGGCCGAACGCCACCGTCGAGCCCACGGTGCCGGCCCCGATGACGACGACCTTGTTCCTGTTCATGGTGACCATACGCCCCACGCTCCCTTCCTCATGCGGTGCCCCGCGCCGGATCCGCGGCGGCGCGCCGCACCGCCTCCGGCAATCATGCCATAGCAAAGCGACCCGCGGTGCCGGGCACCGTGGGTCGCGAACGTCATACACGGGCGCCGGCCCGAATCACGGATCAGATCACGCCGAACTTCGTCATCAGACCGAGCGCGATGATCAGCGCCACCCACAGCAGGGCGATGATGACGGTCCATCGGTTCAGGTTCTTCTCGGCCACGCCGGACGTGCCGGCGTTCTGCGTCAGGCCGCCGCCGAACATGTCGGACAGGCCGCCGCCCTTGCCCTTATGCATCAGGATGAGCAGCGTGAGCAGCACGCTGAACAGCACCAGGAAGATCTGCATGACCAGCTCGACGATATCCCAAACACCCACGGGTGTACCTCCAGTTCGTTAGACACTGCCATCTAGAATAGCGCAACCCGGTGAACAACGGCGGCATTGTCGCGCAAAAGAAGAAAAGACGATGCGATGTCCCCACGCCGCCGGGCGCGTTCGCGGCTCAGCGGGCCGTCTTGAGCGCCAGCCGCGCGATCAGAGCGAGCTCGTCCGGGTCCAGGGACGCCCCGCCGATCAGGAAGCCGTCGACGTCCGGCTCCTGGATGAGCTGGACGGCGTTGCGCGAGGTGACCGACCCGCCGTACAGGATGCGCACCGCGTCGGCGGTCTTCGCGTCGAACTGCGTGCGCATGTGCTCGCGGATGGCGCGGGCCGCGTCCTGCGCGGACTGCGGGGTGGCGACCATGCCGGTGCCGATGGCCCAGACCGGCTCGTAGGCGACGATCAGCTTGGCCGCCTCGTCGACGGACAGGTCGCGGGTCACGTCGTGCACCTGGCTGACGGCGAAGTCGAGCTCGATGCCCTGACGGCGCTCCTCGAAGCTCTCGCCGACGCACAGGATCGGCTGCATGCCCGCGGCGAGCACCGCGCGCACCTGGTCGACGATGTTCGCGTCGTCCTCCGGGTGGTACTTGCGGCGCTCCGAATGCCCGACGATCACGTACGAGCAGCCCAGGTGGGCGAGCATGTCGGCGGAGACGTCGCCGGTGAACGCGCCCTGCGAGGTGACGGACACCGCCTGCGCTCCGTAGCGGATCCTCAGCCGGTCGGCCTCGACCAGCACCTGCACGCTGCGGATCGAGGTGAACGGGGGGAACAGCGCGACCTCGCAGCGCCTGAAGTCGAATTTCGCGTCGCGCAGCAGCCAGGCGAACTTCTGGACGAAATACGTGGCCTCGCGGTGGTCGAAGTTCATCTTCCAGTTGCCGGCCACAAGCGGCGTGCGGGTCGATGGCATGGCGTTCCTCCCTTATGACATGGCAGGCTCCCGCCTGCGGCGCGCGCCCATGGGGCGAACGGCCGCGGACGGGAGCCGGGCGGATATCAGGCGAGCACCTTCAGGCCCGGCAGCTCCTTGCCCTCGAGGAACTCGAGGGAGGCGCCGCCGCCAGTGGAGATGTGCGAGAAGCCGTCCTCCGGGAAGCCGAGGTTGCGCACCGCGGAGGCGGAGTCGCCGCCGCCGACGATGGTGAACGCGCCGGCCGCGGTCGCGTCGACGAGCGCCTGGGCCACGGCGGCGGTGCCGGCCGCGAACTCCTTGATCTCGAACACGCCCATCGGGCCGTTCCACACGACGGTCTTCGAGTCGACGATCTTGTCGTGGAACAGCTTCTGGGAATCCGGGCCGATGTCCAGGCCCATCTTGTCGGCCGGGATGGCGTCGGCGGGCACGACCTCCGGGGCGACCGGGGTGTCGCCGGCCGGGAAGCCCGGGTTCACGACGATGTCGGTCGGCAGCACGAGCTCGACGCCGTTCTTCTCGGCGGTCTCGATGTAGCCCTTGACCTTGTCGAGCTGGTCCTCCTCGAGCAGCGAGGTGCCGACCTCATAGCCCTTGGCCTTGAGGAAGGTGAACACCATGCCGCCGCCGATGACCAGACGGTCGGCCTTGCCCAGCAGGTTCTCGATGACGCCGAGCTTGTCGGAGACCTTCGAGCCGCCGAGCACGACGGTCAGCGGGCGCTCCGGGTTCTCGGTGGCCTTGGACAGCGCGGTGACCTCCTTCTCGACCAGCAGGCCCGCGGCGGCCGGCAAGTCGGTGGCCACGTCGTAGTTCGAGCCCTGGGCGCGGTGCACGACGCCGAAGCCGTCGGAGACGAAGACGTCGCCGAGGGCGGCGATCTTCTTCGCGTAGGCGGCGCGCTCCTCGGGATCCTTGCTGGTCTCCTCCGGGTTGAAGCGCACGTTCTGCAGCAGGACGACGTCGCCGTCGTTCATCGCGGCGACCTTGGCCTGGGCGTCCTCGCCGTAGGTGTCCTCGGCCAGCGGGACCTCGATGCCGAGCAGCTCGCCGAGGCGGGCGGCGACCGGGGCCAGGCTCAGCTCGGGGACGACCTTGCCCTTCGGGCGGCCCAGGTGGGCCATCAGGATGACCTTGGCGCCTTCGTCGCGCAGCGTCGTGATCGTCGGGAGGGCAGCCTTGATGCGACCGTCGTCGGTGATCGTGGTGCCGTCCAGCGGGACGTTGAAATCGGCGCGAACCAGGACGCGCTTGCCCTTGAGATCTCCAAGATCCTTGAGTGTCTTCATGTATCAGATCCTTTCCTAGCCGCAGAATGCGTGGAATGGCGTTGGTATGCCACTTACGAATGATACATCACGGTCCGGTGACACGCTGGGAATGAACGACGCCCCGGACGGCGCGGAGCCATCCGGGGCGTCACGGGTCCCGATGCCGGTCGGCCTGCGGCGCTCACTGGTTCTGGGCGCGGGCCTTCTCGGTCTTGTCGGCGAGCTGCAGCAGGCGGCGGATGCGGCCGGCGATCGCGTCCTTGGTGATCGGCGGATTCGCCAGGCGGCCGAGCTCCTCGAGGCTGGCGTCGCCGTGGTCCAGGCGCAGCTGGCCCGCCGCGCGCAGGTTCTCGGGGATATCGTCGCCCAGGATCTCGAAGGCCTTGCGCACCTTGTCGCTGGCCTCGGCCGCGGCCTTGGCGCTGCGGCGCATGTTCGCGTCGTCGAAGTTCGCCAGGCGGTTGGCCTTGCCGCGGGCCTCGCCGTCGGAGCGCTTGCCGGTCCACTCGCGGGCCGAATGGGGCGCGCCCATCAGCATGAGCATGCGCTCGATGGCGTCCGGGTCCTTCAGCGTCACGCGCTCGGAGCTGCGCAGCTGGCGCGGCTTGGCGGTCACGCCGAGGCGGCGGGCGGCGCCGACCAGGGCCAGCGCGGCCTCGTTGGTCGGGCAGACGATCTCCAGGTAGCTGGCCTTGCCCGGGTCGGACAGGCCGCCGTGCGCCAGGAACGCGCCGCGCCACGCGGCCTTGACCTGCGCGATGTTGCCGCTGATGATGTCGGCGGGCAGGCCGAGGACGAGGTGCTTGCGCCGGTCGAGCAGGCCGGTCTGCAGGGCGAGGGCCGCGCCTCCGCGCTCCACCTGCACCAGATAGCGCTGGACCACGCCGTTCGGGGTCTGGCGGGCCACCTGGGTCAGGCCGGCCTCGTGGCCGTACAGGTTTCTGATGGTGGATTGAAGCCATTTCGCGGCCTCGAGCGAATCGAACTGAGCCTGCACGATGATCTGCCGCTGCACCAGACGCAGACCGCCTCCGAAGCGGATCATCGCGGTGGCCTGCGCCTTCTTGGCGGCAGGAAGCTCGTTGTCGATTGCAGCCAGCTCGCTTTTGACATCATCCAGAAGCGCCAAGAGCCAACCTCCTACTATCCCGTTCTTCTCCAGTGTTCCAACATGTTTCGGACGTCCAACCCACGATTGTACCGGGGTTCAGTGATACCCAACGACTTGGACAACCTCCGACCATCCTACCGCCATGCGGATGAAATCCGTTCGCTATATGGTCGCTGGGCGGAAGGCGTCCCGTCGTCCGTTCAGTTATGCCGCTTCGGCAGCTCGCGGGCCGACACCGTGACCGACAGCCCGCGCGAGCGCAGACGCCTCGCCAGCGCCTCGCTCATCGCGACCGAGCGGTGCTGGCCGCCGGTGCAGCCGACCGCGATCGTCACGAAGTGCTTGTCCTCCTGGGCGTATCCCTCGATGGCCACGGCGATGGCCTTCTCGTACGCGTCCAGGAAGTCCTCGGCCCCGGGGCTCGAGAGCACGTAGTCGCTGACGGGCTTGTCGGTGCCGTTGAGCTCGCGCAGCTCGGGCACCCAGAAGGGGTTGGGCAGGAAGCGCACGTCCGCCACGAAGTCGGCGTCGATCGGGATACCGTACTTGAACCCGAAGCTGAAGATGTGCACGGACACCGTCGAGGGGCCCGCGCCCAGCAGCCCCTCGTACAGCTTGGTGCTCAGCTGGTGGAGGTTGAGCGCGGAGGTGTCGATGACGATGTCGGCCCGCTCCTTGAGCCCCTCCAGCAGCGTGCGCTCCTCGTCGATGCCGTCGATCAGACGCGAGCCCTGCTGCAGCGGGTGCGGGCGGCGGACCGACTCGTAGCGCTTGATCAGCACCTCGTCGCTGGCGTCCAGGAACAGGATGCGCGTCCTGACGCCCAGGTCGTCCAGATGGCCGAGCACCTGGGACAGGTCGTCGAAGTAGCTGCGGGATCGCACGTCGATGACGCACGCCAGCTGGTGGATCTTCGAGGACGAGTTGGTCATCATGTCGACCAGCGGCACCAGCAGCTTCGGCGGCATGTTGTCGACCACGTACCAGCCCATGTCCTCGATGCTGTTCGCCGCGCAGGAGCGCCCCGCCCCGGACATGCCGGTGATGAGCAGGACCTCGAACCCGTCGGCCGGCGAGGGCTCCCCCGCCGAGGCCGGCTGGTCCGCGTTGACTTGCACGATCGGTTGTCGGAACATCACAACGCCTCCTCAAGCGCTTGTCTCATCGGCTTCTCCACGATACCAAGGACGGCCGCGTCGCCTCCGGTCATCCGCCACACCTGCAGGACCGCCTGGTACAGCAGCATCTCCTGGCCGCCGACGGCGCGCGCGCCCCGCTCCGCCCACGCGGACATCAGCGCGGTGGGCCGCGGGTCGTAGACGACGTCCAGCAGCGTGCCGCGGGGCGCCGGCGTCTCCCCGCCGGCGATGGCGGCCGCGATGGGGTCGGCCGCATGCGCGGGCATCGTGCTCACGGCGACGTCGGCGTGAGCCAGCTCGGCCGGCGCCCGGTCGAGCGCGACGATCCGAAGCGACCTGCCGGCCGCTTCGGCGAGGGCGTGGAACGCGTCGGCGTTGCGTTCGGGGTGGCGGGCGGCGACGACGATGCGGCCGACGCGCGGCGCCGTCATCATCGTGCAGGCCGCCACCGCGGACATGGCGGTGTTGCCGTTGCCCAGCACGACCGCGACGCCGCCGTCCCGATCCGGGGCGGCATCGGCGGCGTCCGCGCCCCGGGCGCCGCGCGGCGCCGCGCCCTCGGGGTCTGCGGCTCGGGCGGTCCCGCCGGCGATCGCATCAAGGTTGGCGTCGGCCCCTATGGCGTGCTCGAACGCCAGCACGATGCCGGGGACGTCCGTGTTGTACAGCCGCATCGCGGGCAGGCCCGCGTCCGCCGGGCAGACGGCGTCCCAGTCGAAGACCACGGTGTTGGCCACGGAGAGCCGACGCGCCCAGGAATCGTCGGGCGTGCCGTACGACTGGATCGTTCGTTTCAGCGGCATCGTCAGGCTCAGGCCCGACCACGACGGGTCGAGTCCGGCGAGGAAGCCGTGCAGGTCGCCCTCCCCGACCTCATGCCGGCCGTACGACCAGTCCTCCAGTCCGAGCGCGCGGTACGCCGCGTTGTGCAGCACCGGCGACAGCGAATGCGCGATCGGCCTTCCCAGCACCGCGCACCGATGGTTCACGACCGTCATGGCCCCTCCTTTGCCGTTTCGGTACCATGCTAGCCGATGGACGCGCTGATACGTCAAGTAACTTTACATTTCGGATGCGGGGCATGCGCGGCTGCGGCGGCAGGCGCGGTCGTGGAGGTGTGAGGTGTGCCTAGCTGCGGGATTCACGTGGTCATGGCGACGCGCATGGCTGCAAGGGCGGGCATATGGTTGCGGGATTCCGCGTGGTCGCGGCGGCTGCGTGTGGCGGCGGTCGCGCGGGGTTTGGAGGGCCTGCGCCCGGGATGCGGGCATGCGGTCGCGGAGGCACGCATGGCTGTGGCGGCGCGCAGGTCCATGCGCGCCGCCGTCCTCGAGACCTGCGCCCGCGAACCTGATCGGTCCGGGCTCCGGGCTCCGGGCTTCGGGCCGATCGGTGCGGCGGGACGGATAACGGTATGAACCGGTTGGCCCTACGACTGAGGTGCGGGCCGTGCGGGCTGCTCCTGGTGCAGCGCGGCGTGGATCGCCTCGGCCTTGGCGCGGCCGATGCCCTTGACCTGCTCGAGCTGTTCGACACTGGCCTCGCGCATCGCGCGCACCGAGCCGAAGTGGTTGAGCAGGCGTTTCTGGTAAGCCGGCCCGATGCCGGGGATGTCGTCCAGCGCCGAACGCAGCGCCCCCTTGCGGCGGGCCTGGCGGTGGTAGGTGATCGCGAACCGGTGGGACTCGTCGCGCACGCGCTGCAGCAGGTACATGCCCTCGGACTGCCGGCTCATGATGATCGGGTAGTCGTCGTCCGGCACCCAGACCTCCTCGAGCCGCTTGGCCAGCCCGCACACGGCCACGTCGTCGACGCCGCAGTCCTCCAGGGCCTTGGCGGCGGCCATGACCTGCGGCTTGCCGCCGTCGACGACGACGAGGTTCGGCTTGTAGGCGAACCGGCGCCGGTCGGTGTTCTGCTGGACGATGGCCTCGCCCTCCGCGGTGCTCCCGGATCGTCCGTCGGCCGCGTGTCCGTCCGCGTCGCCGCCGTGCGCGACCACGCCCTGGTCGGCTCCGCCGCGTGCGGCCCCGGCATGGGCGATGCGTCGCTCGTTGTCGAGGCTCTCGCCGGAGTCCCCGGCGATGTTGCCGTGCCGGAAGCGGCGGGTCAGGGTCTCGTAGAGCGCGCTGAGGTCGTCGAGCGCGCCGCTGCCGTCCGCGCCGCGGATGGCGAAGCGGCGGTATTCGGACTTCTTGGCGATCGCGTCCTCGAACACGACCATCGAGGCGACCTGGTAGGCGCCGCCGACGGTGTTGGATATGTCGTAGCATTCGATGCGCAGCGGGGCCTGGTCGAGCCCCAGCGCGTCGGCGACGTCGTTCATCGCGCGGCTGCGCGTGGCCATGTCGCTGATGCGGCTCATCTTGCTGCGCTGCAGCGCCTGCGACGCGTTGTCGTTGGCTCGGTCCAGCAGGGCGCGCTTCTCGCCGCGGCTCGCCACGCGGATCGACACCGCTCCCCCGCGCAGCCCGGTCAGCCAGCGTTCCAGCTCCTCGCGCCGCGACGGCTCGATGGGCACGATGACCTCGCGGGGCACGGGCGCGATCGGGGCGAGCAGGTCGGCGCGGCCGGTCTGCTCCTGGCGCTGGTTGCGCTGCCGCGTGGCCTGCGCGCGGGCCTGCGCGTCGGTGGCGGTGACGGTCTGCGTCGAACCGACGGCGTCGCGCCGGGACTCGACGACGATGTGGCGGCCGGCCTCGGCGTCGGCCTCCTGGACGAGGTCGGAGTACACCTGGGTGAGCAGCTCCGCCATCAGGTCGGCGTCGGCGATGTCCTCGACGCGCTCGACGCTCCAGTTGCGTTCGCCGCGGATGGAGCCGGACCGCACGAAGAACGCGTGCACCGACGCCTCCAGCTCGTCGGAGGCGAAGCCGAAGAAGTCGGCGTCGACGTCCTGGTCGAACGCCACCGCGTTCTGCTCCACCACGGAGGCGAGCATCTGGATCTCGTCGCGCAGCCGCGCCGCCTTCTCGAACTCGAGGTCGGCGCTGGCCTGCTTCATCTCGCGCGTCAGCCGCGCGATGTACGAACGTCCCAGGCGCCCGGTCATGACGCCGGCGAGCCGCTCGCACATCCGCCGGTGCTCCTTGGTGCTGATCCGCCCCACGCACGGGGCCGAGCACTTGCCGATCGAGGCCAGCAGGCACGGACGATTGGTCAGCTGGGCCTTGTGGAACACCGAGTCGGAGCAGGTGCGCACCGGGAACGTCTTGAGCAGCCGGTCCAGGCTTTTGCGCATGTCCCAGACCTTGGCGTAGGGGCCGAAGTACCGGGTGTCGCGGCGCTTGCGGCTGCGCGTCACCCAGATGCGCGGGATCCGTTCGCCGACGGATACGGCCAGATACGGGTAGGTCTTGTCGTCGCGCAGCTTGATGTTGAACCGCGGCTCGAACTCCTTGATCCAGGTGTACTCCAGCGTCAGGGCCTCGAGCTCGGTGCCGACGACCGTCCATTCCAGGCTGCGGGCGGTCAGCACCATCGTCTGCGTCCGCGGATGCAGCTGGTACAGCGGCTGGAAGTAGTTGGACAGCCGGTTGCGCAGGTTCTTCGCCTTGCCGACGTAGATGACCCGGCCCTCGCCGTCGCGCCATTTGTACACGCCCGGCTTGGCGGGGATGTCCCCGGTCTTCGGGCGGAACAGGTCGCGGCTGTCGCCCAGCAGCGGCGCGCCGTTGGCGTTCACCGGCGCCTTGGCGGCATCGCCCGATGCGGGGGCGCTCGTGTCGACGTCTCCGGATGCGTTGGACGTGCCGTCAAGCGCATCGGCGACGGACGGGCCGGTGCCGACGGACGCGGAGGTCGTGCCGCCGAGTGCATCGACGGAGGACGGTCCGATGTCGGCGGATGCGCCGACGGTGCCCGCGGGATCGGTCGGTCCGCCGCCGTCGGAGGCCGGCGGTGCACCGGCGGTGTCGGCGGATGCGTCGGACGCGCCGCCGATCGCGTCGGCGGCGGTCGCCGCCCGGACGGGGGCGGCCGGGGCGGACGTGTCGGCAAGGCCGGCGAAACCGGCCGGATCGGCGATGCCGGGCGCGTCGGGCGCATGGTGCGCGCCTGCGGTGCCGATCCGGGCGGGTGCGTCGATCGCGTCGGGCGCATGGCGGGCGTCGGCGGAGCCGGTCGTGCCGGATGCGCCGAACCCGCCACCCATCAGGCCCGCGGTGCGTTCGGCGTCCATCAGCGACCGGGCGGTTCTGCGCCACTCGTCCGGACTGTGTCTTTCAACCATTCCCGATGCCATGGGGTCCTTTCGTCTCCGTTGCCGGCCGCGACGTTCAGGCCCTCGGCGCGAGCATCGGCTTGAGGAAGCGGCCGGTCCACGAGTCCGGGTTCTCCGCCACCCGCTCCGGCGTGCCTTCGGCGACGATGGTGCCGCCGCCGTCGCCGCCCTCGGGGCCGAGGTCGATGATCCAGTCCGCCGACTTGACCACGTCGAGGTTGTGCTCGATGACGATGACGGTGTTGCCCTTGTCGACCAGCCCCTGCAGCACCAGCAGCAGCTTGCGCACATCCTCGAAGTGCAGGCCGGTGGTCGGCTCGTCGAGGATGTAGACGGTCTTGCCGGTGGACCGCCGCTGCAGCTCGGTGGCCAGCTTGACGCGCTGGGACTCGCCGCCCGACAGCGTCGGCGCCGGCTGGCCCAGACGGATGTAGCCCAGGCCGACCTGGACGAGCGTGTCCAGGTACCGGGAGATCGACGGATAGGCCTTGAAGAAGCGCGCGGCCTCCTCGATCGGCATGTCCAGCACGTCGGCCACGGACTTGCCGTTGTACTTGACCTCCAGCGTCTCGCGGTTGTAGCGCTTGCCGTGGCACTCCTCGCACTCCACGTACACGTCCGGCAGGAAGTTCATCTCGATCTTCAGCGTGCCGTCTCCGTGGCAGGCCTCGCAGCGGCCGCCCTTGACGTTGAACGAGAACCGGCCCGGGCCGTAGCCGCGCACCTGCGCCTCGGGGGTCTTGGCGAACAGGGTGCGGATCTTGTCCCACACGCCGGTGTACGTCGCGGGGTTGGACCGCGGCGTGCGCCCGATGGGGTTCTGGTCCACGTGGATGACCTTGTCGCACTGGTCGACGCCCTCGACGCGGGTGTGCTTGCCCGGCACGATGCGTGCGCCGTTGAGCTTGTCCGCCAGCACCGGGTACAGGATGGAGTTCACCAGCGTGGACTTGCCCGAACCGGAGACCCCGGTGACGCAGGTCATCACGCCGAGCGGGAACGACACCGTCAGGTTCTTCAGGTTGTTCTCCCTGGCGCCGACCACCTTGAGCTGCCTGGTCCGGTCGGTCTTGCGGCGGGTCTGCGGGACCGCGATGGCGCGGCGGCCGGCGATGTAGTCGCCGGTGATCGAGCGCGGGGCCTCGACCAGCTTGGCCGCGGGGCCGGAGTAGACGACGTCGCCGCCGTGCTCGCCGGCGCCCGGGCCGATGTCGACCACCCAGTCGGCCTTCTCGATGGTCTCCTGGTCGTGTTCGACGACGATCAGCGTGTTGCCCAGGTCGCGCAGGTGGTGCAGCGTGGCGATGAGCCGTTCGTTGTCGCGCTGGTGCAGGCCGATCGACGGCTCGTCGAGCACGTACATGACCCCGACCAGGCCGGAGCCGATCTGCGTGGCCAGGCGGATGCGCTGCGCCTCGCCGCCCGACAGCGTCTTCGCGGCGCGCGACAGCGTCAGGTAGTTCAGGCCGACGTCGTTGAGGAAGCCGAGCCTGGCGCGGATCTCCTTGAGCACCTCGCCGGCGATCTGCGCGGCGGCGCCCTCGAGCCTGAGCCCGTTCACCCAGGTGAGGCTCTTCTCCGCGGCCATGTCGCACACGTCGGCGATGGACTTGCCGTCGACGGTGACCGCCAGCACCTCCGGGCGAAGGCGGCGGCCCTGGCACGCCTTGCACGGGATCTCGCGCATGTACGACTCGTAGTACTGCTTCATCTGGTCGGAGTCGGTCTCGTCGTGGCGGCGCATCAGCGTGCGCACTACGCCCTCGAATCCGGTCGTGTACTCGCGCATGCGCCCCCACCGGTTCCGGTACGAGACCTTGACCTCGAAGTTGTGGCCGTACATGATCGCATGGCGCACGTCTTCGGGAAGATCCCTCCACGGGGTGTCCAGATCGAAGCCCATCTCGTCGCCGAGCCCCTCCAGGACGTGGCGGTAGTATTCGCCGGTGCCCTTGGTCAGCCCCCAGGGCTCGATGGCGCCCTCGTTCAGCGTCTTGCCCGGATCGGGGATGACCAGCTCGGGGTCGATCTCCAGGCTGTAGCCGATGCCGGTGCACGCCGGGCAGGCGCCGTACGGCGCGTTGAACGAGAACGTGCGCGGCTCGATCTCGTCGAGCTCCAGCTGATGGCCGTTCGGGCAGGCGCGCTTCTCCGAGAACGGCTTGCGGCGGTCCGGGTCGTTCTCGTCCAGGTCGACGAAGTCGGCGACCATGATGCCCTTGGCGAGCCGCAGCGCCGTCTCGACGGAGTCGGTCAGGCGCTGGCGGATGCCGTCGCGCACCACCAGACGGTCGATGACCACCTCGATGGTGTGCTTCTTCTGCTTGGCCAGCTTGATCTCGTCGGACAGCTGGTGCATCTCGCCGTCGATGAGCGCGCGGGCGTAGCCGTCGCCGCGCAGCATGTCCAGCAGGTCCTCGAACTCGCCCTTGCGCCCGCGGACCACCGGGGCCAGGATCTGGAACCTGGTGCGCTCCGGATACCGCAGCAGCGCGTCCACCATCTGCTGCGGCGTCTGCGCGCTGACCGGGGCCCCGCACTCGGGGCAGTGCGGCTCGCCGGTGCGCGCGAACAGCAGGCGCAGGTAGTCGTAGATCTCGGTGATCGTGCCGACCGTCGAACGCGGGTTGCGGTTGGTGGTCTTCTGGTCGATCGAGACCGCCGGGCTCAGGCCCTCGATGAAGTCGACGTCCGGCTTGTCCATCTGCCCGAGGAACTGCCGGGCGTAGGCGGACAGCGACTCGACGTACCGGCGCTGGCCCTCGGCGAACAGGGTGTCGAACGCGAGCGAGGACTTGCCGGAGCCGGACAGTCCGGTGAACACCACCATGCGGTTGCGCGGCACCTCGAGGTCGACGTTCTTCAGGTTGTGCTCCCTCGCGCCCTGGATGACGATCTTCAGGTCGTTGGGCAGGTGGCCGATGTCGGCGATCAGCGACCGGTCGCTCAGCCGCATCGGGGCCTTGGCGAGCGCCCTGGAGAGGAACGCGTCGCTGGTGAGCACGCGCTCCACGGTTACCGAGCCGTTCTTTGCCGTCGTTCGTTTCGCAGCCACTGCTTCCTCCATCATGATCGCATGACCGGTGCCATGCCAAGGATACCGCATTTGCGACGAGGATTCGAACAGTTGTTCGAGCGTGTCGCGACGGCGTGGCCCGCCACACCTCAGATAAGCCGCGTTGTGCGGGCGCATGCTTCGGTATAGGATATCCGAGTCCCGGCCCGTGTTTCGCTCACGGCGTCGTGGCCGTGCGGCGGGCGGGGCGTGGCGGAGAAAGGCGGTGCGGCATGAGCGAAGACGGCGTTCCGGGCGGATCCGGCAATCCGCTGGCCACGAGGCCGGTGGGGCGGCTGGCCGTGTCCCTGGCCGTCCCCGCGGTCATCGCCCAGGCGTGCAACGCCCTGTACACCATCGTCGACCGCCTGTTCCTGGCGCACATCCCCGAGGTCGGCGACCTGGCCATGACCGGCGTCGGCGTGTGCTTCCCGATCCTGCTGGCCGTCTCGTCGTTCGCCTCGCTGGTAGGCTCCGGCGGCGCGCCTCTGGCGTCGATCGAGCTGGGGCGCGGCAACGTGCGCAAGGCCGAGCGCATCCTCGGCTCCAGCGTCGCCGCGCTGATCGCGATCGCCGTCGTGCTGCCGACGCTGCTGCAGATATTCAAGGAGCCGATCCTGCTGGCGTTCGGCGCCAGCGAGGCCACGATCCCGTACGCGATGGAGTTCCTGACCGTCTATCTGTCGGGCACGGTGTTCGTGCAGTTCGCCCTGGGCCTGAACACGTTCATCACCGCGCAGGGCAGGGCCCGCGTGGCGATGACCTCCACGCTGATCGGCGCGTTGAGCTCGGTGGCGCTGGACCCGCTGTTCATCTTCGCGCTCGACATGGGCGTGTACGGCGCCGCGCTGGCCAACGTGGTCGCGCAGGCGCTGTCGGCGGCGTGGGTGATCGGGTTCCTCTCGTCGCGGCGCAGCGTCATCCGTCTGCGTCTGCGGGACATCCGCCCCGATCCGGTGCTCAAGTCGGTGGTCATGCTCGGCGTATCGCCGTTCATCATGCAGTTCACCGAATGCGTCATCCAGGTCGTGTTCAATGCGAGCCTGCAGCGCTTCGGCGGCGACGAGTACGTGGGCGCGATGACGATCATCACCAGCCTGATGCAGCTGATCACCGTGTTCTCCAACGGCATGACGCAGGGCGTGCAGCCGATCGTCGGGTACAACTTCGGCGCCCGTCGGTTCGATCGGGTGCGGCGGGCGTATCGCGGCATGTTCGTGGTGCAGATCGCGTTGAACTCGGCGATGGTGGCCGCGTTCATGCTCGCCCCGGGCCTGTTCGCCGGCATGTTCACCTCGGACCCCACGATCACCGGCATCGTGGTGCGGATGCTGCCGGTCTTCTGCTGCGGCATGGGCGTCTTCGGCATCCAGAACGTCGTGCAGTGCTCGTTCGTGGGCATGGGCCAGGCCAAGCCGTCGCTGTTCCTCGCCGTCTTCCGCAAGATCATCCTGCTGGTGCCGCTGGCGCTGATCCTCCCCCACGTCGCCGGACTCGGCGTGCTCGGCGTGTTCGTCGCCGAGCCGATCTCCGACATCACCTCCGCGATCGTGGCCGGTCTGCTGTTCCGCGGGCTGATCCCGGCGCTGCTGTCGGAGTGACGTGCCGCGGGGCGGCGCGTCCGGCGGATCCGGAATGACGCGGCCGCCGGGCGAGGGTCCGGCATTGGGTATGATGGACGCTTGGCGTTGCAACAAGGAATACAAAGTGGAACCGAGCCGCGCGGCACCGCGCCACGGGAACCGGATTGAGGAACGGAACCGGACCGTGCCGGCGCGCGGCGAACGACGACTGGATAGGTAGAGATATGGCCATCGAGGCACAGGGACTGGAGATTCAGATCGGCGCGCGCACGCTGCTGCACCCGACCGACTTCCACGTGACCAAGGGGGACAAGATCGGCCTGGTGGGCCGCAACGGCGCCGGCAAGACCACGCTGACGCGCGTGATTACCGGGGACATGCTGCCCAGCGCGGGCAAGGTGCGCGTCTCGGGCAAGCTGGGCTATCTGCCGCAGGACACCCATGCCAGCGACCCGGAGCAGACCGCGCTCGACCGCATGATGAGCGCCCGCGACATCGCGCGGATCATCGGCCGCATCCGCAAGGCGGAGCACGAGATGACCGATCCGGACCCGGATGTGATGACGCGCGCGATGAACCGCTACGACAAGGCGATGCAGGACTTCGACAAGGCCGGTGGCTACGCGGCGCAGTCGGAGGCGTACGCGATGGCCGAGTCGCTCGGCCTGCCGCAGGACGTGATGGACCGGCCGCTCGGCACGCTGTCCGGCGGCCAGCGCCGCCGCATCGAGCTGGCGCGCATCCTGTTCTCCGACGCCGACACCCTCATCCTCGACGAGCCGACCAACCATCTGGACGCCGACTCCATCGAGTGGCTGCGCGACTACCTGAAGCGCTACGAGGGCGGGTTCCTGGTGATCTCGCACTCCACCGAGCTGCTCGACGAGGTGGTCAACAAGGTTTGGCACCTCGACGCGCAGCGCGGCATGATCGACATGTACTCGCTCGGCTGGAAGGCGTACCTGCACCAGCGGGCCGTGGACGAGGAGCGCCGCCGCCGCGAGCGCGAGGTCGCCGAGAAGAAGGCCGAGCGCCTGATGAGGCAGGGCATCCGCCTGCACGCCAAGGCCACCAAGGCCGTCGCCGCACAGAACATGATGCGTCGCGCCGAACGTCTGCTCGAGGAGACGCAGGCGGCGCAGAAGAAGGAGAAGGTCGCCGACATCCGCTTCCCGGAGCCCGCGCCCTGCGGCCGCACGCCGATCATGGCCAAGGACATCTCGAAGGCGTACGGATCGAACATCGTGTTCGCGGGCATCAACCTGGCCATAGACAAGGGCTCGCGCGTGGTCATCCTCGGCTACAACGGCGCCGGCAAGACCACGACGCTGCGTCTGCTCGCGCACATCGAGGAGCCGGACACCGGCGTGGTCGAATACGGCCACGGCTGCAAGATCGGCTACTTCGCGCAGGAGCACGACACGCTCGACCTGAACGCGACGGTGCTGGAGAACCTGCAGCACGTCGCCCCCGAGCTCGACAACACGCAGGCGCGCTCGATCCTCGGTTCGTTCCTGTTCTCGGGCGACGACGCGTTCAAGCCAGCCAGCGTGCTTTCCGGCGGCGAGAAGACCCGCCTCGCGCTGGCCACGCTGGTCACCAGCCGCGCGAACGTGCTGCTGCTCGACGAGCCGACGAACAACCTCGACCCCGCCTCGCGCGAGGAGATCCTCAAGGCCATCGCCAAGTTCGAGGGCGCGATCGTGCTCGTGACCCACGACGAGGGCGCCGTGCAGGCGCTCAACCCCGAGCGCGTGCTGCTGATGCCCGACGGCGACGAGGACCTGTGGAACGACGAATACCTCGAGCTGGTGGCCGAGGAATAGCCGTCGGCCGTGGATCCGGTCGCGGCATCCTCCGCGGCCGGATCCATCGGAATCCCCTGCCTGGTGAATCCCCGGCCCCGGCTCCGGCGAATCCTTCTCCCCGCCTCGCGCGATGAGATTCATGCGGCGGACCGGTGCGAATCCCGTCTCGCGTGATGAGATCCATAATCGGGCCGATGCCAAGGCCCGCTCATCCCCATGCATCGGCTCGCGCGGGCCTGATTATCCCATGCGGCGTCTCGCGCAGATCCATGCGGGCCCCGATCATCTCATGCGGCGGTCCCGCGCGGGGCTCGATCATCCCCATGCGGCCCGCGCAGCCCATCCCCTCTTCCACTGCGCGCACAATGTGCAATTGTTCACGCTGAGACGGCCGAATTGGTCTCTCAGCGTGAACAATTGCACATTGTGCGTTGGGGATGATGGGCGATTGGCCGGCGGGCATTGGCATAATGCGGAATGGGCGCGATGGGCGCGGAGCGAAGCGGCCTTGCCTTGCTGCCCCTCCCTCCCTTCCCCCGAATGACCCTGAAAATACCCTGAACTCGGTACGCAATCCCATTCAATGCCGGCGCGGGTGCCATGCTGGAATCATGGCGACCGGCGACGGCGATGGGAGGGGTGCGCGATGAGGGCGACGAGGACGAAAGGCGGGCGTCCGGCGCGTCTGATCTGGTGGGCGCGCACCCATCACGCCGGTCCGTGGCTCGCCCGCGCGCTCGCCTTCGAGCTGGCATGGCGGGCCGTGTGGTCGCTGCTGCTCATCCCCGCGGGCAACATGGCCGTCAACTGGTACGTCGACGCGAACCTGATCTCGCCGGAGATGACCAACGTCGGCATCCTCATAGATTTCCTCACCGTGCCCGGCGTCCTGACGCTGGCGCTGCTGGCCGTCGTGGCGACGGCGGGCACGGTGTTCGAGCTCAATGTGCTGGTGCTCGTCGCGGAGCGCATCGCGCGCGGCGCCGTGCCGGGCCGGTCGCGCACATTGTGCCGGGAGGCGTTCTGCCGGCTGTCCAACCTGCTGCACCCTTCGACGCTGGCGGCCATCCCGTGGTTCGCGCTGGTCGTCCCGCTGCTGCACGTCGGCACGACCGCGACGCCGGTGCCCGCGCTCGAACCGCCCCGGTACGCCGTCGATGTGCTGCGGGCGATGCCCGGCGGCGACGCCATCCTCGCGGCGCTGCACCTGACGCTGTTGCTCGCCGGCGCGCTGCTCATGCTGGTGCCGGCCGCGATGGCGACCCGGCGCACCTCGTTCGCCGCCGCGGTGCATTTGGGCGTCACGACGCTGCTGCGCGCCCCGGCCCGCGTCAAGGCGCGGCTGGTCGGCGCCTACGGGGCACTCGCGATCGTCGGGGCCGTCTGGGACGCGCTGCCCGTGGACGTGTTGCACGTCCAGGACTACAACGTCTACCTGCTGCGCTATGTGATCCATGCGCCGCTGTTCCGGCTCCGCCTCGGCCTGAGCGTGCTGGAGTGGGTGCTGCTCGCCGTCGCCGTCGTGGCGTTCTCGACCGTCGTGTTCCGTTCGCTGCCGCTGGCCTGCACGCAGGGCTGGCAGGACGACACCGCCGCCCGGCTGTTCGACTCGCTCAACGGCGTCGCCCGGGCGCGCGGGGCCAGGGCGACCCGGACGCTGGCCATGGCCGTGGCGAGGCTGCGGCACAAGCGCGTCCTCGCCGCCGTGCTCGTCGCGGCGATGGGATGGTGCATGATCCAGTACGTGCAGCAGCGGCCGGTGCCGCACTCCCCCGTGACCATCGGGCACCGCGGCACCGGCACGGCGCCCGAGAACTCGCTGCGGGCGATCGCCGACGCCGCCATCGAAGGCGCCGACGTCGTCGAGATCGACGTGCAGCTGACCGGCGACGACGAGGTCGTCGTCTTCCACGACGAGACCACCTCCCGGCTCGCTGCCGACAGCCGGTCCCTGCCGATCGCCGGCACGTCGCTGCGGCGGCTGCAATCGGTGCGGCTCGAGTCGCACGGCGTGCCGTACACCATGCCGACCCTGCGCCAGGCGATCGACGCCGCGCAGCGCGTCTGCGACGATCTGGAGCTGCTCATCGAGCTCAAACCGGTCGGCGGCAACGCGGACCGGCTGGCCGAACGGGTGGTCGGCATCGTCGAGGACCTGGGATTCGTCGAGCGTTCGCTGCTGATGTCGATGGACGCTCGGGCCCTCGGCCGGATCCGCGAGCTGCGCACCGGTCCGCAATGGCGCGTCGGCTACTGCGTGTTCTGGGCGCTGGGCAACCTCAACTGGCCGATCGGCGTGGACTTCGTGGCGATCGAGGAGAGCCAGTGCAACACGCTCTTCGTCGAGCAGGCGCGCGAGATGGGCGTGCCGGTCTACGTATGGACGGTGAACAGCCCGGCCCGCGCCGCGCAGTACGTGGGCCTCGGCGTCTCCGGGATCATCAGCGACGACGTGGCCGGCACGCACGCGGCGGTGTCGCAGGCCGGGCGGTGAGCGGACATCCGACCTGCGGTCGGAAGACGGCGGCAGGACGGCGGACGTGCCGCCCGCGTGCCTCGCCCGCTAGTCCTGAACGTCGTAATAACTGACGCCGGCCTTGATCGAGGCCGCATCGACCGTGTCGAACGCCTCGAACCTGATCGTCTCGCCGGCCGGCCAGCTGCTGGTGCTGGCGTATGCCTCCGACACCTTGATGTTCTGCTCGTCATACAGCGCGAGCACGATGCCGACGTTTCCGAAGTCGATGTCCGAGCCGTTCTGGATCGTGGCGGTGTAGGTGAATCCGCCATAGCCCTCGTCGTGTTTTTCGAACGTGGCGTCGGATACCAGCTGGTTGATCGTCTCCTCCACCCTGTTCTGCTCGGCGACTTCGGCGCCGTTCGCGGTCAGCTCGTCAAGGTCGGCCTGATAGCGGTCCTCGACCGCCAGCCCGTAGTCGTCGACGAAGGTGTCGAGCAGCGTCGAACGCTCGTCCCGGATGCCGTTCCACTGCTCGATGAACGTCGTGCCGCCGGTCGACGCCGTGTCGAGCAGGTCGATGGATTCGTTGAGCGTATTGATATAGGCGATGACGTGCTCCTGCAGCGTGGTGTCCTCGAACCGCCGCGACGCCAGCCCCTCGATGACGTCCAATTCGCTTTGCACGATGGCCTTGAGGTTCGCGTTGGACTGCGTGTCCTCCCCGGACCGCTCCATCGCGTCGATGGTGTCGGCGCGGCGTTCGAAGCCGTCGGCGATGATGGCCATCGCCTCGTCGTCCGCATAGTCGGGACCCTCGTCCTGACTGGGTCGGGAGCATGAGGACAGCGACCATGCGAGCGATAGGCACAGGGCCGCCGCCGTGATCGTGCGCGCAGCTTTTTCCGTCATCGGTTGTTCTCCTTCTGATCGTTAGGGCGCGGGTATGCCTCGACGAGGACGAATGCTCCGTCGGCGACGCCCCTACTTCTTCGTGACCTTGAATGTGTAGTCGCTTGGGATCGCCGGCTGGAGGATGCCCTTGATCAGCGCTTCGGACTGGGTGTCGGCCATCTCGAGCACGCCCGAGGTCGAGACCTCCTCCAGCGCATCCTCCTTGGCCATGTCGATCGCCTTGTTGCTGTCCTGCTTCTGGTCGAGGTTCGCGATGGCGAAGCCCTCGTCGAAATAGGAGATCGACGACGTGTCGACGTTGACGTCCTGGACCGTCGCCTTCGGAATGGTCAGGAACACGGTTTTGCTGTCGTCGTCCACCCTGACCTCGACCTGTTCGACGTCGATGCCGGCGCGCGCCGTGGCCTCGTACACCATGACGAAATTGGACTGGTTCAGCACCGGCACGCCTTCGTCCTGATACTTGGTGATGCCGGTGAACGTGTACTTCGCCGCGGTCAGTTCGCTGGACTTGGTGATCAGCGTCTTGACGTAGTCGGTGTCGACCGAGGCCTGCCCGATGCGTTGCGTGAACGAACCGAGCCAGAAGGCGCCCGCCACTGTGGCCAGAAGGATAATGGTGAACAGGGCGTGACGCAGCATGGCGTGTTTCTTTAACAGTTTCATAAGGTGGCTCCTGCATGATGATCGCGCGCCGCGGCTGATTCGCGCGCGCTTTGTCGTTTGCTTGGTGGATTGCGTACTATGGTGACGGATGGAACGGAGGTGCGACATGGCGACTGCCGAGCTGGAACAACGGTGGATCGACAAATTCCAGGAGAACCTGGGCATCATCCGTAAGGTCGCGGGCTGGACCACGCAGGAACTCGCCGACGAGCTCGGCGTCGCCCGGCAGACGGTGTCGAACCTGGAGACCGGCAAAAGCCCGATGACCAAGATGCAGTACCTCGCGCTGCGCACCGTGTTCAACACCGAGATCGCCAGCCGGGAGAACCGGGATCTGGCGAAGGTCATCAAGACGCTGGTCGACGACCCGATCGAACAGATGATCGATGACTCTGAACGGACGATTCCCTCGACGAAAGGCAACGGTGACGAAGCTGCTGTGGGCCGGGCGACCGCAAGCGGTTCCGACGATGCGGCGAAGGCGCCCGGCCTTGTTTCGCAGGCCGGGCGCAAACCCCGGTCGAAGCGCTCGCTGAGCATGACGATGCAAATGCTTGCCGTCATCACGGGTGCGCTCGCCAGCGGCACCGCGGCCGGACTCATCACATATCTGATGTTCCCCGGCGAAAAACGGTAGCGGGCCGTTCGCTCCGCAGGCGGCGACGTGCATGGGTCATTCGGTCATAAGGTCGTTGACGTCCTCCTGGAAGTCGGCGATGTCGTTCTGCGTGTCCTCGTCGTCCTCTGAGTAGACGTCGCTTCTGACGTCCGACCAGAAATCGTAGATATCGGACCGGCAGTCGGACCAGAGGTCATAGACATCGGAGCGGGTGTCGGACCACAGGTCGTATTCCTGCGAGTGGACGTCCGACCAATCGTCGTAGGGAACGGTGTCGTACCCGTCCGCGACGACACCGTCGTAGAAATCGTCGTACGCATCCGACAGTACGCCGTCATAGATTTCGTCATAGATCTGTTCGCCCGCATCGTCGTACACCACGTCGTAGATCTCTTCGAGGTCGTCGTACTGGTCGGAGTACTTCTCGTCGGTCGACACGATCAGATTTGCATAGTCGATGCTGTACTGCCGCAGCTGGACGCAGATCGAAGAGGTGTTGGTAATGACGCCATCGTAGAACGCCTCGACGCTGTCGATGTTCTGCACGTAAGCGTCGTAGCTGCCGATGGAGGCGACAAGGGTGTCGTAGGTTGATCTGATATCCGTCAGTTGGCTTTCCACATATCCTTCGACCTCGGCCTTAAGTTCGTCGAGGCTGTCCACCGAAGAATGCACGGTCGATTGGCCGTCCGCGATGTCATCCTCGTCGTCAGTGGACTGGTCCTGCGGTACCGTCTGCGGAGTGTCGGAATTTGCCGCGGCATCGTTGCCGCCGGTGTTTGTCGTCGAGGCGGGGCTGCCGCCGCAGCCGGCGAGGGATGCCGCGACGATCACGGCGAGAAAACCGGTCAGAAGATTCTTTTTCATTGCTGTTCCTTGTTGATGGGTGTGGAATGGACTACGGTTCCCCGTCATGAGGGGGGCGTGGCTACCTCATCGAAACCGACATGGGTTCGAGTTCGAAGAACGTGGTCGCGGGGTCGTATCCTTTCACCTTGGCGACCACATGGATGTTGAGCCCGGTACCGAATGTATCGGGTGCGTCATCGCTGAGATGCAGGTCGTAGTAGTTGACGTCGGTGAACCTGAAGTTGGGTCCGCTTGCAGAACCGTTGTCGCCGGCGAGGATGAGGTAGTCGAAACGGGTGCTGTATCCGTCATGCGGCTGCACTGCGGCCGTGTACCCGTCGAACTCGACAGTGCGTCCCTGGTATTGGGTCGCGAAGGCCTCAATGGCCGCGTCGGAGTCGCTGCCGCCCAGCAGGGCAGCGAAATCGGCGTTGTTCGTCGCCGTGATGGTGGCGTCGTCGGTCTGCGGCTGCTCGTCCCCGGTCGTGGCGTCATCGCCTTCGGGTTGCGCGTTCTCGGCCGGAGCGTTGTCCGTGGCGTCGGATAGCTCCGGGACCGGCGTGGCGGTCGGTCCTCCGGTCTGGGATGTTTCCCCGCTGCATGCGGCCGGGCAGACAAGCAGCGCTGCCGTCAGCAATGCGGCCGGTATCGTTCCGCGGTCGAAATGATGTTTCGTGGTCATCACTGTCCTTTTCTCTCAAGCAGCATCAGGGTCAGTCCGGCGGCGACGAGTCCGGCGGCCGTCACGGCCAGTCCGACCATCACGGCTAGCTGACAGCGTTCACTCATGTTCGACCCTTCCCTTGTGGCGCCCTGTGCTGTACTACACCAATGTAGTGTAAGTATTTGTGAATATGTAAGCAAATTAGCATTCCGTTAAGTAATTTGGTTGTCTGATGGGGTGTACGGCTCCTTTCCGTGTGTCGCGGCGACACGAACTCGCCGCTCATTGTCGCAACGTGCGACACGCCCCGCATCAGTCGCCAACTGAATGTCGCCGATCGGGCGTCCGCTAGGATGGAGGCTTTGGCGGCGTCTGCCTGCCGCCGCATCAGGAGGGTGAGGGAAGAGGGCCATGACCGTCGCACATGAACCGCGTCTGACCGAGGAGCTGCTCGACCGGCTGCTGGCCGCCGACGACATCGACGCCTACCTCAGCGAGGAGCGCATCGTCGACCACGACCTCACCGACTACCTGCGCGCCCTGCTCGACGCGCACGGTCTGAAACGGGCCGCCGTCGCCCGCGAATCCGGGCTGAACCCCACCGTCGTCTACGACATCTTCGCCGGCAAGAGCCGCCCCGGACGCGACCACGCCATCATGCTGGCGTTCGGGCTCGATTGCGATGTGCGAGAGACGCAGCGGCTGCTCCGCCTCGCCGGGGTCAGCGAACTGTGGTGCCGCCAGCGCCGCGACGCGATTATCATCTGGTGTATAAGGAATGGGTTCGACCGCGCCGCGACGGACGACGAACTGTACCGCCTGGACGAGCCGACGCTGCTGCGCGCGGACTGACCGTGACGGGCGGTGCGCCGACGCGACGCCATGACGCAGAAGGAACGCCATGAACGACGCCGATGTCATGCACGCGATGAGCATCGATGACGCCTATCACGTCGAGCGCACGCTCGCCCGCGGCGCGAACGGCGTGACCGAACTGGTCAGCATCGAGGGCGCGGGGCCGTTCATCCGCAAGAAGATCCCCTCGCCCCTGGCCCAACGCGGCGTATGGGCGGCGCTCGGATCCAGCCGTTGCGCCCGGCTGCCGCATGTGGTGGCCACCTACGAGCTGCCGGACTGCTTCGTCGTGGTCGCCGACTACGTGCCGGGGCCCACGCTGTCGCAATACGTCGGCGGCCGCGGCAGGCTGTCCGCGGACGAGGCCGTGCGACTCGCCGACCAGGTGTGCGAGGCCGTGCAGGAGCTGCACCGGCTGGGCATCGTGGACCGGGACATCACGCCGGAGAACACCATCGTCGCGGCGGACGGCGCCCACCTGATCGACCTGGGCATCGCCCGGATTCTGACGGGCCGATCGGGACGCCGGCACGACACGACGACGCTGGGGACCTACGGATTCGCCGCGCCCGAACAGTACGGGTTCGCCCGGACCGACGCACGCTCCGACATATACGCCGTCGGCCGGCTGCTGGGCTACATGCTCACCGGCGTCTACCCCACCGAACGGGCCTACGAGCAGCTGCTCGACGACGACATGGTCGTGCCGCCGCAGCTGCGCGACATCGTCAACCATGCGTCCGCCTTCGAACCCAGCACACGCCCGCAGAGCATCGAGCAGCTGCGCGACGAGCTGGGCGGCCGTCGGCCCGTGCCCGCGGCGAACGGCCGGCGCGGCACGCTCCGCGACCGTCTTCCGACGGCGTCATCGTCGGCGCGCCGGCCGGTGGTCGTCGCCGCCATCGCCGTCGTGTCCGTGATCGTCGCCGTCGCCGTGGCATTGGCGGCGCTGACGGTCTCCGGCGTGCTGCCGCTGGACGCCGGGTCGCCTTCCGGCGACGCGACGGTCCAATCCGGCGGGGAACCGGCTCCCGACACGTCCGGAGGCACGGCCGGTGACCCCGCGGACGGCACCGGCGGCACCGGCGAGACCGACGGCAGCGGCGGCGGGACGAGTCCGGTCGGCGGCGACGTCGATACGGCCGCGCTGATCGAACTGACCGAAACCGGCTGGTCGGTCGACGATTCCGGATACGTGCACTACGGCGTGGGGTTGCGCAACACCAGCGACGATCTGCGCGTCGATTTCCCGACGATCGAGATCACCGGCCGCGCAGACGACGGCTCGGTGGTCTTCTCCGACGCCCAGGTGTTCAATACCCTGTTCGCCGGAGAGACGACGTACTGCGCCGGGCAGACCGGCAACGGCACCGCGCCCGCGACCGTCGACTTCTCCGTGATCGCGCCCGACCGGTACAACGTGTACGCCTCCCGGGAGTCCGTGTCGTTCACCGTCTCCAACACCTCCGCGCTGCCGGAGCAATACGGCGTCACGTCGTTCACCGGCGAGATCGAGGCGGCCACGGACGGCTACGAGGTCCGCGACGGCCAGCAGATACGACTCTCCCTCATCCTGCGCGACGAGCAGGGCCGGATCGTCTACGGCGGCATAACGTTCGTGGACTGGCCGTCGGCTGACCGGCCGCGCCCGTTCTCTATCGACCCGTACGGCATCCCGGACTACGCCTCGTACGAGATCTACGGACAAATCTGGTGACGCCGCCCCGCGCATCCGCGGACGCCGCCTCGGGAGGAAGCCGACACGATCCGGGTTCGCCGGCGTCCGCCGCCGCCGCGGAAACGTCCCGCGCCGCCGCGGACGCCGCCCGGGTCAATACCGCATGCTGATGCCGCGCCGCCGTCCATGCCGCATGATCAGAGCGAACGCCAGATACCCCAGCGCCAGGAACGCCAGGCTCTGCCCGGCCAGCCACGCCCAGTCGGCCGGCGCGACCGTCTGCCCGAGGATCGCGCGCCGCGACATCTCGATGCCCCGGGTGATCGGCAGCAGCCGTCCGAGCGCGGCGAGCGGCGCGGGCAGCTGGCCCACCGGCACGATCACGCCGCCGAGGAACATCATCGCATAGCCGATGACGTCGCCGAACGAGGCCGTCTTCGTGTACAGCACGGTCAGCGCCGCCATCGCCATCGTCAGCCCGTAGACGCCCACGGCGACCAGCAGCGCGATCGGCGGCACCGGCCACGCGAACCCGATCGGGGCGCCGATCAGCGCGAACAGCGCGACGATGAACACCACGTCGACGACGATGTTGACCAGCGCCCAGCTCAGCGTCTTGGCGGTGATCTGCTCCAGCATGCCCGCGGGGCGCAGCATGAGCTGGGTGAACGTGCCGTTCTGCTTGTCCGCGGAGATCGAGACGCTGGCCTCGCCGATCATCGTGCTCGCGGCGTTCCAGTACAGGAACCCGACCCATGCCGACGGGTCGTGCGCGTCCCCGGCCTGCATGACGAACAGCGCCACCACGATCGCCGTGACCAGCATCGAGGACACGTAGCCGCTGAGGTACACGCGCGTCTCGGCCAGATACCGGCGCACCTCCGCGGCGTACAGGATCGCGAAGCCGCGGATCGCACGCATCAGTCCCCTCGGTTCCATGTCGTCGCCTCCTCCCGTTCCGGTGACTCGCCGCGCTCCCGGCGCTCTTCCTTGTCCGCCCCGTCGTCGAACAGGCGCAGCAGCGCCCGCTCGAGCGCGCCCGGCGTGGCGTCGCCGCCGGCGAACCGGTCCATGAACGTCGCATAGTCGCCGGCCCACCGCACCGTGCCATGCTCGAGCAGCGCGATGTCGTCCGCGAACCCCTCGATGACCTCCGACTGGTGCGAGGTCATCAGCACGGCCATGCCCCGGTCCGCAAGTCGGCGGACCTCGGCGAGGAAGTCGCGCTTGGCGACCACGTCGAGCCCGAGCGTCGACTCGTCGAGCAGCAACACCTGCGGCCCCGGCAGCAGGGCCGTGACCAGCGCCAGCTTCTGCTGCGTGCCGCGCGACCAGTCGCCCACGCGTTTGTCCATATGCCGCCGCAGGTCCAGCCGGTCGAGCATCGCGGCCGACCGCTCGCGCGTCCGGCGGCGGGTCAGACCGTACAGGGCGCCCTGATACTCCAGGTTCGCCCAGCCCCGCAGGCTCATGTACGCCAGGGAGCTGTCCTCCAGCACGGCCGACAGATGCCGGTACAGCCGGCCGCCCATTGACCCGATCGGCACCCCGTCGAAGCTCACCGATCCGCGATCCGGGGTCACGAGCCCGCAGGCCATGCGCAGCGTCGTGGACTTGCCGGCGCCGTTCGGCCCCACGAGGGCGAGCACGCGCCCGGGCGTCAGCTCCAGGCTCACGTCCGAGACGGCCCGGGTCCCGGCGAATGATTTGGTGACGTGTTCGAGCCTGAGCATCCGACCCCCCTTCCATGCGGTGACGGACCTGTGTGCGGCGATGCGTCCGTTCCTGGTCGTCCGTCTCCGCCACGCCGTCCGTCCGCCGTCCATGATATGCCGCGGCGACGTTACCGCGTCGAAACGTTTGCCGGTCCGGCCCCGCGGAAGGCGGGGCGCCTCCGGCATGCCGGCGACGGCGAGAATCGGCTCCGCCGACCTCCGAGGAGGCGCGGCGCATTTGAGTAGGCACTTCGGCGCTTCGGTAGGCACCCGTCCGCGATGCCCCGGTGCATCGCAGGGGCGGAAACGCCGGGTTTCCGGCCAGGGGCACGTCTCGGACTCCGCCGGCGGGGTGCCTACCGAAGCGCCGAAGTGCCTACGGAACCGCCGGGGACGGCGTCAGTATCCGTGGGCGTGCAGATATTCGTCGTCGAACCCGAAATAATGGCCGATCTCATGCAGCACGGTCCTGCGGATCTGCTCGACGAGCCGGACGCGCGACCCGCAGACGCGCTCGTGCGGACCTTTGAAGATCGTGATGATGTCGGGCATGACGCCGCTGTAGCCGGTGGTGCGGCGCGTCAGCGGCACGCCCTGGTACAGTCCCAGCAGCTCGCCGTGCGGATCGTCCATCGTGGCGCGCTCGCGCGGCGTCGGCTCGTCGGCCACCGTGATGGCGATGTTGTCGAGCACCGCCTTGAACCGTTCCGGCACGCCGTCGAGCGCCTCGGCCACCGCCGCGTCGAACTCCTCGTCGCTGATCCGCATGATGCACCCCGCTTCGCCGTCGTGTCGCGTCGTTCCCATTATGCCCGACGCGCCGGGCCCGGGTGGCCCGGGCGCGCTTGAACCGCGGATTGCGCCCGCCCGCTGTATGTGTTGGGCCCGGTCGGACCGGGCGGCCCGGACGCGCACGGATCGCGGAGGATGCCCCCGGATGCGTGCGCGGCGGCACGGGCCGGCCTTGGGCGTGCGCGGACAGCGGCATCGGCCGATTACGGGCGTGTGCGGCGTACGACGGCAATCGGCCGGCCGCGCACGCGTGGAGCCCGGCGCGGCTATCGGCCGTTGGGATAGACGACGACCTTGCAGCTGCGGCCCGAACGCAGCGCGTCCAGCGCCTCGCCGAAGTCGTCGATGTCGAAGCGGTCGGTGATCAGCTCGTGCAGGTTGACGACGCCGGCCGCCAGCATGCGCGCCGTGAGCTCGAATGTGAAGTGCCCGACGAACGTGCCATGGATCGTCACCCCGCGCATCGCCAGATCCGCCTGGTCGATGGTCTGCCGGCTGTGCGCGTTCAGGCCGAACGCGACGACGTCGCCGCCCTTGCGCACGCAGTCCAGCGCCTGCGGCAGCAGGCACCCGACCACGTCGATGGCCGCGTCCACGCCGAGCCCGTCGGTGACGTCCCGGCACGCCTCGACCGGATCGTCGCCCCGGCCGCACAGCACGTCGGCGCCCAGCCCGCCGGCCATCGCCAGCCGTTCCGGCGACAGGTCGCTGGCCACGATGTGCCCGGCGCCCGAGGCCTTGAGCAGCGCGACGAACATCAGCCCGATCGGGCCGCATCCCAGCACCGCGTACGTCTTGCCGGGCCGCAGGTCGAGCTTCTGCAGCGCGCCCATCGCGCAGTTCACCGGCTCGGTGAGCACCGCCGTGTCCACCGGCGTGCCCGCGGGCAGCCGGATCGCCTGGGACTGCGGCATGACCTGGTACTGGCACATGAACCCGTCGACGTCCTCGCCCATCGAGCGCATCGACGCGCATTCGTTGTACTGCCCGCCGTGGCACATGGCGCAGTGGCCGCACGGCAGGTTGTTGTCGCCGACGACCATGTCGCCGGGCGCGAAGCCCTCGACGCCCTCCCCCACGGCGACGACCTCGGCGACCATCTCGTGCCCGATGACGACGCCGGGCGTGGCGTGCGCGCCGGGCGGGTCGAGCAGGATCTGGTTGTCGGTGCCGCAGATGCCGCAGGCCAGCACCTTGACCAGCAGGTCGCCCGGCCCGGCGATCCGCGGGGTCGGCACCTGCCTGACGGCCCACCGGCCGACGCTCTCGAACACGACCGCCGTCATGGTCTCGGGGATCTTCGCGCTCATTGCAGCTCCTTCGCCGTGCGATTGCGGATGCGGGCGGACGCGGGCGCCCTCCCGCTACCACTGTAGACAACGATGGCGTCGGGGAGACCGCCCGGCGATTCGCGCGACCGCGGCGCATGCCGCGGCGCGAATCTGCGGACGGCGTCCCCGACGCCATCGGGACGCGCCCTACTTGAACTGCTCGGCGGCCTTGTTGATGCACGCGACCGCGTTCAGCGTGCGCGGGTAGCCGATGTACGGCATGCACTGCGAGATCACGGCGATCAGGAACTCGTACGAGTTGCCGACCTTCATGTTGCCGGCCGCATGGCTGGTCAGCTGCGGCTCGCAGCCGCCCTGGGCGGCGAGGAAGCACAGCGTAATCATCTCGCGCTGGCGGTAGTCGAGCCCGCCGCGCGTGTAGTAGTCGCCGAAGCAGTTGCCGGACAGCCACTTGTTGACGTGGTTGCCGGAGGTCGCGAACCCGCGCATCGAATCGCCGAAGATGTCGACCTGCGCCTGCTCGCCCTTCTCGACGCGGTCCTCCGGCGTGGTAGTGCCCTGCGGCTCCAGCGGCAGCTTGACGCCGCGCGCGTCGAGGATCTCGTTCGTCTTCTTCAGGAACGGCAGCGTGCGGCCGATGCCCAGGTACGCCGTCGCCTGGTAGACGATCTCCTTGGCCTGCACCGGGGTCACGCCCGATTCCAGCGCGACCGGCAGCATGACCTCGTACTCGTCGAGGCCCTGGCAGCCCAGCAACGTGGCGAGGATCGCCATCGAGCGGGTGGCGTCGTCGAGGTCGGGATGGTTGGCGCCCGGCTCGTTGACGACCTCGTCGTACGCGAACCGCGTGAAGAACTCGATGAACTCCGGGTCGGTCTCGGCCAGGGTCTTCTCGTCGTGCCAGAACCTGTCCAGCTTGTCGTGCAGCTCCTCGAACATATCAACGCACCTCGCTCACCCGCAGCAGCGACTTGACCGTGCGCCGCTCGTCCATGGCGGCGTACGCCTCCTGGATATCATCAAGCGTGTACTCGGACGTGAACACGCGGCCGGGGTCGATCGTCCCGTCCAGCACCTCGCCGACCAGACGCTCCAGGTCATAGGTGCGCACCGGCGCCGGGCCGCCGCGCAGGCCGACGTTGCGGTAGAACAGCCCGGGCACGTCCACCTCGACGCCGTGCGGCAGGCCGACGCGGCCGACGATCGCGCCGGCGCGGGCGACCTTCATCGCCGTGTCGTTGGACTGGGCGGACCCGACGCATTCGAGCACGGCGTCGGCGCCGTAGCCGCCGGTCATCTCCATCACGCGGGCCACGGCCTCGTCGCCGCGCTCGGCCACGATGTCGGTGGCGCCGAACTCGCGGGCGATCGCCTGGCGGTCGGCGTGGCGGCTCATCGCGATGATGCGCTCGGCGCCGCGCAGTCTGGCCGACAGCACGCCGCACAGCCCGACCGCGCCGTCGCCGAAGACCACGGCCGTGTCGCCGGGCTTGACCTCGGCCGAGGCGGCGGCGTGGTAGCCGGTGCTCATCACGTCGGACAGCGTCAGCAGCGAGGCGAGCAGTTCGTCGGAGAACGTGGAGGCGTCGCCGGGCACGACCACCAGCGTGCCGTTGGCGTGCGGGACGCGCAGGTACTCGGCCTGGCAGCCCATGCCGTCGTCGTCGCCGAAGTACCCGCCACGCGGGCAGCTGGATTCGAACCCGGCCCTGCACACCGGGCACTCGCCGCAGCTGAACGGGAACGGCACGATGACGAAGTCGCCCTCCTTCGCGACCGTCACGTCGCCGCCGACCCGCTCGACGACGCCGATCGCCTCGTGGCCGGCCTGGGTGCCGGCCGGCTTGCCGCCGTCCCGGTACCACCACAGGTCGGATCCGCACACGCATGCGCGCACGACGCGGATGACGGCGTCGCCGGGGTCCTGGATCGTCGGGGTCGGCCGCTCCTCGCAGGCCATCGCTCCCGCACCCTTGAAGATAGCTGCCTTCATGGTGTTCCTTTCTTGGTTCGTGGTTGTGCATGCATCGTGTCGTGCATGCATCGTGCAAATCCGTGATGCGCCGCACGGTGCGGCGCGGCCTACTGACGGGCGTCCCGGCCGTGCCGGCTCACCGCCTCGACGATGCCGCGGTTCTCCTCGAGGATGCGTTCGGCATCCGCGTCGCGGCCCTCGGCCCTGGCCTGCCAGTAGGCGATCTTGAACGCGACGTACTCCTGCTGCATGCGGATGCCCGCCGCCCGCTCCGCCAGCCGGTCGGCCTGCGCCCGCAGCAGCTCCATCTGCCGCGCGGCGCCCCGCCGTCCCTCGATCCGATTGCCCAGGTACTCGCGCATCGCGTCCAGCGGCATGCCGGTCGCGGACAGGCAGGAGATCGTCACCAGGGACTCGATGTCGTCGTCCGAATACACGCGGTGCCCCGAGCTGGGGTCGCGGGCGATGCGAGGGATGATGCCGATCTTCTCGTAGTAGCGCAGCGTGCTTTCCGGCAGGCCGCTCAGCATCGCGGCTTCGCGGATGGTGTGCCAGGTCGTGGGTTCGGTCATGCTACCAACAGTAGAAACTTAAAGTACTTCAAGTCCATCGGCGGGGCCGCCGTTACGCGGAGTGCGAACGCGGCGGTCCGGGGCGCGGCGGACCACGCATCGGGTAGAGTGGATGCAACCGACGATAAGGGGGTCATCATGCAGCAGTTCGCGGTTTCGGCAGGCAACGAGGACGCCGAGCGTCTCCGCATGCTCACTCACGGCGCCTACGACGCGGCCTGCGTGCGCGAGATGGAGCGGCCGCTGCTGGACGACGGCGTGCCGCTGATGCGCATGGCGGCCGCGGCCGTCGCCGACGTGGCCGCCGGCATGCTGGACGACGAGGGCATCGGCCTGGAGGGGGCGCGCGTGGTGCTGCTGGCCGGCGCCGGGGACAACGGCGGCGACGGGCTGTTCGCGGCCGCGCGCCTCGCCGAGGGCGGCGCGAAGGTCACCGCCATCGCCGTGGGGCGTTCGCTGCACGAGGCCGGCTTCGCCGCGCTGGCGCGCTCCGGCGGCAAGGTGCTGGTGCTCGACCCGCAGTCGCGGATCCCGGGATGCTCGGCCGGGTTCTCGGCCGGCGAGGCCGGGGAGCGCTTCGAAAGCGCGGTGCGTCTGATTGGCCGCGCGCATCTGGTCGTCGACGCGATGATCGGCATCGGGCTGGACGGCGCGCTGCGGGGCATCCCGGCGTCGATCGCGTCGAGCGCCGGACTCGACGGCGTGCTGCCCGAACGCCCGGCCCTGGCCGATTACGAGACCTCGCGGCGCTTTCCGCTGGTGCTGGCCGTCGACATGCCGTCCGGCGTGGGCGTGGACGACGGCACGCTGCCCGGCGCGTACATCCCGGCCGACGTGACGGTGACCTTCGGCGCGCTGAAGCCGTGCGCCGCCATGCCTCCCGCCTGCTACGCGGCCGGGCGGCTGGTGCTGGTGGACCTCGGCTTCGACATCGCCGACGTCGAGCCGGCGATCGAGATCGCCGACGACGACCTGGCCGGCGACGCGGTGCGCCTGCCGCGGCTGAACGATTCGAAGTACTCGCGCGGCGTGGTCGGGCTGGTGACCGGCTCCGCGCGCTACCCCGGCGCCGCGGTGCTCACCGTCAAGGGCGCCTCCCGCGCGAACGCGGGCATGGTGCGCTACCTGGGGCCGCAGCGGGCGCAGGACATGGTGCTCGCCGCGCGGCCGGAGGCCGTGATCGGCAAGGGGCACGTGCAGGCGTGGGTCGTCGGCTCCGGCGTGCCCGCCGCGGCGGACGACCCCGACGGCGACGACCTGCAGCGCGAGACGATCCGCCGGCTGCTGGACCACTACGCGCTCGGCGAGTCGCAGGACGGCGACGACGAGACCTACGCCATGCCGCCGATCGTCGTGGACGCCGGCGCGCTGGATCTGCTGCCCGACCGCGTGCCCCCGCAGGTGCTGGTCACGCCGCACGCGGCCGAGCTGGCGCGGCTGCTGACCGGACTGGGCGAGCGGACCGAGACGGACGACGTGCTGGCCGAGCCCTGGCGCTACGCCCGCCTCGTCCACGAGCTGACCGGCGCGACCGTGCTGCTCAAGGGCGCCGTGACCGTCGTCGTCGGGCGCGAGGACGACGAGGTGCGCACCGTGGTCTCCGGCTCGGCGCCCGCCTGGCTGTCGACGGCCGGCGCCGGCGACGTGCTGGCGGGCATGCTCGGCGCGCTGCTCGCGCAGAACGGCGAGGACGTCGTCGCCGGGTACGGCCCGGGCATGGTCGACATCGCCGCGGCCGGCGCGTACCTGCACGGCATGGCCGCGGCCATCGCCTCCGAATCGGACCAGCGCGGCTGGCAGGCGCCGTCGGTGTACGGACAGCAGCGTCCGTCGCAGATGCCCTCGCTCGGACGGCCGATCATCGCCTCCGACCTGGTCGCGGCGATACCGCAGGCGTTCGAGGACGTCGTCCAGTAGCGGCTCGGTCCGGCGGCGCCCGGGCCTGGCACGCCGCATGCGGCGATTCGCCGGCGACGGTCCGGGCGCCGTCCGGTACGCCCGGACCGGCGGCGCGCGATACGGTAGACTGGCCGCATGAGCGAACACATCACCATCGCCGATGCCGTCGCGGCCCGTGCCGACGGCGCCCCCGTCACCGACGTCGTCTTCGATTTCTGCGGGGTCCTGCTCGACTGGAACACCCGCGCCTGCCTGCAGGGGCGTTTCCCCGACGAGACGGTCGACCGGATCTGCGCCGACGACGATCCGTGCGGCTTCTTCCGGTACGAGGACCGCATGGACGCGGGCGAGGACTTCGACGCCATCTGGCCCGATGTGGTGCGCGAGCAGGGCGAGCGGATCGCCGCGATCTTCAGGTACTACATCGGGCACTACGGCGACGCGCTGCCCCGCATGCTGCCCGGCATGGAGGCGCTGCTCGCCGACCTGCGGCGGGCCGGGTACGGCGTATGGGGGCTGACGAACTGGTCGCACGAGACCTTCCACATCGCCTTCGAGCGGTTCCCGTCGATCGAACGGCTGCTCGGCGGCACCGTCGTCTCCGGCGTGGAGAAGCTGCACAAGCCCGACGCGGCCATCTACCGGCTGGCGGAACGGCGATTCGGGCTGACGCCGGCGCGGACCGTCTTCTTCGACGACACGGCGCGCAACGTCGAGGGCGCGCGGGCCGTGGGCTGGCATGCGTTCAGGTTCGTCACGGCGGAGCGGGCGCGCGCCGACCTCGCGTCGCTGGGCGTCGTTCTGGACTAGCCGGCGGACGGTTCGTCTGCCGGCCGCCGGCATGCGGGGAGGCCGGGGCGGATCCGTTGCCCCTCCCTCCCCGACGAGGACGGGTCCCGGGGCGCGGATGCCTCGCGGACGTCCGATCCCCCCCGCGCCCCCGGCGAACGGACGGAAGAACTGCTATAAACGGTCGTATGACACTGCTGCAGCTCAAATACATCGTCAAGATCGTGGAGTGCGGGTCGATGAACGAGGCCTCGCACGAGCTCTACGTCTCCCAGCCCGCGCTCAGCGCCTCGGTGCGCGAGCTGGAGAAGGAGCTGGGCATCGAGATCTTCACCCGCTCGTCGCAGGGCATCGCGCTGACCGTCGACGGCGCGGAGTTCCTCACCTACGCGCGGCAGGTGCTCGACCAGGCGTCGCTGCTCGAGGAACGCTACAAGAACGCCAAGCCGCGCAAGCAGCTGTGCAGCGTGGCCACGCAGCACTACATGTTCGCCGTCGAGGCGTTCGTCGAGATGATCGGGTCGACGCAGTCCGACGAGTACGAGTTCACGCTGCGCGAGACCCGCACGCGCGACATCATCAACCAGGTGGCCAACCTGCAGTCCGAGATCGGCATCCTGTACCTGTCGGACTTCAACCGGCACGTGATCGGCAAGCTGCTGCGCGAGAAGCATCTGGAGTTCCACCCGCTGTTCCGCTCCGGGCTGCAGGTGTTCATCTCGCGCGACAACCCGCTGGCCGGGCGCGAGCGCGTCACGATGCAGGACCTCGAGCCGTACCCGTTCATCCAGTTCGAGCAGGGCGACGAGGGCAGCTTCTTCTTCGCCGAGGAGGCGGTCTGGCCCGAGTGCTCCCCCAAGCAGATCAACGTGACCGACCGCGCGACGATCCTCAACTTCATCATCGGGCTGAACGGCTACACGGTGTGCACCGGCATCGACAACGGCGACCTGAACAACGAGAAGATCGTCACCGTGCCGCTCGACTCCGACGAGACGATGCTGGTGGGGTGGATCACCAACGAACGCGCGCGGCTGTCGGCCGCCGCCGAGATGTATCTCGACAAGCTGCGCACCGTCGTGCGCCGGCACGGCCACGACGTCATCGACGGAGCCGCGCGATAGGCGGTTCTTGAGCGGCGGCATGGCGGCCTCATGCTTCGGCGTCGTCGGTGGGCGACCGAGGTGCTTGGCCGGCCCTTCCCCGAGGCGTGCGGCAGTCCCGTCAACCGCCATGCACGTCTCGGGCAACGGCAACGTGCAGCCGTGCGCCGGCGCCGTTGGGTCGCTGGGCCCGCTGAGCCGCCATACGCCTTGGGAAGAATGATGCGTGTTTCGGCAATGTGTAATCGGCTGTCGACAAGCATGCAATCACACATTGCCGAAACACGCATTGCACCGCCGTCGCGCCGACTTGAAAAGCCCGCAATATCGCCGATACGCATGGCTGTTATATGACGGTATATAACAGTAAGCTATACTGTTGTACACCGCCATATAACAGTGTGCTGAGGCCTGATTTTCCAACGGTTTCGCGCTCAGTGGATGCGTTTGGCGATGATGGAGGCCGCCTGGCTGGCGGCGGCCTCGCTCGGGCACGGCACCCGGCTGACGCGGCCGTCGATGGTCAGGGTGATCATGCTGCTGTCGGCCACGGCCTTCTGGATGCGGCGGTACGGCACGTTGATCTCGCCGCCGCCCACGGGGCTGCCGCCGCCGGAGCGCAGGCCCAGCCGGTAGTTCCTGGCCTCGATGTGGTCGTCGTACAGCCGCGCGTACGTCTTGCGCGACGTGGCGACGATCGAGAAGCCGAAGACGCCGTACACGACGAGCACGGCCATGACCGCGAGCATCAGGGCGTCGCCCCATCCGAACCCGCCGGTATCGAGCAGCATCATGGCCACCCCCATGACGCCCAGCGCGACGCACACGATCGAGAAGACCGTCATGGCCGTCACCTTCCTGCGATCGGTTCCGTGGCATTCGAACAGCGGCTGCTTCATACGCACCTCCATGGTCGTCGTGTATCCGTCCGATACGGTCAGGCTGCATTGTGGCACGCGAATGATGCCGTTGCATTACGAACATGTATCGTCGGCGGCACGCAGGGACCGCGGACGCCGGGCGGCCCGACCCGGCACATGGATCAGGCCGTTGCCAGCCAGTATCGGGCGCCGTCGTCGGCGCGCTCGACGATGCCGTAGTCGATGCCGTAGCGCCGCGTTTCGGCGACGTTGTCCACCAGCATCGCGAGCCTGGCGTTGAGCTCCGGCTCGGTCAGCCAACGACGCGGTCCGGTGTTGTCGAAGACCCGGGCATAGACCCGGCGCAGCAGCGCGATGCGTTCCGGTTCGTTCTGCGGCATGGCCGCGATGCGACGCATGCCCAGGATCCCGGACTCCCCCATCAGGTCCCCGAGCTTGTCCATCGCCTGACCCAGGCCGTCGACGGAGAAGCCGTCGCGGGCGTCCAGCCAGCTCAGCCGCGAGAGCGGTCCCTGCATCGCCGCGGCCCGTTCCTCGTCGGATCGCGCCTGCAGGACCGCGGCGAGCCGTTCCCTGAGTTTCGGCGTGCGCAGCACGCCGAGCAACATGCGGCATTCGCGTAGCGTTCGCTGGATGTCGTTCGATGTGGACATGAATCGCCTTCTCCCCCGGTGCGTTCGCTTGACGGTGTCCATCGTAGGGGGTCCCGCATGCGTCGTGCACGATTCGACCATATGACGGTCAAGGTTCGGACCGTCCGGTCGTGCCTGGACGCCGTGCGGCTGCATCGGCTGGCGATGGCGTCCGTTGGCGTATACGATGGTCCGTCGCATCGGTGCGAAGGCGTTATGACGCGGGCATGGCAAGGGCGCCGGCGGACCTGCGTTGGTCCACCGGCGCCCCAGTCATGCCGTATCCGTGCACGGGCCGCGGCGCGGACGTCCCCGGAACCGTCCGGACGCAATCCGCCCGCGCCCGCGGCCTCAGGCGCCGTACCGCGCCAGGTAGTCGTCGGCCGCGGCGGCGATCGCGTCGGTGACGTACGGCGTGCCGTCGGCGGTCATGATCGACCGTCCGGCGGCGAAGATCTCGCGCACGTTCGCGATCGCCACGACCGGGAAGCCGAATTCGGCCTCGACGGCCTTGACCGCGGACAGCTCCGAGTCCTTGGTGCGCTCCATGCGGTCCACGGACAGCACCAGCCCGACGATCTCGACGTCGGCCTCGGCCCTGAGCTTGGGCACGACCTCGCGCACGGCGGTGCCGGCGGTCATCACGTCGTCGACGAGCAGCACCTTCATGCCGTCCCTGAGCTGGGTGCCGACCATCATGCCGCCGTCGCCGTGGTCCTTCTTCTCCTTGCGGTCGAAGGTGTAGCCGACCTGCATGTCGTGGCCGGCGGTCAGCGCGATCGCGGTGGACACGGCCAGCGGGATGCCCTTGTACGCGGGGCCGAACACCGTGTCGATGTCGGCGGGCAGCGTGCCGGCGGCGATCTCGGCGGCGATCTTCTCGGCGTAGAACGCGCCGAGCATCGCGATCTTGCGGCCGTCGTCGAACGCGCCGGCGTTGATGAAGTACGGCGACTGGCGGCCCGACTTCAGCGTGAAGTCGCCGAATTTCAGGGCCTGCGACTGCAGCAGGAATTCGGTGAAGCGCAGGTCGAGCGCGGCGGTGTCGGTCATGTCGTATCCTTTCCGGTGTTCCGTGCCGCGGCCGGGCGGGCCGTCGTGGCCCCCGCCGGCCGCGGGATGCGTGATGTGGATGTATGGGTCGGCGGCGTCAGCGCCAGGTTTGGCCGGCGGCGAGCTTGGCGGCCAGTTCGGGGCGCGAGTCGAGCAGGTCGTCGAGCTCGCGGGCCACGCGCATCGGCGCGGTCGGGTCGACCAGCGCGGCGGCGCCGACCTCCACGGCGTTCGCGCCGGCGTACAGGAACTCCAGCGCCTTCTGCCCCGAGTCGATGCCGCCGATGCCGATGATCGGGATGTCCGGCAGCGCCTGGCGCACGCGCCACACGCAGGCCAGCGCGACCGGGAAGACGCACGGGCCGGAGACCCCGCCGGTGCGGTTGGCGATGATCGGCTCGCCGGTGCGGATGTCGATGCGCATGCCGACCAGCGTGTTGATCAGGCTCAGCGCGTCGGCGCCGGACTCCGCGGCCGCGCGCGCGATGGCGGCGATGTCGGTCACGTTCGGCGTGAGCTTGACGATCATCGGCTTCGAGGTGATCCTGCGCAGCCGCTCGATCAGCCGGGACAGCGCCACCGGGTCGGTGCCCACGCTCATGCCGCCGTGCGTCACGTTCGGGCAGCTGACGTTGATCTCCAGCATGTCGGCGGCCGAGTCGGCGAGCTTGGCGACGACCTCGGCGTAGTCGTCGTCGCTGTGGCCGGCCACGTTGGTGATCACCGTGGCGCCCATCTGCTTGAGCTTGGGCAGCTCGTCGACCAGATAGTGGTCGACGCCGGGGTTCTGCAGGCCGACGGCGTTGACCATGCCGCCCGGGCACTCCGCGGTGCGCGGGCCGGGGTTGCCCTCCCACGGCACCGGCGAGACGCCCTTGGTGCAGATCGCGCCCATCTGCGCGACGTCGTAGAACCAGCGGCACGCGGCCAGCTGGAACGTGCCGGAGGCGGTGCCCACAGGGTTCTTCCACGGCACGCCCGCCACGACGGTGCCATGCCGCCACTCGTGCGGCTCGTACACGTTGATGCGCGGCTCCCGCTGCATTGTCTCCATCGTCAGGCCTCCCATCCCAGCTGCTGCGCGGTGAACACCGGTCCGTCCGAACACACCTTCTTGCGGCCGTCGACGGTGTCGACGACGCAGGCGACGCAGGTGCCGTACCCGCATCCCATCCGTTGCTCCATGCTCAGCTGGCAGGGGATGCCGCGCTTCGTGGCCCACAGCGCCACGGCCTTCATCATCGGCGTCGGGCCGCACGACAGGATCACCGGGCGCAGTCCGTCGGCCCGCTCCCCCGTCAGCTCGCCCTCCATCCGGTCGAGCAGGGTGATGACGTTGCCCTCCGACTCGTCGATGCTGCGGGTGTCCACGTACCGCGAGACGAACCCGTCGGCGAAGCGGGCGTCGCGGTAGCCGAACACCGCGGTGGCCGCGCAGTCGCCGCGCTCGGACAGGCGCTGCGCCGCGTAGATCAGCGGCGGCACGCCGAGGCCGCCGCCGACGAGCACATAGTGCGCCGGCTCCTTGGTCGTAAACGAGCCGCCGAGCGGCCCGAGCACGTCGATGGCGTCGCCGGCGCGCATCCGCGCGAACTCGGCGGTCCCCTCGCCGACGACGGCGAAGATCAGCGTGACCAGTTCGCCGTCGACCTCGCTGACGCCGAAGGGGCGCGGCAGCATCCTCATCGGGTCGTGCGAGAACAGGTTGACGAACTGCGCGGGCCTGGCGTGGGCGGCGATGTACGGGTCACGGAACGTGAACCGCACAATGCCGGGCGCCAGTTCCTCGACTGCGGTGACCTCGACCGCGTGGCGGCCGGGGAAGTATCCGGCCGCCGTCGCCTGGGCGACGGTCGGGCTGAATGTGGCGGTGCTCATGGCTCTCCTTGTTCGGCTGGTGGTGCTGTGCTGTGAAAGTGTGGTGCCGCGGCGGCCGGCTACGGCATGACCGCGCGCAGGTCGTCGCGCATCGCGATGGCCGCGTCGCGGGCCGCGTCGGCCACGAGGGCCAGCGCCTCGTCGCCGCTCATCGACTCGCTGTAGCGCCCGGTCCTCTTCCAGGCGCCGATGATGCCGCGCGACGAGTTGACGATCGCGCCGGACCCGTCGGCGTCGAACATGCCGGCGACGTCGCGGGCGGTGCCGCCCTGCGCGCCGTACCCGGGCACGAGGAAGAACGTGTGCGGCATGCGGCGGCGCAGCGCGGCGCCCTCCTGCGGGTGCGTGGCGCCGACCACGGCGCCGACGCGCGAGTAGCCGCGGTCGCCGACGGTCGCGGCGCCCCAGCCCTCGACCAGGTCGGCCACATGCTCGTAGACGCGCCCGCCGTCGGCGAGCTCCAGCTCCTGGATCTCGCTGCTCGAGGGGTTCGAGGTGCGCACGAGCGCGAAGATGTCCTTGTCGGCGGCCTCGGCCGCCTCGACGAACGGGGTGATGCCGTCGGTGCCCAGGTACGGGTTCACCGTCACCGCGTCCTCGTGCCACGGGTCGAACGGCGGCTCGCCGCCGACGCCGGACAGGTGGCCCGCGTAGGCGGCCGCGGTCGAGCCGATGTCGCCGCGCTTGATGTCGCCGATCACGTACAGGCCCTGCGAGGCCGCGTACTCGCAGGTCATCGTGTAGGCGTCGACGCCGGCCGGGCCGAGCGCCTCGTACATCGCGATCTGCGGCTTGACGGCCGGCACCACGTCGGCGACCGCGTCGATGATCGCGCGGTTGAACTCGAAGTAGGCGACGGCGAGACGCGCCGCGGGGCGCTCCTGCGGGTCGTCGACCTCCTGCTCGATCTCGTCGGCGAATTCGGCGACGACCTGCGGCGGCACCAGCGCCTCGGTCGGGTCGAGGCCGACGACGCTGGGGTTCTGCGTCGCGGCGATCGCGTCAATGAGTCTGTCCATGTCTGCTCCTTTCCGGCCGTGCCTACAGTCTGCTGAAGACGAGTCGGGACCCGATGATCGTGGCCATCGGCCGGCCGGTCACCCGCCAGCCGCCGAACGGCGTGTTGCGCGCCTTGGAATGGAAGCGCTCCGGGTCGACGGTCCAGGCGCGCGCGGTGTCGAGGATCGCCAGGTTCACCGATTCGGGGTGCTCGACCCTGCGCAGGTCCAGCGTGCGCTTGGTCGCGCAGGCGCTGCCGGTGTTCAGCAGTCCGGCGACGTCGGTGGGCGTATGGCCCATCAGGCGCATCGGCGCGACGGCCATCAGCTCGATCAGGCGGCGCTCGGAGATGTAGCCGCCGTCGACGAGCTCCCTGTGGCACACGCCGTACGCGCATTCCAGGCCGATGATGCCGTTCGGCGCGGCCTCGAGCCCGGCGTTCTTCTCGTCCATCGTGTGCGGGGCGTGGTCGGTGGCGATCAGGTCGACCGTTCCGTCCGCGATGGCGGCGATGACGGCCTGGCGGTCGGCGGCGGAGCGCAGCGGCGGGTTCATCTTGGCCAGCGGGCCGTATTCGAGGATCGCCTCGTCGCTCAGCGCGATGTAGTGCGGCGCGGTCTCGCAGGTGATCGGCAGCCCCTCGGCCTTGGCCCGGCGGATCGCCTCGAACGAGCCGGCGGTGCTGACGTGCTGGAAGTGCACGTGCGTGCCGGTGCGGCGGGCCGCCTCGATGTCGCGCGCGACGATGCGCAGCTCGGTGTCCTCCGGGATGCCCGGCAGGCCGAGCCGGCGCGAGACCGGGCCCTCGTTGATGAAGCCGGTGTCGTGGTGCTCGCAGTGCTCGATCAGGTACAACCCGGCGTCCTTGACGCGGCGCAGCACCTCGTCGAGGATCGCGTCCGGCACGGCCGAGCCGTCGTCGCTCACCGCGGTCACCGGATGCTCGACCGCGCGGCCGCGCTGCCGGGCGACGACGCCGGCCAGGTCGGTCGGCTCGCCGCCGGCGCGGCCCTTCGAGGCGCACACGCACAGGTCGTACGCCACCGGCAGCGCGACGCCGTGGTCCTGCTCGTAGTGCCGCAGGAAGTCGATGACGTCGCCGCGGCCCATCGCCAGCACCTCGTCGGCGCCGGGCCCGCCGGCGGCCACCGGCTCGCCGTCCATCGCGGGCACGGTGTTGGGCATGATGAGCACGTTGGTGTACCCGCCGGAGGCCGCGGCCGCGCAGCCGGAGACCATCGTCTCCTTGGCGGTCTGGCCCGGGTCGCGGAAGTGCACGTGCGGGTCGGCGAGGCCGGGCGCGACCGTCAGCCCGGTCGCGTCGATGCGGACGTCGCCGTCGGCCCCGGCCGCGGGCAGCGGGGTGTCGGGGTCGGTCAGCGGATGGTCTACGGTGCCGGGCAGCACGAGGTCGATGACCTCGCCGGTGTCCCACACCCTGACGTCGTGCAGTGTGATCATGGTCGTGTCGCTTTCGTGGGTTGCTGGTCGGGTCGGCGCCGCGCCTACAGCTTGGCTTCCTCGTCGCAGTAGTCGCAGCGGTACTCCTGGCGTCCGGAGTGCGCCAGGTGGAACATCTGGTCGATGCCGCGCTCGGTCGTCGTCACGCAGCGCGGGTTCGCGCAGGTGATGACGTTGACGACGTGCTCGGGCAGGTGCGGCTGCACCTTGTCGACGATGGCGCCGCCGCGCACGATGTCGACGGTCGCCTCGCGCGCCACGAGGCCCAGCACGTCGAGGTCGATGTCCTCCACGTCCTCGATCTTGATGATGTCCTTCGAGCCGTGGCGCCGGCTGGTGGTGTTCATGATGAGCGCCAGCCGCGTCTTGGCCGGGTCGATCTTGAGATACTGCAGCACCTTGAGCGCCGTGCCGGCGGGCACGTGGTCGATGATGATGCCGTCCTGGATGCTGGTGACCTCCATCAGGCCTGCACCTCCTTGGGTTCGAGCGGGACGTATCCGGGCAGGTCGTCGCCGATGACCGAGCTCATCAGCGCCATGCGCATGAGCATGCCGTTCTTGACCTGTTCGAAGTAGGCGGCGCGCGGGTCGTCGTCGACCTCGACGGCGATTTCGTTGACGCGCGGCAGCGGGTGCAGCACGGCCATCTCGGGGCGGGCCAGCGCGAGCTTGGACTCGTCGAGGATGTACGTGTCGCGCAGGCGCAGGTAGTCGTCCTCGTTGAAGAAGCGCTCCTTCTGCACACGGGTCATGTACAGCGCGTCCAGGTCGCCGATCACCGAGACCAGGTCGCGCACCTCCACGTACGAGCACGACGGCGTCGCGTCGATGCGGTCGAGCACGTACTGCGGGGTGCGCAGCTCATCCGGGCTGATGAGCACGAAGCGCACGTTGCCGAACCGGCACAGCGTCTCGATCAGCGAGTGCACGGTGCGTCCGAAGGTCAGGTCGCCGCACAGGCCGATGGTCAGGTCGGTGACGCGGCCGAAGCGCGACTGCAGCGTGGCCAGGTCGGCCAGCGTCTGCGTGGGGTGCATGTGGCCGCCGTCGCCGGCGTTGACGACCGGGACCGAGGCGGCGCGGGAGGCGACCAGCGCCGCGCCCTCCTTGGGGTGGCGGATGGCCACGACGTCGACGTAGTTCGACACGGTCTTGAGCGTGTCGGCGATCGACTCGCCCTTGGTCACCGAGGCGAGCTGGGCGCCGGCGAAGCCGATGACCTTGCCGCCCAGCCGCAGCATCGCGGTCTCGAAGCTCAGGCGAGTGCGCGTGCTCGGCTCATAAAACAACGTGGCGAGCACCCGTCCGTCACAGGTGTGCGCCACGTCCTTGCGATGGGAATCGATATATGTCGCTTTGCGGATCAGATCCGTGATCTGGGGAATGGAAAGATCGTCGAGCGTGATCACGCTTCTGCCGACCATCGGCGTCTCGACGGCCGGTTCGGATGCTCGGGACAACGGCACACCTTTCGTGAGTGAATCGGACAAGGCGGCCACATCAGTGACCTATCCGACTATAGACCGTTTTTGCGACACCTCGGTGCCACCGAGTGTTCACCGGTGTCGCGGCCGCGCGACCGGCGGGGGCATGCCGCGCGGCCGCGGCGGCGCTCAGCCCTCCATACCGTAGAACAGGCGCCCCATCACGTCGCGGGCCTTGCGCATCACGCCGAGCAGGTCGTTCTCGAACACCTGGCCGCGGTGGGCGTCGTAGCCGAGGTAGACGGCCACGCCGCCCAGCGAGTACACGTCGTCGGGCAGGATGTCCGCCTGGTTGGCGCGGCCGTTCCACAGGTAGTTGCCGTTGCGCGCGGCCGTGCACAGCCGCCACGCCTCGCGCAGCTGGCCCGCGTCCTCGGGGCCTATCAGCCCGAGCCGCTCCAGCTCGCCGAGCGCGCCGAGCGTCGAGTTCACGCGCAGCTCCTCGTGCCGGCCCGCATGCTCGAGCTGCAGCAGCTGCACGGTCCACTCCACGTCGCTCAGACCGCCCTTGCCGAGCTTGAGATGGCGTTCGCGGCGCACGCCGCGCGGCAGCCGCTCCGATTCCATCCGGGCCTTGAGCCTGCGGATCTCGCCCAGCTCGGCCTGAGTCAGCGGGCGGTCCGGGTAGCGCAGCGGGTCGGCGATGTTCTCCAGGAAGTCGCGCGCCAGGTCGGGGTCGCCGGCCGCGTGGCGGGCGCGCAGCAGCGCCTGGTGCTCCCAGGTGCTCGCCCACGAGGCGTAGTACTCCCGGCAGGATTCGTAGGAGCGGATCAGCGGGCCGTTCTTGCCCTCGGGCCGCAGGTCCAGGTCGAGTTCGATCTTCTGCTCGAGCGTGGTCGGGCCCTGCAGGATCTGGCGGAGCGCGTCGGTCACCTTGCGGGCGAACCGGTTGGCCGTCGCGTCGTCGGCGTCGTCGGGCCGGTAGACGAGCATCGCGTCGGCGTCGGAGCTGAAGTTCACCTCGCGCCCGCCGTAGCGGCCCATCGCGATGACGGCGATGGCCGCGGGCGCCCGGTCCAGTCCGTCCTGTTCGATCCGGTCGCGCACCGCCCACGCCAGCGCGGCGTCGATGATCGCGTCGTACACGTCGGTCATGCCGTGCAGGCTGGCCTCCCCGTCGATGACGCCGTTCATCCACCCCAGTCCGATGCGCTCGATCTCGTGGCGGCGCATCGCGCGCACCGAGGTGGCGAAGTCGCGCATGTCGTGCGCGTTGCGCTCCAGCGTCGCGCGGCACTGCACGTCCAGGCTCTCCCGGGTGCGCGGGCGCAGCGCCTCGTCGTCGCCCAGCCAGGTGACCGACTCCACGGACTTGTTCAGCGCGTCGCCGAGGAATCGCGAGTTCGACAGCACGTGGCACAGGCGCTGCGCGGCCGACGGCGAGTCGCGCAGGAAGCCCAGGTACCTGCTCTCCTCGCCGAAGTGCTCCTCCAGCCTTCGCCAGCCCAGCAGACCCATGTCCGGGTTCTGCCCCTCGCCGAGCCACTGCAGCGCGGCCGGCAGGATGATGCGGTTGATCTTCGCCGCGCGCGAGATGCCGTTGGTCAGCGCGCCGACGTGGCGCATCGCGGCGTCCGGGTCCTCGAACCCGATGGACGAGAACCGCTCGTGCATCGCCTGGTCGGACAGCTGGATCTCCTCGTCGTCGAGCTGCGCGCTGATCGGCAGCATCGGCCGGTAGTAGATGTCCAGGTGCAGGTGGCGCACCTCGCGGCGCGTCTCGTCGTACTGGGCCACCAGCTCCTCGGGGTGCATCCGGAAGGCGCGCGCCAGCCGGCGCAGCTCGGGGTTGCGGTTCAGCTCGTCGACGCTTGCCTCGCGCTTGCGCTCCAGCCCGCCCGTGCTCGCCGCGCCGAGGTCGGGGAACAGATGGGTGCGCTTGAGCGCCCACATCTGCTGGCGGTGCTCGAGCACGCGCTCGAAGCGGTAGTCCCACGACAGGCGCACGGCCTGCTTGCGCGAGACGTAGCCGCCGTCGGACAGGGCCTTGAGCGATTCGAGCGTGGAGCGGGTGCGCAGCGACTCGTCGGCGCGGCCGTGCACGAGCTGGAGCATCTGCACGGTGAACTCCACGTCGCGCAGACCGCCCTTGCCGAGCTTGATCTCGCGGTCCTTGAGGTTCGCGGGGATGAGGTTCTCCACGCGCCGGCGCATCGCCTGGCAGTCGTTGACGAAGTTGTCGCGCCTGGAGGCCGACCACACGAACGGGCGGGTCATGTCCATGTACGCCCGGCCGAGCTCGGGGTCGCCGGCCACCGGTCGCGCCTTGAGCAGCGCCTGGAACTCCCAGTTCTCGGCCCACTGCTCGTAATAGCCGCGGTGCGACTCCAGCCGGCGCACCAGCGGGCCGTCCTTGCCCTCGGGGCGCAGGCCGCCGTCGATCTGCCACAGCGCCGGCTCGGCCACGCCCATGATCACCGACTGGCACACGCGCTGCAGCGTGGTCGCCATCTTCGTGCCGATGCGCGTCAGCGTCGTCGTATCGACGTCGTCGGCCGGCTCCACGACGTAGATCAGGTCGACGTCCGAGACGTAGTTGAGCTCCTGCGCGCCGAGCTTGCCCATGCCGATGACGGCGAAGCGGCAGCGTTCGCTGCCGGCGACCTCGTGCCGGGCGATGGCCAGCGCGCCCTCGAGCGCCGCGTCGGCCAGGTCGGACAGCGCGCGGCTGACCTGCGGCTGCACGCTGATCGGTTCGGCCGCGGTGACGTCCATCGCCATGACGGCGGCGAGCTGCCTGTGATAGGCGGCGCGCAGACCGGTGGCGGCCTGCGCGATCGGGAGCGAGGCGACGGGCGCGGCGTCGCCCGGATCGGCGCCGACGGCGGTAAGGATGTGCGCGCGGCGTTCGGCGGCGCCGAAGTGCCGGCTGCCGCAGCGGTCGATCGAGGCCGCCTCGACGAGTTCGGGGCGGAAGCGCATCATCTTGCCCATCGCGTCGGAGGCGCCCAGCACGGTCATCAGCCGGCCAAACGCCGGCTCGTCCGGCAGGATGTCCATCAGGCGGGACTGCTGGCTCTGCTGGGCGAGCACGATGTCGGTCAGGTTGCGCAGCGCGGTGTCGGGGTCGCAGGCGTTGCCGAGCGCGCGCAGCGCCAGGCCCAGCCGCTGGTCGTCCAGGCCGGCGCGGCGCAGCTCGTCGAAGCTGCGGCGAGCCTGGTCCAGATCCTGCAGTCCCGCGTGGATGAGGTCGCGGACGGTGACGGTGAATCCTGCTGAAGAGTCCATGGGTTCCAATGTACCCGGTCGAAGCCGCTCGAACGGGCGCGCATCTCACCGTCGGGGCGCCGCGTCGGGGGTGCCCCGACGGTCATCGCCCGCCGCGGGGGCGCGCGGGCGCGCTGCCGCGGGTCAGTGGAACAGCCCCTTGACGTTGGCCCAGATGCGGCGGGTGACGCCAGGGTGGTTCATCGTGTACAGGTGGATGCCGTCGACCCCGCGGGCGACCAGGTCGGCGATCTGCTCGGAGGCGTAGATGATGCCGGCCTCCCGGAGCGTGGCCGGGTCGTCGCCCCACCGGTCGAGCATGACCGCCAGCCGCTCGGGGACCTTGGAGGAGCACATGCCGGTCATGCGGCGCACCGAGGCGGCGTTGGTCACCGGCATGATGCCCGCCTCGATCGGCACGTCGATGCCGGCGGCGCGGGCCTTGTCGAGGAATCGCAGGAAGTCCCGGTCGTCGTAGAACAGCTGCGAGATCAGATGCGAGGCGCCGGCGTCCACCTTGAGCCTGAGGTGGGCGATGTCCTCGTCGAGGTCCCTGGACTGCGGGTGGCACTCCGGGTAACAGGCGCCGTACACCGCCATCTCGGGGTGCGTGCGGCGGATGTAGGCGGCCAGGTCGCTGGCGTGGTGGAACACGCCGGCCGGCTCGCGCTCCGGATTGCGGTCGCCGCGCAGCGCCAGCACGGCGGCGACCTTGGCCTGGACGAACATGTCGAGCGCCTCGTCGGCCTGCTCGCGCGTGAGGTACTGGCAGGTCAGGTGCGCGACGGCGGGGATGCCGTACTCGGTGCGGATCGTGTTGGCGATGCGCGCGGTGGCGGTGCGGTCCGACTGCTTGCCGGTGCCGTAGGTCACCGAGATGAACGCCGGGTCGACGCCCCGCAGGCCGTCGAGCGTGTCGTAGATCGTGCCGACGGGGGCGGTGCGCTTGGGAGGGAAGACCTCCAGGGAGAACAGGGGCTTGGTCATGGTGGAAGGCTTTCTGTCGTGGTCCGGGAACGGGCCGGGTCCCCGGCGGCGCGTCGCGTCGCGGCGGGGACCCGGCTGCTTGTGGCTTGCTGCGGATGGTCAGCGGGCGGCCAGGCGGGCGCGCACGGCGCGCGTGGCCTCGACCATGTGCTCCAGGCTCGGCCAGGTCTCCTCGTTGCCGCGGGTCTTCAGGCCGCAGTCCGGGTTGATCCACACCTTGGAGGCGTCCATCTTCGCCAGGATCTGGTCGATGCGCTCGACGATCTCGTCGGTCGAGGGGATGCGCGGGCTGTGGATGTCGTAGACGCCCGGGCCCGCCTCGGTCTCGAAGTTCGCGTCGTGGATGGCGTCGAGCACCACCAGGTCGCCGCGCGAGGCCTCGAAGGAGATCACGTCGGCATCCATCGCGTCGATGTCGCGTATGATGTCGTTGAACTCCGAGTAGCACATGTGCGTATGGATCTGCGTGGTCGGCCTGACGGCCGAATGCACCAGGCGGAACGCGGGGATCGCCCAGTCGAGGTAGCGCGCGTGCCAGTCGGAGCGGCGCAGCGGCAGCTTCTCGCGCAGGGCCGCCTCGTCGATCTGGATGACGCGGATGCCGGCGGCCTCCAGGTCGAGCACCTCGTCGCGGATGGCGAGGGCCAGCTGCTGCGTCTGCAGCTCGTGGGAGACGTCCTCGCGCGGCCACGACCAGTTCAGGATCGTCACCGGGCCGGTGAGCATGCCCTTGACCACGCGGTCGGTGCGGCTCTGCGCGTAGGAGCTCCAGCCGACGGTGATCGGCTCGCGGCGCGAGACGTCGCCCCACACGATCGGCGGCTTGACGCAGCGGGTGCCGTAGGACTGCACCCAGGCGTTGCGGGTGAACAGGAAGCCGTTGAGCCGCTGGCCGAAGTACTCCACCATGTCGTTGCGCTCGAACTCGCCGTGCACGAGCACGTCCAGGCCGATGCCCTCCTGGCGGGCGATGACCTCGTCGATCCGGTCGCGGATGAAGGCGTCGTAGTCCTCGCGGTTCAGCTCGCCCTTGCGCAGGCGGGCGCGCGCGGCGCGGACCTCGGCGGTCTGCGGGAACGAGCCGATCGTCGTGGTCGGCAGCAGCGGCAGGCCCAGCGCCTCGCGCTGCCGGCGCTGGCGTTCGGCGCGGGCCGGCCGGCGGACGAAGTCGTCGTCGGTCAGCGCGGCGAGGCGGGCGGCCACCGCCTGGTCCGGGGCCACGCGCGTGCCGTCGAACAGCGCCTGGTTGGCCGCCAGCGCCTCGGAGGCGCGCTTGGCGTCCTCGTCGGCGTCGGCCAGCTCGGCGATCTCGCGCACCTCGCCCAGCTTCTCCGCGGCGAACGCGAAGTGACGGCGCACGTCGTCGCCCAGCCCGTCCTCGCCGGCGGTGCTGAACGGCACGTGCAGCAGCGAGCAGGCGGTGGCCACGGCGACGTTCGGGGTGACCCTCCGCAGCGCGTCGACCAGGCCGAGGCTGGCCGCATAGTCGTTGCGCCAGATGTTGCGGCCGTTGACGACGCCGGCGAACAGCACGGTGGACTCCCCCGCGCCGTACTTGCCGACGGCGGCCAGGTTCTCGTCGCGCCCCTCGATCAGGTCCAGGCCGATGCCGTCGAAGCCGAGCAGGACGACCGTCTCGTACACGTCGGCGATGTGGCCGAAGTAGGTGTTGAGCAGCACCTTGACGCCGTCGGCGCGCGCGGGCAGGATCTTCGTGTACAGCGACTTGAACAGCTCGACGTCGCCCGGCTCCTTGTCGAGCACCAGGTACGGCTCGTCGAACTGGATCCAGGTGGCGCCCAGCTCGGCGAAGCGGGTCAGCGCCTGGGCGTAGGCCTGCGCCACGGCGTTGATCAGGCCGCGGTCGAAGGTCAGCGGCTCCGCCTTGGCGTTGCGGGCGAGCTTGAGGAAGGTGTACGGGCCGACGAGGACCGGCTTGGTGTGGATGCCCAGCGCCTTGGCCTCCTCGAACTCGTCGAAGGGCTTGGTGCCGTTGAGCCGGATGTCGGTGGCGTCGTCGATCTCCGGGACCAGGTAGTGGTAGTTGGTCGTGAACCACTTCTTCATCGGCAGCGCGGTGACGTCGCCCTTGTCGCCCTGATAGCCGCGCGCCATCGCGAACAGCGTGTCCTCGGGGTCGGCGAAGGCGAGGCGCGCGTAGCGCTGCGGCACCGCGTTGAGCAGGATCGCGGTGTCCAGGACCTGGTCGTAGTAGCTGAAGTCGTTGCTCGGGATCAGGTCGATGCCGGCATCGGCCTGCAGGCGCCAGTGGCGCTCGCGCAGCCGCCTGGCGGTCGCGCGCACCTCGTCGAGACCGTGCCGGCCCTTCCAGTACCCCTCGATCGACTTCTTGAGCTCGCGGTCGCCGCCGATGCGCGGGAATCCGGACACGGATGTCAATGCGGTCATGCTTCCTCCTGATGATGGGCGGCGGCGCGGGCATCCGGCGTCTCGAACGGGCCGGGGCCGGCCGAGACGCCGGGCGGTCCGGCGGCGCCGGTCCGGGTCGGACCGTCGTGCGGGCCGTTCGGGGCGATGGGCGCGCTGCCGCATGGTTCGCCACGATTGCGTCGCGGCAAGATTATCAGAGAAACCTTGCTTATAAGGCATCAGGAGAATTTGAGTGTCGTTATAAATTTGATTTATAACGTTTGGTGGGACGGAAGCGTGTCGTATCGCAGGGATGTGCGGAATCCCCGGAACGGATTCCAAGGTGCACCGTTCCGTACCCTCGTGGCAAGCAACCACCGGGAGCCGATTCCGGGGTGCGTCGTGTCCGCATCCGTGGCACGGAACCTCCTGTAATCGATTCTGGATGGCTGTGCTACACCTTTTCGTGGTACGGAACCTGTGGAAAACGATTCTGGACGGCACCGTACCGTACCTCCGCGGTACGGAACCTCCAGGAGTCTGTCTTGTTTCGGCGGATGGTTGACGGGTGTCTTGGGGCATGGTTGACGCTTGTCCTGGGGCATGGTTGACGGTGGTGGTGTGGTTGTGTCATGGATACACAACGACAGCATCCCGGCGTGCACGCC
>NZ_JAHBBD010000009.1 GCF_019331775.1 Bifidobacterium phasiani
CTCGGGGGAGGGCGCGTTTTCGATACCCCCCCCCCCTATTGGTTTTTTCATATGCCGCACGGCCTCCCGACGGTCAAGGCCCCCGCTTCAGGCGCGTCCCCGTTACACTGAGGGCTTACGGCGTGGGCCGGTCGTCGGCCCGGCTGGGAAGTTGAGGTGAACGAGTCATGGACGGGATGCATATGTCTTGCATGGCGCGGCGTCGTCGTGGACGCTGTCGCATCAGGGCGATGACGGGTGCCGAATCCGATGGGTTCGGCGGCGCCTGTCCGGCCTGGACCCGTTGAACGCGCTCAGCCCGGGGCTGAACGGGGCATTGACGTCCCTGCGCGAATCACGTTTAATATGACGAACCCATGTGCCGCATCGCATGCCGGATCCCGGCCGACCGCAAGGACATGATGCACGGCGCCGACGCGGCGAACACGGCCGCGGACCACAGATAACCACAGAATCCGCGAGATCACGGAATTCACGACCACGGACGCCGCCGAACCCATCGGCCGGGCGTACAGATTTAGGACACGACAATGAGACAAGGAAAGTTCACGGCCAAGGAGCGCGCCTACCTGCTGTCGCTGCCTGCGGTGGAATCCATCACGCAGGAGAGGATCTTCTACGCGGAGGAGTTCAAGATCGACTGCATGCGCCGGTACCACGAGGGCGATTCGCCGGCGACCATCTTCGGCGAGGCCGGACTGTATTCGTCGCTGATCGGCTACAAGCGCATCGAGCGCTGCATCGCCCGCTGGCGCGCCGACGAGCGCGCCGGCCGCTTGGGCGCCGGGCACGAGCGCAACGACGCGGTCATGCGCATCGTCACCGGGGACCGCACCCCGGTGGTCGCGAACCCCGTGGCCGGCCGCGACGCGCGCTGGCTCGCCGAGCGCCGGTCGGCGCGCGCCATCCAGGACATCAGCGGCCTGGTGCTGATGCGCTACGAGAGCCGCCTGCGCACGTTGGAAAGCCGGCTGGACGAGATGGATGGTCGCGTGGTGCGTCTGGAGCAGGAGCTGGAGATGGCGCGCGCGGAGCGTGGGGAGTCGTGACGGCCCCGGCGGCCCCGCGGCGATGATGGCGTGCGTCGGCGTCGGCCGGTGGGCGGTCGCCCATCCGGGGCGCGGCGTCGGCGCCGGGCGAATCGGGTCGGCGGTGGTGCGCGGGCATCGCCGCCGACCTTTGTCGTCCACCGTCGGCCCCGCGGCGGTGGGGGCGGGCCGGGCGTGCGGCCCCATGCATAATGGAGATATGCGAGTCATAGCGGGACGATTCAAGGGATTCGAGCTCAAGGCGCCGAAGTCGGGCACGCGCCCGACGACCGACCGTACCAAGGAGGCTATCTTCTCCCGCCTGGAATCCTGGGGGATGCTCGAGGACTCCCGCATCCTCGATCTGTATGCGGGCACCGGCGCGCTGGGCATCGAGGCGTTGTCGCGCGGCGCCCGCGAGCTGGTCGCCGTCGAGTCGGCGGCGTCGGCCGCGTCGCTGATCGCCGCGTCCTTCGCCGCGCTGAAGCGGCATCGTGCTTGGGAGCCGGGCATGGTCGCGCGGCTGGTGCGCAAGCGCGCCGAACAGTACGTCGCGGACCGGGGCGGCCAGGCCGCGGCCGATGCGCCGGCGGCCGCGGCGTTCGACGTGATCTTCATCGACCCTCCCTACGCCGTGGCCACCGAGGACTGCAACGCGCTGCTGAACGGGCTGGTCGCGTCCGGGTGCGCCGGCCGGGGCACGGTGATCGTGCTGGAGCGCTCCGTGCGCAGCGACGACCCCGCCGCGCCGGAGGGGTGGGGGGTCTCCGACCGCCGCGATTACGGGGAGACGGCGGTGTTCTATATCGAGATGGCGTGACGGCCGTCCGGCGGCGCGTGGCCGATCCGGTTTCGCTGCTCCCGGTGCGCTGCGTCGAGATGGCGTGACGGCCGTTCGGCGGGGCTCCTCCGTTCTTTCCTTGCTCGCTTCAGCTTTTCTTCTGTTTTTTCTTTTTCCTTTCCTTCCGCTTCGTTCTTGCTGGTTTTCTCTTTTCCGATGTGCCGTCGGCGTCCCTCCGGGCTTCACGCGCCCTGCGAAAACAAAAGAAAGGGTGATTGATAGGGTGTTGACGATGGATATCCTATAAAACCTTGTAAATACATGGAAACAGTCGGGTCTGCACGGCGTTGTGTGTTGAGAACGGGTGTTTTATCGGGGGGTTACCCCTATACTGGGGGTCAGTTTGCTGGAGATCAGGCGGCGACAGGCCGTCGGAGGTGAACGCGGAGGTTCCGGCCGGCGGCGCAAGCCGGCTCCACATCCCCGTTCATGCGTCTCCGACAGGTGCAACGAGCGTCCGGCGGGGCGGTATGCCCAACGGCCGGCTGAAACATGAAGGAGAAGATGCCATGCAGAAGTTTTCCAAGCGGCTGCTCGGCGGCATAGCGGCGGCATGCATGCTGTTGGCGGTCGCGCCGGCGACCGCCTCCGCGGCCGAGCAGGGCGGCGACGCCGTCGTGGAGTCGTCCGCTCCGGCCCGGACGCCGGCGGAGTCCGACGTCACGGTCGACACGACCGCCGATGACGGCGATCCGGCCTCCGCGGCCGGCGACCCCGTCGCCCAGGTCGGCGACGTCCCGTACACGTCGCTCGACGAAGCCGTCGAACAGGCGCCCGAAGGCTCCACCGTCGTCCTGCTCCGGGACTGCGAGCTGACGACGGGCTTCAACAAGACGCTGACGTTCACCGGCGGCCACAAGATCACCATCAACAAGCAGCTGACCAGCAACGGCGAGGGCTGGATGTGCTTCGGCCTGTACGATCCGAGCCGCGTGCTCACGTTCGACGGCGTCGAGGTGGAGTGGAACTCCGAGGTCGGCACCGCCCCGTGGCTGATGCTGTCGCTGTCCGGCACGATGAACGTGACCAACGGCGCCAAGGTCGTGTTCACCGTCGACAGCGGCTCGACCGGGTCGCGCAATGCGATCTACATGAACGCCGGCTCCTCGATCAACGTGACCGACGGCTCGACGTTCGAGATCCACGGCTACGGCACCAAGGGCAAGGAGGGCCAGGGCCTCCAGCTCGACCAGACCGGCAAGGCGGAGGTCAACGTCTCGGGCAAGAGCACGTTCCTGATCGACGGCACGAACCGCGGCTATGTGAACAGCCCGACGATCACCGTCGACGACTCCACGTTCACCGTGCAGAACTGCACGGCCAACGCGTCGAACGGCGGCAAGTTCACGGCCGCCAACGGCTCGACGGTCACCTACCAGAACAACGCGGGCCACGGCCTGTCCGCCGGCAGCGTGACCCTGACCGGCGGCTCCACGCTCACCGCCGACAACAACGGGTACTACGGCGTGTACACGTCGGGCGGCTTCGCCGTCGACGGCACCTCGACCCTCACCGTGACGCACAACTCGTACAGCGGCGACTTCGCCGGCCTCAAGCTCACCTCCGGCGTGACGGACGGCCACGTGGCCGCGGGCGCCACCGTGACCATCGCCGACAACTACTGCAGCGGTCTGTCGAACAACGGCAAGGTCGTCTTCGAGGAGGGCGTGAAGCTCACCATCACGGGCAACCTCAACGACAAGGGCACCACGTCGAACGGCGGCGGCATCTACAACAGCGGCGCGGCGGCGAACCTCACCCTGCCGTCCGACACCGTGATCTACAACAACCACGCCAAGACCGCCGGCGACGACATCTTCAACAACACCACGTCCACCATCGCCTTCGGCCGCGTGGGCGAGGGCTGGGCGCTCGACGGCGTGGGCATCGACGGCGAGGCCGACGACTGCACCGACGCCATCGACGGCTGGTACGACGACTCGGCGGACAACCGCTGGGAGGCCCACGGCGTGGACCGTGAGGAGACCGAGGACACCGAGAACGCCGACGACACCGTGGACACCGAGGACGCCACGGATACCGAGGATACTGCGGACACTGAGGACGCCGAAGAGACCCCGGTCTACAACCATGCCGTCGAGTTCACGGATTTCGATGACAATGGCATGGCCGCGGTCACGGGCCTGACGGCGCTGAAGGCCGCGCACGGCGTCATCGTGCCGGAGCCCGAACCGGAGCCCACCCCCGAGGAACCCGCGGACGAGACGGATCCGGGCAAGACCGAGTCCCAGACCGATCCGGCGAAGCCCACGATCGCGCAGACCGGCGCCGGCATCGTGCTGCCCGCGGTCGTCGCCGCGGCCGCCGTGGCCGCCGGCGCGCTGAGCCTGATGGCCCTGCGCCGCCGTCGCGATCGGTGACCGGAACCTCGCGCGCAGGCTGCATGCCGCGGCTGTGAGGGCCTCGCTTGACGAATGCGAGGCCCTCACACGGCGGCCGCAACACCGCGCATCGGTTCACGGATAACGGAAACGGCCGTGCGGCCGGTGGACGGGAACAACCCCGCCACCGGCCGCACGGCCGTTTCATTGTCTGCGCCGCCTGTGCCCCGGGTACCGGGGAGCCTACGCGCCCAGCCGGCGCGGATGCTCGCCGGAGACCTCCCAGCCCAACGCGATCAGCGTCTTGCGGTCCGCCTTGTCGAGCGCGCGGCAGTCGAGGCGCGCGATGAGGTCGGGGCGGATGTCGTTCGTCCGCGCCAGCGCCTCGTCGCGGCGGAACCGGTCGACCTTGCCGTGGTCGCCCGACAGCAGGATCTCCGGCACGCCCATGCCGCGCCAGACGGCCGGCTTGGTGTACTGGCGGTGCTCCAGCAGCGCGTTGCCGCCCGTGTACGACTCCTCGACGATGGACTCGGGGTTGCCCATGAACCCCGGCAGCAGGCGCGTGATCGCCTCCAGCATCACCGAGACGGCCACCTCGCCGCCGTTGAGCACGTAGTCGCCGATCGAATACTCGCGCACATCCACGCCCTGCGCCCGGTAGTACTCCGGGATGCGCGCGTCATAGCCCTCGTAGCGCCCGCAGCCGAACACCAGGCGATGCGCGCGGCTGAGCTCGGTCGCGTCGCGCTGCGTGAACAGGGGAGCGGAAGGGTTGGGGAAGATCAGCACGGTGCCGGGCGTCGCGCCGGCAACGATGGAACCCGGTTCGCCGCAGTGTGTATTCGCCTGCTCATCGGCAGTCGAATACACACTGCCGATACACGACTCCGCCATGCCGGAAGCCGCGGCGTCGGGCGTCGTCACATCGGAAGATGCGGCGTCGGGCGTCGTTATGTCGCAAGTCACTGCTTCGGAAGTCGTTATGTCGGAAGTCGTTATGTCGGAAGACGCCGCATCGGAGGCTCGGTCCATGGAGACCTGGTTTGCCGGATCCGTGGCGGCCTGGACCCCGGAAGCCTGATTCGCGGCCGAATCCGCGGCCCCGCGCGGCTCCAGCCCCAGCAGGTCGTCGAGGCACTCGGCCCAGACGGCCGGCTTCATCACCATGCCGGCGCCGCCGCCGACCGGGGTGTCGTCGACCGAATGATGCACGTCATGCGTCCAGTCGCGCAGGTTGTGCGCGTGGACCTCGATCAGCCCCTTGGCCTGCGCCTTGCCGAACAGGCTCAGGTTCAGCACCTCGAAATACTCCGGGAACACGGAAACGATGTCGATCTTCATGTCTTTCAGCCTAACGAATAGGGTCGGCACCGCACGGTGCGCCCTCCGACGCATAAAGGAAAACCGGCGATGTCGCTTTTGCCGGTATTGCGTAATGGCGGCAAAAGCGACATCGCCGGCTGCGCCCATTGCGGCCACGGTCGCCGCGGCGGTACCAAGACGGGCGCCGCGGCGCGGCGCAGTCACGACAGTCCGGGAATCAGCCCGCCGGGCGGGTCCAGGGTCAGGTATCCCCCGTCGAGGTCGATGTCGGGCACCAGCTGGTCGACGAACGGCACCAGGGCCGTCGTCTCGGCCGGGGCATCGCCGGACGCGGCCTCGTCGGTGGCCTTGGTGGCGTTGACGGCCTCGGCGGCCTCGTCGGCGTTGGCGGTTCCGGCGGCCTCGGCAGGCTCGGTGGTCTCGGCGGTCTCGCCGGCTTCGGTCCCGCCGCCCCGCAGCGCGGGGGAGAGGCGGATCTTGAGCAGCGACTGCGGCCCGTCGATCACGTCGACGACCTTGCCGACCACCATGCCGTCGGGCGCGCCGAGCTCGTTGCCGTCGGCCATGCGGGCCTCCAGGCCGATCAGGTCGCGCAGGTACCACGCGTCCTGATCGAGCAGCTCCTCGGGGTCGTCGGCCTCTCCGTACAGCTCGACGCCGTTCAGCGCCTCCGAGGCGTTGCGGTCGTCCACGCCTTCGAGCTTGACGATCCAGCGGCCCTTGAACGTGCGGGACCGTTCCACGATGTATTCCTTCGCGCCGCCCTGGGTGTACAGCACGGCACCGGGAGCGAACCGGTACTCCGGCTCGTCCGTGTAAAGACGCACGGTGACCTCGCCCTTGAGCCCCTGCGCGCGGCCGATACGACAGACCCGCAGCAGGTCGAGCTGCTGCGGGCCGTCAGAGTGTTGTTGACGCTCCACGCTACGGAACTCTCTTACCGACGCACGTCCATGATGTCGACGCGCACCTTGTGGTCGGACAGCGCCTGGACCACGGTGCGGATCGCGTTCGCCGTGCGGCCGCCGCGGCCGATCACTCGGCCGATGTCCTCCGGGTTCACGCGCACGCGAAGCAGTTCGCCGCGCGAGTTCTCGTGGGACTTGACGGACACGTCGTCCGGAAAATCGACGATGTTCTTGATGAGATGTTCAACAGCCTGGGCGAGCATGATCACTCAGCTTCCTCTGCGGGGGCTTCCTCAGCCGGGGTCTCTTCGGTGGCGGCGGCCTCGGCGGCGGCCTTCGCCGCGGCCTCGGACTTGGCGGCCTTGAGCTTCTGGGCCTGAGCCTCGACGGCCTCGACGCGAGCCTGCGCGTCCGGGCCCTCTTCGGCGGTCTTCAGCGTGCCCTCGGCACCGTCGATGCCCTTGAACTTCTGCCAGTCGCCGGTGATCTTGAGCAGGTTCAGCACCGGCTCGGTCGGCTGCGCGCCGACACCCAGCCAATACTGAGCGCGCTCGGAGTCGATCTGGATCAGCGAGGGCTGCTTGTTCGGATCGTAGATGCCGATCTCCTCGATGGACTTGCCGTCGCGCTTGTTGCGCGCGTCGCTGATGACCACACGGTAGAAGGCATAGAACTTCTTGCCCATTCGCTTCAGACGAATCTTGGTTGCCAAGATGGCTCTCCTTGTTAACTCGGGGTGCGGGTCGTCGGTTTCGGTGTGGGGCACGGAATCCGAGAACCCACGTGTTCCTCGTGACACGCGGGAGTAGAGGGCGCCGCGCTCACGAATAACCGAATCATTATAACGCCGACCCCTCGATAGTGTGACACGCCCGTCGGCGTCCGTGTCTGGCGGTCCGACGGCATCGCCTCGCGCACGCTCCGCGGGCCCGCAGGCAAGCCGTGCGTCGCCGCGGCGTTCAAGGCCCCGCCACGCCCCGGGACGGCATCCGCGCCCGCGGCTACGGGCGGACGACCAGGCTCGCGGCCAGCGCCAGGTGGTCGCTGCCCTCGACGACGAACGACTCGACGTGCCCGGCCGTGATCCCCGGCGTGCTCAGCACGTGGTCGAGCTCGATGCGCGGCCACGGCAGCCATGAGGGGAACGTCGTCGTGGCGCCCTGCGCGACGCTCAGGTCGGCGTCGCGGAACCCCTGCGCCAGCAGCCGGCGGAAGCTGGGGTGGTGCAGCCCCGAGTTCAGATCGCCCAGCACCACGCCGTCGTAGCGGATCGCCTGCGGGTGCCGCGCCCGCCCGGCGGGGTCGCCGTCGGCGACGCGGGCCAGCGCGCCCAGCCCGATGATGCCGTCCGACCACTCGCGGCAGCCGCGCATCGGCGACTTCGGGTGCGCGGACGCGAACGTGACCACGACGGTGCCCTCGCGCTCGGACTCGGCCTGACCGGCCGGATCGTCGTCGTCCGCGATCTCGTATTCCGGCACAGGCTGGGGGAACGCCGCGGTGATCGACGGCACGTCCGCCGCCGGGATGTCCACGGCCGACGAGCGCATGTCTTCCGGGATGAACCGCGTCCACACGCCGTTGAACCCGCCGTTGTCGGTGGGCCGCTCCTGCCCGAGCTGGCGGTGGGGCAGCAGCAGCGACAGCCCGTTGGCCTCCAGCTCCTCGACCAGCTCGCGCGACAGCTCCTGCAGCGCCAGCACGGCGACGCTGCGCGTGCGCACGGCGGTGACGATGGCCTCGGCGCTGGCGCGCCCGTACCGGCAGTTCAGCGTCATCACGGTGAACCGGGCCACCGGGCAGCGGTACGCGGCCCCGGTACGCGCCGGCACGTCAGGAGCGCCGGAAACGTCATAAGCGTCGTGAGCGCCGGAATCCGCCGTCCCGTCCGACGGCGCAGCGCAACCGTCCGCATCGGCGGGCCGGCGGCGGAACAGCGACTCCAGCCAGGTGCCCGAACAGCGGTGCCGCCAGTAGGGGGCCTGCAACGCCAGCAGCGCCACGGTCTCGGCGCCGGCGACGGCGCACACCCACCAGTGCGACAGCACGCCGGCCACCACCGCGCACGCCAGCGCCGGAATCCACAGGAACGGCGTCAGCGCGATCAGGTAGGGCAGCGGCAGCCGGCCCTCGACGCCCGCGGGCAGGAACCGCAGCGCCGCCCATACCGCGACGAGCAGCAGGATCAGCGACAGCAACCAGACCATGGCATTCCTTTACACGGTTCCGTCAGTGCGATGCGGGCGTCGGGCCGGCCGGCGCGCGGCTCAGCGGCCGAACAGGCCGCCAAGCCCGCCGCCCAGGTTCGGCGGCAGGTCGGGCGCGCCGTCCTCGCCGAGCATCTCCTGCAGTCCGGCGGGCAGCGCCGGGTTCTGCGGCTTCTTGGCGAACGCCGAACCGCCGGACGGGCCCTTCTGGCCGCCCTTGCCGGACAGGCGGTCGCGCAACGCCTTCTCCTCGGCCTCGCGCTTCATCGGATTGCCCGACTTCGAGCCCTTCTTCTTGCCCTTCTTGCCCTTCTTGCCGCCGGCGGCGCCGCCGAAGCCCGGACCGGCGCCCAGGCCGGCCTTGTTGCTCATGCGCTTCATCATCTTCGCGGCCTGCTCGAAGCGCTGCAGCAGCGCGTTGACCTGCGAGACGGTCACGCCGGAGCCGTAGGCGATGCGGGCGCGGCGCGAGCCGTCGATGATCTTCGGGTTGCGCCGCTCGGCCGGCGTCATCGAGCGGATGATCGCCTCGGTGCGGTCGATCTCGCGCTCGTCGAGCTGCTCGAGGGCCTGGCGGTGCTGGGCCATGCCCGGGATCATGCCGAGCAGGCTCTTCATCGAGCCGAGCTTGCGCACCTGCTGCAGCTGCTCCAGGAAGTCGTCGAGGCCGAACTCGCCCTCGGCCATCTTCTGCGCGGCCCTGCGGGCCTCCTCCTCGTCGAACTGCTTCTGCGCCTGCTCGATCAGGGTCAGGATGTCGCCCATGTCGAGGATGCGCGAGGCCATGCGGTCCGGGTGGAAGACCTCGAAGTCCTTGAGCCCCTCGCCGGTCGAGGCGAACAGGATCGGCTTGCCGGTCACGCTCGCCACCGACAGCGCCGCGCCGCCGCGGGCGTCGCCGTCGAGCTTGGAGAGCACCACGCCGGTGAAGTCCACGCCCTCGTCGAAGGCCTTCGCGGTACGCACCGCGTCCTGGCCGATCATCGCGTCGATGACGAACAGGATCTCGTCGGGCTGCACGGCGTCGCGGATGTCGCGGGCCTGCCGCATCAGCGCCTCGTCGACGCCCAGGCGGCCGGCGGTGTCGATGATGACCGTGTCGTACAGCTTCTGCCTGGCCAGCGCGACCGAGTCGCGGGCCACCTTCACCGGGTCGCCGGTGGTCTGGCCCGGCGCGGAGACCTCGTCGCCGCCGTCGGACTGCACGCCCTTCTCCGGCGCGTACACCGGCACGCCGGCGCGCTCGCCGACCACCTGCAGCTGCGTGACCGCGTTCGGGCGCTGCAGGTCGGCCGCGACCAGCAGCGGCGTGTGGCCGGCGTCCTTGAGCCAGTAGCCCAGCTTGCCGGCCAGCGTGGTCTTGCCGGCGCCCTGCAGGCCGGCGAGCATGATGATCGTCGGCGGGTTCTTGGCGAAGTTCAGCGGGCGGTCGACGCCCTGGCCGAGGATGCCGTTGAGCTCGTCGTAGACGATCTTGACGACCTGCTGCGCCGGGTTGAGCGCCTCGGAGACCTCCTGGCCGAGCGCGCGCTCGCGCACGCGGGCCGTGAACGAACGCACCACCTCGAGCGCCACGTCGGCGTCGAGCAGGGCGCGGCGGATCTCGCGGATCGTCCCGTCGATGTCCGCCTCGGAAAGCTTGCCTTTGCTCCGCAAATGCTTGAAGGCATTCGAGAGCCTGTCTGTCAAAGAACTAAACGCTGCCATAATGTCCACCAGTCTAACGGCCCGTAGGGAGAAACGGGCGCCGGCCGCGGCATCGCCCCCGGCGAAATCCGGGCGTGTCGCTCCGGTATAATAAAGAGGTCAATCATTCAGGTATGGTGAATCCCGTTCTATCATCCTGGACACCCCTATACGCAGACATGCCGTGCGCGCACGGGTGGGGCTGAAGCGCCGATCCACCACGGATCGATCGTCGTGCGCCCGGAGGCCGACGCCATGCGTCGCGCCGCCCGGGAAGAGCCGTCGTCGCGCGCTCCGCGGCCAGCCGACCGTAGCGCAATGCAGACTGCCGTGCAATATGGAAGGCCCATCGATGCAGCATAAGAAAATCGAACGCAAAGCCCTCACCGTGGGCATCGTCGTCAACATCCTCATGGTGCTGGCCGGCGCGACCGTGTTCTTCATGACCGGTCTCAAGGCCATGTTCCTCGACACCACCTTCACCGTCATCTCCGTCGTCTCGGGCATCGTGGCGACGTTCCTGTCCTCGCGCACCGTGCGCACCACCGACCGCTTCCCGAACGGCATGTTCGCGCTGGAGCCGATCTACGCGATCTGCAAGGCGATGTTCACGCTGTCGCTGCTGGTGTTCTCGTTCCTCGATGTCGCGCAGGTCGCGTACGACTACTTCGTCTTCGGCGTGGGCGAGCGCATGACGCTCGGCCCGGTCGTGATCTACCAGATCGTCACCGTGCTGGCCTGCGCGGGGCTGTTCCTCTACTACCGTCGGGAGAACCGCCGCATCGGCGACGCCAGCATGATGCTGCGCGCCGAATCGCAGAGCACGCTCGTGGACGGCATGATCTCCTTCGGCATCGGCGTGGCCGCGGTCGTGCTGCTGCTGCTGCCCTACGGCACGCCGCTCGACTTCCTGCACTACACCGGCGACTTCTTCATCACGACGGCGATCGTGATCCTGGCGATCAAGGAGCCGGTGGAGGTGCTGCGCGACGCGTTCGTCGAGCTCGTCGGCGGCGTGCACGACGACGACGAGGTCAACGCCTTCGTCGAGGAGGCGGCGCAGCGCCATCTGCCCGCCGACACCGAGTACGACCGGACGCTGATCTTCAAGACCGGCATGAACTTCACGGTCGACGTCTACCTCACGGGCGTCGGGGAGACGCTCAACGTCGCGAACCTCAGCGCCTGCAAGAGCGCGCTGGAGTCGGAGCTCAGGAAGCGCCTGCACATCGTCGACGTCGACTTCGTCTTCGACTGACGGCGCCGCGCGGGCGGCGACGGGCGCCGTCCGCGCGACACCGCCCGTCATACTATGCGTGGGGGCCCGGCCGGACGCGATGCCGGTCGGGCCCCCACGCATATCCGCATGGCCGGGGCGGCGTCGCCGCGCGCCGTCAGGACCTCAGGCTCCAGGTCGAGCCCTGCGGGGTGTCCTCGATGGCGATGCCGGCCTCGCCCAGCGCGTCGCGGATCGCGTCGGCGGTGGCGAAGTCGCGGGCCTTGCGGGCCTCGGCGCGGCGCGCCAGCTGCCCGGAGACCAGCGCGTCCAGCGCGGCGTGCTCGGCGGATCCGCCCTCGCCGTCCGCGGCGCCGGCCGCGCCGGCCCACGGCTCGGCCAGCGGGTCCAGGCCCAGCGTGTCCAGCATCGCGCGCACCGCGAGCAGCGCGTCGCGCACCTCGGCCCGCGCCGCCTCGCCGTCCGCGCGGTCGGCCAGGCGCGACAGCAGCGTGTTGCCCTCGCGGATGGCGGTGAAGATCGCCGCGGTCGCCCCCGAGACGTTGAAGTCGTCGTTCATCGCGGCCGTGAACGCCTCCGGCAGCGCGTCGGCGTCGACGGCCGCGACCTCGCCGCGCGCCGGCTGGCCGCCCGCCGCGGCCCCCGCGCGCTCGATGAAGTTCGTCACGCGTTCGTACGCGGCCTGCGCCTCGGCCAGCGTCTGGTCCGACCACTCCAGCATCGAGCGGTACTGCACCGAGCCGAGCGCGTAGCGCACCACCCACGCCGGGTGCTCGGCGAGCACCGCCGGCACCGACAGGCCGTTGCCCAGCGACTTCGACATCTTCTCGCCCTTGGCCGTCACCCACGCCGAATGCATCCAGTGCCGGGCGAAGCCCCAGCCGGCGGCGCGCGACTGCGCCATCTCGTTCTCGTGGTGCGGGAAGCGCAGGTCCAGGCCGCCGCCGTGGATGTCGAACTCGTCGCCGAGGTAGCGGTGGCTCATCGCCGAGCACTCCAGATGCCAGCCCGGCCGGCCCGTGCCGAACGGCGTCGCCCAGCGGGCGGTCGGCGGGTCGGTCGGCTTGGGGCGCTTCCACAGCGCGAAGTCGCGCGGATCGTGCTTGTCGGGCGAGGCGTCGGCCGGGTCGACGGGATTGTACCGGTCCTGGCCCGCGGCGTCGACGCTCGGCCCCATGCGGTCGGCGACCGCGGCGGCCTCGTCGCCCGCGCCCGCGGTCTGCTTCTGGTGCGTCAGCTCGCCGTAGTGCGGCCAGCTCGGCACGTCGAAGTACACGTCGCCGGTCGGCTCGCCCTGCTCGTCGGTGACCACGTAGCCGTGGCCGTTGTCGATGATGCGCCGGATCAGGTCGACCATCTCGGGGATGTGGCCGGTCGCGCGCGGCTCGTAGGTGGGCGGCAGCACGCCGAGCGCGTCGTAGGCCTCGGTGAACTCGCGCTCGTATATATAGGCGCGCTCCCACCACCGCTGGCCCGCGGCGGCGGCCTTGTCGAGGATCTTGTCGTCGATGTCGGTGACGTTGCGCACGAACGTGACCCGGTAGCCCAGCCGCAGCAGCCACCGGCGCACCACGTCGAAGGCGACGGCCGCGCGGATGTGCCCGATGTGCGGCGAGCTCTGCACCGTCGCGCCGCACACGTAGATCCCCACCTCGCCCGGGCGGACGGGCGTGAACGCGCCCACGGCGTGCGTCGCCGTGTCGTACAGGCGCAGGCCCGCGGCGGCCCTGGTGGGCGCGGGGGAGCCGGACATGGTGGAATGCTGCGGTTCGTGGCTGGTCTGCATAGTGACGAGCGTATTCGCGTTGGCCGACAACCGCGGCCGCCGCGTAGCGCTTTGGCGGCGGTCGGTGCGACAATGGGACCATGACGTCACCGCAAGTGCTTATTCTGCAGCATGTCCCCTGGGAGAAGCCGGGGCGCATCCTGGCCAATCTCGAGGATCTCGAGATGCCGACGACGGTCCTCAACGTCGCCCGGAAGAAGAAACCGGACCTGCCGGAGTTCGACGAACTCGCGGGCGTCGTCATCATGGGCGGGCCGATGGGCGCCACCGACTACGACAAGTACCCGGGGCTCAAGGCGGAGGCCAAGCTCGCCAAGGCCGCGATCAGCGTGGGCAAGCCGGTGCTCGGCGTGTGTCTGGGCCATCAGATCATCGCGACGGCGCTGGGGGCCAAGCTGTCGGCGGGCGAGGCCCCGGAGATCGGCATCGGGCTGATCAAGCGCGTGGACCGCCACGACTACTTCTCGATGTGGGGCAAGCAGCTGGACGTGCTGCACTGGCACAACGACGTGACCGGGCTGCCCGAGGGCGCGCAGCTGCTCGCCAGGTCGCCGCGGACCAAGGTGCAGGCGTTCCGCTTCGGCTCGGCGCTGGGCCTGCAGTTCCACCTGGAGGTGACGGCCGCGATCCTCGAGGAGTGGCTGGAGGAATCCTCGATGGCCAAGGAGCTCAAGGCCGCGGGAGGCTCCAAGTCGAAGCTGCGCGAGGCGTTCGCGGCGAGCGACCCGCAGATCCAGCCCTTCGCCGAGCAGGTGTTCTCCGGCTTCGCCGCGCGCTGCAGCACCTACGCCAAGACGCTTGCCTCCTGAGGGCCGCGCGTGCGGCGCTGGTCACGCATGCCGGTAGATTAGGGAGTTATGCCGACGTACGATATTGGACTGGAGCGCGTGTCGCTCGCCTTCGCCACCAAGACCATCTTCACCGACGTGACCCAGGGCGTGTTCGAGGGGGACCGCATCGGTATCGTCGGGCGCAACGGCGACGGCAAGTCCACGCTGCTGCACCTGCTGAACGGCACGCAGGAGCCGGACTCCGGCCGCGTGACCAGGCGCGGCGGCCTGACCTTCGGCATGCTCGACCAGCGCGACCCGCTCGACGACGCCGCGACGGTGCGGCAGGCCGCGCTCGAGGGGCGCGCGGACTACGAGTGGGCCTCCGAGACGCGCTCGCGCGAGATCGTCGAGGCGCTGCTCGGCGGCATCAGCCTCGACGCCACCGTCGGCTCGCTCTCCGGCGGCCAGCGGCGCCGCGCCGACCTGGCCCGCCTGCTGCTGCGCGACTGGGACATCCTCGCGCTCGACGAGCCGACCAACCACCTCGACGTGGTCACGATCCACTGGCTGGCCGAGCACCTGAAGAACCGCTGGGCCAAGGGGCAGGGCGCGCTGCTGCTCGTCACGCACGACCGCTGGTTCCTCGACGAGGTGTGCGAGTCGATGTGGGAGGTCCACGACGGCGTGATCGACCCGTTCGAGGGCGGGTACAGCGCCTACATGCTGCAGCGCGTCGAACGCGACCGCCAGGCCGACGTGCGCGAGGCGCGCCGCCGCAACCTCGCGCGCAAGGAGCTCGCCTGGCTGAGCCGTGGCGCGCGCGCCCGCTCCACCAAGCAGAAGTTCCACGTCAAGCAGGCGCGCGAGCTCATCGCCGACGTGCCGCCGCTGCGCAACACCTTGGAATTGAAGCAGATGGCGACCTCGCGCCTGGGCAAGCAGGTCATCGACCTGATCGACGTGACGCAGGTGTTCGCCGGCGAGGGCGGCGTCGTCGTGGACGGCGAGGCCCGGCCGGAGACGGTGCGCGGCCTCGGGGCGGCCGGCGGGGCCGCGGGCGCGGACGGGCTCGGCGCGATCGACCCGGACGTCGCCGAGATGGAGGCCTCCGCGTCGCGCGTCGACGTGGTGCGCCCGATGTACGCCGAACCGCAGGCGCACGGCTCGGTCGACCTCGCCGTCGACGATCCGTCCACCGACCCGCGGCTGCGCGACGCCGGCGTGGCGTTCGCCGCCCCGGCGGACGGCGGCGCGGATGGCGCGGATGCCTCGGCGGCGCACAAGGTCACGCTGACCGGCCGTAAGATCCTCGACGACGTGACCTGGCTGATCGGCCCGGGCGACCGCTTCGGCATCGTCGGCGCGAACGGCGCGGGAAAGTCCACCCTGCTCAAGATCCTCGACGGCACGCTCACCCCGACCGCCGGCCACGTGAACATCGGCAAGACCGTGAAGTTCGCGGTGCTCTCGCAGCGGCTCGACGAGCTGGAGGCGCTCGGCAAGTACAAGGTCAAGGAGGTGCTGAGCCGCTACAAGCCCAGCTACATCGTCGACGGCAAGGAGGTCACGCCCGGCCAGCTCATGGAGCGGCTCGGCTTCGAGGCCGCGCAGCTCATGACCCCGATCCGCGACCTGTCCGGCGGGCAGAAGCGCCGCATGCAGCTGCTGCTCATCCTGCTGGACGAGCCGAACGTGCTCATCATGGACGAGCCCGGCAACGACCTGGACACCGACATGCTCGCCGTCATGGAGGACCTGCTCGACACCTGGCCCGGCACGCTGATCGTCGTCAGTCACGACCGGTACCTGCTCGAGCGCGTCACCGACCAGCAGTTCGCGCTGATCGGCGGCAAGGTGCGGCACCTGCCCGGCGGCGTGGACGACTATCTGCGGATGACCGAGGACATCAAGGCCGGGCGCGACCCGTTCGCGGGCGCCGGGACGGGCGGCGCCGGTGCGCCGGGTGGGGCGCAGCGTGGCGGTCGCGGCGGGCGTGACGGAGCGAACGGTGACGGTGGCGCCGCGGGGGCCGGTGGCGCGACCGGGGCTGGTGGGTTTGCCGGAGCCGGTTCCGCGGGGGCCGGGACCGTCGGTGGCAACGGCGCGGCCGGGGCCTCCGGAGATTCGGACGGTGCTACGCAGGTCGCCGCATCGCGGGCCGCCTCGCCGAAGCTCACCGGCAAGGCGTTCCACGAGGCCTCCAAGCGCGTCGCGCAGATCGAGCGGCGCCTGGCCAAGCTGGAGGCCGAGAAGGACGGCCTCGAGGCGCGGATGGCCGCGCACGACCCGAGCGACTACGCCGGCCTCAACGAGATGAACACCCGTCTGCAGGCCATCGCCGAGGAGACCGAGCCGCTCGAACTGGAGTGGATGGAGCTCTCCGAACAGCTCGAGTAGCGCCGGCCGTCGGGATGACCGTCGGCCGGCCGGCGCTGGGACGGTCGCCCCGACGGCAGTCGCCCCGGCGGTGGACGGTGCCCGATACCGCGGATGATGTCGGGGACGGCGTACGCGACCCGCCTCCGGTGGGTGGGGATGCCCGCTCGGGAAGCGTCATCGCGGATGCAGTGCGGCGGCGTCTCCCGGGCGCGCGGCATCCGGCGCGGCGGCGATCGCCATGCGGCGGATGCGCGGCCGCTTCGGGGCGATCGCGTGCCCGGACTACCGGAGCCGGCCTGCGTCCGGGCCGGTCTCCCACGGATTGGCCACGTCGACGGCGGTGCCGGCGAAGTCCTTGGTGTTCCGCGTGGCGACGGATGCGTGGTGCGCCAGCGCGATGCCGGCGATCATGGCGTCTTGGACGCTGATGGGGTGGCCCGAACGGTCGCGTTCGGCCTTGATCGCGCCGTATCGCAACGCGGCGACCGCGTCGAACGACAGTAGCGTATCAAGAAACGGGGTCAGCAGATGGTCGAGCACCTCGGTGAGCTGCGTCCGCCGCTTGCCTCGAGGCATCAGTTCGAGTCCGTAGAACAGCTCGGCGACCGTGACGGTAGTGACGGCGAGTTCGACGCCCTGCTGGTTCGCAAGCCAGCCGACGACGGCGGGTGAGGGATGCGGCTTCACCAGCTCGCTGAGCACATTGGTGTCGAGCACGATCATGGCCGGTCGTCCAAGTCGATCGGTGGTCGTTGCGCGTCCGCGGCGCGGTCAGGGATGTGGAACTCATCTTCCGTGAAGCCTTCGATGCCTTCATGTTTCATGAACTCGCGAAGCTGCGCGTAGAACCCGGTCGTCTCAATCTCCCGCTGCACCAGCAGTCCTGCGGTGTAGTCCTCCAGTATGGAACGCACCTCGGCCTCGGCCGAGCGGTTGTGCTCTTTCGCGATGTATTTGAGTTTGTCGACGACCTCGTCGTCGAGTCTGCGGATCGTCAGCGTCGCCATGCCGCCCTCCTATTCGAGTTCATGCCCGCACAGGCCGCGTTGTCGTGCAAGCACAATGCTAGCACATGTCCCTGCGCGCACAATGTGTGCTATAAGGCGCACAATGTGCATGGCGTCCAAAGCGCGCCATATGGCCGAAACGCGCATTTCGGCATGCACAATGTGCGTTTGGGGAGATAGGCACATTGTGCGCTGGGGAATGGGGAATGGCGAATGGATGAGGGAATGAGCGAATGAGGGAATGGGGATGCGGAGAGGCGGGGACGCGAAAGGCCCGCGCATCCCATAGCAGCGGGATGCGCGGGCCCTCGCCGGATGGCTATGCGCGCAAATCGGCCGCTTCCGGCGCGGCCGGGCCGGAAGCGGTTCAGCGGCCCTTGATCTCCGAGCCGACGACCTTCTCGCTCAGCGCCTTCGGGCCGCGGGTCAGCGCGACCGAACCGGAGCGCACGAGCTCGATGATGCCGTAGTCGCTGAGCAGCGAGAGCAGCGAGTCGAGCTTCTCGCTCGATCCGGTGGCCTCGATGACCAGCGACTCGGGGTGCATGTCGACCACGCGCACGCGGAAGGTCTGCACGATCTCCAGCACGTCGGACCGGGTCTTCGCGTCGGCCGCCACCTTGACGAGCACCAGCTCGCGGTTGACGGTGTTCTCGTCGTCCAGATCGACGATCTTGAGCACGTGCAGCAGCTTGTTGAGCTGCTTGATGATCTGCTCGAGCGGCACCTCCTCGACGTCGGCGGTCACCGTGATGCGGGAGATGTCCGGCCGCTCGGTCGGCGAGACGGACAGCGAGTTGATGTTGAACGCACGGCGCGCGAACAGGCCGGCGATGCGGGAGAGCACGCCGGGGCGGTTCTCCACGAGCACCGACAGCGTGTGGCGCTGCGAGGTGGGCTGTGATGCGGGATAGTTGGCCATGATAAACGCTCCTCTTACCTCTTGCCTCGATTGTGCCGTTCAGGCCGCGCCGGCCGCGTCGTCGACATCCGCGTTGTGCCCCTTGAGCGGCTGGATGCCGGGCATGTAGACCACGTTGTTGTTGGGCTCGCCGGCCGCGACCATCGGCCACACCATCGCGTCCTTCCACACGCGGAAGTCGATGAGCACCGGGCGGTCGTTGATCTCGTTCGCCCGGCGGATGCACTCGAGCGCCTCGTCCTGGGTGAACGCGCGCATGCCGACGCAGCCGTACGCCTCCGCGAGCTTGACGAAGTCCGGCACGTCGACGAACGCGTCCGGGTTCTGCTCGCCGTTCGGGTAGTCCTCGGCGCGGCCGTCGCCGTCGTGCAGGTTCGTGGCCGAGTAGTGGTGCTCGTAGAACAGCGTCTGCCACTGGCGGACCATGCCCAGCGCGGAGTTGTTCAGGATCGCGATCTTGACCGGCGCATGCTCGAGGAACGCGACCGTCATCTCCTCGCTGGTCATCTGGAAGCTGCCGTCGCCGTCGATCAGCCAGACCGGCTTGGAGGCGTCGAAGAAGCGCTGGGCGCCGATCGCGGCGCCGATCGCGGCCGGCAGGCCGAAGCCCATCGTGCCCAGGCCGGACGAGGAGATCCACGAGTGCGCGTTCTCGAAGTCCAGGAACTGCGACGCCCACATCTGGTGCTGGCCGACGTCGGTCACCCAGATCGTCGACGGGTCGGCGTGCCTGCCGATCTGCCGGACCACCCACTGCGGGGCCAGCGTGCCGTCGTCCGGCTCCTGGTAGGTCATCGGGTACTTCTCGCGCCAGCGGTCGATAGCCTCCCACCACGGCTTGAGGTTCGGCTTGCCGTACATCGACTGCTCGCGCTCGATCTCGGGGATCAGGTCGTCGAGCACGGTCGCCACGTCGCCGACGATCGGCACGTCCGCGTAGCGGTTCTTGCTGATCTCCGCGGGGTCGATGTCGATGTGGATGACGCGGGCGGTCGGCGCGAACGCGTCGAGCTTGCCGGTCACGCGGTCGTCGAAGCGCGCGCCGATGGCGACGAGTAGGTCGGAGCGCTGGATCGCGCCGGTCGCCGCGATCGTGCCGTGCATGCCGGGCATGCCGAGGTTCTGCGGATGCGAGTCCGGCACGATGCCGCGCGCCGGCAGCGTCGTGACGATCGGGGCGCCGGTCACCTCGGCCAGTCTCTCCACCTGTTTGCGGGCGTCGGAGCGCACCGCGCCGCCGCCCACGTACAGCACCGGGCGGTACGAGCGCTCGAACAGCTTGGCGGCGTCGGACAGCACGCGGCCGTGCGCCTTGGTCGTGGGGTTGTAGCCGGGCAGGATCATGCGCTGCGGCCAGGAGTAGCGCATCTCGCCGACCTGTGCGGTCTTCGTCAGGTCGACCAGCACCGGGCCCGGGCGGCCCGAGTTGGCGATGTAGTACGCCTCGGTGAGCACGCGCGGGATGTCCTGCGCGCTGGTCACCAGATACGAGTGCTTGACCACCGGGTAGGTGGCGCCGACGATGTCCGCCTCCTGGAAGGCGTCGGTGCCGATCGCGTCGGTGCCGACCTGGCCGGTGATGACGACCATCGGCACGGAGTCCATGTTGGCGTCGGCGATCGGGGTGAGCATGTTGGTCGCGCCGGGGCCGGAGGTCACGATGCACACGCCCACGTGGCCGGTCGCCACCGCGTAGCCCTCGGCCGCGTGTCCGGCGGCCTGCTCGTGGCGCATCAGCAGGAACCGGAACTTCGAGTCGTTCTTGATCGCGTGGTAGACGGGCAGGATCGCGCCGCCGGGGACGCCGAACACATCCTGGACTCCCAGATCCTCCAGGGAACGGACCAGCGCTTCGGCGCCGGTCATCTTCTCGCCGTCGACAATGGTCTGCTTGTCAGTGCCCGTGGCGTTCTTCGGAACGCTGCTGAAGGCCTGCAGAGGTGTTGGTAGTACCATGGTTCCTCTCGTACTCTCGTGTTCGTTCGGTGTCCCGTGCCTGCGCGGGCGCGTCGATGGGCGCCGCCGGAACGGTCCGGCCGCCGCCGGGCACCGTTTGTGGCGGTTCCGCTGCGGTCGGCACATACTGTTCACTATCGTAGCGTCTGTGTCTGTGAGACCGCCGCGCGCGCCCACATACTGGCGTCGCGCCCGCCCGCCGCTTTAGCGCCGCTCGAGCGCGCGCCACGCGGCCTCGGCCGCGGCGAGCTGCGCCTTGCGCTTGCTGGAGGCGGAGCCGACGCCCAGCACCTCGTCCGAGTCGCCGAGCATCGCGCGGGCGGTGAACACCTGCGCGTACTCGGGGCCGGAGACCTCCATGCGGTAGCGCGGCTCGCCCAGGCCGAGCTGGTGGGCCCTGACCGTGAGCGAGGTCTTCCAGTCGAGCGCCGGCCCCTCGGTGGCCACCTCGGCCAGCGTGTCGTCGACCAGCCGGTGCACCACCTCGCGCGCGCCGTCGATGCCGTGCTCCAGGAACGTCGCGCCGATCAGCGCCTCGACGATGTCGCACAGGATCGAGCTCTTGTCGGCGCCGCCGTCGTCGGACTCGCCGTGGCCGAGCAGGATGTACGGGCCGACGTGCAGGCGCTCGCGGGCGATCCGCGACAGCGACTCCTCGGAGACCGCCTTCGCGCGCATCTTGGCCAGCTGGCCCTCGGTCATGTCCGGATGGGCCGTGAACAGCGTCTCGGTGACCACCAGCTCGAGCACCGCGTCGCCGAGGAACTCCAGCCGCTCGTAGTTCGTGGTGCCCGGGTGCTCGTGGGCGAAGGAACGGTGCGTGAGCGCCTCGACGAGCAGCTCGGGCGACAGCGTGGTCCCGAGCGCCCGGAACAGCTCGTCGGCGGGGCGGTCGGGGTCGGCGCGCCTGGACCGCCTGATCACCCGGGTCCGGACGGACTGCCCGGGATCGTTCCGCTGCGGGTCCTGCGGGTTCTGCCGGTCCTGCACATTGTGCGGGGCCTGCTGCTCCGGCGCGGCCTGTAACGTCTGCCGGTCCTGCGCGGCCTGTCGCGCCTGTCGGTCCTGCACATTGTGCGGGTCGCGCCGGTCCTGCTGGTTCCGCGCGGACTGTGCATGGTTCCGGTCCTGCCGCGTCCGCGGATCCTGCGGGTTTCGCCGCGCCTGCCGGCCCTGCTCCGGCGTCGCGTCGTCGGCCGTCGGCTCGGCGGCGGCCGGGCGCGGCAGCCTGTCGGGGACGAATTCGCCGGCCCGCGTGCCGTGGTGATGACTCATATGCAATCTCTCCTTGGAATCGACTGCCCTCTACGCTACCCGCCCGCGTGCCCAGCCGCCCGACCGGTCCTCCGCCCCGGGGCCGGAAGGGCCGGAAGAACGTCCGGGCGGATACGAAAAGGCCCCGCCACCCGTCGATGGCAGGGCCGATATGCCTGGGATCAGCGCAGGGCTCACTTGGTGTGGGCCGGCTGGATGGCGCTGCGGTAGGTGCGGCCGCGGAAGGAGCCGCAGCTCGGGCAGGCCATGTGAGGCAGGGTCGGGGCGCCGCAGTTCGGGCAGGTCACGGTCTGCGCGGCGGACGCCTTCCAGTTCGCGCGACGCGAGTGCGTATTGGCGCGCGAGGTCTTGTACTTAGGCAATGCCATGGTATTTCCTCTGTTTCGTTCGAACGTTTGAGCTTAAGCGTTCGGTATCTTAGCGCAACCGCCGTACATTGTCACGTCGCGGCGCGCTGGACCCGGCCGCGCGGGCGCCCCGCGGCCGCTCAGCCGCGCTCCTCCCGCTCCAGCTGGGCCTTGAGCTGCTCGAGCGCGGCGAAGCGGATGTCGGTCACGTCGTGGTGGTGGTCGGGGTCCTCGTTGAGGTCGGCGCCGCACTGCGAGCACAGGCCGCGGCAGTCCTCGCGGCACAGCGGCTGCAGCGGCAGCGACTCGACGAGCGCGTCGCGCAGCAGCGACTCCAGGTCGGCGAAGGCGCCGTCGTGGCTCAGCGGGTACACGTCCTCCGACTCGTCCTCGCCGGCGATGATGTCCACCTCCTCGCCGTTGCCGTGAGCGTCCTCGGGCATGTCGTAGGGGAAGAACGCCATGAGCCGCACGCTCCAATGCGGGTCGAGCGGCCTGAGGCACCGCGTGCATTCGCCGACGATCGAGGCGTCGGCCCGGCCGTTGAAGATCAGCCCGTCGACGATGGAGTCGAACGAGCCGGTCACGTGCACGTCGGATCCCTCACGGATGCCGACGATGTCGTCGCCGATGCCGCTCGGCGCGGGAACGACCATGTCGATGGGCTTGCTGCGGCCGGCGCGCGCGGCGACCTGCGCCACGGACACGGCCCATGCGGAATCCTCGGGACGGGGCATAGGGTTACTCCTCCGTAGTGTCGTCGATGTGGGGCAGCTGCTCGGCGGCGGCCCGCTGGCGTTCGCGCAGCACGTTCAGGCCGGCCTGCACGTCGTGGTCGAACTTGGCGAGCTGCTGGTGCAGGCTCTCCATCACGTCGGTGCAGTAGCGGTCCGCGCCCTGCGTCAGCTTGTCCGACTTGGCCTGCGCCTGGTCGATGATCGAGCGGGCCTTCTGCCGGGCCAGTTCGGTCACGTTCTCCTGGCCGGCCAGGAACTGCGCCTGCTCGTCGGCCTCGCGGATGCGGTCGGCCGCGCGGCTCTGCGCCGAGGCGATGATCGCGTTCGCCTGGGTCTGGGCGTTCTCCAGCCGGCGTTCGGCCTCGCGCATCAGGGCGGAGGCGCGTTCGAGCTGGACCGGCAGCATCTTCTTGAGCTCGGTCAGGTGGCCGGTGAACTCCTCGCGGTCCACCTTGACCACGCCCGGGGTGAAGAATCCGCTCTTCGCCTCGTCGAGCATCTGCTCCAGACGGTCGATGATGTCGTAGACCGTCGTGAACTCCTCGCGGCTGTGGCTCGCGGCCGGGTCGACCGGCAGGCCGTCGTCGGTCTGCCGCATGTCCGGCATCGGCGGGAACAGCGGTTTGACCTTCGGCGAGGCGTCGGCGGCCTCGGATTGCAGATACGGTTCGGTGGCCACGTCGTGCTCGTCGGTGGCGTCGTTGACGTCGTCGAAGTGCTGCGTCTCGTCGGCCATGTCATGCCCCCTCTCGGTTCAGCGCGTCGGCGAGCAGCGGCACGACGCAGTCCGGCACCATGCCGGTCACGTCGCCGCCGTGCCTCGCGACGTCTTTGACGATGGAACTGGAAATGTGCTCAAGGACCGGGTCCGCGGGCAGGAACAGCGTCTCCACCCCGGAGAGCTTGCGGTTGACCAGCGCCATGCCCAGCTCCGCCTCGTAGTCGCCGTTCTGCCTCAGCCCCTTGACGATGACCGCCGCGCCGACCTGCCGGCAGTAGTCGGTGATCAGCCCGTCGGTCGACGTGACCTTGACGTCGGTGTACCCGTCCATGTCGAGCGCCCGGCGGATCGCCTCGACGCGCGTGGCCGCGGGGAACAGCGGCCGCTTCGCCGCGTTCACCGCCACGACCACATGCACTTCGGCGAAGAAGCGGGTGCTGCGTTCGATTACGTCCAAATGCCCGGCCGTCACGGGATCATACGAACCGGGGCACACTGCGATAGTCATGCCTTAAGCCTACCGCGTGACCGGGCTCGGACGACACCGCGGGAACCGAGTCGCGGGATTCCCGCATCGGCCCGCGCCACGAAGCCCCCCGAACGCCGTCGGCGCGCCGGCCGATCCGACCGCCCCGCACCCGCCGGCGTCGCGGCGCCGCGGCGATGGCGTCGCCGGGCCGCCGACGCGCAACCGAGGACGCGGATCCGATGCGCCATGATGCCGTCGCGCATCTTCGGGGCGCAGGTTTTATGATGGTGTGCGGGACGGGTGTCCCATGCACACCCGACGAACGATGGAGCTGATGATGACCGATTCATTCCTCGATGACGCCGACCCGGTCTCGCCCCTGTCGTCTCCGGACCAGGGCGCGGGCACGTCGGTGCTTGAGCGCCCGGAGACCAAGGAGCAGACGGACCTGACCGACAACGGCGACGCGGACCGTTTCGCGCACTATGTGTCGAAGGACCGCATCGCGGAGTCCCGCATGACCGGCCGCCCGGTCGTGGCCCTGTGCGGCAAGGTGTGGGTGCCCAAGCACGACCCCTCGCAGTACCCGGTCTGCCCGGACTGCAAGCGCATCTACGACGAGATGCGAGGGTTCTAGCAGCCGGCCGGTTCACAGGTTCCGCACCGCGAATCCTGTGAACCGGCGTTCGGGCCGTCCGAATGCGCGAATCCCCGGAACGACGCCGTTGCGTGGTTCCGGGGATTTACGGTATCTGCGGCATTCCGGTTCACGGGATGCCGGCCGTCCATCCTGTGAACCGGCCGGCCGTCGGACGCGCCGTCAGTCGCGGGAGATCTCGTCGATGAGCCGGATCTCCTCGTCCGTGAACGCGGTGTTCTCCAGCGCCTTGAGGTCGTCGAGGATCTGTGCGGGCCGCGACGCCCCGACCAGCACCGAGGTGACCGCCCCGTCGCGCAGCAGCCAGGCCAGCGCCATCTCGGCCAGCGTCTGGCCGCGCCCGGCCGCCAGGTCGTTGAGCCGGCGGATCTGCGCGAGCCTGGCCTCGGTCAGGGCGGAACGCTGCAGGAACCGTCCGTCCGCGGCGATGCGGCTGTCCGCGGGCACGCCGTCGAGATAGCGGTCGGTGAGCAGCCCCTGGTCGAGCGGCGAGAAGGTGATCAGGCCGAGCCCCAGTCGCCGCGCGGTCTCCTTGAGCCCGTTGCGCTCGACGGTGCGGTCGAAGATGTTGTACCGGTTCTGGTTGATGACGAACGGCACGCGCATGTCGCGCAGGATCGCCGCGGCGCGCTCCAGCGTCGGGCCGTCGTAGTTCGACAGGCCCACGTACAGCGCCTTGCCGCTGGACACGGCCTGGGCGAGCGCGCCCATCGTCTCCTCGAGCGGGGTCTCGGGGTCCATCCGGTGGTGGTAGAAGATGTCGACGTAGTCCAGCCCGAGCCGCTCGAGGCTCTGGTCGAGCGAGGCGAGCAGGTACTTGCGGCTGCCGAGGTCGCCGTACGGACCCGGCCACATCTCGTAGCCGGCCTTGGTGCTGACGATGAGCTCGTCGCGGTGGCGGGCGAAGTACCGGTGCAGCAGATACCCCGCGTTGCGCTCCGCGGCGCCGGGCTCGGGGCCGTAGTTGTTCGCGAGGTCGAAGTGGGTGATGCCATGGTCGAAGGCGGTGAACACCAGCCGCTTCATCGTCTCGAGCGGGGTGTGGTCGCCGAAGTTGTGCCAGAAGCCCAGCGAGACCGCGGGCAGCTTCAGTCCGCTGCGGCCGCAGCGGTTGTAGGTCATGCCCTCGTAGCGCGCGGGCGAGGGGGCGTAGTCGGCGGTGGGTTCGAACATGGGTGCTCCTTCATCGGAATGGAAGACCCATACTACAGCAGCGGCGCCGGCGCCGCCCTGGGCGTACGGGGGCGCCCGGGCCGCGTCACAGCACGGTGGTCTCGGTCGGGATGACCGGCTCGCCCCGCATCAGCGACTGCGCGGTGATCGGCAGCTCGGCCAGCGCCTTGGCGCGGTAGTCGTGCGCGGCCATGATCGCGTCGTGGCCCTGGTAGCGCGAGTCGATCTCGCCGTGGTCGACGAAGTCGACGAGCAGGTCCTTCCAGCCCTCCTCGGGGCGGAACGCGGCGAGGTCGGCCTCCGAGCCGGCGATGACGTGCTCGCAGTCGGCCAGGTTGTACTCGTAGGAGCGGAAGGCGAGCTTGCGGCCCGGCACGGTGGCCTTGTCCTTGGACTTCTTGGCGACCGGCGTCATCGTGCCGTCGGCGCCCTCGCGCTCGGCCAGCTTGTACACCATCGCGCAGGTCGGCGCCCCCGAGCCGGTGACCAGCCGGGTGCCCACGCCGTAGGAGTCCACCGGCGCGGTCTGCAGCGAGGCCAGCGCGTATTCGTCGAGGTCGTTGGTCACGGTGATCGTCGTGTTCGTCGCGCCGAGCGCGTCGAGCTGGTTGCGCACGCGCTGGGCGAGCGCCGCCAGGTCGCCGGAGTCGATGCGCACGCCGCCGAGCTCCGGGCCCGCCACCTCGACCGCGGTCCGCACGGCCTCCTCGATGTTGTAGGTGTCGACCAGCAGCGTCGTGTTCTTGCCCAGCGCGTCGATCTGCGAGACGAAGGCGTCGCGCTCGGAGTCGTGCACCAGCGTGAAGCAGTGCGCGGCGGTGCCGATCGCCTTGAGCCCGTACATCTTGGCCGCGAGCAGGTTCGCGGTGCCCTGGAAGCCGCCGACCACGGCCGCGCGGGCCGCGGCCACCGCCGCCCACTCGTTGGTGCGCCGGCCGCCCATGTCCATGCAGGGGCGTCCGTTGGCCGCGGTCGCCATGCGCGAGGCCGCCGAGGCGACCGCGCAGTCGTAGTTGAGCACGGACAGCAGCAGCGTCTCCAGCAGCGTGCACTCGCCGAACGTGCCCTCGACCTGCAGCACGGGGGAGTTGGGGAAGAACATCTCGCCCTCGCGGTAGCCCCTGATCGAGCCGGAGAAGCGGAAATTCTCCAGCCACGAGATGGTCTGCCTGCTGACGATGCCGCGGTCGGACAGGAAGCGCAGGTCCTCGTCGTCCAGGTGGAAGCGCTCGAGCGCGTCGAGGATGCGCCCGGTGCCGGCGACCACCCCGTACCGCCGCCCCTCGGGCAGATGGCGGGTGAAGATCTCGAACACGCACCTGCGGTTCGCGGTGCCGTCCCTCAGCGTCGCGTCAAGCATCGTGTATTCGTACATGTCGGTCATCAGCGCCGGTGAGAACTCAGCCATCGTCACCCTCCTTCGATGGGGATAATCAAGCAGCAGCCTAGTGCGCCGTGCCGACCGCCGGGCCCGCGCCGGGCGGAGGATCCCGTGGGGCCGGGCCCGCCGCGCGCCGTGCCGGCAGACCGCGCGCGACCGGTGCCTTGATCGCGGGGCCGGCCCCACCGCGTGCTACGTTGAGAGGCATGGTCGAAATCAAGGACATGCTTGGCAACCGCACGGTGCTGCGCCCCGACGGCCGCGCCGCCGACGAGCTGCGCCCCGTGCGCATCACCCGCAACTTCACCGACGCCCCGGAGGGCTCGGTGCTCATCGAATGCGGCTCCACCCGCGTGATGTGCACCGCCACGTTCACCACCGGCGTGCCGCGCTGGCGCAAGGACTCCGGCCTGGGCTGGGTCACCGCCGAATACGCGATGCTGCCGCGCGCCACCGCCGAACGCACCGACCGCGAGTCGGTGCGCGGCAGGATCGGCGGCCGCACGCACGAGATCAGCCGTCTGATCGGCCGCTGCCTGCGCGGCGTGGTCGACATGAAGGCGCTCGGCGAGAACCAGATCCAGCTGGACTGCGACGTGCTCCAGGCCGACGGCGGCACGCGCACCGCCTCGGTCACCGGCGCCTACGTGGCGATGGTGGACGCGCTGAACTGGGCCGAGCGCAACCGCCGCATCCGCAGCGCCGCCCGGGTGCTCAAGGACTGCGTGTCCGCGGTGTCGGTCGGCGTCGTCAACGGTGTGCCGGTGCTCGACCTGCCGTACATCGAGGACAGCCAGGCGATGACCGATATGAACGTCGCGATGACCGGCTCCGGCCAGTTCATCGAGATCCAAGGCACGGCGGAGCACCGCCCGTTCAGCCGCGACGAGCTCGACCGGCTGCTCGACCTGGCGCAGAAGGGCAACCGGGAGCTCCAGGCCGCCCAGCGCGCGGCGCTCAACGGCTGACGCCGCCGGCACGCATCATCAACGACGGAAGAAACGAGGACCATCCATGACCACCATCGTCGTCGCCACGCACAACGAGGGCAAACTCGCCGAGATGCGCCGCATCATGCAGGACAGCTTCGGCGATCGCGCCGCCGGCGTGACGCTGGTGTCCGCCGGGTCGTTGGGTCTGCCCGACCCGCCGGAGACCGGCACGACATTCGAACAGAACGCGCTGCTCAAGGCCCGCGACGTGGCCGAGCGCACCGGCATGCCCGCCGTCGCCGACGACTCCGGCCTGATCGTGGACGTGATGGGCGCGGCGCCCGGCATCCTGTCGGCGCGCTGGTCCGGCCGCCACGGCGACGACGCGGCCAACAACGCGCTGCTGCTCGCCCAGATCGAGGACATCCCCGACGAACAGCGGACGGCGCGCTTCTGCTGCGCCGCCGCGCTCGCCGTGCCCGGCGGGGCCGAGGGGGCGGACGGCCGGCGCCACCCGATCGCCTATGCGGTCACCCGCACGGGCGAGATGCCCGGCGTCATCATCCGCGCTCCCCGCGGCGAGCACGGGTTCGGCTACGACCCGCTGTTCGTGCCCGACGACCAGCCGGAGCGCGCCGGCCAGGGCGGCGGGCCGCTGACCAGCGCCGAGATGACCCCCGAGGAGAAGAACGCCATCTCGCACCGCGGCAAGGCGCTGCGCGCGCTGATGCCCGAGGTCGAGAAGCTGCTCGGCTGACCCGCTGCCGGCCGGTCGCCGGCCGACACGCCCGACGGGCCCGCGGACTTCGGGGGATGGTCCGCGGGCCTCGGCGTATCTGCGCCGTTCTCCGCGGACCATCCCCCGAAGCCTGCGGACCCCTTCGGCGTGTCGTGTCGCGGACTGCGGAGGGGAGCGGCGCCGGCCCGCCCGTCAGGCCCGGTCCCATCCGGCGAGATCCCGGCCGCGGGCGCTCAGCCCATCAGCATGCTGGCCCCCGTCATCGTGACCAGCGCGATGACGGCGGTCAGCGACAGCGCGAACCCGGCGAGGCGCGCGTTGCCGAGCACCCGGTCGGTGTACAGCGTCGCGAAGATCGCGGTCGGAGCGAGGCAGCACAGCGCCACGGCCTCGCGCGTCGCCGCGTCGAACGGCAGCAGGAACCACGCGGCCGCCGCGAACAGCGCCGCGAACGGGATGCGCCAGCCGACGATCTCCAGCACGTCGCGCACGTCGTGGCGCGTGGCGGGCAGATCCATGAGCATGCCGACCATCAGCATCGAGCAGAACGCGTTGGCGGCGGAGAACGGCTGGCAGAACGTGCCCAGCCATCCGGGCAGGTCCACGCCGGCCAGCATCAGCGCGATCATGAGCAGGTAGGTGTCGAACGACGGCGAGGTCAGGAAGCCCCTGGCGACGTTGCCGGCCAGCGCGCGGTGCGCCAGCCGCCGGGCGTCGCGGTCCTTCGGCCGCTCGTAGGGCAGCGTCGGCGCGTCGCCGGCGTGCTGCTCGGCGAGCGTCCTGCCGGGGCGGATGTGCAGCAGCGTCTGGGTCATCACGTTCGTGCCCGCGGACACCATCACGCAGTTGCCGACGTCGAACATCGCGGCCGGCACGAGCGCGGCCGGGCCGATCAGCGACTGCAGCACCGGGAAGCAGAAGCAGCCGACGTTGTAGCCGGAGCCGTTGAGCATCAGGAACGCGCGGTCGGCCACCGGGCGGCGGCGCGAGTAGGCGAACATGACCAGCGTGGGCACGAGCGCGGCGACGAACGCGAACCCGGAGACGAGCAGCAGGCTGATGTCGTGCGGGTTCGTGGCGAACGAGTAGACGATGGCGCCGGGCAGGATCAGGTTGAACACGGCCTTCTGGATCACGCGGTAGTCGCGGTCGCCGAACAGGCCGAAGCGCTTGAACAGGTAGCCGGCGACGATGATGAGCAGCAGTGTGACGGGTTGGATGAGAGCGGTCATGGGAACTCCTGCGGCGTTGTGGCGTGCCACGATATGGTGTGCCACGCCATGATACCGCCGGCTGCCGTCCGGCGCGGGCGGCTGAGGGTGCGCGAGATGGGACTCGAACCCACACGTCCGAAGACACAGGAACCTAAATCCTGCGCGGCTACCATTACGCCACTCGCGCGCTGCGGCGGAATGCCGCCGGTTATGCAAAACCCTAGGCCGCGACCGGCGCAGACCTAGGGCGATGGAGCCACTTGACAGAATCGAACTGTCGACCTGCTCATTACGAGTGAGCCGCTCTACCGACTGAGCTAAAGTGGCGTGGTCGTGCGGGAAGCATTTCGCGACCCGCGCACGAAAAATAGATTGTAGTGCATGCCGTGGATTTGTCCAATCCCGACGTGTCTTGCCGCGACGGGCGCGGCGGCGAGCGGTGCGCTATCGTGGTGTCCGTATGCATCGGCGGGGCGCGGCCGTGCGCCCGGCTCGGCGGCGGGAGGCGTTCCGGACGACGGGTCGGCGGGGCGCCTGCGTCCGCCGTGACGGCGGGCCGCCGGCGGAAAGGAGCGCTGTGTCCGAGGTCTCAAGCGGAACGGAGCATGCCCGGGTGCGGGCGGGGCGGCCGGGCGCGCGGCCCGGCGCCGGTGGGGCGCGCCGCGCGGCGCCGTCGCGCAACCTGCGGATCGAGGCCCTGCGCCTGCTGGCGATCGTCGGCATCTCGCTGTTCCACGCGATGATGCCCTGGACCGCGCTGGCGCTGTGCGAACCGCAGGCTTGCACGCCGGACGGGGCGCTGCTGTCGTCGACCCCCGTCATGCTGGCCCCGATGGGGCTGATCGCGCTGCTGGGGGCGTGGGGTAACCACGTGTTCTACATGATCTCCGGATTCTTCCTGATCCCCTCGCTGGCCCGCCGCTCCGACGCCCCGGGGTACTGGCGCTCCGCCGCGGTCGCGACCGCGCGCCGGCTCGCCGTCGTCGCCGCCTCGATGGCGTTCTACGCGGCGATCGCCTTCGCCGTCGACGCCTGGATCGTGCCGCTGCCCGGCGTGGCGACGCTCGGGCGGTGGACGCTGGGCCTGGAGTTCGTATGGCTGTACGCGGGGTTCGTGGCGGTGGCGCCGGCGCTCGCCTGGGTGCTGCGCCGCGCGCCGCGCCGCGCCGTGGTGCCGGCGGCGGCGCTGCTGCTGGCCGCGGTGTTCGCGCTGAACGCCTACATCGCCTTCGTGGCCCCGGGCGACGTGGCGGCCCGCGGCCTGACCGACTGGCGCAAGTGGATGAGCGCGGTCACGTACGCGGCGTCGTTCGCCGCGGCCGGCGTCGTCGGCATGACCCCGGCCGCACGGGGCGCCGCCGCGCGCCGTCGGCGGAACATGGGGCGCCTGGGGCTGGCGGCGGTCCTGGCGGCGACCGTCCTCGTCGAGGTCGTTGCGGCCTGCCTGCGCGATGTCGCGCTGATCGGCGCGCTGTCGTTCAAGTCGACGTCGGCGCTGTCGTTCCTGCTGGCGCTGGCGGCGCTGTGGTGCGCCGCGACGGCGGGCGCCGACGGTTCGACGGGCGGAACGTGCGGGACGGCGGGCGGCGCCGGCGACGGCGTGCGCGACCTAGCGCAGGCGGCGCGCCTGCCGGCGGGCGGTGCGGACAGTCCGGCCGCGGCCCGGTGGGCCGGACGCGCGGTCGGGGCGCTGGCCTCCGGCATCCTGGGCTTCTACATCGTGCAGTCGGTGTTCTCGTCCGTGTTCATGGACGCCGGCATCCAGCCGTTGCTGGCGGCCGTGTGGCGGCGGGCGTCCGCCGCGCTCGGCGTGGGCGGCGGCTCGGTGGCGTTCCTGCTGGCCGCGCTGGCGTGCTCGGCGGCGTTCGTCGTGCTGGTGGCCGCGGCGGACCGCGGCGTGCGACAGCCGGTCATGCGGCTGCTGCGCCTGCAGTGACGGCGGCGCGATCGGGCGGCGCGCGGCCTGCGGACACCGCCCCGGGCCGCCGTGCGAACGTTTGCACGGGGAACGGCGGACCGCCCGCGGCGCCGCCGGATCTGTCCAATTTCATAGGTACCTTGTGAAGTGAAGACAACGGCGCGGAGGGCGACCTCCCGTCGCTTCATCGGATAAGGAAAGGACCTATCACCCATGGCCATCAATCCTCCTGTTGACGCCACCACGACCCCGGAGTGGGCCGCGCTGCAGAAGCACTACGACGAGCTGCGCAGCGAGGGCATCAGCCTCAAGCAGTGGTTCGCCGAGGACCCGGAGCGCGTCGAGAAGCTGAGCTTCGACGCCGGCGACCTGCACTTCGACCTGTCCAAGAACCTCATCAAGCCGGAGACCCTCAAGCTGTTCGCCGACCTCGCCAAGGCCGTCAAGCTCGACGAGCGCACCAAGGCCATGTACTCCGGCGTGCACATCAACAACACCGAGGACCGCGCCGTGCTGCACACCGCGCTGCGCCGCCCGGTCGAGGACGAGGGCAAGTACATCGTCGACGGCCAGGACACCGTCAAGGACGTGCGCGACACCCTCAAGCGCATCTACGAGTTCGCCGACAAGGTCCGCTCCGGCGAGTGGACCGGCGTGACCGGCAAGAAGATCGAGACCGTCGTCAACATCGGCATCGGCGGCTCCGACCTGGGCCCGGTCATGGTGTACGAGGCGCTCAAGCCGTACGCGGACGCCGGCATCTCCGCCCGCTACATCTCCAACATCGACCCGAACGACCTGGCCGAGAAGACCAAGGGCCTGGACCCGGAGACCACGCTGTTCATCGTCGTCTCCAAGACCTTCACCACGCTGGAGACCCTGACCAACGCCCGCGGCGCCCGCACCTGGCTGCTCGAGGAGCTCAAGGCCGCCGGCGCGATCGACGACTCCGACGCCAAGCGCGCCGAGGCGATCCGCAAGCACTTCGTCGCCGTCTCCACCAACCTGGAGAAGGTCGCCGAGTTCGGCATCGACCCGGAGAACGCCTTCGGCTTCTGGAACTGGGTCGGCGGCCGCTACTCCGTGGACTCCGCCGTCGGCACCTCGCTCGCCGTGGTCTTCGGCCCGGCCCGCTTCGAGGAGTTCCTGCACGGCTTCCACGAGATCGACGAGTACTTCGCCAACACCCCGTTCGAGCAGAACGCCGTGGTGCTCATGGGCATGCTCAACGTGTGGTACCGCAACTTCTTCAAGGTCGCCTCGCACGCCGTGCTGCCGTACGACCAGTACCTGCACCGCTTCCCGGCCTACCTGCAGCAGCTGACCATGGAGTCCAACGGCAAGTCCGTGCGCTGGGACGGCACCCCGGTCACCTCCGAGACCGGCGAGATCTTCTGGGGCGAGCCGGGCACCAACGGCCAGCACGCCTTCTACCAGCTGATCCACCAGGGCACCCAGCTCATCCCGGCCGACTTCATCGCGTTCGTGAACACCCCGAACCCGCTCAAGGACGGCGACCAGGACGTGCACGAGCTGTTCCTGGGCAACTACTTCGCGCAGACCAAGGCGCTCGCGTTCGGCAAGACCGCCGACGAGGTGCGCGCCGAGGGCACCCCGGAGGAGATCGTCCCGGCCCGCGTGTTCGAGGGCAACCGCCCGACCACCTCGATCTTCGGCGTGGCGCTGACCCCGTTCGCGCTCGGCGAGCTGATCGCGCTCTACGAGCACATCACCTTCGTCGAGGGCACCGTGTGGGGCCTGGACTCCTACGACCAGTGGGGCGTCGAGCTCGGCAAGCAGCTCGCCAAGCAGATCACCCCGGCGATCTCGCAGGACGACGAGGCCCTGGCCGCCCAGGATGCCTCCACCCAGTCGCTGATCCGCTTCTACCGCGCGCATCGCGAGTTCTGAGCCATGGCCGGCGCGCCGCCTGAGGGCGGGCGCCGGGCGTGACGCCGATCCGGCCCTCTCCGGCGATCGTCGGGGAGGGCCGGGCCGTTGCTGCGCTGTCGTCCGGCGCCGGTTACCGGAACTCCGGTTCACGGGATGGCGGGCCTCGATCCTGTGAACCAGCGGCATGTGCGACCGCACACATGCGAACATGCGGCTCGGCGGCATTCCGCGGAACGGCCGTGCGAACCGCACATACGCGCCGGTGTCGCCGGTTCACGGGATCCGGCCCGGCGATCCTGTGAACCGACACCTCCGCCCGGTGCGCCGGGAAGGGCCCGGCGGCATGCCGAACGGGCATGGCCGGGCCGATGCCATAGGCATTGGCTGGCGTTTCTTCGCCAGCGTATTGTCGAATCGTCGGCTGTATCGTGAAACCGCAGGGATTAGGGATCGCAAGGAGGCAAATATGGCGAATGCGACGTATCAGAGCTACCGCACCGACTCGCTGTCGGCGCCGGTGGTGTACATGACCCGCGACATCAGCCCCGCCGGCCTGATGAAGGCCTACGAGGCCCTCGGCGTCAAGCCGCGCGGCAAGGTCGCGGTCAAGCTGAGCACGGGCGAGGGCGGCAACACGCACTACCTCGACCCCAACCTCATCAAGGACCTCGTGCACCGGCTGGACGGCACGATCGTGGAGTGCAACACCGCGTACGCCGGCACCCGCAACGAGACCTCGAAGCACTGGCAGACCATCAAGGAGCACGGGTTCATGGACATCGCGCCCGTCGACCTGATGGACGAGGAGGGCGAGATCGAGATCCCGGTCGAGGGAGGCCGCCGCCTGACCGGCGACTTCGTCGGCTCGCACTTCACGAACTACGACTACTACGTGGTGCTGTCCCACTTCAAGGGCCACATGATGGGCGGCTTCGGCGGCGCGCTGAAGAACATCTCGATCGGCATCGCCTCGTCGCACGGCAAGGAGCGCATCCACTCCGGCCAGGACGAGGTGCTCGACGAGCCGTTCAGCGCCGAGCAGGACTCCTTCCTCGAGGCGATGGCCGAGGCGGCGACCGGCGTGTTCAACGCGCTGCACGGCAACATGCTGTTCATCAACGTGATGAACAACCTGTCGGTCGACTGCGACTGCGACGGCAACCCGCACGCCCCGGAGATGAAGGACATCGGCATCCTCGCCTCGCTCGACCCGGTGGCGGTCGACCAGGCGTGCGTCGACCAGGTGTACCTGGCCGACGACAACAACGGCCCGCTGATCGAGCGCATGGAGTCGCGCCACGGCATCCACACGGTGGAGCACGCGGTCGAGATGGCGCTGGGCAACCGCAACTACCGTCTGGTCGACCTCGACGCCGAGTGACGCCGACCGCGCCAGCGCAGGAGACAACCACAGGCCCCGCCCGCGGGGCCACAGAGAATCACGAAGGGACAAGATTATGGCAACTACCCTGAGCACCACCCGCACGCTGCCGTCCGTCAGGACGCAGGCGCTCGCCACCGCCGCCGCGGTCGTCGGCGCGGTCGCGATCCCGCAGATCTTCCACGTCGTCGGCGCGGTCTCCGGCCTGGGCACCGGCCTGGGCGAGGCGTTCCTGCCGATGCACCTGCCGATCCTGCTCGTCGGCCTGCTGGCCGGCCCGTACGCCGGCGCGGTCGCCGGCGCGCTCGGCCCGCTGGCCAGCTTCGCGCTGTCCGGCATGCCGGGCGCCGCGATGGTGCCGTTCATGGTGGTCGAGCTCGCCTCCTACGGCCTGTTCGCCGGCCTGCTGCGCGGCACCTCGATGCCGACGATCGGCAAGGTGCTGCTCGCCCAGATCGGCGGCCGCCTCGTGCGCGCCGTGGCGATCCTGGTCGGCGTCTACGCGTTCGGCAGCACCGTCGCGGTCGCCACGATCTGGACCAGCATCGCCGCCGGCCTGCCGGGCCTGATCCTGCAGTGGGGCCTGGTCCCGCTCATCATGTTCTGGGTGAACCACCGCTCCGCCAAGGAGTGAGGGGCCGCCGGCCCGGGCGGTCGCGGCGCACCCGGAAGGGTCGCGCCGGCCGGCCCGGGACCGGCGACGAATCCATGACGCCCCCGGCGGCGCCCGGTCGCGTGCCGTGCGGACCCGAAGCGAGGATCCGCACGGCGCGCCCGGCGGCGCCGGGGGCGTGCGTATCGACGAGGGGAGCAGCGATGCGGATCGACGAGACGAACAAGGATTGGCTGAGCGCGCGGCGGGCGCTGCAGGCCGACGACACCCTGGGCTGCGTGGCCTGCAGGGGCGGCGAGACGCTGACCGGCACCGGCCGCGGCGTGCGCCCGCTGCTCGTCTGGCTGGCCGAGGGCCGGCGGCTGGACGGCTTCGCGGCGTCCGACCGCGTCATCGGCAAGGCGGCGGCGATGCTGTACGTCACGCTGGGCGCCACGGCCGTGCACGGCTGCGTGATGAGCGAGGCCGGGCTGGCGATGCTGCGCGACCACGGCGTCGCCGCCGCGTACGACGAGCTGGTGCCGATGATCCGCAACCGCGCGAGCACCGGCATGTGCCCGATCGAGCAATCGGTGCAGGGGATCGACGACCCCGCCGAGGCCGAGGCGCCGATCCGCGCCGCGGTCGCCCGTCTGATGGCGGCGCGCCGGCCGGACGGCGCCGGCGACCCGGCGTAGGGCGGCCGGGCGCGGGGCGGGTCGCGGGTGCCGGGAGGCGATCCGACGCCGAATCGCGCCGCAGCCGGCGGACCGCGTCGCAGCCGACGGAATCGCGCCGCAACCGCCGGGGCCTGCCGAATCCGGCGGGGCTGCGTCGCAGCGGTGTCGAAGCCGGCGCGGCCGCATCGCAACTGCCGGAACCGCGCCGGTCCCGCTGCGGCCGTGCCCGGCCTCGTGGTGTCCTGCCGCGCCGGTAGACTAGTGCGTTGCTGTGTCGGGAGACGGGTTGCCGCATAGACCCACCTCCCCAACGGGTCCAGCCGGACGGTGCGCGCACCGCGATTCCGGCGGATCGGCAGGCTTCCCGAGGGCAGACCCGCGGGAATCGAGGACTGGGCGGCCGCGCAGGCAGGAGCCACGCGGCGGCGGCCCCGAACCGAGGCGCTGATATGCGGCGGCGTTGGAGGAACAATCATGGTGAATGCTATCGAGGCATTTGACGCCAAGCATGTCAAGCCGGCCGAGGAGATCCCGGACTTCCGCCCCGGCGACACCGTCGAGGTCAACGTCAAGATCAAGGAAGGCAACAACTCCCGTATCCAGGCGTTCACCGGCGTGGTGATCGCCCGCCACGGCGCCGGCGTGCGCGAGACCTTCGTGGTGCGCAAGATCAGCTTCGGCACCGGTGTCGAGCGCCGCTTCCCGCTGCACTCCCCGTCGATCGACTCGATCAAGCTGGTGCGCAAGGGCCGTGTGCGCCGCGCGAAGCTGTACTACCTGCGCGCCCTGCGCGGCAAGGCCGCTCGCATCGTCGAGCGTCGCGACAACAGCGCGAAGGCCAAGAAGGCCTGAGCCATCGCCGTGCGCGCATGAAGCGTGGACATGACCCGTCAGGCGTGACGTCTGGCGGGTCGTCGCATATGCGCGGCCGGTATGATGGAGCGGACGGCCCCGGCCGCCGCCGTCGAAGGAGGGACATGCAGGAGCAGACGCCATACCCGGACGATGAACAGGACCGCCACACCATCGCCGTGGCCGGTCACGGCGTGGACCCGTCCCCCGGACCCCGGCACAAAAGCGCCGCCGAGCCGAAGCGCGGGCTCGGCGTCCGCGACACGCTGATCTGGTGCGGCATCCCGGTCGTCATCGTGCTGCTGCTGCGCATCTTCATCTTCGGCTTCTACTCGATCCCCTCCGGTTCGATGCAGAACACCATCGAGCCCGGCGACCGCGTCATCACCCAGCAGCTCGCCCCGCGGGTCTTCGACCTGCAACGCGGCGACATCATCGTGTTCAAGGACCCGGCCGACTGGCTGCAGTCCGAGCGCAGCGGCGTGCTCGGCGACGACTACCTGATCAAGCGCCTCATCGGCCTGCCCGGCGACGTGGTCGAATGCGCCGGCGCCGGCAGCCCGGTGCTGATCAACGGCGTCGCCATCGACGAAAGCTCCTACATCCGCCCCGGCGTCGACCCGAGCAGCTTCGCGTTCCGCGTCGAGGTGACCGAGGGGCACGTCTTCGTCATGGGCGACAACCGCGCCAGCTCCGCCGACTCGCGCTACCACCAGGACGACGGCGCGAACGGGCTGGTGCCGATCAGCGACGTCGTGGGCGTGGCGCTGGTCACGTACTGGCCGCTCAACCGCATCGGTCTGCTGGACGCGCACCACGAGGCGTTCGCCGACGTGCCCGACGGCACGGCGACCGGGCGGTGACGCACGATTCGGATTCGCGGCGGCGGAAGCGGCAACGGAAGGAGGCAGCATGACCGTGATCCACGAGACGCCCACGCTGGACGTCGAACGCACGCTCGCCGAGCGCGGCTACGACCTGATCGTCGGCTTCGACGAGGTCGGCCGCGGCGCGCTCGCCGGCCCCGTGATGGTCGGCGCGGCGGCCATCCGCGCGGCGGACCTGCCGGAGCTGCAGGTGCCCGAGGGCGTGGCCGACTCGAAGACGCTCACCGAACGCCGCCGCGAGGCGTTGGCCGGACCACTGCGCGACTGGTGCGCGGCCAGCGCGGTCGGGCAGGCCAGCAACACCGAGATCGACGAATGGGGCATCTCCTACGCGCTGGGCGTCGCCGCGCTGCGGGCGCTCACCGACGTGGAGCGCCGGCTCGGCATCGACGGGTCGCCGGCCCCGGCCGACGGCGGCGCGCGACCGCCGCGCGTCGGCGCGATCCTCGACGGCCCCAGCGACTACATCACCAAGGCGCTCAACACCTTCGACGCGCCGAGCGTGCCGGTCCCCGCGCACGTGGTCACCAAGGTCAAGGGCGACCGCCACTGCGCCACCGTCGCGGCCGCCGCCGTCATCGCCAAGGTCACCCGCGACCATCTCATGGCCGACCTGGCCCGGAGCGACGACCGCTATGCGCCCTACGAATGGGAGCGCAACAAGGGATACGGCTCCGAGGCCCACCGCAGGGCGATCGCCGAGCATGGCCCGACCCCCCTGCACCGCATCAGCTGGCACCTGGCCTGACCGCCCGCTTCGCTTCGCCTCGCGCCGCGCCGGGCCGGGCAGGGCCCGGGCCTAGCCTTCCGCCGCCCGCCCGTCGCGCTCCGCCTCGCAGGGCCAGGTCCCGTCGTCCGCCTTCTACCCAGCGCACAATGTGCAATTCTTCACGCTGAGAGCCGGATAATTCCCTCTCAGCGTGAAGAATTGCACATTGTGCGCATGGGGCCGCCTGCCGCGGCTTTCCGGAGGGCATGGGCATCGGCCTCCAGCCTTTCTGATCCGGATGGCATGGGCATCGGCCTGCGGCTTCTCGGATCCGGATTGCATGAATGCGGCCCGCCTGCGGCCGCCCGGATCCGGGTCGCATGGCGCCGGCCCCGCGATTCCGGGCCGGACCTGGGTCGCATGGCGCCGGCCCGCAATCCCGGGCCTGGACGGCCCGCCCGCGGCTCCGGGCCCCGCCGTAATCCTCAGGGATGACGCCCCGGCCGCCCGGCCCGGACAATCATTCCCCTGCCCGATGGGTGCCGCCGCCGCGCGGACGTAGCCTCAAGGCATGAGCACAGCACCACAGTTCACGAACCCCGCGCCGTCCGACGGCGCACGATACGCATCCCGGCCCCAGGCCGTGCTCGCCGCGGAGGGACTGGTCATGGACTACTCCGCCGACGTCGCGCGCGCCGCGGCCGACCACGGCACCGCGGGCGTCGGCCCGGCCACCGGCATGCACACCCTCGCGCTCAACCAGGTGAGCCTCACGCTCGGCGAGGGCGAGACGGTCGCCGTGATGGGCCCCTCCGGCTCCGGCAAGTCCACGCTGCTGCACGCCCTGGCCGGCATCATCCGTCCGACCTCCGGCAGCGTGAGCTTCCGCGGCGCGGACCTGACCGCGATGCCCGACGCCGAGCGCACCAAGCTGCGCCGCGGCGCCTTCGGCTTCGTGTTCCAGTCCGGCCAGCTGCTGCCCGAGCTGCCCGCGGTCGAGAACATCGCCCTGCCGATGATGCTGGGCGGCGTCGGCTACCGCCAGGCCACCGACGCGGCGGTCCTGTGGCTGGAACGGCTCGGCCTGCGCGCGCTCGCCACGCACCGCCCGGGCGAGATGAGCGGCGGCCAGATGCAGCGCGTCGCCATCGCCCGCGCGCTGTGCGTGCAGCCGGCGGTCGTGTTCGCCGACGAGCCGACCGGCGCGCTCGACCAGGCCACCGGCCGCGAGGTGATGGGCATCCTGATGGACGCGAGCCGGGCCAACGGGGCCGCCGTCGTCGTGGTCACGCACGATCCGAACGTCGCCGCGTTCTGCGACCGGACCGTGTACATGCAGGACGGCCGTCTGTTCGACTCCCCGCAGCAGGCGGCGTTCGGACAGCCGTACCCGGCGGCGCAGGCAGGCGCGCGGCAGGGCGGCGCACCGTACCGGCCCGCGTATCAGCCCGCGTACCCGGGCGCCGCGCAGCCGGGCCAGCCGGTCGCCGCCGCGCCGGCCGGGGCATGGCCGCAACCGCAGGCCGGCCCGCTGGCCGCGCCCGCATCGGCGGCCCCGACGCCGCAGGACGAGCGCATCGTCTCCGCGCCGACCTGGCGGGCCGGCGCCGCGCGCCCCGCCGATTCGGGAAGCGAGGCGGCACGATGAGCACCTTCGCGCTGTGGCGCCTGTTCCACCGCCCGGGCCGGCGCGATGCCACGTCGCACACCTCGGTCCTGGCCGTCATCGCCTTCGCCGCGGCGACCGCGATCTTCCTCACCGTGCTCGGCGGCGTCCACGGCTTCGTCTGGCGCGCCTCGCCCGACCACACGGTGCCCTGCCTGTTCGACTCCGGCGCCTGCGCGCCCGGCACCTACGAGCGGTTCTCGCGGCTGCTCGCCGAGGACGGGGCGACGCAGATGGCCAGCACCTACGTGCTGCTTGCGGCGTTCGCCTGCATCCTGCTGGTCGTGCCGTTCGCGGCGCTCGCCGGCTCCGCCGCGCGCCTGGCCGCGTCCCGGCGCGACGCCCGGCTGGCCGCGCTGCGTCTGGCCGGCGCGACGACCGGGCAGGTCGTCCGGCTGACCGCGCTGGATGCGGCCGGCCAGGCGCTGGTCGGCGCGTTGGTCGGCATCGTCGGCTACTTCGCGCTGATGCCGCTGATCATGCTGCTGAACTTCCAGAACCAGCGCTTCACCTTCGAGCAGCTGTGGGTCGGGCCGCTGGCGCTGGTCGCGGTCGTGGCCGGGGTGACGGTGCTGGCGCTGGTCTCGGCGCTGGTGACGCTGCGCCGCGTGGCGGTCACCCCGCTCGGCGTGACCTCGCGGGCCGCCCAGCCGCTGCCGGCCGCATGGCGCGTGCTGATCTTCGTGGTCGTCGTGGCCGCGGCGTACCTGCTGTTCTCCAACCCGACCGTGCTCGTGGAGTTCGGCGACGGCGTGGTCTACGCGGTGATCTTCGGGTTCTTCTTCCTGGTGTTCGCCGTGGTGAACCTGGTCGGCTCGTGGGTGGTCGCGGCGCGGGCGCGCGCCAAGGCGCGCCACCCGAAGGACGCGGCCACGATGATCGCGATGCGCCGCATCCTCGACAACCCCAAGCGCGCCTGGCGCAACGTCTCGGGCATCGCGCTCGCCGTGTTCATCGCGGGCATCACCTCGATCTGCGGCTACCTGTCGAGCGCGGTGTGGACCTCCGGCGGCGAGGCGCCGCCCGCGACCGACCCGAGCGTGACGATGATGCGCGACATCGGCACCGGCGGACTGCTCACGCTCGCCTTCGCCGCCGTGCTCGCCGCGGTCAGCTGCGGGGTGATGCAGGCCGGCTCCGTGTACGACCAGGCCGCCGAGTACCGGATGCTGGTGCTCGAGGGCACGGACGTGGCGACGCTGAACCGCGCGCGGTTCATCGAGGTGCTCACGCCGCTGACCATCGTCGTGATCGTCGCCGGCGGCTGCTCGATGCTGCTGATGTTCCCGCTGTTCGCCGCGTCGATGACCCAGCCCGCCACGATCCTGAGCTTCCTGGGCGGCATCGCGCTGTGCTTCGCGCTGGTGTCGGTCGGCGCGTTCGCCTCGAACCGGGTCGCGGCCGGGCTGAACCTGATGGACTACCGCGCCGACGACTGACACCGCGCACAATGTGCATGTGGGGGAGGGGCTGAAATCCTTGATTTACCGTCATTCGGCCGCCCAAACGACACGCACATTGTGCGTTGGGTAGCCGGCGGCGGGGCGCCCGGACGCCGGCGGGGGCGGAATCAGCCCAGCAGCACGGCGACCAGCGCGATGACGATCGGGCTGGTCAGCGTGCTCAGCAGGATGCCGTCGCGCGCGAAGGTGAGCCCCACGTTGTACCGTGCCGCGTAGTTGTACACGTTCTGGCCGGTCGGCAGCGCCGCGAGCACCACGCAGGCGTACAGCGTCGGCCCGCGGAACCCCATCAGGAAGTAGGCCAGCAGGAACGCGACCAGCGGCATCACGATGTTCTTGAGCACCGTCACCGTGATGGTCGCGTTCCGGTCGGTGCGGCTCTGCATCGGCCTGGCGCCGTGCAGGGACATGCCGAAGGCCATCAGGATCATCGGCACGGCGGCGTCGCCGATCATGTCGATCGGGTCGAACAGGAAGTCGGGGACGATGAACCGGCCGACCCGGTCGGAGACGGCCGCGACGACGATGCCCAGCACCGAGGCGATCAGCATCGGCTGGTGCAGCGGCTGCCTGGCGATCTCCCTGGCCGAGGCCTCGCCCTTGGTGGCCACGTCGAGCACGGTCAGCCCGACCGGCGTGAACAGCGCCTGCTGCATCACCAGGATCGGCGCGACCAGCGCCGGGTTGCCCAGGATGTAGGTGGCGATGGGCAGGCCGATGTTGTTGGAGTTCAGGTACAGGGAGTTCAGCGCGCCGATCGTCGCGTCGGCCGCGCCCATGTGGAAGAACAGGCGGTTGAGGACCAGGAAGATCGCGCCGACCGCCATCGCCGACAGGAACGCCACGACGATCGACGAGTGGAAGATGTCGAAGATCGGCTCCTTGGACAGGATGGCGAACATCAGGCACGGGCTGCACACGAAGAAGCTGAATCGGTTGAGCACCATCTGCGCCGAGGACCCGCCGATGCGCATGCGCGCGGCGACGTAGCCCGCAAGAATCACGATGCCGATCACGCAGAAGCCCTGCATCGCGCTCAACAAACCCGCCATATCCGTCCTTTCCTCCATGCCCAGTGTGCCAACAAGCCCGCGCGCCGGCGCCCCGCGTCTCACCAGTCAGGAACGCGCGCCGAACTCGGGCGGTTGTCGCCTTTCCTTTCGGCGCTCCGCATCGGCGATGCGACGATCGCCGTCCCGCAATCGGCCTCTCCCCGCAATCGGCGCTCCGGCGCTCCAAATGCGCCGCCGTCCGGGACCGAGCCGGCGCCGATACCGCCGGCATCTCGCCTAGATGGGGTAGTTTTCGGCCGTTGCAGACACCGAAACGCCTTAGCTGAGGCGTCCCCGTGCGGATACCCGGAGTATCGATGGCGTCATGACGCCGTTCATACCGGCGGTCTCGCCGCCAGGCTGCCTCAGCTAGTCGTGATAGGTGTCTGCAGACCCCGAAAAGTGCTACACATAGGCGAACAAGCGTCCACAACCGGGGCGCATGCGCCGCGGGCGACCCGGGGCGGTGCGATAATGACCGCATGCCGCGGCCGTCGGCCGCACGGACATGGGGCGCCCGGCCTGCGCACGGCGGGCGGGTACGGAACGGGAACGGAGGACACGATGAGCGCAGAGGGACAGACCGCCGCACGGACCGGGGCGGACTACGGCCGGGCCGATGCCGGTCGCGCCGGGGCGACCGGATACGACAGGGCGGCGGCCGAGCCGGCCGGCGTCGTCGCCGAGCCGGCCGCGATCGACGACGTGCGCGGCGACGAACCGCGCCGGCAGGCGCTGAACCGCCTGACGGAACAGCTCATGGCGGTGTATTCGGTCAGCGACGACGAAGGGCCGCTGACCGACATGGTGGAGGACTTCCTGCGCCGCCAGCCGCATCTGACGGTGCGGCGCCACGGCGACACGCTGGTGGCCTCGACCGATCTCGGCCGCGAACACCGCGTGATCCTGTGCGGCCACCTCGACACGGTGCCGGTCATCGACAACTTCCCGCCGCGGTGGCTGGAGCCGGGCGACCCGGCGATCCGCGCCGAGATCGCCGCGGCCCATCCGGGCGAGCGCGTGATCTGGGGCCGCGGCGCCACCGACATGAAGGCCTCAGACGCCGCGATGCTCTACCTCGCGGCCGTGCTGCGCGAACCGAGGTACGACCTGACCTACGTGTTCTACGACCACGAGGAGGTCGTGGCCGAGAAGAACGGACTGCGCAAGGTGGTCGCCGCGCATCCGGAGTGGATCGCCGGCGACTTCGCGATCATCGGCGAGCCGACGAACTGCGGCATCGAGGGCGGCTGCAACGGCACGATGCGCTTCGACGTGGTCTGCCACGGCGTCGCCGCGCACTCGGCCCGCTCGTGGATGGGCCGGAACGCGATCCACAAGGCCGCCGAGGTGCTCGCCCGGCTCAACGCCTACGAGCCGCGGACGATCGAGGTGGACGGCCTGGAGTACCGCGAGGGCCTGAACGCCACGATGATCTCCGGCGGCAAGGGCACCAACGTGATCCCCGACGAATGCCGCATCCACGTGAACTACCGCTTCGCCCCCGACAAGACGCTGGCCGAGGCCAAGGCGCTGATGATGGGCGCGGACGCCGGCGCCGAGCTCGGCAACGGCGAGCACACGGCCACCGGCGGCGTGTTCGAGGGCTTCGGCATCGAGATGAAGGACGAGTCGCCCTCCGCCCGGCCCGGCATGGACGCGCCGCTGGCCCGCTCGCTGGACGGCCTGGTGCGCGAGCGCACCGGCCGTGAGCCGCTGGCCAAGCTCGGGTGGACCGACGTGGCGCGCTTCGCGTCGCTTGGCATCCCGGCGGTCAACTTCGGCGCCGGCGACCCGCTGCTCGCCCACAAGCACGACGAGCAGGTGCCCGAAGGCGACCTGGCGCTGATGGCCGGCATCCTGCTCGACTGGCTCGGCTGACGCGGCCGGCCGGAGCGGCCCGACCTCCACGCGCGGCGGCCCGTTCTCGCGCGGGTATGCCAGAGCCGGGCGGGCCACGGCCGGGGATGTTTCGCGCGTTCCGCGTCGGCGGATGCGTCCTGGGCCGTCCTGGGCCGTCCGGAGACGACGCCATGGCGAATGGCGGCTCCGGCGGCCCCGGCGGGAGGCCGGCGGTCCCGCCGGGCGGGCGTCACGCGGGGATCGGCATGACGATTGCGAGCGAGAATACTTGGTCGTCCGTCCCGATGGTCATCTCGCCGCCGTACTTCGCGACCTGCCGCGCGATCGAGCGCATGCCGAAGCCGTGGAACCGCCGGTCGCCCTTGTCGGTGACGGGCAGGCCGTCGCGGAGGCGCACCTCGCCGGCGTAGTAGTTCTCCTCCTCGATGTGCAGCAGCTGTCCGCGCGCGGCGAGCGTGAACGTGATCTGCCGGTCGTCGGGGTCGGGCAGCAACACGACCGCCTCGATCGCGTTGTCGAGGATGTTGCCGAACAGCGCGTACACGTCGGATCGTTCCATGAATGCGATGGCCGAGCCGTCCGCCATCGCGGCGAGCGTGATGCCGTGCGCGGCGCAGTACAGGCTCTTCTCCGTCAGCAGCGTGTCGAGCGCATCGTCGCCGGTGTTGAAGATCGAATCGTAGACGCGGATGGAGTTCTCCATCTGCTCGATGGCCTGCAGCGGAATCCCGGGCAGTCGCGGCGCCGGAGCCGCGCGGTCCGCGTCCCGACCGTCGCCCGTGTTCAGGCCCGCACCGCCACCCGCGGGGTCCGCGGCCGCATCGTCCGAACATCCGGGCAGGCGCATGCACGTACCAGGCCCCGCCGGCGCCGCACCCGAACCCGCGTCGGCGCCCGCCGCGTACGCGCCGGTCGTCTGCAGCTCCCGCACCGTGCGCCGCAGCGAGGCGAGGTTCCTGCGCACGTCGTGGAACTTGGTGTTCACCAGCTCGATGTTCTCTCGGCTCATCTCGTAATGCCGCTCCTTGAGCGCGTCGATCTGCCGGATGGTGGCCAGGTCGCCGGCGAGCCGGTCGATGTTCGACGCCATGACGAGGATGGCGAACGCGAGCAGGCTGCAGATGCCGTCGTACAGATAGCACATCGCCTGTCCCCGCCGGGCCAGCGACCCATCGGCGATGAGCTCGGAGATGATGAAGTTGAACAGCACCACGAACGTCAGCACGCCGATGGCGAACGCGACGCGGGCCGGCGCGTTGCGGATGCGCTCGCCGTCGATCTCGAAGCGCCGCCCGATGGCGAGCCATGCGGCCGCGTAGACCGCCGCGAACACGGCCGCGCGGACCGGCAGCAGCGACAGGTCGTAGATGTACCGTTCGTCGCCGGACAGGGTCTGCGCCGCGCGGATCATCGCGAAGCCGAAATGCTGGACCGAGTAGCCCATCGCCACGACGATGAGCGATTCGAGCCAGGCCGTCGCGAACGCCCAGCGCACGAGCGCGGCGAGCAGCGTTGCGTACAACAGGAACGCGACGTTGCGCATCGCGAAACCGCCCGCGGCGATCGCCGGCGCCCCGACCAGCGCGGTCGCCGAACCGACGAGACGGACGTGCCACAGCCACCGCAGCAGTCCGTGGGCGCAGCTGACGGCGAGCAGGATGGCGCAGGACGCGGCCAGTCGGCGGGTGTGCCGCCGGTCGAAACGCCGGGTGAACAGCAGCGTGCCGACGGTGAGCTCGAATAGGAACGGCAGGTAGTACAGCAGGTTCGCCGGATTGAATGGCGAGCCGGTGACGATGGCGGATGATGGCATGGTGACGGTCCTGACGATGACGACGGTGCGGAGGTGCGGCGGAACGGCCGGGGCTGGTTTGGCGAACGGGGACGCCGCGGAAGGCGGTCCGCCCCGCGCTGTCGGCGGCGCGGGGGCCGCGAGGCGGCGCGCCGGCCGCTATGGTGCCCCGAGATCCGGTCCGTGGCGTCCGCGGGCCGTGCGCGCGGTGCCGTAGTAGCGGCTGAGCGCCTCGAGCAGCGGTTTCTTGCGCGACCGGGAGACCGACAGACGTTCGCCGTCGACGGTCACGACGGATCCGTCCATCGCGTCCACCCAGTCGAGGTTGACCAGGCAGTAGCGGTTCGACGCGACGAAATGGTGGGGCGTCAGCAGTTCGGCGGCGGCCTTCAGCGTGCCCCAGTCCTTCCATATGCCGTTGCCGGCGTGATAGAGGAGGCTGTGGCCCAGCACCTCCACGTAGCGGATGTCGTTGGAATCGAGGAACACCATGTGGTCGTCGGAGGCGATCGGCACGGTCACGCCCTCTCGGGAGCGCGCGATGCGCACGGCCTTGCGCATGTTGAGCGCGAATCCCCGGTACCGCAGCGGCTTGACGAGATAACCGACCGCGTCCACGTCGTACCCGACGGTGGCGTACTGCGCCATCTTGGTCGTGAACAGGATTACGGCGCCGATGCCGCGCGCCCGCAGCCGTCGTGCGGTCTCCAGGCCGTCGATGCCGGGCATCTCGATGTCGAGCAGGAGGATGTCGTACGGTCTGCGGGCCGAGTCGTCGCAGTCGCCGAGCAGCGCCATGCCGTCGGCGTAGCGGGCGACGTCCCATGCGGGCGGGTCGCCGTCGCGTCCGTCGGCGCGTTCCTCCCGGAAATACCGTTCGACCATCGCCTCGGTGGTGTCGCCGTCGGCGGGGTCGTCGTCGACGACGGCTATCGAAACCTTACGCATATCGGCATTGTATCCGTTGCTCCGGCTCCGTCGGCGCGCCCCGCGCGACCGTTCGTGCGACCACGGGCGCAGCTCGTGAAAAAACCCTCGGACGATGGGTTTGAGGCCCGTAGCCTTGGGGCGAGACGGTCTTCCGTCCGTCACGGGCGATGGTCGGCGGGCGGTCCGTCGGCCGCGGCGGCGTCGGTGCCGCGGCGGTGCGAAATCACATGACAGGAGGAGAGAAACATGATCGGCATCAACATTGCCGATGTCATCAACGTGCTCGCGTCGTTGCGTACGCAGTTGATCGTCATCGGCGTGGCGCTCGGCGTGGCGCTCGTCGTCACGGCGGCGGTGAATCGGCGAACCGTGGCGGACAAGGCGGTGCGCAAGCTCGTGCACGCCGAGGTGTGGATCGCCGCGGCGGTCGCCGCGATCGTGGCCGTCAGCATGATGCTGTTCGGCCCGCTGAGCACCACGTTGTCGCTGCTGAGCGGCGGCGGCCAGCTGAGCCAGCAGACGATGGACCGCGCCAACGAGCTGGCCGGGGACATCCAGCGCGAGGGCATCGTGATGCTCGAGAACGACGGCGGCATGCTGCCGCTGACCGGCACCGACGCGATCAACGTGTTCGGCTGGGCGTCGACCAACCCGATCTACGGCGGCGTCGGCTCGGGCTCGCTCAACGACCAGTACCCGATGACCTCGATTCTCGAGGGACTCAACGACGCGGGCTTCGAGACGAACGACGAGCTGGCCGATTTCTACGCCGGGTACGCCGCCGAGCGTCCGACCGTCAGCATCTTCAGCCAGGACTGGACGCTGCCCGAACCGCCGGCGGCCACCTATCCCGATGATCTGATCGCCGACGCGAAGGACTTCTCCGACACCGCGATGATCGTCATCTCCCGATCCGGCGGCGAGGGCGCCGACCTGCCCGAGCGCATGGGCGACATCCCGCAGGCCGGCCCCGACGCCGAGGCGACCGAGATCGGCGACACGTCGAACGCCGAGGCCGGGCAGATGCAGAACGACGTCATCTACCGCAACAACTCGAACGACTATGACGACTTCGAGGACGATCAGGGCTACCTGACGCTTTCGAAGAGCGAACGGGACATGGTCGACCTGGTGGCCTCGAACTTCGACGATGTCGTCCTGGTGTACAACGGCGCGAACACCTTCGACCTGAGCTTCGTGGACGAGTATCCGCAGATCCGGTCGGTGCTGTGGTGCCCGCCGGCGGGGCAGGTCGGCTTCGAGGCGCTCGGCGAGGTCGTCTCCGGCGCGGTCAACCCCTCGGGCAGGACCACCGACACCTTCGTGCGCGACTTCTCGCTGGCGCCGTGGTACCGCAACATCGGCGACTTCACCTACGACAACATGGACGAATTCGGCGCGTCGTCGTTCACCGGCACCAGTTTGCCGACGTTCGTGAACTACGTGGAGGGCATCTACGTCGGCTACCGCTACTACGAGACGGCGGCGGACGAGGGCGCGATCGACTATGAGGCGACCGTGCAGTACCCGTTCGGCTACGGCCTGAGCTACACGACGTTCGACCAGGAGATGGGCGACGTGACGTACGCGGACGGCACGGTGTCGTTCGACGTGACGGTGACGAACACGGGTGACGTGGCGGGCAAGGACGTCGTCGAGGTGTACTACAACCCGCCGTACGTCAACGGCGGCATCGAGAAGGCCAGCGCGAACCTGGTCGCGTTCGACAAGACCGACCTGTTGGAGCCGGGCGAGTCCCAGACCGTGACCATCGAGTTCGAGGACGACGACATGGCGTCCTACGATTATGAGGATGCGAAGGCGTGGGTGCTGGAGGCCGGCGACTACCAGGTCTCGATCAACTCCGACTCGCATAACGAGATCGCGTCCGCCACGGTGACCGTGCCGGAGACCGTCACCTACGACTCGGAGGACAACACGCACGACGGCGACGTCGTCCCGGCCACCAACGTGTTCGACGACGCCGAGGGCGACGTGACCTACCTGTCGCGCGCGGACGGCTTCGCGAACTACGACGAGGCCACCGCGGCCCCCGCCTCGATGTCGATGGGCGACGAGTACAAGGCGACGTTCGTCAACACCTCGAACTACGAGAACGAGAACGACGACTCGGACGAGATGCCGACCACCGGCGCCGACAACGGCGTCGATCTGTACCAGCTGTATGGCAGGGACTACGACGACCCGCTGTGGGACGATCTGCTCGACGAGCTGACCGTGAACGACATGGACAACCTGATCGCGACCGCCGGCTACAACAACGCCGCCGTTGCGTCGATCGGCAAGCCGCAGCAGTCCGATGTGGACGGCCCGGCCGCGCTGAACAACAACTTCACCGGCGTCGGCTCGATCGGCCTGCCGTCCAGCGTGTCCGTGGCGAACACGTTCCATGCCGGCCTGGCCACCGAATACGGCGAGATGATCGGCGACATGGCGCACGAGATGAACGTGACCGGCTGGTACGCCCCGGCCATGAACCTGCATCGCTCCGCCTACGCCGGCCGCTGCTTCGAATACTTCTCCGAGGACCCGCTGCTCTCCGGCGTGATGGCCGGCAACGAAGCGGCCGGCTCCATGTCGAAGGGCGTGTACGCCTACATCAAGCACTTCGCCCTGAACGACCAGGAGACCAACCGCAACTCGATGATCTGCACCTGGTCGAACGAGCAGGCGATCCGCGAGATCTACCTCAGGCCCTTCGAGATCGCGATCAAGACCAGCGGCAGCACGGCCGTGATGAGCTCCTACAACTACATCGGCACGCGCTACGCCGGGGCCCACCCGGGCCTGCTCAACACGGTGCTGCGCGACGAATGGGGCTTCCGCGGCTCGGTGCTCACCGACTACTTCGGCGGCCTCGGCTACCAAGTGGCTGACCAGATCATCCGCAACGGCGGCGACTCGATGCTCGCCACCACGGACACCACCAATCACGTGACCGACCGTTCGGCCACGTCGGTCATCGCGATGCGCAACGCCTCGCACAACATCCTGTACATGGCGGTGAACAGCTGGATCTACGAGGACGGCCAGCCCGAAATCGCGACCCCGACCTGGCAGTACGTGTACTACGTCGCGGTCGGCGTGCTCGCTGTGCTGCTGGTCGTCGCCGAAGTCGTCGCGATCCGCCGCTTCCTGCGGAGGCGGGCCGCCCGCTGACGCCGTCCGCGGCGCTCCGACCCACCTTCGGCCGCCGCCGATGCCCCGGACCATGCCCGCCTGAGGCGGCGCGCGGTCCGCGGCGGCGGCCGATCCCCCTCCCGGCGGGGAACCGTGCCAACGGTTCCCCGCCGTCGCGTTCCCCGCCGTCCCGGCGCCGCGCGACGCGCCGGCTTTGGCCCGCCAACGATGCCGCAAATCGAACATCAGGCGAACGGATGGCAAAAAATGTGCCATACTTAGCAATGGTGGCTCTGCACGCCACCGACCAGCCTGAAGATGGCGTCGATCCCCTCGCGTGCCTATTCCGCGAGCGCCGGTGTCCGCCATCGTGCAGCGAAGACTTTTGCAAGGGTGCCTCGGCGGGCGCGGAAGGCGCGGCCACGGTGAGAGCGTGGTGTGACAGCCGTGCGGGGCCAGGACAGGCGATGCGGTGCAGCGCGTCGCAAGGAGCATTGTGCCCAGAGAGAATCATGAGGGCTTCGGCGAGACCGAAGCCGTTGACCAGGTCATGTCCGAATCATCGTCGGCGAATGCGTCGTCCGGCGAGCCGGCCCCGGTGCGCCGTCGCCGCGGCGGCCGCCGCGTGACCCGCGGGGCCGGTGCCGCCGGCGCCGCCGTCGCGCTGAAGGTCGAGGACCATTCGATGCCGCTGTTCGAGGAGCCGCATCTGCCGTCGCGCGACCCCAAGCCGGCCGAGCCGTCGGCCGCCGGGCCCGAGGCGGATGCCGCGCCGCGCCGCACGCGCCGCCGTCGCGCCGCGTCCCCGGAACCGGAGCGGGCCGCGAACTCGCCGTTCGAGGAGCCGTCGACCGCCGAGCGCGCGCTTGACGCGGTCGAGGCGCTGCCGGAGGGGCACGAGTCCCGCCGCCGCCCGCGTCCGATGACCTCGCTGTTGTTCCAGGAGCCGGTGCTGCCGGCGGCCCGCCCGCATGACGATGACGACGATCGCGACGACGAGCGTGAGGAGGACCGCCCCTCGCGCCGTTCCCGCCGTCGCTCCCGCGGCCGTGACGAGCGTTCGGAGGCGCGTGACGAGCGCGCCGCCCATGACGACGAGGACCGCGACGAGCATGAGGACCGCGACGAGCGCGAGGAGCCGCAGCGCACGCGCGGCCGTTCCCGCCGCCGCGGCCGCGACGAGGCGCGTGACGAGGATCGCGCCGGGCAGTCCGCCCGCAGCGCCGACGAGGACGGCGAGCCGGGCGACGACGACGATCGAGCCGACGGCGAGTCGCGCCGTTCGCGCCGTTCGCGCCGCCTGAACGCGCAGGAGCGCCGCGCCGCCGCCGAGGTGGAGCAGATCGAGGAGGACCTCGAGCTCGACGACATCACCTACCTGCCGATCGGCGAGGAGGAGCCCGCCGAGGAGGAGGCGCCGACCCGTTCGCGCCGCCGCCGTCGCTCGCGCTCCAAGGGCGAGGACCAGGGCGAGCAGCGCGCCGCCGAGGAGCCGCGCGACGAGGGCCGCGGCCATGAGGACGACGAGGAGGAGCAGACCGTCACGCGCCGCCGCCGTCGCCGCCGAGGCGGCTCGAAGTCGGCCGACGAGCCGGCGCAGGAGCAGCAGTCCGCCCGCCGCTCGCGCAAGCAGCAGTACATCGACGAGATCACCGACGTCGAGGGCTCGACTCGACTGGAGGCCAAGAAGCAGCGCCGCCGCGACAACCGCCGCGAGCGCAGCCGCCAGAACCAGATCATGGAGCAGGACTTCCTGGCGCGCCGCGAGCACGTCGAGCGTCTGATGGTCGTGCGCGAGCGCGGCCGCCACACGCAGATCTCGGTGATCGAGGACAACGTGCTCGTCGAGCACTACGTCTCCGACATCCAGGAGGTCGCCACCGTCGGCAACATCTACCTCGGCCGCGTGCAGAACGTGCTGCCGAGCATGGAGGCCGCGTTCGTCGACATCGGCCAGGCCCGCAACGGCGTGCTGTACGCCGGCGAGGTGAACTGGGACGCCACGCGCCTGGAGGGCCAGCCGCGGCGCATCGAGCTGGCGTTCCGCTCGGGCGACCCGGTGCTCGTGCAGGTCACCAAGGACCCGATCGGCCACAAGGGCGCCCGCCTGACCTCGCAGGTCACGCTGGCCGGCCGCTTCCTGGTGCTGGTGCCGTCCGGCGGCATGACCGGCGTGAGCCGCAAGCTCTCCGAGCGCGAGCGCAGCCGCCTCAAGGGCATCGTCTCCAAGATCGCCCCGAAGGACATGGGCGTGATCATCCGCACCGCGGCCGAGGGCGCCTCCGAGGAGGCCATCGTCAAGGACCTCGAGAACCTCGTGCACCAGTGGGAGCGCATCACCGCCAAGCGCGACGAGTTCCTGCACGGCAAGCGCCCGAAGCTGCTGCAGGGCGAGCCGGACGTGGCGATCCGCGTCGTGCGCGACATCTTCAACGACGACTTCAGCAAGATGATCGTCGAGGGCGACAAGGTGTACGCGCGCATCGAGGAGTACCTCGACACGATGGCCCCCGACCTCAAGGACAAGGTGGAGAAGTGGGACCCGGCCGAGCACGGCGGCAAGGACGTGTTCGACAAGTGGCAGATCGACTCCCAGCTGCGCAAGGGCATGGAGCGCCAGGTCTACCTGCCGTCGGGCGGCTCGATCGTCATCGACCGCACCGAGGCGATGACCACGATCGACGTGAACACGGGCCGGTTCATCGGCCGCGGCAAGAGCCTGGAGGAGACGGTGACCCGCTGCAACCTCGAGGCCTCGGAGGAGATCGCCCGCCAGCTGCGCCTGCGCGACATCGGCGGCATGGTGATGATCGACTACGTCGACATGGTCATGCCGGCGAACCGCGACCTGGTGCTGCGCCGTCTGGTCGAGTGCCTGGCGCGCGACCGCACCAAGCACCAGGTGGCCGAGGTCACCTCGCTGGGCCTGGTGCAGATGACGCGCAAGCGCATCGGCCAGGGGCTGGTCGAGGCGTTCTCGGAGGAGTGCCCGACCTGCAAGGGCCGCGGGTTCATCCTCCACGAGGAGCCGACCGTGTCCGCCGACTTCGACGACCCGTACGCGTTGAAGGGCGGCGACCCGTTCGTCAAGACGAACAAGCACGGCCAGGGCACCCAGCTGCAGGTGCCGCAGGGGTCCTCGCCCGACGTCAAGGCGAAGCTCGCGCAGATCGCCGCGGCGGCGGTGGCGGCGAACAACGCCGAGTCGGAGTCCTGACGCACGGCGTGTCGGGTTGACACGCGACGCGGGCGCATTTGCGTTCGTACGCGGGTCGGTGTAAGTTAGATAGTCGGTGTCTGGCCGCCAGGCTTTTGCCGTGCCGGACAGAACGACTTTCCAAAACAGCAAGGAACGGATTATGTACGCGATTGTGAAGGCCGGTGGCCATCAGGAGAAGGTCGAGGTCGGTGACGTCATCCTGGTCAACCGTCTCGATGCCAAGGTCGGCGATACCGTGGAGTTCCCGGTCGCCCTCGTGGTTGATGGTGCCAAGGTTGTCCTCGGCGCCAAGGATCTTGCCAACCTCTCCGTCAAGGCTGAGGTGCTGGACGATTCGGCCAAGGGTCCGAAGATCAACATCATGAAGTACAAGAACAAGACCGGCGTGACCCGCCGCAAGGGCCACCGCCAGCCGCTGACCGCCGTCAGGATCACGGCGATCGCCTGAGCTTTGCAGCTTAGCTAAGGACCGAAAGGAACAGACATGGCACACAAGAAGGGCGCTTCCAGCTCGCGCAACGGTCGCGATTCGAAGCCGCAGTACCTCGGCGTCAAGAAGTTCGGCGGCGAGGCCGTGGTCGCCGGCAACATCATCGTTCGCCAGCGCGGCACGAGCTTCCACCCGGGCCAGAACGTCGGCATGGGCAAGGACCACACCCTGTTCGCGCTGACCGACGGCAACGTCAAGTTCGGCGTGCGCCGCGACCGCAAGGTCGTCGACGTCGTGACCGCCTGACCGGCGGCACGTCGGGATCGTTTTTTTCGGCCGCATCGCACCAGCTGTGCGATGCGGCCTTTCCGTTATGCCAAGGGTATGCGGGCCGTGCGCCCGCCCCGGGCGCGTCCGGCCGGCGGATGCCGCGCGGCCCGGCGGCCGGTGGGCGCATCCCGGTAAGGTAGACAGCTATGAGTGATTTTGTGGATCGCGTGGTCGTCCATGTCAGGGGCGGCGACGGCGGCAACGGCTCGGCCGGCATCCGCCGCGAGAAGTACAAGCCGCTCGCCGGCCCGAACGGCGGCAACGGCGGCGACGGCGGATCCGTCGTGTTCGTGGCGGACAGGAACGCCAACAGCCTGCTCGACTACCGCTTCATGCCGCATCGCACGGCCGGCAACGGCACGATGGGCCTGGGAGACAACAAGGACGGCTCGAAGGGCGAGGACCTGATCCTGCCGGTGCCGGTGGGCACGGTGATCTTCGCCGCGCGCGGCGCGCAGGGCGCCCCCAAGCACCCCGGCGAGCAGCTGGCCGACCTGCGCCACGAGGGCGACCGCTTCGTGGCCGCGGCGGGCGGCGCCGGCGGCCTGGGCAACATCGCGCTGGCCAACAAGACCCGTCGCGCCCCCGGCTTCGCGCTGCTGGGCGAGCCGGGCGAGGAACGCGACGTGATCCTCGAGCTCAAGTCGATCGCCGACGTCGCGCTGGTGGGCTTCCCCAGCGCCGGCAAGTCGAGCCTGGTCGCCGCGATGAGCGCCGCCAAGCCGAAGATCGCCGACTACCCGTTCACCACGCTGGTGCCCAATCTCGGCGTCGTGATGGCCGGCGACCGCCGCTACACGATCGCCGACGTGCCGGGCCTGATCCCCGGCGCCTCGCAGGGCAAGGGCCTGGGCCTGGAGTTCCTGCGCCACATCGAGCGCACCGAGATCATCGCGCATGTGATCGACTGCGCGACGCTGGAGCCGGACCGCGACCCGATGTCCGACTACGAGGCGCTCGAGCACGAGCTCGCCGAGTACGCGGACCGGCTGGAGCTGCCGCTCGGCGCGATCCCGATCCCCGAGCGCCCGCGCATCATCGTGCTCAACAAGGTCGACGTGCCCGAGGCCAGGGAGCTGGCCGAGTTCGTCCGCCCCGAGTTCGAGGCGATGGGCATGCCGGTGTTCCTGATCTCCACGGCCTCGCACGAGGGCCTCAAGGAGCTCAACTTCGCGCTGGCCGACCTGGTCGCCCGGATGCGCGAGGAGGTCGCGCGCCGCGAGCAGGCCGAGGAGGACGAGCGCGTGGTCATCAAGCCGCTGGAGCGCACCCGCCGCCGCGGCCCGCAGGCCTCCGGCCCCGGCGTCGACTTCACCGTCGAGCGCCAGGAGGGCGGCAACGGCGACTTCTGGTACACCGTCACCGGCACGAAGCCGGAACGCTGGGTCATGCAGACCAACTTCGACAACGACGAGGCCGTCGGCTACCTCGCCGACCGTCTGGCGAAGCTGGGCGTCGAGGACGAGCTGCGCCGCCAGGGCGCGCGTCCGGGCGACGAGGTCCGCATCGGCCGGGGCGACCGCGCCGTCGCCTTCGACTGGGATCCGACCATCGCCGCCGGCGCGGAGATGCTCGACGGCTCCCAGCTCGGCTCGCGCGGCCGCGACCTGCGCCTGGAGGAGTCCGACCCGCGCGCCCGCCGCCGCACGAACGCCGAGCGCCGCCGCCAGTACCACGAGATGATGGACGCGCGCCAGGCCGTGCGCGAGGCGATGATGGCCGAGCGTCGCGCCGGCCACTGGGCCGACCCGAGCGTGGACGACGACCCGCACGACGAGACCAGCCTGTTCGGCCGCGGCGAGCAGGGCGAGGACGGCGAGCCGCACGAGTAGCGGCACGGGCGGCCGGGCCGTGGCTATGGCCCGGCCGCCCGACGGACCCGTCGCGGACGGAGGGGAGGAAGCCATGGGCATGCCCGCCCAGTCGGATGTGCGCCGCATGGTCGCGCAGGCGCGCACCATCGTCGTCAAGGTGGGGTCGAGTTCGCTGACCCTGCCGTCGGGGCACCTCGACGTGCGCCGGCTCGACGCGCTGGTCGCCGCCGTCGCCAGCGCCGTGCGGCTGGGCGCGCGCGTCGTGCTGGTCTCGTCCGGCGCCATCGCCGCGGGCTTCGGGCCGCTCGGGTTCGCGAGCCGGCCCGCCGACGTCGCCACCCAGCAGGCCACCGCCTCGGTCGGCCAGGGGCTGCTCATGGCCCGCTACGAGGCGTCGTTCGCGCGCTACGGCATCCGCGTCGGGCAGATCCTCATCACCGCGGAGGACACGACGCGCGCCGCTCAGTACCGCAACGCCCGCCGCACGCTGGAACGGCTGCTGGAGCTCGGCGTCGTGCCGATCGTCAACGAGAACGACGCGCTGGCCAGCAACGAGATCCGCTTCGGCGACAACGACCGCCTGTCGGCGCTGGTGGCGAACATCGTGCGCGCCGACGCGCTGGTGCTGCTCACCGACGTCGACGCCCTGTACACGGCGCCGCCCTCCGAACCCGGCTCGCGGCGCATCGACTACGTGCCCGACGTCGTGGACGCGCTCGGCCGCGTCGAGGTGGCCGGCAGCTCGTCCGGCGTGGGCACCGGGGGCATGGTCACCAAGCTGGAGGCGGCTCGCGTGGCCGCCGTCTCGGGCGTGCCGGTGGTGCTGACCTGCGCGGCGAACGCGGGGCCGGCGCTGATGGGCGACCCGGTGGGCACGGTGTTCGCGCCGGTGCACGACCGCGGGTCGTCGCGCCGGCTGTGGATCGGGTTCGCGGCCGAGCCGCGCGGCGCGATCATCGTCGACGAGGGCGCGGCGCGGGCCGTGCGCGGCGGGCAGGCGAGCCTGCTGGCCGCCGGCGCCGTCGAGGTGCGCGGCGGGTTCTCGTCCGGCGACCCGGTCTGGATCGACGCCGAGGACGGCACGCATCTGGCGCGCGGCCTGGCCGCCTACGACTCCGAGGAGATCCCGCAGATGCTCGGGCGCACCACCGCGCAGCTGCGCCGCATCCTCGGGGACGACTACGCCCATCCGCTGGTGCACCGCGACAACCTGGTGCTGGTCTGAGCGGCGCCGGGACGTCGGCCGTCCGTGCGGCGGCTTCGCGGACCGCCCGGGGGCATCCCGGGCCACCGCCGGACGTCCGCCGCGCTGGGGCCGGCGATGACATGGGAACGGTCTACGATGAAAGCCATGACTATGGCAGACTGGCAGACCCTCAGCGAACGCATCAACAACGTGGCGCCCAGCGCCACCCTGGCCGTCGACTCCAAGGCCAAGGCCATGAAGGCCGCGGGCGTCGACGTGATCGGCTTCGGCGCGGGGGAGCCGAACTTCCCGACCCCCGACTACGTCGTCGAGGCGGCCGCCGAGGCGTGCCGCGACCCGAGGAACCACCGCTACACGCCGACCGCCGGCCTGCCCGAGCTGCGCGAGGCCATCGCCGCCAAGACGCTGCGCGACTCCGGCTACGCGGTGGACCCCGGTCAGGTGGTCGTCACCAACGGCGGCAAGCAGGCCGTGTACGAGGCGTTCCAGATCCTGCTCGACGAGGGCGACGAGGTCATCATCCCCACCCCCTACTGGACGAGCTACCCCGAGGCCGTGAAGCTCGCCGGCGGCGTGCCCGTCGAGGTGTTCGCCGGCGCCGACCGCGGCTTCGAACCGGACATCGAGGCGATCGAGGCCGCGCGCACCGAGCGCACCAAGGCCATCATCGTCACCTCCCCGTCGAACCCGACCGGCGCGGTGTGGAGCCGCGGCACGATCGAGGCCATCGGCCGCTGGGCCGTCGAGCACCATGTGTGGGTCGTCTCCGACGAGATCTACGAGCACCTCAACTACGACGGCGCGCGCACCGCGTACGTCGGCGAGGTCGTGCCGGAGGTGCGCGACCAGCTGCTCGTGCTCAACGGCGTGGCGAAGACCTACGCGATGACCGGCTGGCGCGTCGGCTGGATGGTCGCCCCCGGGCCCGTGGCCAAGGCCGCGGCGAAGCTGCAGGGGCACATGACCTCGAACGTGGCGAACGTCCCGCAGCGCGCGGCCCTGGCCGCCGTCGCCGGCAATCTTGACGCCGTGGTCGCGATGCGCGAGGCCTTCGACGTGCGCCGCAGGGCGATCGTGGCCGCGCTGAACGCGATCGACGGGGTGCGCTGCCCGACGCCGACCGGCGCGTTCTACGCGTTCGCCGACGTCTCCGGGCTGCTCGGCCGCCCGCTGGGCGCCAACGGTTCGGTCGCCGCGTCGTCCTCCGAACTGGCCGCGCTGCTGCTCGACGAGGCGCACGTCGCCGCGGTGCCCGGCGAGGCGTTCGGCGCCCCCGGCTACCTGCGCTTCTCGTACGCGCTGGCCGACGACCAGCTCGCCGAGGGCATGCGCCGCTTCCAGGCGTGGGTCGGCTGAGCGCCGGGCCGCGCCGCCGCCAGGCGGAACACACCGAGCGACGGGGCGGAAATCCGCGGTTTTCGTCGCTCGGCGACCGTCCGGTTGGACGAAATCGCGGGTTGCCGCTAATATAACCTCTTGGCGGTTTTGCCCGTATGGTCGCATAGTTCAGCACTATCCGCTATGATGGGCAGAGTTCACCTAGGGATGTGGCGCAATTGGTAGCGCAACGGTCTCCAAAACCGTAGGTTGTGGGTTCGAGTCCCGCCGTCCCTGCCAAGATTACTGAAGACAGCCGAGCGAAGGACGGACATGGCAAAGAAAAGCAAGGGCGAGCGCGTTGCGAAGCCGAACGTCTTCATGCGCATCGGCATGTTCATCAAGCAGATCATCGACGAACTCCGCAAGGTCGTGACCCCCACCAGCAAGGAGCTGTTCTTCTGGGCACTCGCCGTGCTCATTTTCGTGCTGCTCCTCATGGCGCTCGTCACCGGAATGGATTTCGGTCTGGGCAAGCTCACCCTGTGGATGTTCGGCTGATCGACATAACACAAAGGTGAATGCATGACTGACGAAGTGAATCTCGAAAATCTCGACGCCCTGCCCGACCTTCCCGAAACCGGGACCGAGGAGGACGTGACCATGGCGTCGGCCGAGACCGAATCCGAGGTCGCCGAGACCGCCGCCGAACCCGAAGCCCCCGCCGACGGCGAGACCGCCGAGGCGGCCGAGGGCGAGGAGGAGCTGGACGCCGGCGCGAAGGCCGTCGCCGAGTTCTCCAAGAGCCTGCGCACGCTCGAGGGCAAATGGTATGTGCTGCATACCTACTCCGGCTACGAGAAGCGCGTGAAGACCAACGTCGAATCCCGTGTCGCTAGCTTCGGCCTCGAGGACAAGATCTTCCAGGTCGAGGTGCCGATGGAGGAGGTCGAGAAGCACACCGACAAGGGCAAGAAGGTCATCACCCGCGTCCGCGTGCCCGGGTACGTGCTGATCCGCATGTGGCCGGACGAGGACGCGCGCCGCATCGTGCGCGAGACCGAGGGCGTGACCGGCTTCGTGGGCCCGACCAAGGACCCGGCGCCGCTCAGCCGCAAGGAAGTCGTGCAGATGATGGCCCCGATGATCGCCTCCGAGGCGCTCAAGAAGGCCGGCGACAAGCCCGCCGCCGCGAAGAAGCGCACCGTCGAGGTGTCCTTCGCCGTGGGCGACCAGGTCACCGTCACCGACGGCCCGTTCACGACGATGCCGGCCGTGGTCTCCGACGTGGAGCCCACCGCGCAGAAGCTCACCGTGCTCGTGTCCATCTTCGGCCGCGACACGCCGGTCGAGCTGGGCTTCGACCAGGTCGAGAAGCTCAACTGAATCGTTTCCGCGGGAACCCCGCCATGGTCCGCCATGGCGGGGTTCCCGCGTTTCCGGTCCCGCTCGTCCGGAGGCGCGCGGCGTTGTCCGCCACTGCCGGCATAATGGGAAGGCTTGTGTCTGGAGGGGCGACCCGCTAGCACAGCACAGCAATACCCGTTGCGGGAGGAGACCGCAGACCGGCGGGTCCCGGGTCCGGGGCCGGTCCGTTCCGCGTCGCCGTTCGCACCGCTTCATAGAAAGAAGAACCATTTATGGCTCCCAAGAAGAAAGTCTCAGCGCTGATCAAGCTCGAGATCCAGGCTGGCAAGGCCAACCCGGCCCCGCCGCTGGGCCCGGCCCTGGGTTCGCACGGCGTGAACATCATGGACTTCTGCAAGGCCTACAACGCGGCCACGCAGGACAAGATGGGCCAGATCGTCCCGGTCGAGATCACCGTCTATGAGGATCGCTCCTTCACCTTCGTTCTCAAGACCCCGCCGGCCGCGGCGCTGCTCAAGCAGGCCGCCGGCATCCAGAAGGGCACCGAGAACCCGCTGACCCACAAGGTCGGCTCCGTCACCAAGGCCCAGATCCGCGAGATCGCGGAGACCAAGATGCCCGATCTGTCCGCCCGCGACATCGAGGCCGGCATGAAGATCATCGAGGGCACCGCCCGCTCGATGGGCATCACGGTGACCGACTGAGAGGAGAAGGACAGATGGCTAAGCATTCCAAGAAGTACCGTGAAGCGGCCGAGAAGATCGATCGCAACAACCTGTACACCGGCGCCGAGGCTATCGCTCTGCTCAAGAGCATGCCGTCGTACAACTTCGACCAGACCGTCGAGGCTGTGCTGCGTCTGAACGTCGATCCGCGCAAGGCCGACCAGCTGGTCCGCGGCACCGTCAACCTGCCCCACGGCACCGGCAAGACCGCCAAGGTCCTCGTGTTCGCCCGCGGCCCGAAGGCCACCGAGGCCGTCGAGGCCGGCGCCGACATCGTCGGCGACGACGAGCTGATCGAGAAGGTCCAGGGCGGCTTCCTCGACTTCGACGCCGTGGTCGCGACCCCGGACATGATGGGCAAGGTCGGCCGCCTCGGCCGTGTGCTCGGTCCGCGCGGCCTCATGCCGAACCCGAAGACCGGCACCGTGACCATGGACGTGGCCAAGGCCGTCGCCGACATCAAGGGCGGCAAGATCGAGTTCCGCGTCGACCGTCACGGCAACCTGAGCTTCCTGATCGGCAAGCTGTCGTTCGACGAGAACGCGCTGGTCGAGAACTTCAAGGCCGTGACCGAAGAGGTCCGCCGCCTGAAGCCGACCACCGTCAAGGGCCGCTACATCACCAAGGCGACCATCACCTCGACGATGGCCCCGGGCGTCCCGGTCGATCCGATGACCCTCGCCTGAGCCCATTCGCTCCGACGATGACCCCGGACCGCATTGCGGTCCGGGGTCATCGCGTTTCGGAAGGTCCCGCTGCCGGGCCGCCGGTTCACGGGATCGAGAGCCGCGATCCCGTGAACCGGAACGCACGGAATCACACAGACGCGCACAGCCGGAACGGCGCGCCCGCATGTTCGCTTTTGCAGTGGCGCCGGTTCACGGGATCCGCGAGCCTGAACCCGTGAATTGGGCAAACGTTTACCTTTTCTGGCCGGCCTCGAAGGCGTCGCGCATCAGGCCGACGGCGATGGCCGTCTGCAGCACATAGGCCTCGCGCGAGTCGGTCGCGTCCCACCCGGTCGTCTCGGTGGCCCGCTTGAGCCGGTAGCGCACGGTGTTGGGGTGCACGTTGAGCTCCTTGGCCGTGGTCTCCAACGATCCCCCGGAGCGCAGGAACGCCGTCACCGTGCCCAGCGTCGGGTCGTCGGCGTTCTCGCCCCTGAGGCTGAGGTACACCGAGGCGTACAGCTCGTCCCGGGCGTCCTGGTCGCCCAGCAGCGCGCGTTCGGGCAGCACGTCGTCGGCCCGCATCGGCCGGGGCGGCGACGCGACCGCGGGCACGGCCGCCAGCGCGCTCAGCACGGCGACGACCGTGCGCGAGGCGCCCTCGACGTCCTGGCGCACCGGTCCGATGCATAGGGGCGCGTCGTCGGCGTACAGCGGCGACACGGCGGTGCAGGTCACCTCCGGCGTCACCGCGTCGCGCAGGGCGATGAGGGCGACGCACGCGGACCCGCGCAGCCCGACGAGGCACGCATCCCCGCCGAGGTCGCTCACGGCGGCGCGGATGCCGTCGCGGGTCGCCGCGAAGCCGTTCTCGGGCGTGCCGGCGATCGCGAAGCAGTCGAAGCCGTCGCGCCAGCCGAGCACCCGCAGCAGCGACATCACGCGCTCGTCGGCCACGCCGTCGGCCAGGCACTCGAACGCCAGCGACTCGATCTGGCCGTCGCCGCGCCCCTGCAGCAGCGCCAGCACGTCGCCGTCGGCGGCGCGCGCATGGCGTCGGCGGGGTTTCGCCCACATGGAAGGAGTCATGCTTCTACCTTAACCCCGGGCCCCCGCGCGGCCGTCGCCGCCCGGTCCCTGATGAACGTCAGGCACAGGAACCCGAACACGAAGGCGACGGGCAGCATGTGCCGCTCGAAGTTGTTCGCCGGCGCGGTGACCATGACGCCCATGAGCAGCAGCAGCGGCATGTGCCACATCAGCGTCCGCCAGCGGCGCAGCACGACCTCGGCCGCGCCGACCAGCAGCGTGAGCGAGACGTACAGGTTGCCGTGCGTGAACCACCCGAGCACCGGGACGGCGCCCCAGTCGCGGGCGAACTGCGCCACGTCGTCGCGCCATTCGTGGCACCAGTCCTTGATCCAGGTGGTCTGGTCCTGCACGTAGGTGCTGTCCACGTAGTAGTCCATCGAGGTGTACGGCGGGGCGGTCACGTCGAAGTACCCGTAGCATTTCGCCAGGAACGCGTCGAGCGCGATCACCGGGTTGGCGACCACGATCTCCAGCCAGGCGGCGTTGAACTGTTCCATGTCCTCGGCGGTGACCGTGCGCCACTTGTAGCTGACCTTCTTGGACTGGATGCCCGAGGACTTGACCGGGTCGGCGTCGTCCTGGTCGTAGGCCTCGGCGGTCTGGTCGAGGTTGAAGATCGGCTCGAGCTTCTCGCGCGCCGACTCGGGGATGCCGTCGGGGTTGAGCTTGGCCACGCGCGCGATCTGCTGCAGCTGGATGCCGCGGCTCTCGATCGGGTCGCCGGCGATGATCGCCCCGGTGCCGATGAGCAGCGAGACCCCGCCGTGGATGATGACCGTGGGCAGCAGCAGCGCGGTCGCGTAGGTGCGCCAGCGCCTGCGGTCGGCGACCAGCGCGAGCACGATCTGCGCGGCGAGGATGTACCAGGCGTATTTCGCGGAGACCAGCATGACGCACGACGCCGCGACGAACGCCGCCAGGCTGCGCCGCGACAGCCTGACCGGCAGCCCGTCGCGCTGCAGCCGCCCGCGCGTGGCGTGCAGCTCGTACCACACGCCGAACCACCATACGAACGCGAAGGCGAACAGCGGCGACTTGGTCAGCGAGATCGTGGCGAACACGGCGAGCGGGCAGGTCATGAAGAACAGCAGGATCAGGAAGCGGGCGAGCCCGCCGGCCGGCGCGATCGGCTCCTGGTCGGTGATCGTGGGCAGCGGCCGCGAACGCCGGCGCGGGGACTGCGGCAGAAGCCACTCGCCGCGCGCCGGGCCGCGCCGGCCCGCCGCCTCGCCCGTGTAGCGGCGCATGAACCCCAGGTTGAGGAACCGGTCGGCCGTCGCCGCGCAACAGAACGCCGCGAACAGGTACTGCAGCGCTGAAAGCGTCATGTAGCCGGCGTCGTTCGAGCCGGTGAGGTAACGCGAGACCGAGGCGACCGCGCCGTAGCACACGGTGAGCACGATGTTGTGCTGGTCGGTCAGGTAGGTGGGGTCCTCCGGCCACAGGTAGTGCGCGGTCGGGTAGATGTCCATCGGCACGAAGGAGAAGAAACCGATGTACGGCTGCTGGATGCCGGTCCACTGGTTCCACGCCCAGCTGAACTCACGGATCTGCGAGCGGATGTCGGCGCCGAAGGCCGTGACCAGCGTGGTGGGGATCCACAGCCAGCCGATGATGAAGATCAGCAGCAGCTTCCACCAGCGGTCGGTGCCGCGCCGCAGGATCCGCCCGACGACGGCGGACACGCGCCGCGTCAGGTCGAGGGCGCGGCGCGCGCCCCGCCATGCGGCCGTCTGTGCGAGGTGGGGGCGCCACCGCTCCCTGGCCCGCGCAAGGGCGCGGCGCCACGACCAGGCGCCGGAGCCGAGCCTCACCAGCGCGACGACGATGCCCAGGTAGACGGCGAAGGAGAGCACGGCGTAGACGGTGTTCTCCCGTCCCCAGTCGGCGATCGATCCCTCGCGCCAGTACAGCGGGCCGACCGCGGTGCACAGCGCCATCCACAGGCAGGCCAGCACGGCGAGCGCCCAGCGGCAGCATGCGCCGAACCGTGCGAACCGGGGGGCGGCGCCGATGTTAGCGTTCTCGCGTGGGGACGTCCCCCTGCGTCTCCGGGCCTGGCCGGGGGCGTGCGGGCGCGATGCGGCGCCGTCGTGGGAAACGTCGGTCATGGACGGCATTCTACCGTGCCTCGGTGAAAACCACAGGGGATGAGGTGGCCGGCGGGGCCATGACGCTGCCCGGCGTCGATCTCCGCGGGAAGTGTAACGTTTACCTAATTCACGGGTTTCGGCCGTTGAATCCTGTGAACCGGTATCGTCGCGAAAATCGAACATGGATCGCGCCATTCCGCCATTTGTGACTGTTCGTATTTGTGTGCTTCCGTGCGTTCCGGTTCATGGGATCGTGGCGCTTCATCCTGTGAACCGGCCCGGCGCGGCGGGCTGGGCGGCGCCGAACCTCACGGGACCATTGGTCCGTTCGGAGGGATCTTGACCAGGCGCCGCCGGTGTCGATCTTCATGCCCGTTCGGGGCGCCGTTGCGTCGGTTCGGCGGATGGGGGACGACCACGCCCGCGCAGTCCCGTGCGAGCCGCCTCATCCGGGGCGTCGCTCGGGTTAGGCTGGTGCCATGACCTCGACAACGACCATGACCATGACGGCACCCGGCCGCGATGCGCGCGACCGCCTGCCACGAACCTGCGCGGCCGCGGACACGGTGCTGTGGTTCGCCGCCGTCGATTCGACCAACACCGTGGCGCACCGGATGCTGGCCGACGGCACGTGGCCGGCCGGCGGGGCGAACCGGGCCGGAGCGGCGCGGCGGGACGGCACGGCGGCGCGGGGCGGTGCTGCGGCGCCGCCCGCCCCGCCCATGGCGGTGGTCGTGGCCGACGAGCAGACGGCCGGCCGCGGGCGGCTGGGCCGCCAGTGGGTCTCGCGCCCGGGGGAGTCGTCGATGGTCTCGTACGCCACGGTGCTGCCGGCCCGGATCGCGACGGACCCGCAGGTCAACGGCTGGCTGCAGATGACCGCCGGTCTCGCCACGCTGGACGCGCTGCGCGGCGCGTGCCGCGACGCCGGCGCGGCCGTACTGCACGGCGGGCCGTGCGGCATGGCGCTGAAGTGGCCGAACGACGTGTTCTGCCACGACCACAAGCTCGGCGGCATCCTCGCCGAACTCGTCGCCCTGCCTCCGGCCGCGGGAGGACCGGATGCGCCGGGCTGGTCGCCGGGCGGGGCGTTCGACGGGCCGCCGATCGGTGTGGTGTTCGGCGTGGGGCTGAACCTCGGCATTCCCGCCGACCGGCTGCCGACCCCGCTGTCGACGTCGCTGCAGCTGCACCGCGGCCCGCTGCCGGAGCCCGACGCGATGCGCGACATGATCGCCGCGCGCACCGCGGCATCGCTGCGCGCGCGGCTGGTCGCGTTCATCGCCGATCCCCGGGAGGCGGCGCGGCGCGCGCACGAGGAGACCCGGGCGGTCTGCTGGACGCTGGGCCGCCGCGTCGAGGCGCGGCTGGCCGAAGGCGGGACGGTCCGCGGCGAGGCCCTGGAGCTGAACCCCGACGCCTCGTTGACGGTGCTGGCCGACGACGGCGCAAGGCACATTGTGCATACGGGCGACGTCGGCGTCCTGTGACGCCGCCCGTCTTACGGATCGCTGATTCCTCGGCCTGTCGTAACCGGTGACATGCCAGCCGGTGCGGGCTGTCGAGGATGTCTCCGGCGGGCTGTCGATGGCGTCCCCGTTCCTCGGCCCGTCATGGCTGGCGATATGACAAGGTCCGCGCGGGATCTCTCCCGCGCTGACCTTATCGGATTAAACGGCCCAACGCACATTGTGCGTTGGGAGACTGTCGACCGTCGGGTGCCGGAATGGTCGACAAGGACGGAGCGGGGGCGGGAAGGCGCCTCTCCTGGACGCATCTGGCGCGGACACCGCCATCTGCGCTTTATCCAGTCGGATATCGGCCCCCTCCCGGCCTCGCCTAGCGCAGGCGCAGCAGCCCGGCGGCGGTCAGCGAGGCGACCGCGGCCTTGATGAGGTCGCCGACCACGAAGCCCATCGAGGCGGTCGCCACGGTCATGAACGGCACGCCGGTCAGCGCCGACTGGAACGTGAAGCCGAAGAAGTAGACCACGGCCACGCCGCCGACCAGCGTCGCGGCGAAGTAGCGCAGGGCGGTCAGCGCGGTGCCGGCGGCGCCGTCGGCACGGCCGCGGCCCTTGAGCATTGCCGTGACGATCACGCCCGGCAGGAAGCCGATCAGGAAGCCGGCGCTGGGGCCGAGCAGCGACATCGTGGAGCCGCCGCCGGCGAACACCGGCAGTCCGGCCGCGCCGGCCGCCAGGTACAGCGCCACGGCGGCGCCGGCCTGGCGCCAGGACAGCATCAGCGCGGCCATCATCACCACGAAGGTCTGCAGTGTGATCGGCACCGGGGTGCCCGGGATCGGGATCTCGCCGGCCGCGGTGGCGGCCCACAGCAGCAGCGCGAACGCCACGGGCCTGACGGCGCCGGAGGCGAGGTGGCGGATCTGTGTGGCGAGGGCGAGTGCTTTGGTGGACATGACATCTCCGATCTGATAGGTGGTTGGGGCGGCGGAGCCGCGCGCCGGACGGGCCTGCTCGGACCGGCCTGCGCGGGCGGGGCGCCGGCGAACCCGCCGGACGCCTGGAAGCGGTGCCGCCCATGCCATCGTAACGGCCTGGAACCGGACATGCGGTGGTGGAAACGTACAAAATACGCCCGCCGCGGTTGTCCCGTCCCCGCACACGGCGGCTTGACGGGGAAGGCGGCCGCGCGCGGCGCCGATGGCTGTCCGCGGGCCGTCCCGGCCGTGCGGGCGTCGGGCACCGTCGATCAGGGGTCTGGGCGACGCCTCGGGGCCGTCCCGGCTTCGCGGGCGGCGGCCTGCCGCCGGGGATCGTCCCGGCGCGGAGGAGGCGGCTGTCCCGGTCCGGCGGGCGGCGGCGTCCGCCACGTCCGGCGCGGCGATGCCCGCGTCGCGTCCGGTCCCGGCCCCGCACGCGGCGGCGTCCGCGCCGGCGGGCGCGGCGTTTGTGGGCCGTGAACAAAACGGTCGAGCGAGTTTTGTAGGTTCGTCGCTGACGCGCGCGGGCCCGACGGCGATAAGTTTGAATATTATGGGCAAACGTATCAATAAAGTGCTGGTCGCGAACCGCGGCGAGATCGCCCTGAGGGTGGTGCGCACCCTCAAGGAGATGGGCATCGCGAGCGTGGCCGTCTACGCGGAACAGGACCGCCAGTCGCAGTACGTGGGCATGGCCGACGAAGCCTACCTGCTCTCTGGCGACACCTACAAGGACACCTACCTCAACGAGGACCTCCTCATCGACATCCTCCGCCGCAGCGGCGCCGACGCCGTGCACCCCGGCTACGGATTCCTGTCGGAGGTCGCCTCCTTCGCCGAGAAGGTCGCCGCCGCCGGCGCGATCTGGATCGGCCCCTCGCCGAAGGCGCTCGTCGATCTCGGCGACAAGATCACCGCGCGCCGCGTGGCCACCAAGGCCAAGGTCCCGCCGGTCCCCGGCATCTCCGACGCGGTCACTGACATCCATGCGCTGTTCGACTTCGCGCACACGCACGGCTTCCCGATCATGATGAAGCGCACCGACGGCGGAGGCGGCCGCGGCATCACCATCGTGCGCGACGACGACGAGCTGCGCAGCTTCTACCTCAACCACGACGCGATGCAGGGCGGCGACCTCAACGAGTACTTCGTCGAGCGCTTCATCGACAAGGCCCGTCACGTCGAGACCCAGTGCGGCCGCGACTCGCACGGCAACTTCACCGTGTACTCGACCCGCGACTGCTCGGTCCAGCGCCGCAACCAGAAGCTCATCGAGGAGGCCCCGGCGCCGTTCCTGCGCCCGGAGGTCGTCCGCCAGCTGGAGCAGTACTCGCGCAACCTGTTCGAGGCGGTCGACTACGTCGGCCTGGGCACCTGCGAGTTCATGGTCACCCCGCAGCACAAGGTCTACTTCCTGGAGGTCAACCCGCGCCTGCAGGTCGAGCACACCGTCAGCGAGGAGGTGTGCGGCCTCGACCTGGTGCGCGAGCAGCTGACCATCGCCGAGGGCGGCGAGCTGACCGCGGCCGCCGAGCCGCGCGGGCACAGCTTCGAGCTGCGCATCACCTGCGAGGACCCGGCCACCAACCTGACCCCGAGCTCGGGCACGCTGACCCGCGTCGTCTGGCCGTCCGGCGCCGGCATCCGCGTGGACTCCGGCGTCAAGGAGGGCGACACCGTCTCCCCGAAGTTCGACTCGATGATGGGCAAGCTCATCGTCACCGCCCAGGACCGCGCCACCGCCGTGGCCCGCGTGCGCCGCGCGCTGGGCGAGCTGGTCATCGAGGGCGTGCCGACCCCGGCGAGCCTGTTCGAGCGGATCTTCAACGACCCGGCCTTCACCGCGGAGGGGCAGGAGTTCGACGTGTCGACCAAGTGGCTCGAGCGCACCTACCTGAACCGCGAGCCGAGCACCACCCGCTCCGGCCAGCCGGCCTCGCTCACCGCGGGCGCCGAGGAGTCCCCGAAGACCGCGACCGAGAGCTTCGTCATCGAGGTCGACAACCGCCGCGTCAAGCTCACCGTCCCGCAGGACATCGTCGACAGCCTCACCGGCTCGGCGCGCGCCCGCGGCGCCAAGCTGCCGACCCAGCCGCTGCGCGGCCAGGGCCTGCACAACGTGGCCGCCAAGGCCTCGGACGACGCCGGCAAGTCGGGCGTCATCGCCTCCCCGATGCAGGCGGTCGTCACCCGCATCAACGTCGCCGAGGGCCAGAAGGTCGCCAAGGGCGACCTGCTCGTCGTGCTCGAGTCGATGAAGATGGAGAACTACGTCTACTCGCCGGTCTCCGGCACCGTCACCAAGATCTTCGTCGGCCCGGCCACCGGCGTCGAGGCGGGCGAGACGCTCGTCACGCTCGACATCGAGGGCGCCAGCAGGCCCGAGGGCGACGCCGAGAGGACGGAGGAGGCGAAATGACCGACATCATGAGCGCGCCGGCCGTCGTCAAGGCGATGGAGAACGGCCAGGGCTCCGACAAGCAGCCGATCCGCGCGGCCATCGTGCGCGCCGCCGAGCTCGCGCGCGACGCCGAGGACCACGCCCGCGCCCGCCAGCACGCCAAGGGCAAGCGCACCGCGCGCGAACGCCTCGACCTGCTGTTCGACACCGGCACCTTCCAGGAGATCGGCCGCTTCGCCGGCGGCGACATCAACGGCGGCAAGGCCGGCTCGGCCGTCATCACCGGCTTCGGCGAGATCTACGGGCGCAAGGTCGGCGTGTACGCGCAGGACTTCTCCGTGCAGGGCGGCACGCTCGGCGCGGCCGAGGGCGCGAAGATCTGCCACCTGATGGACATGGCCCTCGACCTCAAGGTGCCGGTCGTCGCCCTGATCGACTCGGGCGGCGCGCGCATCCAGGAGGGCGTCGCCGCGCTGACCCAGTACGGCCGCATCTTCCGCAAGACCTGTCAGGCCAGCGGCTTCATCCCGCAGATCTCCGTCATCCTGGGCCCCTGCGCGGGCGGCGCCGTGTACTGCCCGGCCCTGACCGACCTGATCATCATGACCCGCGAGAACTCCAGCATGTTCGTCACCGGCCCGGACGTCGTCAAGGCGGCCACCGGCGAGACGATCAGCATGGACGACCTCGGCGGCGGCTACGTGCACAACGCCACCTCCGGCGTGGCCCACTACCTGGGCGAGGACGAGGCCGACGCGATCGACTACGCGCGCACCGTGCTCGCCTACCTGCCCTCCAGCAGCGACGACCAGCCGCCGACCTTCGCCTTCGCCGCCACGCGCGCCGACCGCGAGGTCGCCGAGCGCCTGGGCACGATCGTGCCCGAGAACGACCGCCAGCCCTACGACGTGCTCGACGTGATCCGCTGCATCGTCGACTACGGCGAGTTCGTGCAGGTCCAGGAGCTGTTCGCCCCGTCCGCCGTGGTCGGCTTCGCCTGCGTCGAGGGCCATCCGGTCGGCGTCGTCGCGAACCAGCCGAACGTCAACGCCGGCGTGCTCGACGTGGACTCCTCCGAGAAGGTGGCCCGCTTCGTGCGCCTGTGCGACGCGTTCAACCTGCCGGTCATCACGCTGGTGGACACCCCCGGCTACAAGCCGGGCGCCGAGCAGGAGCACGCGGGCATCATCCGCCGCGGCGCCAAGGTCATCTACGCCTACGCGAACGCGCAGGTGCCGATGGTCACCGTGATCCTGCGCAAGGCCTTCGGCGGCGCGTACATCGTCATGGGCTCCAAGTCCATCGGCGCCGACATGAACTTCGCCTGGCCCTCCAGCCAGATCGCGGTGCTCGGCGCGAAGGGCGCGGTCAACATCATCCACCGCAAGGACCTGCAGAAGGCCAAGGAGATGGGCAAGGACGTCGAGGCGCTGCGCACCCGGCTCGCCGACGAGTACGAGGCCACGACCGTCAACGCGAACCTGTCCCTGGAGATGGGCGAGATCGACGCGATGATCGACCCCGAGCAGACGCGCGAGGCCATCGCCGAGTCGCTGCGGCTGCTCGCCGGCAAGAAGCGCGTCCGCCGCACCACCAAGCACCACGGCAACCAGCCCCTGTGACGCCCGCCCCCGCGGAACGCCCCCAACCACATAGCAAGCAATCCCGCATCAACGCCGCCCCGGCCAATAGACTGGACAGCGGCACACCAGACTTACCTCAACCCACGAAGTAAGGAACGAAAAGGAACACCAATGACCGATACCACCTTCTTCCTCAACCGGCTGGCGGTCGAGCCCCACGCGCTCGCCTTCGGCGGGCAGTCCACGCCGTGGACCGTCGCGCTCGCCGACCAGACGACCGACCCGGCGCTCGAGGCTGCGCTGCGCGGTCACGTCGAGGCCGCGAACCGGCTGCTCACCCCGGTGAGCGCCGATCTGCTGGCCGCCAACGGCCGTCCGGTCGACCTGTTCGGCTTCGAGGCCAACCCCGCCTCGCTCGGGCCCGCCGCCGACGCCGCGGCCTCCGTGCCCGGCATCGCGCTGACCCAGCTGGGCGCGCTCATTGACATGACCGGCCTGGGCTACGACGTCGCCGCCGCCAAGCCGGTCGCCGTGCTCGGCCACTCGCAGGGCGTGCTCGCCGTGCACATGGTCCAGGCCGTCGAGGAGGCCGGCTCGGTCGAGGCCGCCTCCGGCGCGATCGACGAGATCCTGGCGATCGCCCAGCTCATCGGCGTCGCCGGCTCGCGCCAGACCAAGCTCATCGCGCTGAACGCCAAGGTCGGCGAGGCCACCCCGATGCTGTCGGTCAAGGGCGCCACCGTCAAGCAGGTCGAGGCGCTGATCGCCCGCGTGTCCAAGCCGCGCGGCCCGATCGCCATCGCCGTGACCAACGCCTCCGACAACCAGGTGCTCTCCGGCTACCCGGAGGACCTCGCCTCGTTCGTGACCGAGGCCGCCAAGGAGCACAGGCACCAGGCCAAGCTGCGCGAGGAGAAGGTGCGCGGCGGCTCGGTGTTCGACCCGGTGCTCGAGTACCTCGACGTGACCCTGCCGTTCCACTCCCCGCTCATGGCCGACGCGGTCGAGCAGACCGTCGCCTGGGCCGAGGCCTGCGGCCTGGACGGCGAGCACGCCCGTGCGCTCGCCGACGAGGTGCTGGTCAACCACGTGGACTGGGCGAGCCGCGTGCGCGGCCTGATCGAGTCCACCGACCCGACCGCGCTGTGGATCGTCGACCTGGGCCCCGGCCAGACGGCCGGCAAGCTCATCGCCGCCAACGTCCAGGGCACCGGCGTGGGCATCGTCGAGGCGACGACCGGCGCCGAGCGCGCCGCGCTCGCCACGCTGGACGGCGACCCGGAGCGCACCCAGAACTGGAAGGACTTCGCCCCGTCCGTCGTGCACACCCCGGCCGGCGACAAGATCCGCACGAAGTTCAGCGAGCTGACCGGCAAGGCCCCGGTGCTGCTCGCCGGCATGACCCCGACCACCGTCGACCCCGACATCGTCGTCGCGGCGGCCAACGCCGGCTACTGGGCGGAGATCGGCGGCGGCGGCCAGGTGACCGCCGACGTGTTCGACCGCCACGTCGCTAAGCTCGAGAAGAAGCTCGACGAGGGCCGCACCGTGCAGTTCAACACGATGTTCATGGACCGCTACCTGTGGAACCTGCAGTTCGGCCAGCAGCGCATCGTCTCCAAGAAGCGCGCCTCCGGCACCCCGATCGACGGCGTGATCATCTCCGCCGGCATCCCCGAATATGACGAGGCCCTGCAGCTGGTCGAGTCGCTGACCGCCGACGGCTTCCCGTACATCGGCTTCAAGCCGGGCACCGTCGACCAGATCCGCCAGGTCGTGCGCATCGCCAAGGGCGTGGCCCCGGCCAAGATCATCATCGAGGTCGAGGGCGGCATCGCCGGCGGCCACCACTCCTGGGAGTCGCTCGACGACCTGCTGCTCAACACCTACGCCGACGTGCGCGCCTGCGACAACCTGGTGCTCGTCGTCGGCGGCGGCGTCGGCACCCCGGAGCGCGCGGCCGACTACATCTCCGGCCAGTGGGCCCGCGAGTACGACATGCCCGACATGCCGGTCGACGGCGTGCTCGTCGGCACCGCCGCGATGACCGCCAAGGAGGCCCACACCAGCCCGCAGGTCAAGAGGATGCTCGTGGAGACCCCGGGCATCACCGACTTCGCCCCGGACCCCGACCCGTTCGCGCCGCGCGGCGAGAAGTGGGTGCCGGCCGGCAAGGAGGTCGGCGGCGTGACCTCCGGCCTGAGCCACCTGCACGCCGACATCTACGAGCTGGAGAACTCCTCGGCCGTGTGCGGCCGCCTGCTCGTGCGCGTCATGAACCACCCCGAGGAGCTCGAGTCCCGCCGCGACGAGATCATCGAGGCGCTGAACAAGACCTCCAAGCCGTACTTCGGCGACCTGGAGACGATGACCTACCTCGAGTGGGCCGAGCGCTTCGCCGACCTGTCCTTCCCGTGGGCCGACTGGAGCTACGCCGAGCGCTTCCTGCACCTGCTGCAGCGCATCGAGGCCCGCGTGTGCGAGCAGGACTCCGGCGAGCTGACCTCGCTGTTCGCCGACCGCTCCGACGTCGAGGACGACCCGCAGGCCGCCATCGCCAAGCTGCGCGAGGCCTACCCGCAGGCCGCCGAGCTCAAGGTGACCGCGGCCGACGTGGCCTGGTTCCCGACGCTCATCCGCGAGTTCCACAAGCCCATGCCGTTCGTGCCGGTCATCGACAACGACCTGCTGCGCTGGTGGGGCCAGGACCAGCTGTGGCAGTCCGAGGACCCGCGCTACTCCGCCGACTCCGTGCGCGTCATCCCCGGCCCGATCTCCGTGGCCGGCATCACCACCATCGACGAGCCGGTGGCCGACATCCTCGGCCGCTTCGAGCACGCCGCGATGGAGCGCGTCAAGCAGGCCGACGGCGGTCGGACCACCGAGGCCTACGCCGAGATCGGCGACTCGCAGGACGCCGAGTCCTTCATCCGCAACTGCCCGAACATCTCCTGGGTCGGCCACCTCATGGACAACCCGGCGTACGGCACCCCGCACGGCGACAAGAACTACGAGATCCGCTACGTGGGCACCGACGGGGACGGCGAGCAGTACGACCTCGACATCCACCTGGACACCTACTGGGACAACGACCCGGACGGCGGCCTGTCCAAGCACGCCGTGCGCGACATCGTCATCCCGCTGACCGTCGACGGCTCGCGCGCCGGCCTGTTCCCGGTCGTCGACCGCAAGCGCCTGCCCGCGCACGTCTACGCGATGCTCGCCGCGACCGCAGGCATCGGCAACACCGCCATCACCGGCGACGCGCTGACCGCGATGCCCGAGGTCGTCGACGGCGTCGCCGACGCCGAACACGAGTACGTCGGCCGCCAGGGCGAGCCGGCGAACCCGGACCGCCCGTTCGGCGAGGCGCACGCCACCTACACGCTCTCGGCCAACCTCGGCTTCGACCACGAGGCCGCCACCGCGGGCACGATGCCGAACAACCTCAAGGCCTCGCGCATCGCCCCGGACGCGCTGGTCGGCCCGGCCTGGCCCGCGATCTACGCGGCGCTCGGCTCCGTGTACGTCGACGGCTTCCCGGTCATCGAGGGCCTGCTCAACGCCGTGCACCTCGACCACCTCATCGAGCTCGAGGTCACCGAGGAGGAGCTGCTCGCCCACACCGGCGAGACCATCCGCATGACCAGCTGGGCCGAGGACTACTTCGAGTCCGCCTCCGGCCGCGTCGTGACGATCCACGTCGTGCACGCCGCCGAGGACGGCACCGTGCTCGCCAACGAGACCGAGCGCTTCGCGATCCGCGGCCGCGCCTACTCCGACGCGCTGCCGGCCGAGGCCCCCGACTACGGCGACTACCTGGAGTTCCACCGCGACGAGCTGGAGTCCAAGGAGCGCATGTTCGCCCTCGACGAGACCGCCGACGGCCCGCTGCCGCTGGTCGACGCGACCCCGCGCCGCCTGCTGCGCCGCGTCAGGGTCAAGGCCCCGCACGAGATGACCGCGTTCGCGCGCACCTCGGGCGACTTCAACCCGATCCACACCTCGCACCGCGGCGCCGCCATCTCCGGCCTCGCCGCCCCGCTCGTGCACGGCATGTGGCTGTCCGCCACCGCCCAGCACGTCGCGCAGGCCGTGGACGACAAGGGCGCCCACTACGAGATCGCCGGCTGGACGTACAACATGTACGGCATGGTCCAGCTCGACGACGAGGCGGAGATCTCCGTCGAGCGCATCGGCAAGGTGCGCCACGGCGGCATGGCCCTGGAGGTCACCTGCCGCATCGACGGCCAGATCGTCTCCCGCGGCACCGCCGTGACCCGCGCCCCGAAGGCCGCGTTCGTCTACCCGGGCCAGGGCATCCAGCAGCAGGGCATGGAGCTCGACGCCCGCGCCAAGTCCGCCGCCGCCCGCGAGGTCTGGGAGCGCGCCGACGCGATCACCCGCGAGAAGCTCGGGTTCTCGATCATCGCCATCGTGCGCGATAACCCCAAGGAGATCGTCGCCAACGGCGTGCGCTACTACCACCCGGACGGCCTGCTCAACCTCACGCAGTTCACGCAGGTCGCGCTCGCGACGGTCGCCTTCGTGCAGACCGCCCGCCTGCGCGAGGCCGGCAGCGACATCTGGCCCGCGTACTTCGCCGGCCACTCGCTGGGCGAGTACAACGCGCTGAGCTCGTTCGCGGGCATCATCCCGCTGGAGACCGTGCTGGTGCTCGTCTTCCACCGCGGCTCCGCGATGGACAGCCTGGTCGAGCGCGACGAGAACGGCCGCACGAACTACCGCATGGGCGCGCTGCGCTCCAACCAGTTCGGCATCGGCGACGACGGCGTGAACGAGTACGTCGAGTCGATCTCGAAGGCCACCGGCGAGTTCCTGCAGATCGTCAACTACAACCTCTCCGGCTCGCAGTACGTGCTGGCCGGCACCATCGCGGGCCTGAAGGCCCTGGGCGCCGACGCCGAGCGCCGCGCCGCCGAGTACGGCGGGCGCAAGCCGTTCATGCTGCTGCCCGGCATCGACGTGCCGTTCCACTCGCGCATGCTGCGCAAGGGCGTGCCGGACTTCCGCGACAAGCTCGACGCGCTGCTGCCGCAGCACATCGACTACGACCGCCTGGTCGGCCGCTACATCCCGAACCTGGTGGCCACGCCGTTCCGGATGACCAAGGAGTTCGCCGCCGAGATCCTCAAGGTGGTGCCCTCCGAGCGCATCAAGGCCGCGCTGGACGACCCGGCCGTGTGGGACTCCTACGCCGCCGACGACCAGAAGCTCGGCCGCCTGCTGCTCACCGAGCTGCTCTCCTGGCAGTTCGCCTCCCCGGTGCGCTGGATCGAGACGCAGAACCTGATGTTCGGCGCCCGCGGCGCCGGCGGCCTGGGCGTCGAGGAGTACGTCGAGGTCGGCCTGGGCAACTCGCCGACGCTGGCCAACATGGCCGCCAAGACGCTGGCCCAGCCGAGCTTCACCGGCCGCGACGTGACCGTGTTCAACGTCGGCCGCGACGAGGGCCGCGTCTACATGACCGACTCAGATTCGCTGGTCGTCGAGGAGGAGGCCGACGAGGCCCCGGTGGCCGAGGCCGCCCCGGCCCCCGCCGCCGCGCCCGCCGCGACCCCGGCTCCGGCCGCCGCTGCCGCTGCCGCCCCGGCCGCTCCCGCCGCCCCGGCCGGCGCGCCCTCCGGCGCCGCCGTCGAGGACATCCCGTTCAGGGCCTCCGACGCGATCGGCATGCTGCTGGCCTACTCGGCCAAGGTGCGCCCCGACCAGATCGGCGACAACGACACCACCGACACGCTGACCAACGGCGTGTCGTCGCGCCGCAACCAGCTGCTCATGGACATCAGCTCCGAGCTGGGCGTGGCGAGCGTCGACGGCGCCGCCGAGGCCTCGATCTCCGCGCTGAGCGCGCTGGTCGACAAGGTCGCCCCGAACTACAAGGCCTTCGGCCCGGTGCTGGCCGACATCGTCCGCGACCGCGTGCGCGGCATGTTCGGCGCCGCCGGCGTCAAGGTCGCCCAGATCGAGAAGCGTGTGACCGAGACCTGGCAGCTCGGCGCGGGCTGGGCCTCCAACGTCGTCGCCACGCTGGTGCTCGAGACCCGCGAGGGCGCCTCCGCCCGCGGCGGCGACCTGGCCGGCCTGGGCAGCGAGCCCGCGTCCAACGCGGCCGCCGCGAACGCGCTGATCGACGCCGCCGTGCAGAAGGTCGCGCAGGCCCACGGCATGTCCGTCGCGATGCCGTCCGCCGGCGGCGCGTCCGGCGGCGTGGTCGACTCGGCCGCGCTCGACGCCTACGCCGCGACCGTGACCGGCGCCGACGGCGTGCTGGCCTCCACCGCCCGCTTCGTGCTCAGCCAGCTCGGCGTCGCGGCCCCGGCCCCGCAGGCCGAGGGCGACGACAACGCCGCCGTGGTGGCCGCCGTCGAGGCCGAGCTCGGCTCCGACTGGCCCAAGCAGGTCGAGCCGCGCTTCGACGCGAACAAGGCCATCCTGTTCGACGACCGCTGGGCCTCCGCCCGCGAGGACCTCGCCCGTGCGTTCTACGACGGCGACTCGGCCGCGCTCGAGGGCAGCTTCGTCGGCCTGGGCAAGGACATCGCCGACGAGGCGGGCTGGTTCGCCGCCAAGTGCGAGGACCAGGCGCTGGCCGCCGAGTACGGCCGCATCGCCCGCGAGGCGATGGAGTCCGCCGCCGACGACGAGGCCGCATCCCGCTTCGCGGGCGACGTGGCCGTCGTCACCGGCGTGGCGCCGAACTCGATCGCCGCGCAGGTCGTCAACGGCCTGCTGGCCGGCGGCGCGACCGTCATCGCCACCTCGCACAGCTTCCGCGCGTCCGTCAAGGCGTGGGCGAAGCGGACCTACCGCGAGCACGCGACCGGCGACGCCACGCTGTGGCTGGTGCCCGCCAACCTGTCGAGCTACCGCGACGTGGACGCGCTCGTGCAGTGGGTCGGCAACGTCCAGAAGAAGACGACCGGCGCCACGACGACGATCCTCAAGCCGGCCTACCAGCCCGACCTGTTCTTCCCGTTCGCGGCCCCGCCGGTCCACGGTTCGCTGGCCGACTCGGGCGAGCTGTTCGAGTCGCAGGCGCGCCTGATGCTGTGGGGCGTCGAGCGCGCGATCGCCGGCCTGTCCGCCATCGGCGCCGACACCGACGTGGCCCACCGGCTGCACGTCGTGCTGCCGGGCTCGCCGAACCGCGGCATCTTCGGCGGCGACGGCGCCTACGGCGAGGTCAAGAGCGCGTTCGACGCGATCGTGAACCGCGCCCGCGCCGAGAAGGACTGGTCCAGCCACGTCACCTTCGCCCACCCGAAGATCGGCTGGGTGCGCGGCACCGGCCTGATGGGCGGCAACGACCCGCTGGTCGAGGTCGTCGAGCGCCACGGCCTGCGGACCTACTCCACCGCCGAGATCGCGGTCCGACTGCTGGAGCTGGCCGACAAGCCCGCCCGCGAGCAGGCCAAGACGGCCCCGCTCGACGTGGACCTGACCGGCGGCCTGGGCAGCGAGCCGATCGACATCAAGGCGCTGCGCGCCGAGGCGATGGCCGACGCCGCCGCGAAGGCCGCCCGGGAGGGCGACGCCGCGGACGCCGAGCCGGCCGCCAAGGGCGCCGCGATCAAGGCGCTGCCGACGCCGCACGTGCCGCACCAGGCCGAGGTCGACCTCGACGACTGGAAGGGCGTGACCGCCAGGCCCGAGGACGAGATCGTCATCGTCTCGATCGGCGAGCTGGGCCCGTGGGGCTCCGGCCGCACCCGCTTCGAGGCCGAGCTGGGCATCCACTCGGACGGCACCGTGGACCTCTCCGCCGGCGCCGTGCTCGAGCTGGCCTGGAACATGGGCCTGCTGACCTGGCAGGACTCCCCGAAGCCGGGCTGGTACGACGCCGACGGCAACCTGGTGCCCGAGGAGGACATCGCCGAGCGCTACCACGACGAGGTCGTGGCCCGCTCCGGCATCCGTCCGTTCGACGAGGGCATGGGCAACGACTACAAGGACGGCGCCGACGAGGAGGAGGCCGAGGTGTTCCTCGACCACGACGTCGAGTTCTCGGTGCCGACCCGCGACATCGCCGACGAGTACGTCAAGCTCGACGAGGCGCACACCACGGTGCGTGCCGACGAGGAGTCGGGCGAGTGGATCGTGACCCGCCACGCCGGATCGATGATCCGCGTGCCGCGCCGCGCCACGATGACCCGCACCGTCGGCGGCCAGTTCCCGAAGGGCTTCGACCCGCTCAAGTGGGGCATCCCCGCCTCGATGGTCGGCGCCGTCGACCCGATCGCCCAGTGGAACATCGTCACCACCGTCGACGCGTACCTCAACGCCGGCTTCACCCCGGCCGAGATCCTGCAGGCCGTGCACCCGTCCAAGGTCGCCAGCACGCAGGGCACCGGCTTCGGCGGCATGCAGTCGATGCGCAAGCTGTACCTCGACCGGTTCCTCAACCACGAGATCCCGACCGACATCCTGCAGGAGGCGCTGCCGAACGTGGTCGCCGCGCATGTGATGCAGTCGTACATCGGCGGCTACGGCAACATGATCCAGCCGGTCTCCGCCTGCGCCACCGCCGCGGTGTCGCTGGAGGAGGGCTGCGACAAGATCGCCCTGGGCAAGGCCGACTTCGTGGTCACCGGCGCGATCGACGACATCGGCGTGGAGTCCGTGATCGGCTTCGGCAACATGAACGCGACCGCGAACTCGCAGGAGATGTACGACAAGGGCATCGAGCCCCGCTTCTTCTCCCGCGCTAACGACCGCCGCCGCGGCGGCTTCCTGGAGTCCCAGGGCGGCGGCACGATCCTGCTGACGCGCGGCGACATCGCGCTCAGGCTCGGTCTGCCGGTCGCCGGCGTGGTGGGCTACATCCACTCCTTCGCCGACGGCGCCCACACCTCGATCCCGGCCCCGGGCCTCGGCGCCCTGGCCGCGGGTCTGGGCGGCAGGGACTCGAAGCTGGTCAAGGACCTCGCCGCGCTCGGCGTGACCCCGGACGACATCGCCGTGGTCTCCAAGCACGACACCTCGACCAACGCGAACGACCCGAACGAGTCGGAGCTGCACAACACGCTGGCCCACGCGATCGGCCGCACGGACGGCAACCCGCTGTTCGTGATCAGCCAGAAGACCGTGACCGGCCACGCGAAGGGCGGCGCCTGCATCTTCCAGGTCAACGGCCTGACGCAGCTGTTCAAGTCCGGCGTGATCCCGGCGAACGCGGCGCTCGACTGCGTGGACCCGAAGCTCAGGCGCGACGACCACATGGTGTGGCTGACCCGGCCGCTGCACGTCGGCAAGGTCAAGGCCGGCCTGGTCACCTCGCTCGGCTTCGGCCACGTCTCCGGCTTCGGCGCGATCGTCAACCCGGGTGCCTTCGAAGCGGCCGTCGCCCATACGGCCGGCATCGAGGCTCTCGAGGAGTGGCGTCGCCGCGCCAACGAGCGCCTGGCCGCCGGCCAGCGCCACCTCGAGGAGGGCATGATGGGTCACGAGGCCCTGTACGAGCCGATCGACAACCGTCGCTTCCACGAGGACCGCCGCGGCTACGACGCGCACGAGGTCGAGAAGGCCATGCTGCTCGACCCGGATGCGCGACTCGGCGCCGACGGCTACTACGCGGCCTGAGGCCGCGCGGGCCGGGCGGGGCGTTCTCTCCGTTCCGGCCCGTGTGAGGCCGGCGGGAGTGGTGTCCCGTGTCGGCCCTGAACGCTTCGGTCCGAGGCGCACCCGAGGACCGATGAACCAACGCACATGATGCGTTAGCCCTAGAAGCGGCTCCCGTCACCCTGAGCGGTGACGGGAGCCGCTTCGTCATATGCGCCGGATGCGTGCGCTGTGCGATTGGCGCGGGTGATGCCGGTGTGCCGCGTGTGCCTCGTGCTCCGGCGTGTGCGTGTACCGGTGTGCGCGTGTGCCGGCGCGCCGCGTGCGCCGGTGTGCTGGTGTGCCGCGCCTCAGTCCCTGTGATTCCCGTGGTCCGTGGTACGGAATCCCTCAGGGTGCTTCCGGAGGCTTCCGTACCGTACCGTGGTACAGTAGCGAAACAAGAATGGCGGAATTGCAAGGATTGTGATTCCGTACCGTACCGCGGTACGGTACGGTGCGGATGGAAGCGGGCTGGATGGGTTCCGTACCGCGCATCTGCTGCAGGTGTGGGATTCTGCGTGTGTGAGGCGACTGAGTCGGATGGCGCTCTTGATGCTGTTCCGCAGATAGTGGGATTTTGCGTGTGTGATGCGCCTGAGCCGCATGGCGAATCATGGAACCGGATGATGAGTCCGCGACGGGGTGGTGGTCCGGGGGCGTCCGCTGTTGTGGGGCCGCTCCAGCCGTCTCTCTGCCCATATGCACAATGTGCGTTTGTCGTCGAGACTCCGCGCCGGCCCAACCCTCCCGGCCGGCATCGCGCCGCGAAGCGCGCCGCATCGGCGCCGATCGGCGCGTCGACGGCGCGTATCGGCCGACGCGAGCGGGCGTCGATGATGCGGGTCGGCCGCGTGCGTCGACGACGCGTGCCGGCCGTCGCGATCGTGCATCGATGGCGCACACCGGCCGTCGCGATCATGCGTCGGTGGCATGCGTCGATCGGCGCAATTCCGCGCCATACTGCCTCGAACCGGTTTGATGCCACGGGGGTTCCGCGATACACTAGTCAAGGGAATCACCTAACGAAGGAGTTGCAGAGATGATATCCGCCGACGAAGCCGAAATCGACGAGACGTTCGGAAACCGCCTGGCCGCGCGGCACGACGAGCTCGAACAGCTGTTCATGAGCCTGTACGACGACCGCGCCGCCCTCGAGGAGCTCGAGGAGGCGATGGCGCAGGCCTACGCCGAGCGCCCCGCGGACCTCAAGGAGCTCGACGCGAAGCGCGAGGCCGACCCCGAATGGTACAAGCGCGGCACCATGTTCGGCATGACGATGTACACCGACCTGTTCGCCGGCAGCCTGCGCAAGCTCGCCAACCGCATCCCGTACCTGCAGGAGCAGGACCTGACCTACCTGCATCTGATGCCGCTGCTCAAGATGCCGCACCCGCAGAACGACGGCGGCTACGCGGTCGAGGACTTCACCACCGTGGACCCGACGCTGGGCACCAACCACGACCTGGCGAACCTGACCAAGAAGCTGCGCGCCGCGGGCATCAGCCTGTGCCTCGATTTCGTGATGAACCACACCGCCTCCACCCACGAGTGGGCGATGAAGGCCAAGGCCGGCGACCCCGAATACCAGGACTACTACTTCTGCTACGACGACCGCACCATCCCCGACCAGTACGAGCGCACCGTGCCGCAGGTCTTCCCGAACACCGCGCCCGGCAACTTCACGTGGAACGAGGAGATGCGCAAGTGGGTGCTCACCTCGTTCTACCCGTTCCAGTGGGACCTCAACTACCGCAACCCGAAGGTCCTCGTCGCGATGCTCTCCAACGCGCTCAACCTGGCGAACCTCGGCGTCGAGGTGCTGCGCATCGACGCGGTGCCCTACATCTGGAAGGAGCTCGGCACCAGCTGCCGCAACCTGCCGCAGGTCCACACCATCGTGCGCATGCTGCGCATCGCGCTGGAATGCGTCTGCCCGGCCGTCGTGCTCAAGGGCGAGGTCGTCATGGCCCCCAAGGAGCTCGCCGCCTACTTCGGCACGCCGGAGCACCCCGAGTGCCACATGCTGTACAACGTCTCCATCATGGTCAACCTGTGGAGCGCGCTCGCCAACGGCGACACCCGCCTGCTCAAGGCGCAGCTCGACGCGCTCAACGCCCTGCCGGAGAACTGCTGGTTCGTCAACTACCTGCGCTGCCACGACGACATCGGCTGGGGCCTGGACGAGCCGAAGGAGTGGGAGCTGGGCATCGACCCGCAGAGGCACAAGGAGTTCCTGTACCACTTCTACGAGGGGTCCGTGCCCGGCAGCTGGTCGATGGGCGAGCTGTACAACTACGATCCGGTCAGCCGCGACGCCCGCAGCTGCGGCACCACCGCGAGCCTGTGCGGCATCGAGAAGGCGATCTACACGCACGACCGCTCCTCCTATGTGCGCGGCGTCGAGCGCGACCTGCTCATGCACCGCACGATGGCGTTCCTGCGCGGCTTCCCGATGCTCAACTGCGGCGACGAGATCGGACAGCTCAACGGCTGGGACTACAAGGACGACCCGGACAAGGCCGACGACAGCCGCAACCTGCACCGCAGCAAGTTCAACTGGCGCAACGCCGAGAAGCGCGACACCCCCGGCACGCTGCAGCACGAGCTGTGGGAGGGCATGAAGGGCCTGCGCGAGATGCGCGACGACCCGGCCTTCGCGCCCGACGCGTGGGTGACCACCTGGGACGCGCACAACGACCACGTGCTCGCCGTCGTGCGCCAGGTCGAGGGCGAGACGCTGCTGGGCCTGTTCAACTTCACGATGGACGGCCAGACCGCCTACCTCGACAGCAATGCCGGCGTGAACCTGCCGTGGAAGGTCGACCTGACGCCGTACGAGGCGAAGATTATCCGCTGCGGCGAGTGATCGGGCACGGGCGGCCGGCGGGCCGTGCCCCTCGCGCCGTGCCGCGACATGCCGGTCGGCGCGCGTCGTCGATTTACGCCGGCCGGCATGCCATACTGAAAAGCCGTGCCCGGCCGCATCGCCGGCGGGCGCGATCATGAGATGTCACGGGAGCGTGGCGCGCCGTGGCTGCGGTCGCAGGGACCGCCGCCGGCTGTCATCGGCGCGTCCGCTCGCCGTGATTACGTCAAGCGGACGTTATCCGTCGTGGGGGACGGGCGGCCGACGTCTTGGATCGGGCGAGGCGCGAAGGTCGGTCCGTTGGCTTCCGGGGCGGTTGTGACGCCGCGCCGACGGTCGGGCGCGGATCGCGGGAGTCCGGCAATGCGTGCGTCGGTTGCGGTGACGTGTTTGCCGAGCGTCCGCGGCTTGTGGAGCTTCGGCGATACGCGAGTCGGTTGCGGGCGGACGGGCGTGTCCCGGGCCGGGCGTGTCCCCTTCGATAACGGGCGGTCGGTTCGTCGACTCCTTGACATCGGTCGGGCGGGCGTCGGCGGAGCGAACCGCGCATGACGCGCGCATCGGTCTCGGTTGGACGTGCGCGGCCGATGCTCGTGCTGTGGCGTGCAAAGACGCTGCCGATTGGTCTCGGCTGGGCGTGCACGGCTGGTACGGTGGCGGTATGGGCATGGAATCATCACGTGATGCGTCGCCCGGCCTGCGCGGCCGGAGTGCAAGCCCGGCGCCGGTCGCCGGCGTCGCGCGGGCGGTCGGCGAGGCTGTGGACTCGGTTATGGCCGCCGCGCGGGCGGACTGGTGCGTCGGCGTGATCGGCGTGGGTCACGACGTCGTGGACCTGGCGGCGTTCGGCGAGCAGCTGCGCGAACCCGGCTCGCGCATGCGCGGGCTGTTCTCGGCGCGCGAGCTGCGGCAGTCGACGCTGCGCGCCGCGGCGAAGCACGACGGCGAGGCCGTGCATCTGGCGGCGCGCTGGGCCGGCAAGGAGGCGGTGCTCAAGGCGTGGTGCGACGCCCTGGGGGACCGGCCCTATCCGTATACGCTCGACGACTTCCCGTGGTCGGGGATCGAGATCCTCGACGATTCCCGCGGCAGGCCCCACGTGGTGCCGGCGGCGCCGGTGGCGGCGCGGCTGGCGGAGTCGCTGCCCGGCTCGGGCGCGAGCGACGGGCCGCGGTGGCATGTCTCGCTGAGCCATGACGGGCCGGTGGCCTGCGCGGTGGTGCTGCTGATGGGGCGCCCGGCGTGACGCGGGCGTGACGGGCGTGACGCCGCCGTGGCGTCGCGGCCGTTCGGAGTGCCCGCCGTAGTCGACACGCTGCGGGCGGATGTGTATAATGGCTCAGGTCGTTTCCTGCGAGGCGACGCACGCGGACGTAGCTCAATGGTAGAGCCTCAGTCTTCCAAACTGATTACGCGGGTTCGATTCCCGTCGTCCGCTCCACTTGAAAGGCCGCGAACCCCAAGGATTCCCAAGGGTTCGCGGCCTTTCAGGCTATAGGGCAATGTCGGGCGGCAACGGGCAGCGGGCGCCTGCGTCCGGGGGGCGGCACGTCGTTGCAGTTACTGTGTCCTGTGCGACGGGCCGTGAGACTTGGGATGCCGCCGTGCCTCGGTCTAGTGCTTGCGGGGACGGCCGCCCCCGACGCCGCGGCCGGGACGGGCGGCGTTCCATCGATCGATGGTCTCGGGCAGCCAGCCGCGCGTGCGGCCGATGGTGGCGTCGGGTTCGGGCAGCTTGTAGGCGCTGACCGCGCCTGTGGAGATACCGAGTCGTTCGGCCACCTCGGTGACCGACAGGTAATGTTTAGTCGTCATAATTCACCATCCCTGCGAACAATCCGTCGATGCCGAAGGCCGCCTCGAATCCGGTCGCTCCGTAGGGGAGATCGGACAGGGCAATGCCGGTTCCCGCAATGGCGAACGGCAGCGAGACGATGTCCGGCGTCCTTCGTTTGCTCATGGTTTCCATGATGTCACATACGTGTGGCGGATTCGCGGGGTTGCGAACATCCAACTGGATTAGGTGAGGCAGCCCGCCGGCGTTCCGGCGGGTATGAGAGGCGGTATTCCGCGGGTCATACCCGGCATATCCCCGTTTCGGTGCCTCACCTAATCCAGTTGGGTGTCCGCAGGACCCGTAATCCGCTACAGCTTATGCAGATACGTTCCGTCCGGGCCGCGCAGCCGGCGGGCCGCACGGCATCGGCCCGCCCCGACGAGCCCTGCACGGCCGCGCGGGTGGACGCCGGCGTATCCGCCATCCCATCTGGGGCAAGTTCTCGCGCGGATCTGACGGAACGGCGGCGGGCAGTTCGATGGTCATGCCGGAACCCTCCCGCAAGTTCCCTCGCGGGCCGCACGGGACGGCGATGCCGGCGAGGCGGACGGGGTAAGGTAGGGTATCGGCGGCAAGAACGACGCGAAACCCGTCAGACACGGCAAAGGAACGAGGATATGACGAAGGCACCCGAAGCGACGGCCGATCCCGCGAACGAGAACGAAGTCCAGGCCGAGGTCTCCAAGCACCCCGTGGCCTCGATCCCGACCACCGACCTGTCGCTGGCCGACATCGAGCGCAGCCGTTCCCGCCCGATGCGATGGGTCGCCTACGTCGTGCTCGTGCTCGCGGCGATCATCGGACCGTACTGGCTGGGCCGCATGCTCGCCACGAACCACACCGAATGGCTCGTCTCGCATCTGAGCATGCTCGAGCCGCGCGGCGTGGCCCTGGTGGCCTGGGCGGTCACCGTCATGGCCTTCACCGGGCTGGCGCTGGTGATCGTGGAGACCCGCAACCGGATAGGGCACATTGTGTTCATCGCCGGTCTGGCCGCGGAGCAGTTCATCGGCGGCCTGTGCCTGCTGCGCCTGGACTTCTGGTACTCCACCTACGTGATATACGGCGACTCCGCGCCGCTCGCCAACGCCGCGAACCTGGGCATCATCGCCGCGGGCATCGCGGTCGCGGTGTACGCCGTGGTGTTCGTCGGACTGCTGGTGCTGATCCGCAAGGATTCGCCGCTGAACGTGCTGACGCGCAGCTGGGCGTCCTACCTGCTGTTCTTCGCGCTGGAGGTCGTCGCCCTGTTCGTCGTGCTGTTCGGCGGCCTGCTCACCGTGGTGTGAGGCGCAACCCACCGGCGATCCGTTTGGTCATGGGGTTCTGTATACTAGTCGTTTGGCGTATTTCCGCCCGCGGATAGAGAGCGCTGCGGCATGGGGCCGCCAGCACCGCGCAGCTAGACACAAGGAGGATGCCGTGGCACTTACGGCTGAACAGAAGCAGCAGATCATTTCCGAGTACGCGACTCACGAGGGTGACACGGGCTCCCCGGAGGTCCAGGTCGCTCTGCTGAGCAAGCGCATCGCCGATCTGACCGAGCACCTGAAGATGCACAAGCACGACCACCACTCCCGCCGTGGCCTGCTGCTGATGGTCGGCGACCGTCGCCGTCTGCTCGACTATCTCAAGCGCGTGGACATCAACCGCTACCGCTCGCTGATCGAGCGGCTTGGTCTGCGCCGATAATTGAACGCTTCCGCCCGGGCAACCATGCTCGGGCGTTTTTGCATGTCGCCTATCTGACGAGGGTTGAACGAGGAATGCCCGAGGCTCGGGCAATGATGCGAGGAGACTGCACACGAGGAGCACGCGGCCAGGTACGCCGCGTACGGCATGCACAATGTGAAGGCAAAGAAGTTAGCAAGTAGGAAAACAACAAAGGAGAAACCCTTGGAGGGTCCCGAAATCAAGGCCGTGGAGGCCGTAATCGACAATGGCTCGTTCGGCAAGCGCACGCTGCGCTTCGAGACGGGCCGTCTCGCCCAGCAGGCCGATGGCGCTGTGGCCGCGTATCTGGATGACGATTCGATGGTGCTGTCCACCACCACCGCAGGTTCCAGCCCGAAGGAGAACTACGACTTCTTCCCGCTGACCGTGGACGTCGAGGAGAAGATGTACGCCGCGGGCAAGATCCCGGGCTCGTTCTTCCGCCGCGAGGGCCGCCCGAGCTCGGAGGCCATCCTGGCCTGCCGCATCATCGACCGCCCGCTGCGCCCGCTGTTCCCGCACACGCTGCGCAACGAGGTGCAGGTCGTCGAGACGATCCTCGCCGTGAACCCCGATGACGCGTACGACGTCATCGCCCTGAACGCCGCGTCGGCGTCGACGATGATCTCCGGCCTGCCGTTCGAGGGCCCGGTCTCCGGCGTCCGCCTGGCGCTGGTCGACGGCCAGTGGGTCGCGTTCCCGCGCTGGAGCGAGCGCGACCGCGCCGTGTTCGAGATCGTGGTCGCCGGCCGCGTGGTGGAGAACGGCGACGTCGCGATCGCGATGATCGAGGCCGGCGCCGGCAAGAACGCCTGGTCGCTGATCTACGACGAGGGCCAGATCAAGCCGGACGAGGAGGTCGTCGCCGGCGGTCTGGAGGCCGCCAAGCCGTTCATCAAGGTGATCTGCGAGGCCCAGGCCGAGCTCAAGCGCATCGCCGCCAAGCAGACCAAGGAGTTCCAGCTCTTCCCGGAGTACACCGACGAGCTGTACGCCCGCATCGACCAGATCGCGCATGAGGACCTCAACGAGGCGCTGTCCATCGCGGAGAAGCTGCCGCGCCAGGACCGCATCGCCGAGATCAAGCAGCACGTCAAGGACACGCTGGCCGGCGAGTTCGCCGACATGGACGAGATGGAGAAGGACAAGGAGATCGGCAACGCGTTCAAGGAGCTGCAGCGCCAGATCGTCCGCCGCCGCATCCTGACCCAGGACTACCGCATCGACGGCCGCGGCCTGCGCGACATCCGCACGCTGTCCGCCGAGGTGGACGTGGTCCCGCGCGTGCACGGCTCCGCCCTGTTCCAGCGCGGCGAGACCCAGATCCTGGGCGTCACCACGCTGAACATGCTCAAGATGGAGCAGCAGATCGACGCGCTGTCCGGCCCGCAGACCAAGCGCTACATGCACAACTACGAGATGCCGCCGTACTCGACCGGCGAGACCGGCCGCGTCGGCTCCCCGAAGCGCCGCGAGATCGGCCACGGCGCGCTCGCCGAGAAGGCCATCGTGCCGGTGCTGCCGAGCCGCGAGGAGTTCCCGTACGCGATCCGCCAGGTCTCCGAGGCCATCGGCTCCAACGGCTCGACCTCGATGGGCTCCGTGTGCGCCTCGACCCTGAGCCTGCTCGCCGCCGGCGTGCCGCTGAAGGCCCCGGTGGCCGGCATCGCCATGGGCCTGGTGACCGGCGAGGTCGACGGCCAGCACGTCTACAAGACGCTGACCGACATCCTGGGCGCCGAGGACGCCTTCGGCGACATGGACTTCAAGGTCGCCGGCACCTCCGAGTTCATCACCGCCCTGCAGCTGGACACCAAGCTCGACGGCATCCCCGCCGACATCCTGGCCGCCGCGCTGCAGCAGGCCAAGGAGGCCCGCACCACGATCCTCGAGGTCATCAACGAGTGCATCGACGGCCCGGCCGAGATGAGCCCGTACGCGCCGCGCATCATCACCACCACCGTCCCGGTCGACAAGATCGGCGAGGTCATCGGCCCGAAGGGCAAGATGATCAACCAGATCCAGGAGGACACCGGCGCCGAGATCTCCATCGAGGACGACGGCACCGTGTACATCGCCTCCGAGGGCGGCGAGGCCGCGGAGAAGGCCAAGCAGATCATCGACCAGATCGCCAACCCGCACGTGCCGGAGGCCGGCGAGACCTACAACGGCAAGGTCGTCAAGACCACGAGCTTCGGCGCGTTCGTGAACCTCACGCCGGGCACCGACGGCCTGCTGCACATCTCGCAGATCCGCAACCTGGCCAACGGCGAGCGCATCGACGCCGTCGAGGACGTGCTCAAGGAAGGCGACACCGTCGAGGTGATCGTGCAGGGCGTCGACGACCGCGGCAAGATCAGCCTGGCCATCCCGGGCTTCGAGGAGCAGGAGTCCTCCGCTCCGCGCCGCGAGCGCTCCGACGACCGCCGTCGCGGCCGCCGTTCCGATCGCGACGACCGCCGCGGCGGCGACCGCGAGGACCGCGGCTACCGTTCGCGCCGCGACTACGACGACGATCGCGACTACGACGAGCGTCCGCGCCGCCGCCGCGAGCGCGACGACCGCTACGACGATCGCGACTACGACGAGCGTCCGCGCCGTCGCCGCCGCGACTACGACGACGATGACCGCCGTTCCGATCGCGACGACCGCCGTGGCGACCGCGAGGAGCGCCGCGGCTACCGTTCGCGTCGCGACGATCGCAACCCGCGCTACGCCGCCGACGAGAACTACGACGAGTACCGCGCCGACCGCGAGGAGCGTTCCGAGCGTCCGCGCCGTCGCGTGCGCCGCGACTTCGATCCGTTCGAGGACTGATCGCGGACCTGTGACCGGCCGTCGTCCGCCTGAGGGCGGCGGCCGATCCGGGGCGATGTGACGGGACCCCGCCGACCGATGTGAACTGCCTCCCATTTCTTGTGCACAAGAATGGGAGGCAGTTCAATGAGGCCGGCGGGGTCCCGTCGTATGCGGGGCTTGAATGAAGTGCTGCCGGAAGTAGTGGACGATCGTCGTGGGTGCCCGCCGTATGTGGGCTTGAGTCGGTTGCATGGTGTGACGGGCTTCTGCCGTGTGGTGCCGCCCGTTCCGGCTTTCGGGGAATATGGGGTGTGCGCGGGCGCTTGGCGTACCGGGATCATGTGCATCCTGCGGTGGCGCGTGCGGGTCGCCGCAGGGATTCGCCGCCGTTGCTGATGCACCCGGCGCGTGCGGATTCCCCGGGGCCTTCGTGCACCCCGTGGTACGGAACCCTGCCGTGCCGGTTTTGGGCTGCACCGTACCGTACCGTGGTACGGTACGGAATCCTGATCCTTGGAATTCCAACGTTTCTGTGGAGCTACTGTACCGTACCGTGGTACGGAATCCCCAACAGGGGAGTTGGTGGGCTTGTGTACCGTACCCGGTTCGGGATCTCCATGTGCCGGCCTTGGATCGTGTTGTGCCATGATGCGGAACCGCAGCGTTCATGGTTTCATGCTGCACCGTACCGTACCCCGTGGTACGGAATCCTGTCGTGCCGTGTCTTGTTTCGGCGGATGGTTGACGGGTGTCTTGGGGCATGGTTGACGCTTGTCCTGGGGCATGGTTGACGGTGGTGGTGTGGTTGTGTCATGGATACACAACGACAGCATCCCGGCGTGCACGCC